>NZ_PNXY01000070.1 GCF_002879865.1 Paraburkholderia rhynchosiae
CGGTCGCTCACTCAACGTACTGACGAAGTGTCCAGCCATCTTTCAACGGCCTGACCTTCCTTTCATTACTGTGTGAGACTTGATACTTCCGCTTTACGGCAGACCCCGAAGGATCCACCTCGCGTCGCGCATCAAGCGCCCACACTTATCGGCTGTTAATTTTTAAAGATCGGTCCGCATTCCCCGCGCTGCCCGCTACCACCCTGTCCGGCACCACTTCGTTCTGCGTCGCTGCATCTGCAGCAGAGAAACGAGATTATGAAGAACTTCCGCTGCGCCGTCAACAGGTTTTTCTTACTGACTGAACCTGCCGCCACCGCTGGAAGCCTTGCCACTGCTGGCTCTCCCGCTTCC
Source organism: Paraburkholderia rhynchosiae (assembly GCF_002879865.1). GTDB lineage: Bacteria > Pseudomonadota > Gammaproteobacteria > Burkholderiales > Burkholderiaceae > Paraburkholderia > Paraburkholderia rhynchosiae. The sequence continues at coordinate 355 of NZ_PNXY01000070.1, forward strand.
CGTGCCCCGGCGTCCGGAGCACGAAAGAGCGAGATTCTAGCGAGCCGGTCCGCGCCTTGCAAGCGTTATTTCCGCATATAGAAATTGCGAGAGAAAAGCGCGAAGACAACGCACAACAACCATTAAGAAACCAATAGGAACCAGGCCATCCCAATCAGACTACGACACGCTTGCGCACGACGCGCTCCACCACATCAAGGTAGTGATGGAGATCCGGCGTCGTGCGGTTTTTTTCTTTTGCGCGGTCATCCCACTTACGCAAACGCAGTGCATCTTGCGCATACGGCTTTTGCACAAACGCTTCTGCTTCCTCTCTAGTGAAAATGCCGCCCTGCAATTCCAGGCTACGTACCGAATCGGCGGAAAGCTGGCCGAAATACGCGTCGTCGATTGCGCAGAGGCAGCGTTTTGCATCGACGTGCAGACGAATCGGCTCCAATACCGCATCCGGCAACACGGCGCGCAAAAAAGGCAGCGCAAAGTACTGGTGCAGATCGTCGATGCCCCGCTCCGTCGGCGTCTCGCCCTGCAGATTCAGCAGATGTCCGAGGTCGTGCAAAAATGCCGCGACGACGAGTTCGTCACCGGCACCCGCTTCTTCAGCCAGCGCGGCGCTCTGCAATGCATGTTCGAGTTGCGTCACCGGTTCGCCGCTATAGGCCATGTCGCCGTATTGCTCGAACAAGGAACGGATGTCGCTCACACTCAATGCCACGAAATTACTCCCACGGTAGTGAAAAAGTCTTCAGGTTGGTAAAGCTTTTCATCGTTTCCTGAACGCCTTCCTTGTAGCCGAGCCCGGAGTCCTTGATTCCGCCGAACGGCGTCAGCTCGATCCGATAGCCGGGCACTTCCCAGACGTTGACCGTTCCTACCCGCAACTCGTTGATAAAACGCGTGATCGCATCCTGCCGGTTCGTGCACACACCCGAAGACAACCCGAATGCAGTGCCGTTACTGATACGGATCGCGTCGTCGAGCGTGTCGAAGCTGATGATCGGCGACACAGGGCCGAAAGTTTCCTCGCGCACCAGCGTCATGCCCGGCTCGACTCCGTCGAGCACCGTGGGCGAATACAGCGCGCCGTTGCGTCGATTGCCGATACGCAGACGCGCGCCGCCGGCAATCGCCTCATTCACGCGCGCCTCGAACAACTGCGCCGCCGCGACGTCGATTACCGTACCCATCTGATTCGCCGCATCGAATGGATCGCCGAAAGTCCATGCCCGCGTCTTCTCGACGACCAGATCGGTGAAATCCGCTGCGACACGCTTTTGCACCAGCATCCGCTTGACCGCCGTGCAGCGTTGACCGGAGTTCTTATATGAGCCCTGCACGGCCAGCGTCGCCGCGCGCTCCAGATCGGCGTCGTCAAGCACGATCAACGGATCGTTCCCGCCGAGCTCCAAAACGACGCGCCGGTACGCCGCCTTCGCCGCAATGTATTTGCCGATCGCCACACCACCCGTGAACGTGACGAGTTCGGCCAACGGATGCGTGATCAGTTCGTCGGCGATCTCGCCCGGGTCGCCGGTCAGTACTTGCAGCATCGGCGCGGGCAAACCGGCTTCGTACAGGATGTCGGCGAGATAGAGCGCGGACAGCGGCACCTTCTCGGACGGCTTGAGCACCACCCGATTATTCGTCGCGATTGCCGGCGCAACTTTATGCGCGACCTGGTTCATCGGATGGTTGAACGGCGTAATCGCGACGATCACGCCAGCGAGCGGCTCGCGCTGCGAAAACACGCGCCGCCGCTTGCCATGTGGCGTCAGATCGCAGGAAAAACTCTGGCCGTCGTCGCGCAACGCTTCGATCGCCGCGAACTTGAATACATCAGCCACGCGGCCAATCTCATAGCGCGAATCCTGCTTCGACAGGCCCGATTCGAGCGAAATCAGGTTCGACGCCTCTTCGGTTCTGTCACGCAGCAACGCGGCCGCGCCTTCGAGAATCTGCGAGCGCTCATAGCGCGTGAGCTTCGCCTGATAGGCAGCAGCGTATTCGAACGCGGCGCGCACATCGTCGATGCTGGCAAGCGCAACCGTCCCCACCCGCGTGCCCGTGTAAGGATCGAAGACATCGAGCGAGCGTGGCCGCGCCGCGCGTTCGCCTTTGAGCCGCAGCACTTCCGCCCGAAATGCCGGATGGTCCCGCAGCGTCGTGTTCATGATGCCGACACGCGATTCAGCGCGACGTCGAAGATATCGAAGTTGCGCAGTCTTTTAGCGCTGCCCGGGACCGGCAGTCCTTCAACACGCCGATTGAACAGCAGCGGCACTTCCTGCTCCGACAAGCCACCGTGCGAGCGCAACGGCACGGTCAGCCCGGACAGGTCATGCTCGTCGCGCCGCGTGCCGAGCACCACATGCTTTGTGCTGATCACGACGATATCGCCGACGCGGTCGTTCGGCAGTTCGAACCGTTCGCACGCCGCGCGGTTGTCGAGCACGACTTCGATTCCCTGGAGCGCCCCAATTCGCTCGATCACCTGCGCGGCGCTGACATCGCGAGGCAAATAGATCGTCGCGAACGAACCGAGCGCCCCGTGATGCACCACGTATGGGTCCGTAATCGGCAAGATCACGCGCGCCTTGCGAGCGCCGAGCCAGTCGTCCAGCACATCTTGCAGATAGATCACGTTCGGCTCGCCGGTCTGCGGATCGTGCTTCGCGTTCATGCCGTGGTCGGCGGTGAGGCCGATCACCCAGCCAAGCGCATCGAGCTTCGCGAGATAGCCGTCCATCATCGCGTAGAACGTGTTCGCGCCCTCGGTGCCCGGCGCCCATTTGTGCTGGATGTAATCGGTGGTGGACAGATACATCAGGTCGAGCTTGCGCGTTTGCGCGAGCCGCACGCCGGCGGCGAACACGAACTCCGAAAGCGCTGCGCTATACACGTCGGGCAGCGGCAAGCCGACCAGATCGAGCACTTCGTCGATACCGTTTTCGTCGCGCGTCACCTTGTCCGCTTTCTCCGCTGAAAAGCAGATGCCGTTCAGTTGCCAGCCCAACAGCCGGCGCAACTTGTCTTTCGCGGTGACGACGGCAACGGCCGCGCCCGCTTTAGCAGCAGCGGCCAGCAAGGTGCCGGCGCGCAGATAGGCGGGATCGTTCATCATCACTTCGGCGCCCGCGCCGCCGTTCGCGTCCGGGTCCCAGAAGTAATTCCCGCAGATGCCGTGCACCGAAGGCGGCACGCCGCATACGATCGACAAGTTGTTCGGGTTCGTGAACGACGGGATCACGCAGTCGCCCTTGAAGGCCGCGCCGCCATTGAGCATCGTGCCGATAAACGGTGCGACGCCGGCCGCGACGGCAGCCTCGAGATAATCGAATTCGCAGCCGTCGACGCACACCACGACCGTTGGCTCCGAGGGCAGCCGGTAAGGGCGGCCGTTGACTTCGATCGTGCGTTCGTTTGCTTCTGCGCTTGCATTTGCGCTTGCCTTTACCATGGTTCCCGTCCCCTGCGTGCCGGGCACGCGTGCTCAAGCCAATGCGTTAAAACCCGCTCATCGCTTCAATCGTCCGTTGCCGGTGCTATCCGGCCGCGCCGAACGGCCCGCCGCTTTGGACGCCGCTTTGCAGCTTTCCTCCCACGCCGCATGCGCGCGCTGCAAGCCGCCGTTCACGTGCGCTTGCATGAGCGCTGCGGCATGCCCGGCATCGCGTGAAGCCAGCGCCGTCAGAATCGCGCGATGTTCGGCCAGCGAGCGCTCCATCGCATCGGCATGCACCACCAGCGCGGCACGCCGGAAAAGACTCAACTCGCTCACCAGCCTTCGATACGTCTCATACAACTTCACATTGCCGGCCGCCGCCACGATCGCATCGTGAAATGCGACGTTCGCGCGCGCGTATGCATCGTGGTCCTGTGCATCGAGCGCCGCGCGCATTGCATCCAGCCAGTCGCGCAGCACCGCCAACTGACGCGCGTCGATGTTCGCGGCCAACATGCGGCACGCCGCCTCCTCAAGTACCGCGCGCACCGCATAAATCTCATCCGCTTCCGCCAGCGACACAGTCCGCACGAACACGCCGCGATTCTTCTCCGTGCGCACGAGCCCCGCCTGCTCGAGCGCGCGAAACGCCTCGCGAACCGGTCCGCGCGACACGTGCAGGCGCGCTGCCCAGTCAGCTTCGTTGAGCTTGTCGCCCGGCGCCAGTTCGCCTTCGACGATATGCCGTTCGATTTCGTCGCGAACCAGTGCCGTCAGCGAATGCCTGCGCACGACCTCGATCGGATCGACAGAAGCAGTTTGCATATATTCGGTCATTTTGACAAATTTCGCCACACTCAAAGTCTGCGGAATGTCTGCGCGCCGAGTGACGCATAAGCAGGACAACGAGGAAATGCGGGTTCAGTCGATTCGACGACGCGGCACACGGGCCGCAATCAGCAGCAGCGCCGCCAGCGACACCAGCAGCAGAATCAGCGACAGCGCGGACGCCGGCAAGTAGTAACCGCGCTCGACCTGACCCACGACAACAATGGGCACCGTCGCAAAACCGGGCGGATAGACGGTAAGCGTCGCGCCCAGTTCGCCGAGCGACAACGCGAAGCCGAGCGCAAGACTCGCGCGGATCGCGGGCACGAGTTGCGGCAGCACAACGCGGCGCAGGACCATCGACGGCGGCGCACCGAGGCTCGCGGCCGCTTCTCGCAGAACGGTCAGCTCCGGGCGCAACGCGGCGGCCGCGCACCGGTAGCAGAACGGCAGCACCAGTGCGAGCTGTACGAACACGACGATCGCCGCGGAACTCGACAGATCGACCGGCCGCTTGTGATACGCGATCAGCACCGCGAGCCCGAGCACCACGCTCGGCACGCCGTTGGGCATCATCGCGATGGTGTCGACGAAAGCGCCAAGCCCGCGCCGGTCGCGTCCTTCGAGCGCGAGCGCAAGCCACAGCCCGAGAATCGTGCCGAGCACCGCGACGCCCATGCCGATTTCGAGGCTCGTCGTCAGCGCGTCGAAGTCGCTCGACCCGAGCCGCTCGAACCAGCGCGTGCTGAAGCCGTCCGGCAGGATCGTGCCGGACCAATGGGCCGCCACGCTCGACAAGCCGACCACAATCACCGGCAGCACGAAAAGCCAGAAGCACAGCAGCGCGGCAAAACCGAGAAACAGCCCGCCGAGCATCCGCACGACGAGACTGCGGCGCACCGGACGCGCCTTCTTGTGCATCACCGGCAGCACCGTCGGATCGAGTTCAACGGCCATGGCCCGCTCCTTTCACCTTGCGACGGTTGACCTGGCGGTACAACGCGTACAACGACAGGGACATGATCAGCATGACGACCGCGCCCGCGGCGGCCGTCGGCAGATCGAGGTCGACGGTGGCCGAACTGTAAATGGCGACCGGCAAGGTGATCAGATGCGCGCTGCCGAGCACGAGCAGAATGCCGAACTCGTTGAGCGTCAGCAGAAAGCACAGGATGGTGCCCGCCGCTATGCCCGCCCACGCGAGCGGCAAGATCACCTTGAACGCGACCATCCAGCCGCTTGCGCCGAGGCTGCGGGCGGCTTCGATCAGACGCATGTCGAGCATGGCGAAGGAGGCCAACGTAGGACGCACAACGAACGGCGCGTAGAACACGACCTCGGCGAGAATCACGCCGCCCACGCCGAACAGGAAATTGAGCGGCGGCGTCTCCAGATGAAACAGCCGCTGCAAGCCGATACTGACCGAGCCTTGCGAGCCGTACAGAAAGATCAGCGTGAAGGCGACCAGAAACGACGGGAACGCCACGAACAGTTCGAGAAAACGCGTGACCATCCGGGCGCCGGGAAACGGCTTGAAGAACAGCAGCGACGCGAGCGCCACGCCGAGCAGCGAGGCGAGTCCGGCGCTCGCGAACAGTATCCACAGCGTCGTGCCGATCACGCCGCGCGTCTCCGGATTGCCGAAGAACGCCGCATAAGCCTGCAGGCCGATGCCATGCGGCCCGCTCAGACTCAGCGCCACGAGGCGTACGAGCGGATAGATGACGAGCGGCCCAAGCACGATTACGGCGATGAACAACAGATGCCATTGCGCCGCGCGCTCGCGGCGTCTCACCGCGGCTCGATGCGAGGCGGCGCTCGCGCTGCGCCGGGCGTCCGCCGCGGCTGTGGCTGCGGCCGACGCACTCAGCGTATTCGGCGCCTCAGGGGTTGATAAGGACGACATCGTCAGCCTCATAACGCAGTGAAACGCGCGCGCCCTTCTCCGGCATCATGCCGTGGCCGCGCTGCATGGTGACCAGCACCGCTTCGTTCGGTATTGCGTCCAGCACGACCGAGACTGACAGCACCGCGCCGTACCATTCGACCGATGTGATCGCGCCGCGCAACTGCCCTTCGCCGAGCGGCACGATGCGCAACGCTTCCGGCCGTAGACACGCGACGCGCTCCCGTTCGTTGTAGCGCGCGTCGTCCATGCCGAACGCGACCTGCGGCGGCAGCAGATTCGCCGCGCCGAGATAACGCGCGACGAACGCGTCGGTAGGCGCGTCGTATAACTGTTGCGGCGTGCCGAGCTGGGCGATGCGGCCATCGCGCATCAGCAGGGTGCGGTCGGACAGCACCAGCGCGTCGTCCTGATCGTGCGTCACACAGACAATCGTCAGATTGGGCAGGCGCTCATGCAGCGCCTTCAGTTCGGAACGCACCGACGCCCGCAGATTGGCGTCGAGTGCGGAGAGCGGTTCGTCGAGCAACAGCACGTCCGGCTCGATCACCAGCGCGCGCGCCAACGCGATGCGCTGCTGCATGCCACCAGAAAGTTGCGCGGGCATCACGTGCCCGGCGTCGCCCAGTTGCACGAGTTTCAGCACTTCGGCCACGCGTCGCGCGATGTCTTTCGCCGATGTGCGCCGCGCGCGCAAGCCGAACGCGACGTTCTCGAACACCGACAGATGCGGAAATAGCGCATAACTCTGAAACAGCAGACCCAGATTGCGCTTATGCGGCGGCACATGGGTGAGATCGTGGCCGGCAACGGTTAGCGTGCCGGACAGCCCGTCCGCTTCGATAAACCCGGCGATGAAGCGCAGCAGCGTGGTCTTGCCGCAGCCGCTGCGGCCGAGCACCGTAAGCAGCTCGCCGCGCTGGATCGTCAACGACAGATCGTCGAGCACCGTGCGCGAGCCGAAACGCACGGTAAGATGGTCGATCTGCACCCCTCCGGGCGCGTCTGAACGCGCGACGCCGAGCGCCTCCGGTGAGGCGCCGAGCGCGCCTCGCTGAGCAAGACTGGCCGTATTCACCGGATTCATCCTCCAACAAGATTGATGCTCGTGCAGCGCCCCGGCGACCGAAGACAATACGTGAAAGCGCTGCGTGCTTCGTCTGAAGAGCGGCTTACTTCGGCTTGACCACTTCGATCTGCTTGCCCGACGAACCGATCACCTCGTTCTTCCAGCGCGCGGTCCAATCGGCTTTCTTCGCCATCACCTGGTTCCAGTCCACGGGAATCAGCTTCACACCCGCAATCGCCTTCTTGACCGTGTCGCCGTTCTTGCCGGCGAGCGGCACATCGGTGCGGCCCGGAATGCCGAAGATGTCCGGCACCTTTGCCTGCACGTCCGTCGACATCAGGTAGTCGATCAGTTTCTTGCCTTGCGCCTGGTTCGGACCGTTCTTGATCAGGCCGATCGCGTACGGCAACTGGAACGTGGTCGGCTGGGCACCCGGAGCTGCCGCGAGGAACACCGGCTTGAGCGACAGACCGCCGTTCGCGGCGTCGTCGAGATCCATCTGCAGGTCACCGTTGGCAAACGCGATTTCGTTACGCGAGAGCAGCACGTCGAGATAGCCCGTGCCCTTGGTGTGGAACTTCGCGCTCTGTTCGAGCTTCTTCAGATAGTCGAACGCCTTGTCCTCGCCCATCAGCGACGACGTCAGAATGATCACGGCCATGCCGTCGCCCGCCGTGGCCGGGTTCGAGTAGGCGATCTTGCCGCTGTAGTCCGGGTGCAGCAGATCGGCAAAAGTCTTCGGCTGATTCTTCGTGACTTCCGGGTTGATCGCGAACGAGAAATAGTTGTTCACGAAGGTCGCCCACGCGCCGTTCGGCGCCTTTGCGATCGCCGGCACGTTCTTGTAGTTGGCGCTCTGATAAGCCTGCAGCAGTCCGCTCTGATCCGCTTGCTGAATGAACGGCGGCAACGTGACGATCACGTCCGCCTTCGGCTGGTCTTTTTCGATGGTGGCCCGGTTCACCACTTCGCCGCTGCCCGCTGTAACGATATTGACCTTCACGCCTTCCTTCTTTTCGAAGGCCGGCAGCACGTCCTTGTAGAGGTTTTCCAGGCCGTCGGCGGTGTACAGCACCACGGCGTCGGCCGCATGGGCTTGCATGGCCGCGCCGCCGAACACGGCTGCGGCGACCAGCGCGGGCAGCAGTTTGCGTGCGAGGCCCGTGGCCTGAGGGGAATTTGTCTTTGTCATGTCGCTCTCTCCGAAAGGCAAAAAACCAGACGGTCGGGAAAACCCGATACCTGTTTTGTGATTAAACGGCGCTTGTGCCGCGCCGTTTGCGCTTTGCGTACTGCTTGCGTGTTTGTTGTCTGCGTGCTTCCAACATATTGCTCGCAACCGGCCGTCATGCTGTCCATGAATTGCAGATTGCCGACAACCTGACTCGGTGTTGCCGGGCCTGATCTACAGCCTGCCTACCGCATTCGCGCTGCGTGCCATGCCTGGACGGGCACGGCAAGGATCACACATTTCGATGACAGCGCCATGACCATTGTGTCGAATTCCAAAAAACGACACAATTCGCCAATAATAGCCAAGCCGCGCGAGAGCGCCACAAGAACTTTTGAATGAGGTTTTAACGTAGCCGTCGCTGGGTGGCTGTAGTGAGCATGAGTGACTTGCGCCGCCACTTCATGCGGCCCCCATGGGAGCGGCTCCGCATTCGGCGGGAACGCCAGGCAGCTTGGACGCACCGTCGGCCGTCATGTACGCCGGCTCAGGCAATCACGATTTCCGGACCATGCGCCGTGATCGCCTTGCCGAGCGTGCGCTCGGGCGCCAGTTCGGTCACAAGATAACGTGCGGACTCGATGCCGTTGATGCGCACCGGCGTGACGCGCCCGAACTTCGAATGGTCCGCGACGATCACCACTGTATCCGCGGCGGCGATCATGCGGCTGCGCACTTCGGCGGCCATGCGGCTGTAATCGGTGAGATGGCCGTCCGGCGAAATCCCGCCCGCGCCGATGAACGCGAAGTCCGCATGGTATTGCGTGAGCTGCTGGACCGTGTCGAGCCCGAACGTGGCGTCCTCAATGTCGGACAGTTCGCCGCCCAGCAGCGTGACGCGGTTGTCGTTGCGCCGGCCGAGCAGCAGCGCGATGCGCCAGTCGTTCGTATAGACCGACAGGCGATGCCGGTCGAGCAACGCCCGCGCCACCGCCTGCGTCGTGCTGCCGGAGTCGACGATCAGCGACGCGCCATCGGGCACGAACTCGGCCGCGCGCTCGCCGATTGCACGCTTGGCGCCGGCATTCGCGGCTTCGCGCGTGTCGAGGTCGGGTTCGCGGCGGTCGCTGGAAAGCGCGCCGCCGTGAGTCGTGACGAGCAGGCCGCGCCCTGCCAGCGCGTTCAGGTCACGGCGAATGGTCTCGCGCGACACGTTCAGTTCGCGTACGAGTTCAGCGACCGAAAGCGCGCCAGTTTTGGCGACTTGCGCCAGGATGTATTGGTGACGTTGTTCTGCGAGCATCGAGGACGTTTCCTTGGCATCGAATCAGCCTGTGATAGCTGCGACGCCGGAATCATACACGGTGAGAAAACGGTGTGAGGATTTCGTCACAGGCCACATTGAACGACAAGTTTCGGTGCGGCTGACACGCGGCCAATACCTGGAATTGTTGTGCATCGGTGTTCGCAACCAGCATGACCTGAAGAATCTGGACGATGGCCCCACGGCTGGCCGGTGGCGTGGGTGCGAGACGCACGCTCAGGTCCTGCTGCTTCCATTGGCTTACGCGCTGGATGATCGGAAAGTCGGGACCCACCGCCTTGGCGTGGCGGCCACGATCTCGCTGGCGAAGCGCGAGCGCTCCTTGAGCGTGGCGCCGCCATAAAGATCGGTGCGCTTGTTGGTGCCCGACCAGAAGAACTGGTCGATGAGATAGCCGTGTGCACCGTGGATCTCGACCGTGTCGAAACCGAGGCGGCTGGCATCTGCCGCGGCTGCTGCGACCGCGGCCACGGTATCCGCGATCGCTTCCCCGGTCGTGGCTTCATCGCGGGGCTTGCCACGCCGCTCGGCCGCACGTTGAAGCAGCCATTCAAGGCGCTGCATGGCTGGACACTGGCCAACATCGCGCAGTTGAAGAGGCACGGCAAGCCTTCGATTCGCGGCTCGAGGCGTAGAGCCGGAGTGAGGACCACGAGAGCGACTGCATCGCGCGCCTGACGCCTTGCAAAGCAGCAGAGTTCGCGCCTCGGCTCGCCGAGCGGTCCATACTGCACCTCACCCCGCTCCAGCGCTTTTGCGTGGAAAAGAGGCGGCCTGTTTCGCCGCCAGCGCTGGACCCCAGCGCTCCAGCCCACTACCACTTCTACGGAAACCCGCGGCTCAATTCGGACCCATCGATCCGTTCACCCTGCGATTCAGAGCGAGCGGGTTCGACTCCTTGAGTGCATCCGGCAACAGATCGTCAGGCATGTCCTGATAACTCACCGGACGCAGAAACCGGTCGATCGCCAGACTGCCCACTGAGGTAGAGCGGCCGTCGGAGGTTGACGGGTATGGGCCGCCATGAACCATCGCGTGGCCGACCTCAACACCGGTCCCGAAACCGTTTACCAGAATCCGGCCGCTGCGTCGCTCCAGCGCCGGCAGGAACATGCGAACGCTGTCATGGTCGGCAGCGTCGATATGCACGGCGGCAGTCAACTGCCCTTCGAGCGATTCGACCAGTGCCAGCATTTCCGCCAGGTCCGGGCAACGTACGACGAGCGCCGCCGCACCGAATGATGATCATGTAGCCGGCCTCCTCGCCGCGGTTATGCGACGAGGGTTAAAGTCAGTTTGCGAACGCACTTTGACCCTGCGGAGACCGACATGAACTATTGTGGCATAGACCTGCATTCGAACA
>NZ_PNXY01000071.1 GCF_002879865.1 Paraburkholderia rhynchosiae
ATATCGTGCAGGTACAGGTCGGGGGGACAGGAATGTCCAGCCATCAATGGGTCAAAGCGCTAGCCGAATTGGGCGTACTGACTCGTCCGTGGGGCGAAAAAACTATCCGGTGCGTGACCCATCGCCATATTGACGATGCCGATATCAGTCACACCGTCGATGCGTTCGCACAGGTGTTAGAAAAGCGGGGGCAGGTATGAACACACAGGCCGCTTCAACCGGAGTGCAGCACCATGTGCCCGCCGACGCTTGCGATGCGCACATCCATATCTTCGACACCAGGTTCAGGCAGACGCTTGCTGCTGATGATATGTCGGCGGTTCCAACAACCGTTGACGACTACCGGCGCGTTCAGCCGAGCTTCGGAACGACTCGCACGGTGATTGTCACCCCGCGAAATTACGATGTAGACAACACTGTCACGCTCGATGCTATACGCCAGCTAGGCATCGACCGATCACGCGGCATCGCGACCATCCGGCCAGACATCACCGATGGCGAACTCGACGCGCTAAACGCCGGCGGCATCCGCGGTATCCGGTTCACGCTCTACACACCCAATGATGCGCCCACCAGTTTTGAAATGGTCGAGAGGTTGAGCCACCGGGTGCATGAGCTCGGCTGGCATCTACAGTTGCACTGGACTGCCGCCCAGATCGTCGAATACAGCGATTTGCTGGATCGCATTCCTAACGAGTTCGTGTTCGATCATCTGGCGCGCCTGCCAGTGCAGGCTGGACTAGCGCACCCTGCCAGACGACTTGTCGAACGATGGCTGACGACCGGTCGCGCGTGGCTCAAGCTGTCTGCACCTTATCTCGACTCACTGATCGGCGAGGCCGGCACGTTTTCGGATATGGACGCCATAGCGCAACACTGGATCAGTGTTGCTCCGGATCGCCTGGTCTGGGGCAGCGATTGGCCACATACGTCAATGAGGCCCGGTCCACAGCCATCAAACCTCGTTGCTGGTCTGAACCGATGGACTGAATGCGCGTCCACCCGCCGTCAGATCCTTGTAGATAACCCCGCGAGACTTTACGGTTTCGGGGATCCGACGAACCAGCTTGCCGCCGCGACTGAACGCCCTCAAATTGCTGCAGTCCGGCCAGCTCCGGCACCTCGGCCTTTGCGGCCGGATAGCTGCGCAACTGGTCGGTGACAATCCGAATCCGGGTCGCCGTTGGCAGCTACCTCAGGCCAGAGCCTGGTCTGGCACTTTCGTCGCACTCCGCGACGGCCGGCTAAACCAGTAGAGGCTCGGCAAGAGTGCGGTCTGGGGACGCAGGGCTGCGCCGGTTCGCAGGATGGTCCCAGCGGGCTCCCCCACCCTTGCCAATCCTATAAAGACTCTCCGGATTCTCACGACAGCGTCAGCGGACACCCACATTAGATCTTGCAGTGCGACGAAAATTAGCCTATAACCATCCCATTGGATGGTCCCGGGATGGAAAATGGAAAAAAGCGCATCGCTGAGTATCACCCGCCCTAAGGGCGGCGAGTCGGAAAAAATCACCATCAACCTCGGCCCCGTCGATCTAGGGCAAATAGATCTGCTCGTGCAGGAAGGCTTCTATTCGAACCGGACTGACCTGATAAGAACCGCTATTCGCAACCAGCTGGCGCTGCACGCGCAGGTTGTCCAGGAAACGGTGAGCCGCCGCGCGTTTGTGCTCGGGCTGCAGCATTTTTCGCGGCAGGAGCTTGAGGCAGTTCGTGCCGCGCACCAGCGTCTCACCATTCAGGTGTTGGGACTGGCCAGCATTGCTGCCGACGTCACGCCCGAACTCGCGCTCGCGACCATCGAAAGTGTCGTGGTCCTGGGAGCCTTTCACGCCTCGCCGGCCGTCAAGACAGCGCTCGCGGACAGAATCCACTAACTGCGCGACGCCCAATACGCAACACCCAACTGGAAAATTACGATGAAACTTGATGAAGGTTTCCTGAACTCGATGCGCGAAGCAATGACTTTGCTGCGTACTCGCGGCCCCGCGGAAGCTACAAAAGCGATACAACGCAGCCTGCGTGGGAAGACCGATGGCGCCGTGAACAGAAAGGCGTCGTGGGCCGCAACGCCGCAAGCCGTCACCTTTCCGTTCGAAGCGCCGACGACAAAAGAAGCCGCAACCTTCAACGCGCCGGAACCCCGCATTGACGTCGAAGACCGGGGATATTTCAGCACGCACGCGTATTCCAACGCCGCAGGCCGCCGCCAATATCGGCTGTATGTGCCGGCCGGAAGCACCGGCGAGCCGCTGCCATTGATTGTGATGCTGCACGGCTGCACCCAGAACGCCGACGACTTCGCCGCAGGTACACAGATGAACGTACTTGCCGAGCGGCATCGATTTCTTGTCGCTTATCCGGTGCAGCCGCAGCAGGCCAATCCATCGAAGTGCTGGAACTGGTTCAAACCCGACGATCAACATTGCGAACGCGGTGAGCCGTCATTGATCGCAGGCATAACACGCGAAATCATCGCCGCCCACAACGTCGACCCCGCGCGCGTGTATGTCGCCGGCCTGTCCGCGGGCGGCGCAATGGCGGCAATCATGATCGCCGAGTATCCGGAGCTATATGCGGCGGCGGGCGTGCATTCGGGTCTTCCTGCAGGATGTGCGCATGATCTCCCCTCAGCGCTCGCAGCGATGAAAGGCGGCAGGCGCCGCAGCGAGGCGCGGCCTTCGAAGCAAGGCACAGCCTCGTCACCGAAGCGGCCCATCATCGTCTTTCATGGTGATGCGGATGCCACGGTTCACATAAGTAACGCCACGCAGCTCGTTCAAGGCTTCGAGGTACGGCCGCATGACGGCAGCGAGTCGCGCCGGATCGACGCTGGCCGACGCGCCTGTACTGTCTCGCGGCTGGCTTCCCCGGACGGTGTCGACGCTGAACTGTGGACGATTCACGGGGCACCGCACGCGTGGGCAGGCGGCAATGCACGCGGCAGCTATACGGATCCTGTTGGTCCGGACGCGAGTGCCGAAATGCTGCGATTCTTCCTTGAGCATCCACAGCGGCGATAATGCGGTCTGCGCACCTGCGATTGCGACCGCTCGGAATGCGGAGCAAGCCCGTCCGTGAAAGGAATAAAAAGGTGCGGGCCGATAGATGACTCTCAGTGAGGCGCACGTCAGGATACGAAGCGGCCCGGCGAGCGGTTTGCGATAGAGTGAGGCGCGTCGCAGGTGTCGCTTGAGCGCGAAGTGCTGACGGATCGGATTGAAGCTCGATAAGAATGCCTGCGTACGGCGGGTCCGTCGCGCGGCGACACTGCTGCAGCCGCTCGTTGAAACACTGCGTGCTCATGTGATGTCGGCGACGAACTGCACGCCTACGACACGCCGGGGTGTTGTTGGACGTCTCAGCCTTCCACTACTATGTCAGCGGTCCGGTACAAGCGAAATTCGTACGCTGTGTAATGACCAAGCCTCTGCCGGCAGCCCAATACGCAACATGTCCAGCAACTGCCCCATGCCGGCGAACACCCTGTAGGCGCTGGCAGTCTCCGCATACTGGCCGCCAAGATAGGCAATGCGTGCGCTGTAGAACTCGTTCTCCGCATTGAGCAAATCGAGTAGCGACCGTTGACCGATTCCGAACTGCAACGAATAGGCCTCCCGAGTTGCCGCGCTGGAATCGACGTATTGCTTCAACACGACCACCCGGTCGCGTGCCGTGTGATACGCATTGAACGCGAGCGAGACGCTTTCCTGTATGTCCAGACGCGTACGGTTACGTACTTGTTCAGCTTCCCGGATCTGGGCGTGCGTCTCTCCTATTCGTGCTTTGTCAGCCCCGCCCTGAAAGATGTTGTAGCGAAGGCGCAGCATGACGCGGCGATCGTTGATTGGCCCCAAAACGCCCTCCCGGTCATGGGTCGAGCTGAGCTCCAGATCAAGACGTGGCCACAACGCCGACCTTGCCACGTCGTATTGTGCCCGGGCTTGAGCAACGTCCGCGTCAGCACCGGCGAGCGACGGATGGTTGGCCAGCGCCGTGTCCAGCGCCTGACGTTCTGTTCGCGGCAACTCGCTCTCCGGTGCCACCGGCTTGGCAAGTGCATCCGGCGGCATGCCAACCAGACGGGCGTAGGCAACCTCTGCTTCTTTCAGGCTGCTTTGTTCCGATCGCAAATTGTCGCGGGCCAAAGCCAGTCGACTTTCCGCTTGATAAAGATCGGCACGGCGGCCGACGCCACGGTCGCTGCGTAGCTTGATCTGATCGTAGATACGGAGGTGGGATTCGATGTTGTCTTCGGCGGCCGCCGTTGTCTCCCTGCGGCGCAGCACTTCGAGGTAGGCGCCCACCACGCGCAGCGCCACGTCCTCCGCGGTGGCGGCTACCCCATAGGCCGAGGAATCGATGCGCGCGCTTTGCCGCGCCACTTCGCTTTTGACCGCGAAGCCGTCGAACAGCATTTGCGACAGCGTGACATTGGCGGTGCTATGCGTGAAAGTGGTCCGATTTAAGCCTAGCAGTCGCGTCTCCGCGTCATCGCGCCGCTCCCTGCCGATGGCCGTGTCGACGTCCAGGCGGGGCCAGTAACCGGCCTGAGCCTGCTTCAGGCCTTGGTCTGCCGCCTCTCTGTGATGCGTCGTGGCGAGTACTTCGGGATTGGTTCTTATCGCCTGTTCGACTGCTTCCTGGAGACTTTGCGCGCCCGCGAGCGAAGGTGAAACCGCAATCGCCGATGCCAGGACTAGCATGGCTAACAATGGTCTTCTTCTATTCATTGCGGATTCCCTGTAACCCGACGGTGGCCTGTGTTCACTGTCGCTCAAGTACAAATAGACATTCGCGATGGTCTGAACCATGTGGCCGACGCATGTTACTGGAGATGTGTTGCGCTTTCAATTGACGTATCCGAGGCGTTTGAGAAATATAACTCGCGAGGAAGGCTTTCGATGCTCGATGAATGATTCAAGCGTTGCTCGCGGGTTGTGCTGGCTGCCTAATACTCCTGAACGTGAGGCAGCGATGGCGTTCCGTAAGTCACTGCGGTGCCACTGCCTTGATCATGCGTGAACTGGAAGCCGGCGGCAGACAGCCCGCCTTGCAGCGCGATCTGAGCCGAGTGAATGCCGTCGCTGACGACCAGCGTGCCTCCCGTTCCAGCATCATTGGCCGTAAAGCTGAGTGTCGTATGGTCGTTGCACAAGACGTCTGCAAGATCCAGGGTGTTGGCGGCGCCGAACCCGGAAACGGTACCGGTGAAGCTGGCTGATTGATCGAGCTTGAGCGTGCCCGTGGCGCCGTCGGCGAAGATCGTGTGTTCCGTGGATGCAGCGCCGAACTCGAGTGTCGCGGCTCCGCTGATCGTTGCGCTGCCGTTGCCGGTCACATCACCATGAATCGCCAAGTTCCCGTTATTGGCCCACAGGTGGCCCGCATTCGCCACTGCACTATCAATCACAAGGCCCCCGCTGCCCGTTGCTTCAAGCGTGCCCGTGTTGACTACGACATGGCTTCCCGTGTCGATCAGGAGCGCGTTGGTACCGTTGGCGACAATCGTCCCTTCGTTGACGAGCGTCAATTGGCCGGTTCCAATCTGGCCGGCACCGGAAATCGTGTTGTCGACGTTGATGAGCGTTGCATCGGAACTGCCACCGAATATGACGTTGTGGCTATCGTCGGACAGCATCAGGTGCCCGCCGCCTTCAAGCGATGCGCTCTTGACCAGGATCTCGATATCGGTTCCGTCGCCCGTTGACGCGAGCGCGATCGTACCCGCGTTGTCGATCGTCCCGCCGAGGGGAAGCATTGCGCCATCGTTCACCGTCATGACGCCCGAATTGACCATAACCGGCTCCTGGTCAAACACGAAGTTGTCGCCGGTGAGGTCAGCGGAATGGACACCCGTTACCGTGATGGTTTCGCCAGCACCCAATGCTATTACTGCATTACCGTTCGAATCATCGGTCATGTGCGTCTCGACGTCGCTGAAACTCGTGATGCCAGTGAAGCCCACGAGATCGATCTTGTCCGCTGCGAGATCGAGGTTATGCAGCGTGTCGTTTCCGATGGGTTGCGCGAAAACAAACAGATCATGGCCGGCGGAGCCCGTCAGGTGGTCGTCGCCCGACCAGGCGAAGATTGGTGAGTTTGCTGCATATGCTTCCACATTGTCGGCGACTGTGACGCTTGCATGGGTGCCGTCCACGTTGGTCCAGTTCTCGGTCACTGTGAGCACTGTGGCGCCAACGAAGGACGCTGGCGGCGTGACCGTGAGAGCGCTCAGATGGTTCGTCGCAACGAGCCACACGCCGTTGCCGAGGTCGGTTCCGGCGTTCAACTGCCAGCCGGAGGGTATGCCGGCAACCGTGACCGTGAGGTCGGCCGGATGGCTGGACAGGTCGGTTAGTGCAAGGTTGATTTCGGAACCGGCTATGCCAGCGGGGGCTGCGTGTGTGGAGGTCCTGGTATTGCCTGCGAGGTCCCACTCAGTCACCGTCAAGCTGTGATTGTTTAGCCCCGATTGCGATAGGGTCCACGTTCCGCCGCTCTGCAGCGTCGCGGCGTAGTCAGCTGAATTGCTGTTGTCGTGAACCCCAACTTTCCAAACGTTGGAAGCATCGGTGCTGGCAGTCAGCTTGGTCCCGCTGTAACTCCATGACAGGCTCGCTGGAGACGTTGTGTCCAGCGTGAATGCGCAGACCGTGGCAGCCGATATGTTGCCGGCTATGTCGGTCTGGCGGACCTGGACGGTGTTTGCGCCTTCGACAGCGCTGAAGCTGCTGCTCCAGTGCGCCCCGTTGTCGATGCTGTACTGCACTGTCGCACCGCTTTCGACACCGCTGAGGCTGAGTGTGCCGGTGTTCGTGATGTGATCGCTGCCGCTGCTGCCCGAGTCGGTGGCGAGCGCCACCCCGGGTGCCGCAGCGGCCGTGTCCAGCGTGAAGCTGAAGCTGGTCGCCGCCGACACGTTGCCGGCCACGTCGGTCTGGCGGACCTGGACGCTGTTCGCGCCTTCGACAGCGCTGAAGCTGCTGTTCCAGTGCGCCCCGTTGTCGATGCTGTACTGCACTGTCGCGCCGCTTTCGACCCCGCTAAGGCCGAGTGTGCCGGTGTTCGTGATGTGATCGCTGCCGCTGCTGCCCGAGTCGGTGGCGAGCGCCACCCCGGGTGCTGCAGCGGCCGTGTCCAGTGTGAAGCTGAAGCTGGTCGCCGCCGACACGTTGCCGGCCACATCGGTCTGGCGGACCTGGACGCTGTTCGCGCCTTCCGCCGCGCTGAAGCTGCTGCTCCAGTGCGCCCCGTTGTCGATGCTGTACTGCACTGTCGCGCCGCTCTCGACACCACCAAGCGTCAGCGCACCGGCGCTGGTCACGTGATCACTGCCGCTGCTGCCCGAGTCGGTGGCGAGCGCCACCCCGGGTGCCGCAGCGGCCGTGTCCAGCGTGAAGCTGAAGCTGGTCGCCGCCGACACGTTGCCGGCCACATCGGTCTGGCGGACCTGGACGCTGTTCGCGCCTTCGACAGCGCTGAAGCTGCTGCTCCAGTGCGTCCCGTTGTCGATGCTGTACTGCACTGTCGCGCCGCTCTCGACCCCGCTGAGGCCGAGTGTGCCGGTGTTCGTGATGTGATCGCTGCCGCTGCTGCCCGAGTCGGTGGCGAGCGCCACCCCGGGTGCCGCAGCGGCCGTGTCCAGTGTGAAGCTGAAGCTGGTCGCCGCCGACACGTTGCCGGCCACATCGGTCTGGCGGACCTGGACGCTGTTCGCGCCTTCCGCAGCGCTGAAACTGCTGCTCCAGTGCGCCCCGTTGTCGATGCTGTACTGCACCGTCGCGCCGCTTTCGACCCCGCTGAGGCTGAGTGTGCCGGTGTTCGTGATGTGATCGCTGCCGCTGCTGCCCGAGTCGGTGGCGAGCGCCACCCCGGGTGCGGCAGCGGCCGTGTCCAGTGTGAAGCTGAAGCTGGTCGCCGCCGACACGTTGCCGGCCACATCGGTCTGGCGGACCTGGACGCCGTTCGCGCCTTCGACAGCGCTGAAGCTGCTGCTCCAGTGCGCCCCGTTGTCGATGCTGTACTGCACTGTCGCGCCGCTCTCGACCCCGCTGAGGCCGAGTGTGCCGGTGTTCGTGATGTGATCACTGCCGCTGCTGCCCGAGTCGGTGGCGAGTGCCACCCCCGGCGCCGCAGCGGCCGTGTCCAGCGTGAAGCTGAAGCTGGTCGCCGCCGACACATTGCCGGCCACGTCGGTCTGGCGGACCTGGACGCTGTTTGCGCCTTCCGCAGCGCTGAAGCTGCTGCTCCAGTGCGTCCCGTTGTCGATGCTGTACTGCACTGTCGCGCCGCTCTCGACCCCGCTCAGGCCGAGTGTGCCGGTGTTCGTGATGTGATCGCTGCCGCTGCTGCCCGAGTCGGTGGCGAGTGCCACCCCGGGTGCCGCAGCGGCCGTGTCCAGTGTGAAGCTGAAGCTGGTCGCCGCCGACACGTTGCCGGCCACATCGGTCTGGCGGACCTGGACGCTGTTTGCGCCTTCGACAGCGCTGAAGCTGCTGCTCCAGTGCGTCCCGTTGTCGATGCTGTACTGCACCGTCGCGCCGCTTTCGACCCCGCTGAGGCTGAGTGTGCCGGTGTTCGTGATGTGATCGCTGCCGCTGCTGCCCGAGTCGGTGGCGAGCGCCACCCCGGGCGCCGCAGCGGCCGTGTCCAGTGTGAAGCTGAAGCTGGTCGCCGCCGACACGTTGCCAGCCACGTCGGTCTGGCGGACTTCGAGGGTGTTCAGCCCTTCCTGTGCCGAGAAGCCGGTGCTCCATGTGGAGCCGCCATCGGTCGAGTATTCGGTCGTCGCGCCGCTTTCGACCCCGCTAAGGCTGAGTGCGCCGGTGTTCGTGATGTGATCACTGCCGCTGCTGCCGGAGTCGGTGGCGAGCGCCACCCCGGGTGCCGCAGCGGTGGTGTCCAGCGTGAAGCTGAAGCTGGTCGCCGCCGACACATTGCCGGCCACGTCGGTCTGGCGGACCTCGAGCGTGTTCAGCCCTTCCTGTGCGGAGAAGCCGGTGCTCCATGTGGAGCCGCCATCGGTCGAGTATTCGACGGTCGCACCGCTTTCGACCCGACTGAGGCTGAGTGTGCCGATGTTCGTGACGTGATCGCTGCCGCTGCTGCCCGAGTCGGTGGCGAGCGCCACCCCGGGCGCCGCAGCGGCCGTGTCCAGCGTGAAGCTGAAGCTGGTCGCCGCCGACACATTGCCGGCCGCATCGGTCTGGCGGATCTGGACGCTGTTTGCGCCTTCCGCAGCGCTGAAACTGCTGCTCCAGTGCGCCCCATTGTCGATGCTGTACTGCACTGTCGCGCCGCTCTCCACACCACCAAGCGTCAGCGCACCGGCGCTGGTCACGTGATCGCTGCCGCTGCTGCCCGAGTCGGTGGCGAGTGCCACCCCGGGTGCCGCAGCGGCCGTGTCCAGCGTGAAGCTGAAGCTGGTCGCCGCCGACACGTTGCCGGCCACATCGGTCTGGCGGACCTCGAGGGTGTTCAGCCCTTCCTGGGCCGAGAAGCCGGTGCTCCATGTGGAGCCGCCATCGGTCGAGTATTCGACGGTCGCACCGCTCTCCACACCGCTCAGGCCGAGTGTGCCGGTGTTCGTGATGTGATCGCTGCCGCTGCTGCCCGAGTCGGTGGCGAGCGCCACTCCGGGTGCCGCAGCGGCCGTGTCCAGCGTGAAGCTGAAGCTGGTCGCCGCCGACACATTGCCGGCCACGTCGGTCTGGCGGACCTCGAGGGTGTTCAGCCCTTCCTGGGCCGAGAAGCCGGTGCTCCATGTGGTGCCGCCATCGGTCGAGTATTCGGCGGTCGCGCCGCTCTCCACACCGCTCAGGCCGAGTGTGCCGGTGTTCGTGATGTGATCGCTGCCGCTGCTGCCCGAGTCGGTGGCGAGTGCCACCCCGGGTGCGGCAGCGGCCGTGTCCAGCGTGAAGCTGAAGCTGGTCGCCGCCGACACGTTGCCGGCCACATCGGTCTGGCGGACCTCGAGGGTGTTCAGCCCTTCCTGGGCCGAGAAGCCGGTGCTCCATGTGGAGCCGCCATCGGTCGAGTATTCGACGGTCGCACCGCTCTCCACACCGCTCAGGCCGAGTGTGCCGGTGTTCGTGATGTGATCGCTGCCGCTGCTGCCCGAGTCGGTGGCGAGCGCCACTCCGGGTGCCGCAGCGGCCGTGTCCAGCGTGAAGCTGAAGCTGGTCGCCGCCGACACATTGCCGGCCACGTCGGTCTGGCGGACCTCGAGGGTGTTCAGCCCTTCCTGGGCCGAGAAGCCGGTGCTCCATGTGGTGCCGCCATCGGTCGAGTATTCGGCGGTCGCGCCGCTCTCCACACCGCTCAGGCCGAGTGTGCCGGTGTTCGTGATGTGATCGCTGCCGCTGCTGCCCGAGTCGGTGGCGAGTGCCACCCCGGGTGCGGCAGCGGCCGTGTCCAGCGTGAAGCTGAAGCTGGTCGCCGCCGACACGTTGCCGGCCACATCGGTCTGGCGGACCTCGAGGGTGTTCAGCCCTTCCTGTGCCGAGAAGCCGGTGCTCCATGTGGAGCCGCCATCGGTCGAGTATTCGGCGGTCGCGCCGCTCTCGACCCCGCTGAGGCCGAGTGCGCCGGTGTTCGTGATGT
>NZ_PNXY01000072.1 GCF_002879865.1 Paraburkholderia rhynchosiae
CCCTTTTAAATGGTGACTCGCGCGGCAAGCGACGTGCGCCTGAGGCTAAGAGGTAGCTCTTGCACGGCGCGCGTCGATTATCGTGCAGTGGGAATGCGGCGCTGACGCCGTCTGACATTGCGAAAGCAATCGACTCTTCGACCGGATTGTCGGGCACGAAGTTGTCGGTTGTTTTCTGAAACGGCGCGGCACCTCCTGACCACTGCAACGATCGCATCGACGAAATGAAAGTCGCATTCTGCGCTTCGGACAGACCATTGCCCGCCGCTCCCGAAGCACCGCGAGTTCACGAAAGAGAGACTTCCTCGTTGACGGTGCTGCCACCGAGCCTGGTCCCGTGCGTTGAGAACCTGAATCCGCGATGGATGCGACGAGTCGTTGCGCTCAGGTTGTCGTCCTTGGCTCCGGCCAGGGCCAGCCCTTCCGCTCACCGGACACCTCGCGCTCGCGGGACGAGGCGACCCCGGATCGATTTACTTCCTCCGCCGCATCGTGCAATGGTTCGTCCCCCGCATCGTTCGTCATCCCGGGAAGCCCGTCCCCGAACCACTTCACCCTCTTGCGGAGGTAACCGACATACGAGTTCCAGCCGTCAGGGTTGCCGTCAAAAAGCTCCTGCTGAACGGTGGAGGCCAGAGCTTTGCGGTTCAGCTCGATGTCGAGCAGTTCCTCTGGCCACCGGAAGAACGCGTTGGCGACTCGTGTGCTGAAATCGGCCACCGTCATCTGTGGGGCAAGTGCCTGGAGGAACTCGAAGTCCCGAAACAAATCGTGTTCCTTTGCAAGCTGCAACACCGGCGTGTCGCGCGCACCGGTCCGGGCCAAACATCCCAAAGATTGGAGCATGTCCCCGAGGTGAAGTAAAAGTTCTCGTCTGTCAAATCGGTCGTCCATCGGATATCTCCACTTGCTGCGCCCCTTCCAGGAATAGGTCGGTTCTTCTGCGCGATGCATCGTCCCGGCGCATCTTATCCCGGCGCGTCCTCATCGACCAATGCATCGTCATCTCCCACTGCAGGACAGGAGCGGCGCTGTCTGGCGCCGGTGGGTGGGAGGAGCACGGGCTGTCGCCAGCCGGCTCATCTTTATCGTCGTCGCGCGCTGCGGGGTGCGCATGTCCTGTTCGATGACTCGTCATGATTTTCGTCGATGAGACAGGCAGCGAGTCAAGGTCTTACTGGGTGTTGTCTCTGCGGTATCGCTCCGGCGCGCAACGCGTATGCCACGAGGAAAACCGGTTTCCAGGGCGGCCAACGTGCCTGCTGCCAGTTCAGCGACATCCCGGCCCACGCGATGCAGCCCGAGTCGAGGTTCATGAGGAGTAAGCCGCTGAACGGCACCCGCGTTCGAAAACTTCAGGCGGACAATTGGACGTTGCCTCCAGCCCCCAAATAACTCTGATCTAGCACGCATTTTGAGGGGACAATCTTAGGGAGACGCGAGAATGCGGGGCAGGCGGCCGGTCGCTCGAGCGTCGGTCCATTCAGCCGATACGGTGCCTCGAAACCGTCGGTATTCTCACCGACTTGTTCGGGGTCGCGCATGGTCTAGTATTTGAATCGTCTTGTGATGCGGTCGCATTGCAAGCGGCGAAATTCCTCAGCGGTAACGAGGCTCGACTTGAAATCAGCTCTCATCGTCAAAACCCAGGCTCAATTGACGGTAGCCCTCATTGCAGGCGCGATCACACAGACCAGCGCGCTGCTGCTTTCGTTCACTGTCGACCTGAGCGCTGACACCGTTTCTCCGACCGCCCTGGTCCTGTATGGCGCGGCGACCGTATTACTTATCTACCGATGGGTCGTTTTCGATGCGCGCAGGGCATTTTGCGAAGCGGTCAAAAAGCGCCAGGTAGTCTTGGAGGGCAGTCCGCCCCACATAACCTGGATTTGTCCAGTCTTTGCCGGGCGCTGGCTCGCACGCCTGCATATTCGCTTGCATCCCGAGCTGGGCGAAGACAAGGCGACGTGACGCCGTACCTGGAGCTTGCAGGCGGTCAGTTCTAATGCGATTTGACGGCGCTACGTTACCCTCCAGCCTGGCTCTCGTTCCTGCTTCTAGCAGCGCTCCCACGCTAAACTTCGTGACAGCGAACATCCGTATTACGCGCATTGACTTGTGGCATAGCGATGGTCCCAGGCGCACATTGGCGGCAGCCGCGGAACGCCTCACTTGCGCTAGACTGGCTTGAGCAACCGGAAGGAGACCTGGATGATACGCAAGACGCTCAATGCCTCGCAACTGCAGCAGGAGGTCAACCGGCGAATCCATCGACTGCAGGAAATCGTCGAGGATGGCGTGAAGATTCGCGTGCCGCGACCGCAGTTGCAAGAGGCGGACAAGACTGGCTGCAACTGGAGCATGAGCCACTTCGGCAACGCGGTCGGTTTTGAGCGCGACATCGAGGGCGTGCTCAAGGCTGTGCGTGCAGAATACAATCTAAATACAGAAGTGAAAGACACCAGCAATCCGTTTGACGACTAACCCGGAAGACATCGATTCCCGTTTGTTTTGATGGCATGGGCATCAAGGGCCTCCTTATCTCAAATGGTCTGTCTTGCGACGCCCCGTCGCAGGTATTCCTCGCTTCAAACCTAAGCTTGCCGCGAGCATCGATACAGCCGCGTGTCGCGCAGAAAATTGCCGCCAATTGACAAATGGACCTTTGGATTCAACCCTGCACACCCTGCGCCGATCTCTATGGGAAGCCTGCGACTGAGACTCCACACCGTGAGCTCACGCTCAACGGCGCCGGTGGCGTAAAAGATGCGCGAGCTGAGGAGCATTACACCTGTGTTCGATGCCGCGCGGTGTTTGCGCGAATTCTTGCGGGGCCTCCGGGTCGGCAAATCTGGATGCTGCTGAACGCCGGCCAGCATTGACGCGATTCAGCAGCCGCCGTCTGGAAAATGGCTGCCGGCAAAACACGTCGTCGGCGCCACGGGAACGGCGCCCAAGTACGTGATGCTAGCCGCCCGTTGCACGTTGCCCTGGTCGCTGAGTTCCTGCTGGAGTTCGGCGACGACTTTGCTTTTGTCGGCCGGCTGAGCCGGCGTTGGTTCGGCCGCACCTGGTTCCGGGTCGATCTCGTGTTTTCCCACGGGCGCCTCAAATGTCCCGTCACCATCGATCTGAAGGCCGGCCGCTTGACTATGCGGATGCCCGGTAGATGCACCTCTATCTGAACTACGCGCCTGCGCAGGACGAAGCCCGGCGAAAACCTCCCAGTCGTGGTTGATCCTCTAGGCGAAGAAAGGGGCGGCCGAGGCACATATGCAGTCGACGTTCTGCCGAATCGCGTCCTTGAGGCAAATACCAGACGGTGTTGGCAGACGAGGCGATGATCGTGCAGAAGTTGGAGCGTGCGACGACGGGAATAGACCGGCGTGCCTACTCGTGAACTGAAACCCGAAATACCAGCGCACCGTGCAACTGATCACCGATGCTGGAAAGTGATGGCCGTGGTGAAGCGATTTTCCATTTCATCATGCGATTTTAATCGCCCACGTCAGCAACGTGACAGCGCCTGAATCAGAAGTGCGGCGCCGGAAGGATGTCTCAAAAATGGCACGTATTCGACGGCGGGCATGATCATGGCATCACTCCTTGCGTATGCGTCCAGTTACCCGGTTTCCGGGGCGGGCGGTGGGGGATAGTGCCTCGCTCACAGCGGCTCCGGTCACTCCGCATGGGGAAATCCGTCTCACTTCTGAGACAAAATGCATGTCAGCTTCATTCCCGCCCCATAGCCGGGGCTCTCCGTTGTATCTCACGGCCTAGCCGCCGCACATGGTCCATTACTTGCTCCTGCCTGGCACAAAGATAAGCAGTCACGCAGAACAACAGACACAACAAAAATCAACGGGGGTATGTGATGGCCAAGAACGTGCGTTTGACAGCGGGGAATTCAGCGCCTATTGACGTGGCATGTCAATCAGACCGTCCCCAGCGTCCTGGCGTGCAGTAAATGCATTCCGCCGCAACGGAAGCCACTGCGGGAGCAGCGGGACAGTGTGCCACCCCAGGGTGGGAGCTGCCACCGACGCCCGGTATCGAAGACGATCCGTTGCTGGGTTGCCTTCTCATCATGACTCGATTGTTCAATCACCCGGTGGGGGCCGACACTCTCGTCGCCGGCCTGCCGCTGATAGACCACCGGTTGACGCCGGCGCTATTCATTCGAGCAGCGGCCCGCGCGGGCATGTCGGCCAGGCTTGTGAGGCGTTCGCTGGAAAGGATCTCCGACCTGGTCCTGCCAGCAGTCTTGCTGCTGAATGACAGGCAGGCATGCGTGCTGGTACGCAGCAACACCGGCGGACGCATGCAAGTCATCCTCCCCGAAACGGGCACCGGAGAAGAAGAGGTCAGCCTTGAGGACCTGGAGCGCCGGTACACTGGCCATGCGCTGTTCGCCCGCCGCGCTCACCGGTTCGACCAGCGCAACGTGGAAAGTGCGGTGCCTCGTCCTCGCCACTGGTTCTGGGGTGTGGTGGGGCAGTCGTGGCCGATTTACGCGGAAGTGATGGTTGCGTCGATGCTGATCAACCTGTTCGCGTTGGCCATGCCACTTTTCACGATGAATGTATATGACCGGGTGGTGCCGAACCACACACTTGACACTTTGTGGGCACTGGCAGCAGGCATCATGCTGGTGATCGTATTCGATTTGGTGATGCGTACATTGCGCGGCTACTTTATCGACGTGGCCGGCAAGAAGATCGACGTGATTCTCTCTGCGAACATGTTCGAGAAAGTACTCGGCATCCAGATGACCGTGCGGCCGCCTTCCGTCGGCGGGTTCGCTTCGCACATTCAGGAATTTGAGGCGGTACGGGAGTTTCTCACTTCTGCCACTGCGGCTGCCCTGATCGATCTTCCGTTTTCGGTCGTGTTCATCGTGGCGATGTTTTGGGTCGGCGGTGCGCTTGGATGGCTGCCATTGATGGCATTGCCTCTCGTGATTGGCGTTGGCGTTGCCGTGCAAGCGCCGCTTGCACGGGCTGTGCAGGCCAGTCAGCGACACGCGTGCCAACGGCAAGCGCTGCTGATAGAAACACTGGTGGGTCTCGAGGCGATCAAGGTCAATGGCGCTGAAGGACCAATGCAAGCCAAGTGGGAGCAGTTGCTCGGCCAAATGGCGAGGCTTGGGCTGCGGTCACGTTTTCTGTCGGGGTGCGCGGTCAACTTCGCCGTGTTTTCCCAGCAGGCCGCCTATCTCGCCGTGGTTTTGTGCGGCGTCTACATGATCGCGGACGACAAACTCACGACAGGCGGCTTGATCGCCTGCACTATCTTCACTGGCCGTGCTTTGTCGCCGATGAGCCAGGTGGCGACGCTCCTGACCCGCTACCATCAATCCCGCAATGCACTGGCATCAATCGACGGCGTGATGAACCTGCCCGGTGAGCGCCCGGTCGACAAGAGCTTCGTGCATCGTCCAATGTTGCGCGGCGACATCGAGTTCAGAAATGTCAGCTTTTCATACCCCGGCCAGAGTGGCGTGTCGCTCGATGCAGTGTCGTTCAGGATCGCTGCGGGCGAGCGCGTTGGCATTATCGGACGCGTCGGCTCGGGCAAGACCACGATCGAAAGACTCATTCTTGGCCTGTACCCGCCCAGTGCGGGAAATGTGCTTGTCGATGGCGTGGAACTGCGTCAGTTCGATCCCGCGACGCTGCGCCGTGGCATCGGACACGTGCCTCAAGATGTGATGCTGTTCAACGGCAGCGTGAGGGAGAACATCGTACTCGGGGCACCCGGTACGGATGACGCCGCCGTGCTGCATGCCGCGCAAGTCGGGGGCGTGAGCGACTTCGTCAACCGCTTGCCGAACGGATTCGATCTGCTCGTAGGTGAGCGTGGCGAGGCATTGTCGGGCGGTCAGCGGCAGGCCATCGCAATTGCCCGCGCAGTGTTGCTTTCGCCGCCGGTGCTGGTGCTCGATGAACCCAGCAGCGCGATGGACAACCGCTCCGAAGAGTTGTTCAAAGCGAGACTCGCGACCGAGCTTGAAGGCCGCACACTGCTGCTTATTACTCATCGCGCGTCGCTGCTCACGTTGGTCAACCGCCTGATCGTCCTGGATCAGGGCCGAGTCGTCGCCGATGGGCCAAAGGAACAGGTACTGGCCGCTCTTGCAGGGAGGAAGCTCCATGTCGCTACTGGTTAAGCCCACAGGCGCGGATTCATCGCTGGCGTGCCGCCGCGTTAGGCTGAGGGATCTGGCCGGCCGAATCGGCGCAGCCATCAAGCCAGGCAAGGACGATACCGCGTTCATGCGGGAGAGTTGCGCAGCAGCCCTGGAAGGGCCGCG
Source organism: Paraburkholderia rhynchosiae (assembly GCF_002879865.1). Classification (GTDB taxonomy): domain Bacteria; phylum Pseudomonadota; class Gammaproteobacteria; order Burkholderiales; family Burkholderiaceae; genus Paraburkholderia; species Paraburkholderia rhynchosiae. The sequence continues at coordinate 6,314 of NZ_PNXY01000072.1, forward strand.
CTATTTCACGCACTGGATTCTCTGGTCGACGCTGGTTTTCTTCGTCGCCGCGTTCGTTTGGGCTGCGTTCACGAACGTGGACGAAGTGACCGTTGGAGAGGGGAAGGTGATTCCGTCAAGCCGGGTGCAAGTGGTGCAGAACCTGGAGGGTGGCATCGTGTCCGAAATCATGGTCCGCGTGGGACAGGTTGTTGAAAAGGGCCAGCCGCTCATGCGCATCGACGATACGCGTTTTACCTCCTCGTATAGGGAGGGACAGGCCAAGGATTCCGCGTTGATCGCCGGGATCGCGCGCCTCACCGCCGAGGCGAACAACACTCCGTTCGTTGCGCCTCGTCAATTGGAGCAGACGAGCCCAAGGCTGCTGGAACAGGAACGATCGCTGTACGAGTCCCGCCAGCGTGAATTGCAGGCCAATCTGGCCGTGCTGAAGCAACAGGCCGACCAACGCCGGCAGGAACTCTCGGAAAAACGTTCACGCGAAGCGCAACTGCAACAAAGCTACAGCCTGGTCGCAAAGGAACTGGCGTTGACGAGCCCGCTTGTGCAGAAGGGTGCGGTGTCCGATGTCGAAGTCCTTCGGCTCGAACGCCAGGCGAACGACATGAAAGGCGACCTCGATGCGACGCGGCTCGCGATGCCGCGGCTGGACGCTGCCTATCGAGAGTCCCGCCAGAAGATCGATGAATTGACTGCGCACTTCCGTGCCGACGCGATGAAGGACCTAAATCAGGCCCGTGCCGAGCAGACGGCTCTGAGCGCGGCCAATGTCGCTCTGGAAGATCGTGTCACGCGCACGCTGGTGCGGGCTCCGTTGAGGGGCATGGTCAAGCAGATCAAGATCAATACAGTCGGCGGCGTAGTTCAGCCCGGCATGGATCTCCTCGAGATCGTCCCGCTTGGCGATACCCTGTTAATCGAAGCGCGCGTGCGCCCGTCGGATATTGCGTTTCTGCATCCAGGGCAGGAGGCCACGGTCAAGCTTTCTGCATACGACTTCTCCATTTATGGAGGCTTTCCTGCGACCGTGGAGGACATTAGCGCTGATACGTTGTTGCCCGAACGCCCCAGCGAGAAAGCTGACAGTTACTACCGAATCCTGGTTCGCACCAGGCAGAACAAGCCCAGCGGGCAAAGTGAGCCGGTCACGATTTTGCCGGGCATGATGGCGACGGTCGATATCAGGACTGGGCGAAGGACCGTGCTGCACTACCTGCTCAAACCCGTGATCAAGACCAGGGAAACGGCGCTGCGCGAGCGTTGAGAAGACGATGAGCGAAGCGTGGCGACATCGTCAGCACTATGCATGTGAGGCTAACGACAGATCTGCCTCGCGCGTCGGTTCGTAATCGACCGAGCGCCTGGCCATCTTATTGATTACACGCCGGCGGAGCACGGGCGTACCGCACGCGATGGGCGTCTTGCGCTCAGACGAGTTAACGATAACAAGGACGGGGACGGGGACATCATGACGACCATTAGCAATGGAACTACGGTTTCCATCAGCAATACACCGCAAGCCAACAACGATCTATTTACGTCCGCCCAGACCGGACTCACCGACAATGCGCTCGGCGTCGTCTACCTGAACGTGATGGCCAACGATCTCGGTGGAGCGGCCAAGACGCTCTATTCGATCGACTCCGGTACAGAAGCCACGACTGCGCTCGAGCAAACGGCGCTGCTCACTCAAGATACCGCCAGGGCGGAAGCTGTCAGCGCAGATCACAGCGCACACGGTGCACATCTTTGGATCACGTCGGACGGAAAGGTGGGATATGACGCGAGTCACCTGGATTCAGCCTGGCTCTCGAACAGCTTCAACACCGTCGGATACGCTCAAGATAGTTTTACCTATGCTATTCGGCTCGGCAACGGCACCTTGAGTTGGGCGACCGCCTATGTCGACATTGCGCCGCCTGCGCCCGTCGTCACACTGACGCATGACACTGGCGTTTCGGCCGCAGACCATGTCACGTCCGATGGCGCGCTCGCGGTCAGCGGGCTCGCTCACGGAGCGACGGTGCAATACAGCTGCGACAACGGGGCTCATTGGAGCAGCAGTTTCAGCGCCGCGGCTGAAGGCGTGAACGATGTGCAGGTGAGGCAGATTGATGTAGCCGGGAACGTTTCTTCTGCGGCCACGTTGACTTTCACGATCGATACGGCCGCCGGTGGGGCGCCGGCTGTGGCGCTTGCGATCGACTCGGGCACTAGTGCCAGCGATCGTGTGACCAATTCCGGCGTGCTCAGCCTCAGTGGTGTGGAGAGCGGTGCGACGGTGCAGTACAGCATCGACAACGGGGCGCACTGGAGCAGCAGCTTCAGCGCTGCGGAAGGCGCGAACACCGTCCAGGTCCGCCAGACCGATGTGGCCGGCAACGTGTCGGCGGCGACCAGCTTCAGCTTCACACTGGACACGGCCGCTGCGGCACCCGGGGTGGCGCTCGCCACCGACTCGGGCAGCAGCGGCAGCGATCACGTGACCAGCTCGGGTGCGCTGACGCTTGGTGGTGTCGAAAGCGGCGCGACAGTGCAGTACAGCATCGACAACGGGGCGCACTGGAGCAGCAGTTTCAGCGCTGTCGAAGGCGCGAACAGCGTCCAGGTCCGCCAGACCGATGTGGCCGGCAACGTCTCGGCGGCGACCAGCTTCAGCTTCACGCTGGACACGGCCGCTGCCGCACCCGGGGTGGCACTCGCCACCGACTCGGGCAGCAGCGGCAGCGATCACATCACGAACACCGGCGCACTCAGCCTCGGTGGTGTGGAGAGCGGCGCGACAGTGCAGTACAGCATCGACAACGGGGCGCACTGGAGCAGCAGCTTCAGCGCTGTCGAAGGCGCGAACGGCGTCCAGGTCCGCCAGACCGATGTGGCCGGCAACGTGTCGGCGGCGACCAGCTTCAGCTTCACACTGGACACGGCCGCTGCCGCACCCGGGGTGGCGCTCGCCACCGACTCGGGCAGCAGCGGCAGTGATCACATCACGAACACCGGCACACTCAGCCTCAGTGGCGTCGAAAGCGGCGCGACAGTGCAGTACAGCATCGACAACGGGGCGCACTGGAGCAGCAGCTTCAGCGCCGTCGAAGGCGCGAACAGCGTCCAGATCCGCCAGACCGATGTGGCCGGCAACGTGTCGGCGGCGACCAGCTTCAGCTTCACGCTGGACACGGCCGCTGCAGCACCCGGGGTGGCGCTCGCCACCGACTCGGGCAGCAGCGGCAGTGATCACATCACGAACACCGGCACACTTAGCCTCAGTGGTGTCGAGAGCGGCGCGACAGTGCAGTACAGCATCGACAACGGGACGCACTGGAGCAGCAGCTTCAGCGCTGTCGAAGGCGCAAACAGCGTCCAGGTCCGCCAGACCGACGTGGCCGGCAACGTGTCGGCGGCGACCAGCTTCAGCTTTACGCTGGACACGGCCGCTGCGGCACCCGGGGTGGCGCTCGCCACCGACTCGGGCAGCAGCGGCAGTGATCACATCACGAACACCGGCACACTCAGCCTCAGTGGTGTGGAGAGCGGCGCGACAGTGCAGTACAGCATCGACAACGGGGCGCACTGGAACGGCAGCTTCAGCGCTGTCGAAGGTGCAAACACCGTCCAGGTCCGCCAGACCGATGTGGCCGGCAACGTGTCGGCGGCGACCAGCTTCAGCTTCACGCTGGACACGGCCGCTGCAGCACCCGGGGTGGCGCTCGCCACCGACTCGGGCAGCAGCGGCAGCGATCACATCACGAACACCGGCACACTCGGCCTTAGCGGGGTCGAAAGCGGCGCGACGGTGCAGTACAGCATCGACAACGGGGCGCACTGGAGCAGCAGCTTCAGCGCTGTCGAAGGCGCGAACGGCGTCCAGGTCCGCCAGACCGATGTGGCCGGCAACGTGTCGGCGGCGACCAGCTTCAGCTTCACGCTGGACACGGCCGCTGCGGCACCCGGGGTGGCGCTCGCCACCGACTCGGGCAGCAGCGGCAGCGAT
>NZ_PNXY01000073.1 GCF_002879865.1 Paraburkholderia rhynchosiae
GGGCCTCCGCCACCGAATGCGGCCCGATCGACATCCTGATCAACAACGCCGGATTCGGCTACTTCCGCCGCTTCGACGAGGTCGACTGGGCGCGCGACGCGGAGCTCGTCCAACTCAACATGACCTCGCTGGTCGCACTCGCGCGGTGCTTCGTTGACGCCCACAAGGCAAGCACCGGACCGGCGTACATGGTGAACATCGCGTCTACCGGAGCGTACCAGGCAGTGCCGAACATGGCGCTGTATGCCGCGTCCAAGGCGTTTGTCCGCAACTTCAGCGAGGGTCTCCATGACGAGCACCGCGGCACCCCGCTGTCGGTGACCTGCATCTGCCCTGGCGGCACCGACACCGCGTTTCACGCTGCGTCTGGCGGCGGCGACTACTCGTGGATTGCGAACGCGTCGACGAAAAGCCCGGAGTTCGTCGCGCGCGCCGCGATCCGCGCGATGCAGCTCGGCAAGCGCACGGTTGTGCCCGGCCTGTTCAATAAGCTGTCGTGCTTCGGTGTGCGCTTGTTGCCGCGGCGGTTCGCGTCTCAGGTTGCGACTGTAGTGCTAGGCAAGCCGCGGTTAGCGCTGCCGGCGCGCACAGCGACTTGAGAGTACTCCGGGCCCCTTGGCGGGGTCCAGCTCCAGGCGTAAAACGCCGCGTTCAGAATTCACGGGGCCTAACGGAGAACTGAGCGGCTGCCGCCCGGGAATTAAACAATGAACCGGGGGTTGCTTCTTACGAAAGCAATTCAAGCGGAAAACGACGCGCCTGGCCGCGCAGTGTTCGGCGCCGACGACATGCAGTCTGTGCAGACGTGGTCGGACCGCATCATTCACGAGATTGAGACCCTGACGCGGTTCATTCCGATGCGACTTCCGACTTCGACAGGAACAAAGCGATCCGCCCTCGCCCCAGATCAGGAGCGTCGGAACGTTGCTAGCAGCAAACAGCGTCGGCCAATGATCAGAGCGGGTCAGCGTTGCGTCTGACTGCCGCGCGAACGTGTCGGCGCCAGCATCTCGCGCCATCCGGACGAAGGCCGCTCATGACGCTGCGTCATCAGCAGGGATGGCGTTATTTGCAAACTCCGCGATGACATCTTCATGTTCGCCGCGACGAATCCTCAGGCTCGTCGCTCGGACTGCACCAGGGTTCGGATGAGTACCCGGCTGACAGTTCATCAGCCAGAGTCCGCGAACCCGCTCGGGCGCCCTTGCCAGAACTTCCATTGCAAGGGATCCGCCATAGGCCGTTCCCGCCAGTATGAGGCTCCCGGATGTGGAAGCTAACAATGCGTCGGCGCTGTCGGCGAAAGTATTCCGGTCTAACACGTGGACGGAGGGCGAAATGAGATCTTGCAGCCGATCAATCTGGTCGGCGTACAGTCTTCCGTCGCAGGGCATGGCGGGCAGGAAAATCATCGGCAGCGACATATCGATCCCGGTTTGTTGGCGGGAGAATAGTCTAACCGGTGACACGTTCGAACATCTGAAGTGGGCCTGACCAGCCCGGTCAGCCAGCGTACTCAAAACAGTTGCCGCGCTTTGTACCCAATCAGAAAATGTTGATGCTATTGGTCCCGAACCGGACGCAGTGGCCGGAATCCACCGCGCCGCATGTGCTGGTCCTCACGCCCCACGTAATCGCCCGTCAGGTTGATGTGTTCCCAGCCAAGCGGCGAAAGATATGGTAGCAAAACTGCATCGGGCGGGGCACCGCGTGCGGCCATCGCGTGGACAGCCCGTTCGAGGTAGACGGTGTTCCACAACACTATCGCGGCGGTCACCAGATTGAGGTCGCTGGCGCCATAACGCTGCGACTCAAAGCTGCGATCGCGGATTTCCCCAAGGCGGTAGAAGACCGAACGTGCAAGCGCATTGCGGGCCTCGCCCTTGTTCAGGCCAACGTGAACGCGTCGGCGCAGTTCGACGTTCTGCAGCCAGTCGACGATGAACAGCGTACGCTCGACACGACCGATCTCGCGTAACGCAACGGCGAGGCCGCTCTGCCGCGGATAGCTGCCGAGCTTGCGCAGCATCAGCGAAGCGGTGACGGCACCCTGCCGGATCGACGTTGCCAGGCGCACGATCTCGTCCCAGTTCCGCCGGATTGTCTTCTCGTTGTACGCGTCGCCAATCATCGGCTGGAGCGCCGGATAATCCTTCACGCTGCCCGGCACGTACAGTTTCATGTCATGCAGATCACGGATGCGGGGCGCGAATCGGAAGCCCAGGAGATGCATCAGTGCAAAAAAGTGGTCGGTGAAACCGTTGGTGTCGGTGTAATGTTCCCGAATGCGCAGATCCGACTCCTGGTACATCGGAGATGTGCGTGTAGAACACCCGGCCGGGTTCAGCGCCATACTTCGGGTTCACATGTCCGGTGCTCTCGGCGCGTCCGCCGGCCCTGAAACGCTGCCCGTCCGATGATGAAGTGCTGCCGTCACCCCAGTGGGCAGAAAACGGATGGTCGAACCGTGCGTTAACCAGTTCGGCCAGCGCCTGCGAATAGGTCTCGTCACGGATGTACCACGCCTGCAGCCATGACAGTTTCGCGTAAGTGGTCCCCGGGCATGCTTCTGCCATCTTTGTCAGCCCGAGGTTGATCGCATCCGCCAGGACGGTCGTGAGCAGCAATGTCTTGTCTTTTGCGCTCTCTCCGGTCTTCAGGTGCATGAAGTGGCGGGTGAACCCGGTCCACGCATCGACCTCCATCAGCAATTCGGTGAACTTCACGCGCGGCAGCATGACCGACGTCTGGTCGATCAGCGTCTGTGCAGCCTCGGGCACTGCTGCATCGGGCGGCGTGATTTTCAGGCCGGATTCCGTAACGACCGCATCGGGCAGTCCATTGTCGGCGGCGAGCCGGTTGACGGCCGTAGAGCGAACTGAAGTCGTCGGTGGGGCCGAGCCTCGTGCGCAACGCCGTACGCTGCGCCTACGCCCGGTGCGGCTTTGCTCAGCGGTGGACCGGAACCCATGTGCTCCGCCATTCGGTCGCTTCGAGGTTACTTAGGGAAGGAGCGAGTCTAAAGGACATCGCCCATCTACTGCGCCACCGCACCGTCAACACGACGACCATCTATGTCAAGGGTAGATCTGCCCCGGCTCAACACCGTTGCATTGCCTTGGACCGGGAGCCGAACATGAAGGCCGCCACACCGAAGCCCTCCGTGCCTATGCCTGTATTCGGGATAAAAGGCTGCCCGCGTCGACGACCGACGCGTTCTTCGTGTCCGACTGCGGAAGGCCAGTGAACTATCGGCAGATCGCACATGCCTTCGCCCGTCTCCGAGCACAGCTCGGATGGCAAGCTCGGGGAGGTCACCCGCACCCGCGCATCCACGACTTGAGGCACAGCTTTATCTGCCGCCGTCTTATCGGCTGGTATCAGGAGGGGATCGATGTCGGTAATGCGATGCTGGTGCTCTCCACCTATGTCGGACATACCCAGGTCACCGACACGTTCTGGTATGTAACGGCAATACCCGAGCTGATGACCATCGCACGCGATCGCTTCGAGCACTTCGCTCACGGAGGCAATCATGCTTGACCTGAACTCATCACCGAAGTTTGCGCAATTGCTGCAGCAGTTCTTTATGGAACGCCTGATACAGCAGCGTAACGCCAGCCCGCGAACGGTAGCGGCTTACCGAGACACCATGAGGCTGCTTCTCCAATTTACAGAACAGCGATTGCATCGGAGACCTGACCGCCTGGAACTCAGCGATATTGATGCACCACTGGTTCTTCAGTTCCTCGACCACCTCGAAGTGGCCCGCCACAATAGCATCCGTGGCGGCAACCTTCGGCTTGCCGCCATTCGCTCGTTTCTGCACTATGCTGCGTCCCGAATACCAGAGTGCCTGCGCACGATTCAGCAGGTGCTCGCGATTCCGATGAAGCGTTATGAGCGCCCGCTGGTCCGCTTCCTCTCCCGAGAAGAAATATGCGCCTTGCTCGATGCACCCAACCCCAACACGTGGTGCGGCCAGCGCGATCCCGTCATGTTGGCGACCCTCTATAACACCGGCGCTAGGGTATCCGAACTCATCGGCATACGCGTCGGCGACGTCGATCTGGACCGAAGCCCTTCTGTACGTCTTCACGGCAAGGGTCGCACAGAACGTGCAGTCCCGCTCTGGCGCAGCAAACGCCGAACTTGGATAGAGCTATCGGTCGGTCATCGCGCTCGCGGCTGATAACCCGTCTTCAATGCGTCGACAACAAGCTCAACCGCCCGCGAAGATTTACGGCGACTCGGGTAATAGACGTGATGCCCGACGAATGTAGGAAACCAGTCTTCCAACACCCATCGCAGGCGCCCAGCACGCACATGTGCCTCGACAAGGTCCTTGGGCAGGTAGGCGAGCCCAAAACCGGCAAGGGATGCGTCGACCATCTGATAGACGTTATTGAAGGTGAGCTGCCCTTCCACCCAAACCTGCAAGTCGCGCCGTCCCTTGCGCAATTCCCATGGAAGCAGGGCGTTCCTCGTGGGCAACCTCAGATTGATGCAGTTATGCAGCGTGAGCTCCTGCGGTGTTTTCGCAGGCGGCCTCGCTTCCAGATAGGACGGGGAGGCAACAATCGCCATCGTCATATCGGGCGCAATACGCACCGCGATCATGTCTTTGGCTACCTGGTCGCCGAGCCGCACGCCGATGTCATATCGGTCCGCAACGATGTCAGTTAATCCGTAATCGTTCACTAGTTCAATGTGCAATTCGGGATACTGGCGCAGCAGCGGCTGCAACCGAGGCCAGACGTGCGCGTTCGCAGCGTAGTCCGTGGTGGTGATCCTCACCGTCCCCGCCGGGCTATTCGTCAGCGCGCGCAACGAGTCCACCTCAGCCTCAATCTCTTCAAAGCGAGGTGCGATCGCCGAGAGCAGTCGCTCGCCCGCGTCTGTCGGAGACACGCTGCGAGTCGTGCGCGTCAACAGCTGCAAGCCCATCCGCTTTTCAAGAGCGGCCACCGTACGGCTCAACGCTGACTGTGAGACGCCCAGTTGCGCCGCCGCCCGCGTGAAGTTGCGCTCCCGGGCAACCGTCATAAAGCCGACCAAATCGTTGAAATCTTCCTTCAATTAATGCTCCCACGCATAAGGACATCCCAATATTGCCACCTAGTCGCATCAATGGCTAGCGAGTAGATTAACGTCAGTGGGCATTTGCCTTTCACGACATAGACAAGGAACGACCATGGAACTGAAACGCGCAGGCTCTCAGCCTTCAATGAAGGGACCGGACGAATGGTTCACCGGCACGGTGCGGATTGATCCGCTGAACGCTCCGCCGCCGCCCGCGCGGGTCTCGTGCGCGAGCGTGACGTTCGAACCCGGCGCGCGCACCGCGTGGCACACGCATCCGCTCGGCCAGACGTTAGTTGTGACGGCAGGATGCGGGTGGACACAATGCGACGGCGAGTCGCGCGTCGAAATCCGGGCTGGCGACGTGATCTGGTGCCCGCCGGGACACAAGCACTGGCACGGCGCGACATCGACGACCGCGATGACACATATCGCGATTCAGGAAGCGCTCGACGGCAAAAACGTTGAGTGGCTGGAAAAAGTGACGGACGAGCAATACCTCGGCAGCGGCGAAAAGTGATGAGGCGAGCTGCACTCATCGCCTCGGTCTTGTTCTCAATGCCCTTGGGAGCCCGCGCTGCTGACGGAGGCTCTGCGCCATTCGCGATTGCGCATGCCAGTTCGCAGCCGCCTGTGCCGGGCGGTACGCAACGCTTCGCTGGCCAGGTACGCATCGATCCACTCTTCCAGCCAAAGGCCCCGTCGCGCTTATCCGGAGGACTGGTGACGTTCGAACCGGGCGCGCGTACAGCCTGGCACAACCATCCGCTTGGACAGACGTTGATTGTCTCGTCCGGCAGGGGGTGGATACAAGCATGGGGCGACGAAAGGCAGGAAATCGCTGCGGGTGACGTGGTGTCGATCCCGGCCGGCGTCAAGCACTGGCATGGCGCCACGTCCACCAGTGGAATGACCCACATCGCGCCTCAAGAGGCACTCGATAGCAAGAACGTCAACTGGCGTGAACAGGTCACCGATGAGCAATATCGCAAACCGTGACCCGAAGACGCACCGTTTTGCGCGTCTCGTTTCAGTTACGTGCGCAGCGCTGCTTCTGTCTGCTTGTGCGCATGAAAGGAAGGAATCTATGCAAGAACCGCTATCACCCGAAGAGCTCAAGTCGGTTTCTCCGGCTTTCGAGCGTTACACGAGCCAAACCGTGCTCGACGGTCTCTGGAAACGGCCGCAACTCGCGCCGCGCGATCGGAGCATCGTGACGCTCTCCGTGCTCATCGCCCGCAACCAGGCCATCGAGATACCGTTCCATCTTCGGCGCGCGCTCGATAACGGCGTAAAGCCAGCGGAGATCTCCGAAATGATCGCGCATCTCGCTTTCTATTCGGGATGGGCGAATGCAACCGCCGCGTCAACGGCCGCCAAGCAAATCTTCGACGAACGTGGCATCGGTGCAGACCAAGTACCGTCCGCCGATGTTGCGCCGCTGCCGCTGAACCAGGCCGCAGAGCAACAGCGTGCACAGACGGTCAATGAGAATTTTGGCTCCGTCGCACCAGGCGTTGTTCAGTACACGACCGACGCCCTCTTCCGGGACCTGTGGTTGCGCCCGGGACTCGCACCACGCGACCGAAGTCTCGTGACGGTAAGCGCCCTTGTTGCGAACGGTCAGGTCGCGCAGATTCCGTATCACCTGAATCGCGCGATGGACAACGGGCTCACCAAGGATGAGGCGTCCGAGGTCCTCACGCAGCTCGCGTTCTACGCGGGCTGGCCGAACGTCTTCTCTGCAATGCCCGTGTTCAAGGATGTTTTTTCGAAGCGGGCAACATGACCGACATCATCACAATCTCACGAGGAAATAGCGATGAGTGAAAACATCAACGGCAAAGTGGTCGTCATTATCGGCGCCAGCAGCGGACTCGGTGCAGAGACCGCGCGTCACCTCGCAAAGGAAGGCGCCAAAGTCGTCCACGCGCGCGGCGCCTTGATCGACTCAAGGCAATGGCGAGCAAACTGGGACTCGATGGAAAAGCCATCTTGCAAACCAACGTAACCGATCGCAATCAGGTCAAGGCGCGGGTCGATCGTGCGGTCGAATTGCACGGCCGCATCCTTCTCAACAACGCCGGTCTGATGCCGAGCTCAATGCTCGACAGGCTGAAGATTGACGAGTGGGATCGGATGATCGACGTCAATATCAAGGGCGTGCTGTACGGTATCGGATCGCTGCGCTGCTCCACATGCAGGCGCAGAAAGGCGGCCAGATTATCAACGTCTCGTCTGTCGCTGGCCGTAAGGTGGGGCCTGGAGGCGCAGTCTACGCCGGTACGTAGTGGGCAGTACGTGCGATTTCGGAAGGACTTCGCCAGGAAGTCAAACCCTGGAACATCCGCACGGCCATCGTTTCGCCTGGGGCGGTCACGACTGAACTGATCGACACGATCACCGACCTAGACGTCGCCGCGGGTATGGCCAAGACGTATGAAAAGGCGATTCCGGCCAGCTCGTTTGCGCGCGTAGTGGCCTTTGCGATTAGCCAGCCCGAAGACGTGGACATCAACGAAGTATTTTTCCGCCCTACTAGCCACGCGTATTGAGCGCTGTCGACCGGGCGCGCACTTCTCGTCTTCCCGGTCGGTTCGACCACTGGAGAAAAAGCCATGCCACATGTCATCGTTAAAGCCTGGCCGGGGAAGACGGAGGAGCAAAAGCGCCGGCTGGCCGACGCCATCACTCGCGATGTGATGGACATCCTCGGCTACGGAGACGAGTCCGTCTCAGTCGGCTTCGAGGAAGTCCCGTCGGACCGATGGAAGGAGGAAGTTTATGGACCAGACATCCAGGCACGGTTTGAAACGCTATACAAGAAACCCGGATACAGGATGTAGGTCATGTACACGTCACCTCCGTCGGAAGCTGCCGTGCAGTCCATTGTCGCGACGCTAATACCGGTGATGACCGCCGTTCTCGCCGGCTTCGTTATGATTGGCGTTGCGCTCCCCGTATTGCCCTTGCATGTGATCGACGATCTAGGTTTCGGCCCATTCGTCGTCGGTGTCGCGGCAGGAGCGCAATTTGCCGCCTCGCTTTTCTCGCGTGTTTGGGCAGGTTCGTACTCCGACCGGCGCGGTGCAAAACGCGGTGTGCTCGTCGGTCTCATCGCCGCTGCAATTTCGGGGCTGCTGTATCTGCTTTCCCTCGCCTTTGTGAAGGAGCCGACGCTGTCCGTTGCCATCCTGCTCGTCGGCCGTGCCGTGCTCGGCGGAGCGGAGAGCTTCCTCATCACAGGTGCCATCGCCTGGGGGCTTGGACTTGTCGATCGGCAACATGCCGGGAAAGTGATTGCCTGGGTCGGAACAGCGATGTTCGCCGCGATGGCACTGGGCGGTCCTGTCGGGACCCTTCTCTATACGTCTCTCGGGTTTTCCGCGATCGCACTGATAACAGCCCTGCTGCCTCTGATGGTGCTGGCTTATCTGGTTCGGATGCCCGCAGTCGGACCGCACGCCCACGGAGAGCACGCCTCCTTCAACACGATCACGAAGGCCGTTTGGCTGCCCGGCCTGGGAGCAGCGCTCGCGAGTATTGGTTACTGCGCGATCCTGGCGTTCGGCTCGCTTTTCTTCACCGACATGCACTGGCAGCCGGTGTGGATGGCCTTTACCGCCTTCGGTGTCGCACTCATCGCGGCACGCGCGACGGCAGGGCATCTTCCTGACCGGTTTGGAGGGGCGAGAGTTGCTGCGATATTCGTCATCGTTCAGGCGACGGGCTTGCTGCTAATGTGGTTGGCGAAGACCACGTTGCTGGCCTCCGCAGGGGCAGCTCTTGCCGGCTTCGGCTATTCACTCGTCTATCCGGGGCTAGGCGTTGAAGCGGTCCGAGGGATTACGCCCAAAAACCGTGGCATGGCGATGGGCGTCTACACCGTTTTTCTCGATGTCGCGATGGCCGTCGGCAGCCCCGCTCTAGGATGGGTGGGCGGCCACGCAGGCCTTCGCGCCGTTTTCCTCGTCAGCGCTGTTCTGGTTGCCTGCACCGCTGCAGTGGCTGTTCAACTGATCAGGAAGCATCGCGTAGCGGCGTGAACGATCAATGCTACCTGCGCTCTCCGAAGTGCGTTTTCGCGCATTTTGTGAAGCAGATAGCGTCTCACGCAGGCGCATACACAACGGTCGCACCTGCCAGATGACGGACTCTTCGTGACCTTGTCAAAAGGCCGTCCACTACTGCGCAGGACGGCGTATGTCAACCACCGAAGAACGTCGGCCCCGGCCGCTTTACATTTCCAGTGGTACAGGGGAGGAGGCAGAAAGCGTCGCCTGCATTCCGATGGGAGTGGGCGTCTATAATCGCTGCAGCCACAAATTTTGACATTTTGCCTGTGTGTCAAAGGCTCGTCCGCGCGTGCGGCAATCGGGATGACATGTGCTTCCACCCGATCCGCGTTCAACTCATGCGACCACCCTGACCGCTCCGCGCGCCCGCTTGATGCGCTCGACTTGCCTCCCAAGCTTGACGATCGCCACGGCGTCAACGGGGCCAACGGTCGCGACGTTTTCGAAAAACGTCGCGCCGAATCGCTCTATCAAGATAAGTTTTCCTATGTGCGACGTGAGGTCGCTTCGTTCGTTGTTTTACCGTCGATGTCTGGCGGGAGGAAACTGGGCGTTCCGTCGCCCGTAGTCTATTGGTGCATGCGGGGCTGGTAGCGGCGCCGTGTGAAGCCACCGAGACAATGTAGCCCGGCGCAAGCTAAGCCGTGGTCGTGAGACGACGGTGCCTCTGCGAGT
>NZ_PNXY01000074.1 GCF_002879865.1 Paraburkholderia rhynchosiae
TGAAGGCGATTACGGGGCTCAAGCCGTATGCCGCGGGCGACATCGAGTACATGGGCCAGTCGATCAAGGGCATACCGCCGCACGAGCTGTTGAAGCGCGGACTCGCGATGGTGCCGGAAGGTCGCGGTATCTTCGCGCGCATGTCGATCGTCGAGAACATGCAGATGGGCGCGTATCTGCGCAACGACAACGACGGCATCAAGGCCGACGTCGACCGCATGTTCGGTTTCTTCCCGCGGCTGAAGGAGCGCGCCACGCAATATGCGGGCACGCTTTCGGGCGGCGAACAGCAGATGCTGGCGATGGCGCGAGCGATCATCTCTCGTCCCAAGCTGTTGCTGCTGGATGAACCGTCGATGGGCTTGTCGCCGATCATGGTGGAGAAGATCTTCGAAGTGGTGCGCGCAATTTCCGGCGAAGGCATGACCGTGCTGCTGGTTGAGCAGAACGCGCGTCTTGCGCTGCAGGCGGCGAACCGCGGCTATGTGATGGACTCGGGTCTGGTCACGATGTCGGGTGACGCGAAGCAGATGCTGGATGATCCGAAGGTGCGGGCGGCTTATCTGGGTGAGTGAGTGGATGGTAAAGCTGGGCTGAGGGCTGTGGATGTAGCGAATCGGCAGGCGGGTTTCCGAATCTTTGCGTTTCGAGCATTTTGACTTGTGGCTTATTCGAAGGCGGAGAGTTGACGTGTTACTGCGGGCACAAGGAAGCAGTATTCAAATCTCCAAAGTGACCAATCCATTAGGGGTGCAGGTCAAAAGTAACGATGGTGAGCAGGATGGGCTTCCAGGAGGAAGCCAAAGCAGACTTACGAAAGATGTCAAATACCCGAGTCTGGTAGCGAAATGAATGTTCCGGGTTGGTCAAATTCATCTACATCCATCCGGAACTTGGCTTGCGAAGTCCTCAAGAGCTCGAGGATTCCACGATCATCGCAAGTCCAGACGTTTCGTTGGCACTGAGCAAGTGTCAAAAAAAGAATGCGTCGAGAAGTAAAAGACGTAAAACGCCGAAAGGCAATTAAGTGGTACTACTAATAGTCATGGGGAAGCAATGAAAAAGAGTTCAGCCACAATTCTCACAATAGGCGCCATGATGTCATCGGTGTCGTATGCTCAATCCACGGTTACGTTGTACGGGATTGTCGATACGAGCATCATGTATATCCATAACAGCGGCGGCCACTCGACGCAGATCGGAATGGCAAGCGGCGCTGAGTCGGGATCCCGCTTCGGACTGAAGGGCACGGAGGATCTGGCAGGCGGGCTCAAAGCTGTCTTCCAGCTCGAAAACGGTTTCAATTCCACGAACGGCAACCTCGGGCAAGGTGGCCGCATGTTTGGCCGCCAGGCATATGTCGGGTTGAGCGGAAACGGGTGGGGTACTGTGACGATGGGCCGGCAATATGATCCGCTCGTCGACCTTGTTCAGCCCGTTCAAGGCGACAACTACCTCGGCGGCTTCTTTACCAGTCCTGGCGATATCGACAATGCTGACAACAGCGCCCGAATCAACAATTCAGTTAAATGGGTAAGCCCTACTTGGTCCGGATTGAAGTTCGAGGCGATGTACGCGCTGGGCGGTGTGGCAGGCTCGACGGGATCAGGTCAGACGTACAGCGGTGCAGCGTCCTACAATATTGGTGCACTGTCGCTCGCTGCCGGCTACCTGCATATCGATAACGGCAACGTGACCCTGTCGTCGCGCGGCACGAGCACGTCGGATTCGCTGTTCAACAGTTCGGTCAACAGCGCCTATTCGTCGTCGCGTTCGATCAACATCGCGCGGGCAGGTGGCAACTATGTGCTAGGCAGCGTGACGCTGGGTGGTTACTACAGCTTCTCGCAATACAATTCTGACGGAAGCTCGACCTTCACGAACAGCCAGAAGTATCACAACGGCGAAGTTTATGCTGTGTGGCAAGTCAGCCCGACCGTCCTGACCGAAGTCGGCTATGACTACATGAAGTCAAGCGGCGATTCGTCTGCTAAGCAGCATCAGTTTTCGATCGGCGCAGATTACTTTCTGAGCAAGAGAACGGACCTATATGCTGTGGCGGCGTACGCGCATGCCAGCGGCGAGAATGGTGCCGGTTCGGCTCAGGCGGTCATTGGTTCGAACGACGTAGACTCTGGTTCGAACAAGCAGGCGCTGGTAGTGGTCGGCCTGCGGCATAGGTTTTAAATATTGGTCATGAAGCGGGAGGCGCGCCAGCCAGTACCGCTTCGAGCAACAGCAGGCTCGTCCTGATGTCAGATGATAGTTGGGGCGAGCCCATATTGCTTGGACGGATCGCTGCGTCTCGCGTGGAACCATTCGCGCTTTGGAAGCGGTTTCAAGCAGTAGGCGACGTGTGAGGCAGATGATTAAAGGGCGGCCGGTGTAACCGGTATCCGTGCCGCCCGCAGCGATCCAGATGCGCGTGCTTGCCGGCAGGGAAATCATGAGCGCAGACGACCCAGCACAATCAGCAACAGGTCGGCATCGACCAGACCGGCCACTTTAAACCGCATGCCCGATCCGGATCTCGATTGTGCCGGCAGCTTATGCACGCCTTATGTCCTGCGCCTGTGGCCCAACCGAAGATGATGTTCCAACCTCCGCTCGCGTGTCGTCTACAAGTACAACCGGAATGAGCCCGGCAGACTGAGCTTGCTGCTCGGCCAGATAACGCCGCCGGCAGGTCAACAGCATGTTCGCATTGATGCCGTTCTCGCGGGCCAGTTTCGAGACCCAATCGCCTGGCTCGCAAGCCGCAGCCCCCAGCCGATCACGAAGCTCCCGGGCATAGTTCGGATACCGGGCTTCTTCTCTTCAGACTGTGACAAAGTGGTGCCCATCAAATCGGAACGATGGACATTACTTTGGTGATCATCTCACTCACCGCGTACAACGGTGGCGCGAGCCGCTTACTCTAAGAGCACTATCTGTCGGCTTGAGATTCTGAATGCCGGTCGCTCGCACGTCCTTGCTTGCGTTAGCCTCTTTCCCGGGCGATTTCGCTTGTGACTTGCAAAAAACGATCGATGTCGGCAGCTGAGTTGCAATGTAGCGGTGACACGCGAACTGCACCAGTAATTCCGAATGAATCTAACATGCGTTTCGAATATAGGCTGCTCGCTACGCGTTCGTACACGATGACTCCCCTTCGCTCGTATTCCCGGACGGCCTTCGACTCTTCTATATTGTCGAATGACATGGCGACGATCAAATCGCGTGTAGTCAGATCATCGTGATCAAGCAGGACGTTGACGCCTCTGATTGAGCGCAGTCCAGGGATACGGGGGGAACCATTTAACATGCGGTTCAATAATGCCCGTTCGTGAAGCTCTATGCGACGCATTCCCTGCGCGAATAGCGATCGACGATCCGTCTCAGTGGGCTGTTGTTTTCCAAGCCAGCAGACATAGTCAACTATCTTGGTAATAACAGCGAATTGGGCAGGCGCGGACGTTCCGAGATCCCAAAAATCTGCTTTTTTTCCGGCTAGTTTGTGGTGCGGCAATAGCGAGGCCCGTGGCGAAAGCCAAGATATTCCCGATCCCCTGCAACCAAAAAACTTGTAAGGAGCAAAATTTATGCAATCTACCGGTGCCGCCTGGACGTCGATTACGCCATGCGGTGCATGTTGTACCGCGTCAACCACCATATATACGTCTGGCTTTACACGCCGTATCTGCTTGACGAGTTCAGGGAGATCGATCTTAGCGCCTGTGATGTTTGACGCGTACATCACGCTAACCACACATGTATTCGCGTCGACCAATTCGACGATCGCCTCGACGTCGATGGCACCGGTCTTTCTGTTGCTTTTGGCCACTCGCAATTCTTTGCCGAGGCGTTGCGCATAGAGGGTGACAGCATCAAACGACGACGGATGCTCAAGGACCGTAGTCACCATGTTGCTACCGTCGACATTCTCCGCTATCGCGCGGACCATGTCGAACATTGCACCCGAAGCCGAGAGTGATGCGAAAATACTACCATCGCCGGCGTTGAAGATGGCACGTGCATCTTCCGTCCCCCTTCGCTGTACTTCTTGCAGTAGTACTGCTAATTCATGAATGCGCTCCGGGTTGTCAGGAATCGCATCGATCTGAGTGAACGCTTCGATTGCGGCTTTTAGCCGGAATGAACCTCCGGCGTTATCAAAATAGAGGCGAGATTTACCGTGGAGGTCTTCGTCGACATAGAGAAACTTGCTCTTCACCTCGGTCATCAGAGCTTCGTCGAAATGCTGCCCCGTTTCACTTTGCATGCGTAAAATTCCCGATAATCTTAAGCGGTAGAGACGGTGTTACTGCGAAGCCAGCTGGCAGCGCTAACGCCCAACAGTCCATGGATCTCAAAAATGCATTGGATCACTACGAATCGAAAGTACTACGTACACGGGTTTTCAGAAAAGCGATTTTTTTCGATACGAAGATATTCATAAATCACATGGATCGAACGTTTTCGACATTGACTCGTATGATGACGAGTGTGATCGACACAGATTCCCAACCGTGACCCCGGCGTCAGGATAGACATAATGGTCGATGCTGATTGAACGCCGCAGGAGCCCGTCTCGAGTATCGTGGGTTGCGCACCGAAGTGTGCCGAGCGACATACGCCTGGGTGGGCGGTTCGTTGCGACACTAAGGGGCGAGTAACAAAATCACGTGGAAAACGGGAACAAGGTTACTTGAACCAACGGCTCGGGAAAAGAGTGACGCGGCGCGGAACATCGATTTGACATAATTAAAGTTGTCCCTCGACAAATTCGCAGTCCTATGTTTACCAAGCCGAAGAGGTTTCAATTTGTGCAGGAGGCTGCTGCACAAATTCTGGATTCGGCCATGCCTTCAGGTTGCGCGGTGACAATTTGCGCAAGGCGGGGAGGGCTGGCTTGCGCTGATCAGTGTGACGATACGCTCTTCAAGTTGCTGATGATGGAAACGTCGAAGGGGGCAGATTGCCTGTCTCACCAGGCCACGATGAAGGGTCTCGAATTGGCGATTGGTGACCTGGCCAAGGTGTTGGATGCCGTGGACATGGAGGCTGACTGGTCGCTGGAGGAGCGTGAGCAGGCGTCAACTCCATTACCATCACCTGGTATGTGAATCCGAAATCAGTAGCTCAAACCCGCCAGTTCTGTCCGGAGCCTGGCGGGTTCTTCTTTGCCTGCGGGGCGCGGGCTACATACAGCGGTGGGAGTCGCTCAGCCGTTCCACGACTCGACGTTCAGGACGATCCGTGCGACCGGGTTGGCCTCTGCAGACTGTGGAGCGAACTTGATCTGGGCGAACGTGACGACGCCGAGAGCGACGACCAAAAGCGCTCCGGACGCGGCGATGCGGGGAAGATATTTCACAGAGACCTCATTTTGATGGCTAACCAGGAACCGGCGAAGCTGACAGGCGTGTCGAATCACCTTCAGCGGCATGTCTGTCCGCAACCGGGCAACGCCGGACACGGTCGTCTGATCGCATTTGCCGATCGGACGGGGCTTGTGCAGTGCACTATAAATGGTTTATTCGCGTGCGCAGTGCGACACCCTGTCGCCAGCGGATTCTTAATTGCTTGAGCGTTTCGTGTATGAAAGGTTTCTGTAGGCCGTAACGTGCCGTCATGCTAGTGGGCGATTCTTGCAGGCACGGACGATGTCGAGGTGGCCGCCTCGACAGGCCCCCGCTGGAGCCCGCTAGACCTAGGCTACACTGCGCAGCTTGGAGCTGCGCTCTGCTTGCTTCTCGAGGAAGCGCTTGTAGTGCGCCTGCAGGCAGAGCGCCTATTCTGCAGTGGGCGTCTTGCGCAGACGGTATGGTTACCCACCAGACGGGCACCTTCCGCCGCGTCGATCGCATCCAGAGAAGAGCAGATTGCCGGTCTTGGGGTGGACTGAAATAAGGTAGCCGTCGTTGACCTTGTCCAAAGTGCCCGCGAGCAGCAAGCCATTGCTCGGATCCAGCGGTGCTGTCCTTCGATGGCCTCCGCGGCGAAAGAAAGCCGGGGATGGGCGGGTCTAGGACTGGAGCATTGAAGATGAGTTTCCGGACGGTATCAATTGCGCTATCATTAGGTATCAACTGATACTTTGGTCGGGAGTCGCATGTCACTGATTACGCCCGAAGCAGTGGCCGCGGTCATGGAACTTCGGCAGATCCCGCACACGCTCGCGGAACTCGAGGCACTTGTCCGCGACGGCCTGCCCAAGTCCGCGCTGCGAGCAGGCGTCGAACATGCGACGCAGGGTGCCGACGCCCGGCGTGCGCTACTTGCCCGCATCATCCCCGAAGCGACCTATAAGCGGCGTCGCGATCGGCTGACGCCAGACGAATCGGAAAAGACTGAGCGGCTGGCCAGGATTGTCGCGACGACGGCCTACGTCTGGAACGACGAAGAGGACGCGCGGGAATTCCTGTCGACGCCGCACCCGGAGCTCGAAGGTCGGGCGCCGCTCGATGTTGCGCTGACCGAGCTCGGCGCGCGCCGGGTCGAAGAGCTGCTCTGGAAACTGTTTTATGGGTTGCCGGCGTGAAGTTGTTTCGAATCGCCGACACTCGACACACGGTCTGGAGCGGCACCGGCGCGATGCTGGTGGGCGGCCGCTTCAATAGCCCGGGGCGACCCGTCATCTACGCCGCGTCGACCTTCGCCGGTGCGATGCTCGAGGTTCTTGTTCATGCGCGCATCGGCAAGGTACCGAAGACACACGGATGGGTTGAAGCAGCGGTTCCCGACGATATTCGCGTCGAACGCCATTCGGCCGAATCGTTGCCGGGGGGATGGGATGCGCCAGCACTGCAGGTGGCAAGGGAGTTCGGCGACGCCTGGCTGACCGGGTCGCGTACCGCGCTCCTGATCGTACCTTCCGTCGTCGTCCGCGCAGAGTTCAACGTGCTGGTCAATCCCGCACACCCCGACGCGACGCGGATTGCCGTGACGGAGCCGCAACCCGTGGTGTGGGACGAACGCCTCTTTATGATGCCGTCGGTCGGACACTCCTAGATTATGATGGTGGTCGGCTAGCCTCGCCTCGACGCTTTGCTCCTAGAGGGACATGACTGGGACGTGGCTTCCAGTTCAGTTCGCACTCGCTGCCCGCAATGGCCAGTGCAGCGCCGTCTTAGATGCTCCTTGTCTGGTTGCCAAAACCGACACGGCTGTCAGTTTTTGTCAATCGCCCTGACGAGCTGACATTGAAAGTTGTCCCTTTTTATCGAAGCATGTTCGTTGGCTTTCATGCACACCCTGTCTGTAAAACGGCGTTGATTCTGCCACTCTCTAAAGGGGCGTGAAACTGCTCAAGGTTGTTCATGATGGATAATGAGCGCTGATCAACGGCACTCGTAGAAACCGCATGACCGATAACCTCCCCAATGGTTCGTGGGGCGAAGACTACAAACGCTGGCTCGCTGAACTGAAACAGAGGGTCGAGCGGGCGCGACTTCGGGCAGTCACCAGCGCAAACCGTGAGCTCGTGACGCTGTACTGGCAGATTGGCCGGGAAATCCTTGACCGTCAGCAGCGCGAGGGGTGGGGCGCCGGGGTGGTTGACCAGCTTGCCCGGGACCTGAAAGCAGCCTTTCCGGACATGCGCGGTTTTTCCCCGCGCAACCTGAAATATATGCGCTCGCTGGCGCACGCGTGGCCTGACGCGGAATTTGTGCAGCAGCCTGCTGCACAATTGCCTTGGTTCCATCTCTGTACCTTGCTGGACAAGGTCAAGGATCCGGAGCAACGAAGCTGGTATGCAGACAAGACGCTCGAGCACGGGTGGTCGCGGCAGGTGCTGACAATGCAGATCGAGACAGCTGCTTATACGCGAGCCGGCAGCGCTGTGACAAATTTCACGGAAACGTTACCCCAGCCGCAGTCTGACCTTGCCCGGGAGGCCCTGAAGGATCCTTACATTTTCGACTTCCTCGACCTCACTGAAGATGCCCAGGAACGTGACATCGAGCAGGCGCTCACCCGTCATATCACCCGGTTCCTTCTTGAATTGGGAGCGGGATTCGCGTTTGTCGGGCGGCAATACCGGCTGGATGTCGGTGGCGACGAATTTTTCATTGATCTGTTGTTCTACCATTTGAAGCTGCGCTGCTACGTGGTCGTTGAACTGAAAACGACGCCGTTTCGTCCGGAATGCGCAGGTGAAGGCACCGGATGATCAACCCACGATCGGCTTGCTCCTGTGCAAAGAAAAAAACCGACTGGTCGCGGAATATGCGCTGCGAGGCGTCGCTAAACCAGTGGGCGTGGCCGAGTACCAGTTGCTCCGACAGATACCCGAATCGTTGGAGACCAAGCTGCCATCGATTGACCAGATTGAGGCAGAGCTTAGGCCGGATGTGCGCGACGTTTAGGAACGACTGTACTGGGCTACGCAAGTAGCCCGAAGCTGATCCGACTTGACATAACATAATTTATCAACTTTTAAGGGTGTAGAGGCTAAGTTGTAATGTCCGCTTTTAGCCAAGTTCAAATGTCCGCTTTTTCGCAGCGTAAGCTGACCGGCCGCCGGTGTTCCGGCGCGGGAGGCTTTGATGGCTGCGACCGGACTGATAACG
>NZ_PNXY01000075.1 GCF_002879865.1 Paraburkholderia rhynchosiae
GGACCGTGAAACGACTCTACGCCGATGATAGTGCGGATTACCCGTGTGAAAGTAGGTCATCGTCAGGCTCCCCTGCAGCACCAGAAACCCCACCCCGAAAAAGGTGGGGTTTCTGCGTTTACGCGGCAAGAACAAGACACGCAGCATTTGCGGCTGCGGCCAAGCCACAGCGGCAATCGCCATCGCTAAATCACTGGGTTGCAACTTTCCTGAAGCGAGATACCATCTCTCAATCAGCGATCTCGGCGTAAAAGGGGCCCGTGCCGATGTCCATCACTTCCCGGCTCGCAACGATCAGCGACTCCGCGATATCACCTGCACGGGACATCGATATTCATCATCTCGCTGCCATTGGATCCATCGAGCGCCCACTCGTGCGGCGGAACACGGGCGTATGGAAGATTACGCACTCGTGATGCGTGAGATCGCCGGGCCACTGCGGCGCACCGTGCGCTGTCATATGAGGCACCGATTATCGCGACATCCGGCTGCCTTCGAAAGATCAGGCATGCGCCGCGGCAGCATCAATTGCACGGTTACTTCCCGATAAGCGCGCGATAACGCGAGATCACCGGCAGCACATAATGCTGGCCGACGCTTGCGAAGCTGTGCATGCGAAGTGCCCTCTCGTGCGTGCGTGCAACTGGCTTCTTCTTCAGCGGTATCAATGTCGGTCAGGTGTGCCGACATCGCTTGAGATAACGCTAGCCCGCAGTAGTCAGCACGAGACGGCGCGTCGAGCGGTTTAGCAAGCGCTTACACAGGTGCGCATCAAGTTCCGAACTGCGCGCGACATCGTGCCGTTCGTCGAATTGAGCGACTGCGCGGCGGTAAGACTGCCTGGCTTCCACCGCGCACACGAACACTCGCATGTTTTGTAACGGATCCATCAATCGTTCCATTTCACGGCGGAAGTTGCGTTGTCCGCCCGGCTGATAGGCTCATTATTGTTTGTTCCTGAGGAAGTTCCGCAGCCGTCAGTGCGGAGCTGTTGGCGCTGGGCATTGCAATGCCTGAGCCGGCCGTCGAGATCCCGCGCCAAAAAAATCGCGACGATCGTGATCATGAGTGCGTATTTCGGACGAACGTGACCGGCCGTTTCGGGATGGTGACCGGCGATTTCGGCAACGTGACCGGTCATTTCGGGAACGTGACCGAGCGGACCGGAAGGCAGGATTGGCGTTGCGCATGACATCAACCACGCGGGCTATGCTCGCCGGCTTTGGCCGGAGAGACGATGCCCGCGCACCGGATGAACATGCGCATGATCAAGGACGTTTTACGACTTAAATTCGATGGCGGCTTCTCGCACGATCGGATCGCCGCATCACTGGGCATATCCAAGGGCGTGGTCACGAAGTACATCGGACTAGCCAGTGCCGCCGGGCTGGACTGGGCAAGCGCCTGCGATATGGATGAAGGCGAACTCGAGCGGCGGCTTCTCGGAAAGCCCACGGGGCCATCAGCCTATGCCCAGCCCGACTATGGACGCATCCATCAGGAACTGCGTCGCAAGGGCATGACGCTGACGTTGCTGTGGGAGGAATACCAGGCTGAGTTCGCGGACCGGCAGACCTACCGCTATACGCAGTTCTGTGGGCACTACAAGGCGTTCACGAAACGCCTGAAGCGCTCGATGCGCCAGATTCATCGCGCCGGCGAGAAGCTGTTTGTCGACTTCGCCGGCCCCACGTTGCCACTGACGACTGGACGCCGCGCGCACATCTTCGTAGCGGCTATGGGCGCATCGAGTTACACGTTCGCATGTGCAACGCCGGCCGAGACGATGGAGGACTGGCTGGGCGGGATTGCTCGCGCGCTGACCTTCTATGGTGGTGTGCCGCAGTTGATCGTCCCGGACAACCCACGGGCGATGATTGCCGATCCCGATCGCTATGAACCTCGCGCTGGCGACACTGTGCTGGAATTCGCGCGTCACTACGGCACATCATTCCTTCCTGCGCGCGTATATCGTCCGCAGGACAAACCGAAGGTAGAGGTTGCGGTCCAGGTGGTCGAACGCTGGATCATGGCGCGCCTGCGTCATCAGCGGTTTGAGTCGGTCCACTCGGTCAATGAGGCGATCCGCCCGCTGCTCAAGAACCTGAATGAGAGGCCGTTCCAGAAACTGCCGGGATGTCGCGCCAGCGCATTCGCCCAGTTGGACGCGCCGGCACTGCAGTCGCTGCCGGCACAGCCCTATGAGCTCGCGCGCTTCAAGACAGTGACGGTTCACATCGACTATCACGTCGAGATCAACAAACACCGCTACAGCGTGCCGCACGCGCTGGTCGGTCTCAAGCTCGATGCGCGCATCACGGCGGGCGCTGTCGAACTGCTGCATCGCGGTCGCCGTGTCGCTAGCCACGCACGCAACGAGCGCGCAGGCGGCTACACCACCGTCGTCGAGCACATGCCGGCGGCGCACCGCGCTCATCTGGAATGGACGCCGCAGCGGCTGATTCATTGGGGACAGCAGATCGGCGCGGCAACCGGCGTGCTTGTTACCCGGCTGCTGCAGGAGCAACGTCATCCGGAACACGGCTATCGGGCGTGCCTCGGATTACTCTCGCTCTCACGTCGCTATGGCCGCGAACGTCTCGAAGCCGCCTGTGCGCTAGCACTGGAGCTGGGCGTGCACCGTTACCGCCACGTGCGCGACATCCTGATCAACAATCGCGACCGCGCTGCTGTGGCAACGCCTGCCGACTGGATCAGCCCGAGCCACGCACATGTACGCGGCCCCGGCTACTACCAATAAAGAAGACCCACCATGATGATGCAACAGACACTGACGCAACTGCGCACCCTGAAGCTGGACGGTTTCGCTGACGGCCTGGAAGAACAACTGACGCAGCCCGGCGCGGCCAGCCTGAGCTTCGAGGAACGCCTGTCACTGCTGGTCGACCGGGAAGCCAGTTGGCGTGACGATCGCCGTCGTACCCGACTGCTCAAGCAGGCGCGCCTCAAGTATCCGCAAGCCGCCATTGAAGATCTCGACACGCGCGCTGGCCGTGGCGTCGATCCGCGCTCACTCACGAGTCTCGCGCTCGGTGAATGGGTCGAAGCCGGCTACAGCCTGCTCATCAGCGGTCCAACCGGCGCCGGGAAATCGTGGCTCGCTTGCGCCTTGGCCCAATACGCTTGCCGGCGCGGGCATTCGGCCTTGTATCTGCGCGTGCCGCGACTTGGCGAGGAGCTTCGCGTTCTGCACGGCAATGGCGGCTTCACAAAATGGCTGCTGCAGGTCGCCCGCGTTGACGTGCTCCTGCTGGACGATTGGGGAATGGCCCCCCTCGACGCGATGGTCCGAAACGATCTGCTCGAGATGATCGATGACCGCTCGGCGGGAAAGGCGACAATCATCACCAGCCAGTTACCGATTGAGCACTGGCATGGATGGATCGGCGACGAGACCATCGCCGACGCAATGCTCGACCGCCTCATGCAGCGCCATCATCGGATCACGCTTACCGGTGAATCCCTCAGAAAGCCATCCCCAAAACCCAACGTCCTGGAGCCCGAACTCGACCAGAACTAACAAGAAAATCTACAATCAACACCGCGCAATGCCAAACCCCGCCGAATCGGTCACGTTCCCGAAATCGGCGGTCACGTTCGCCGAAATACGCAATGAGCATAGCGGATAGCCCGTCGACGGTGTTGTCCGCGGATCCAGAGACCAAGCTGATGGCCAGCCATCTGATTAATTTTTCACCATGAAGTGTCGCGCGGACGCATGCCCCGGCGCTTGCCGCCGTGGCAGGCGGGCATAGGCACGACCCGAATGCGGTGCTGGTCGGATTCGTCGATGCGCCTTTCGACGCTTTCCAAATCTATTCAGTAGTGCTGCTGGATTCGCCCTTCCATCCGAAGCACGCCGACGAGGTCACGTTCGCTGGGGGGCGCCGAGCACTTTGTTGGCCGCGCGTTAGGCTCACGTGTTCGGCGAGGTCGAGCGTTACCGCGGTCGCCTCGTATTGCGTCGACAAAAAGCAGCAACCATCCGGAAGTGATTCGCCGACTCGGTATGATCGCATTGAACACCGCGCTCGCGTTCGACATCTTCGGCAGCGTGAATTCAACGCACAATGGGCGGCACGCACATGGCGAACGGCATTGGCGGTTCGGCGACTTTTCGCACAATGCGTCGTGCGCGATCTTCGCAACGAAATCGATGACAAAGGGCGGCTGCATTTCGGGCGTCGTGCCGACGGTGTCGCATTGTGACCACAACAAACACGACATCGACGTGCTCGCGATGGAGCAGGGCCTGACTGATCTGCACGGCCTGGTGCGCGCGACCGCGCCACTCTCATTATCCCGAGTTGCGTGCTTCGGCAGTATCGTGATCTGCTTCGCGACCACTACGAGGATGCATTGAAAGCCGGAGGACAAACGTCGCATCGGCTGGACAGGCCCTGGCCTAACATAGCGGCTGCATGATACCGGCTCAATCTAGCCGGTAGCCCAAGCGGTTGCTTGACCGAGGGTAAAGCCGGCGCCAGGTGAATTTTCCTCCTGACGCCGAGACATCAGAGGCTACGCGTAGCCGCCTCGCCGGAAGAGCCGGATGATAAACAGCAGGATAACCGCGCCAATCACAGCAGTGATGATCGAGCCGATCCAGCCGCTGCCCAGCGAAACGTGCAGCACGCCGGCGAGCCAACCGCCGATGAACGCGCCAACGATGCCGACGATGATGTCGACGATAATGCCGAAGCCGCCGCCCTTGACCAGCACGCCAGCCAGCCAGCCAGCGATTGCGCCGATGATAAGCCATGCAATGATGCCGTGTTGCATAAACGAGACTCCATAGTTGAGTGTGGGAAATACGCGGTGATACAGCTTAGTCGAAGCGTATGGGACAGTCCATATTCGGGATATGGAATTAACATTGTCTGAACCTATTGCAAGATAAGCGTAGAGGTTGGGCATGCCTATCGGGGACCCAGCGCGTTGCGGGGTACTTTGTATGTCAGTTCGGCAAGATGTGCTGCGGAAATTTCGACAATGAGCGCGGACCGATCGATACGTTAATACGGAGTCCAAATATTGACGACGCCCATCGCGAAAAACATACTATCCGCACCTTCCGTATCTGCCTGCGCATGGCAACGTCTCTACGCCACTTGGCTCAGAGAGCCGGTTCACCCCGGCGGCGTCGGTTCCCGCCACTTGCGTCATTTGCGTCACTGACGTCATTGAGGAATGTATGAAAGCTAAAGTTCTTGTCATTATGGCTGGCGCGTTGATTGCCGCTGCTTCGATCGCGTCGTTCGCCGCGGGTCTGCCCGCGCCGTTTGAAGGAAGCAGCACCTTGCAGGCCGAAGGAGTGGTGAAATCCGTCGATCTTGCAAAGCACTCAGTGACGGTTCGCGATGCGCAGGGCGGCGAGGCGTCGTTCGACGTTACAGATGCGCGCAACCTCGGGCAAATCAAGGAGGGCGGCAAGGTTCATATCCGTATGATGCGCAACGCTGTGATCAGCGTCACGCGCAGTTCTGAAAGGCAAGGCACCATTGCTTTAACTGCACAGCCGAACTCTGATCAGAA
Organism: Paraburkholderia rhynchosiae; assembly: GCF_002879865.1. Classification (GTDB taxonomy): domain Bacteria; phylum Pseudomonadota; class Gammaproteobacteria; order Burkholderiales; family Burkholderiaceae; genus Paraburkholderia; species Paraburkholderia rhynchosiae. The sequence goes on from NZ_PNXY01000075.1 coordinate 5,557, forward strand.
CGTCAGCGCCGAAGTGCAGGCAATCGACCACGCTTCGGGCGTCATGGCGTTGAAAGGCCCGAATGGCTCGGTGTTCCACATCCAGGGCCGTGATCCGGCAAAGGTCGCCAATGTGACGCCGGGCATGCAGGTATTGGTAGCCTTCGCACCGCAAATCAATGTCGCAGTGGCACCCGTGCAGTAAGTCGCGCCTTCGGGTGCGTCCTCGTTGCACGGAAGTGAATCATCGGCTCGCGAGCGCCGCGCTCCGCCCGCGCATTAATCCGGTTCGCCGGGCACGAGGCGCAGTCGGGTGATCTCCGAAGGCGCGCCCAAGCGCTTCGGCGGTCCCCAATAGCCGGTGCCGCGGCTCGTGTACACCCATAGTCCGTTCAGGCGCGCGAGGCCGGCAGTGAACGGCTGCTGAAACCGCACAAAAAAGTTCCATGGGAAGAACTGACCACCGTGCGTATGACCTGAGAGTTGGAGTGTGAAGCCCGCTGCCGCCGCTGCCTCGGCGGAGCGGGGCTGATGGGCGAGCAGTACCTTGATCAGCACGTCGCCCGGTGCACCCGCAATCGCCGCCATTGGGTCGCTGCGGTGCAGGGGATCATGGTGGCCGGCCGAATAATCTGTCACGCCAGCAATAACGGCACGGGCACCATCGTGATCGACGATCACATGCTCGTTGAGCAGCACGTTGAGTCCAAGGCGCCGGAATTCGTCGATCCACGCATTGGCTCCGGCGTAGTACTCGTGGTTGCCTGTGACGAGAAACGCACCGTGACGGGCGCTCAACCGTGAGAGCGGCTGCGTGTGATGAGTCAACTGCGGCACGCTACCGTCAACCACGTCGCCCGTCACCGCGATGACATCGGGCTTCAGACGGTTCACTGCATCGACGATCGCATCGACGTAGCTGCGCTTGATGGTTGGGCCCACGTGAATGTCGCTGATCTGAACGATCGTGAAGCCGTCGAGCGCGGCGGGCAAATCGTCGATCGGTACCTCGATCGTTACGACTTTTGCGCGGCGGCGAGCGTTGAACAGCCCGACCAGCGTCGAGAGCAATGCAAGCAACGGCACAGCTGCGGCAGTGCCTGTCCGCCAGTGAGCGAGAGCGACCGTGTTGGGCCAGATTGCGTCAATCGTCATCAGCGAAGCGAGCGCCAGGTCACGCACAAACGTCAGCACCAACAGGGAGGAGAAAAGGCCCATCGCCAGCAAGCCGACCCACGCGAGCCGGTCGCCGAGCGGCTGACGTTTGATCGTACGCGCGAGCATGCCGAGCGGGATCAGAAAGACAGAGAGCACGAGCCATAACCCGGCCAGCCATCGGGCGGTGATATCGACGGGCATGTCTGGAATCAGACGGAAGCCGACGTAGATGTGCAGCAGGATGCCAATCAGGATGAGGCGTACAAGAAACGATGAGCGGCGCATAGGGAAGATGGAGGCGGGAAGGAACCGGCACGAGCGGAACGCCGGCGGCGGCCAATCGCCGCGGCGATGCAGCCAACGGCCGGGACCATTCTACCGACATGCGCTGCGGCGTGCCGGCCCTGTGGAAATAGCCCGGGTAGCGCGCAGTTCCAACTGCCTCGCTGCATTGCAGCGACAGCTGCGGGGCTAGCGGGCACGCGCCAAACAACCTCCATCGGGAGTGACGGCGTCACCCTGATAACCCTAATTAAATGGGCTTTGAATTGCCGGCGCGCGTCGACTATTCTAAAAGAAGGCTCGCTGGCCTATCGAGCCGCTGAGACGTCTTTGATGCGCAAAAGGCCGGCTCAGTTGGTGTTAGCTCGCGGAAACGGCGAGCCAGGAGGCGATCATGAAACTGCTCAGATCACGCCATCGTTTTGACCACGGGCACCCTGCGCACCGCGCCCATCACGTGGGATATGAGGGCAGCCATGTCATGCTGCCTCTCGTCGGCATATCGTTGATGGCGCTCGCCTTATACCTCGGCGTGCGCAACATCGATTTCTCCGAACTGGGCAAGAGCGCACTATTCGACGTTGTGATGCTGTGTGTGGCGCTCGGCATCGCAGGGCTGTTTGGCGTCCTGGGCGCGTGGTTGCGTTCGAATGGCGACGATACGGAAGAGAACTTCTGCTTTGTCGGTGCGGTGATCGGCGTCGTCGTGTTCTACATCGCGATCTTCAGTTAAATCCAGCGCGTTTCACGCTACCAGGGCCGCTTCCAGAAGGTGACGTGCAGAATATGCAGGTCAATTTCGACGCGTCGCCGTAGCCTAGGCCAGTCAGAAAATTCGATTTGATCGTCATGCCCGCGAAGAAGGCTTTGTCGACCTTGACGGCGTCGAAGCCTGACATCACACACGTGTCGAGGCCGAGCGCGCGGGCGGCGAGAACCAGATAGCTGCCTTCCAACGTCGAGTTGCGAAATGCGGTGTCCCCGATCGCCTTATCAGTCCCGGCAACCCGCTATGAGCGTCGGCGCGCGGAAAGAGCTTCGGCAGATGCTCTTACAGACGCCCTATTCATCCCGACAGTGACCGTCACCGGCTGCCATTGTCTTGTCCACGTTACCTGCGGACAAGGCCGGCCGCCGTTTTTGTTGGCCGGGCTTTCACAAAGGCGAAACGTCGGGGCTTGAATGGGCCTGTAGTGGTCTAATTTCCTCGGACAGGTCGATAGGGGGACAATCCTGAATCGACGAGGAAAAAGAGCAAGATGACAAGAAGGCGCCGACAATTTGACGCCAGCTTCAAGCTGGAAGTAGTAAGGATG
>NZ_PNXY01000076.1 GCF_002879865.1 Paraburkholderia rhynchosiae
TCGAATGCAGGTCAATGCCGCTATAGTTCATGATGGACCTCCTTCCGGTTAAAGCGCTGTTGGCAAACTCACTTTAACCCCGCCACCCATCAGGGCGGCGGAGGAGGCCCGCTAGATGATTTTCAATTCTAGTTGCGTGAGCGAACGTCGCTTTTTGGCCGACCACTGCCTTATGCAATCGGCATACGCCCCCCGACCCTCGCACGGTTGCGATCGACAGCACGCGACCCGGAGCTGCCATTCGGGCCAGTCTGGTCTCAACGGCAGGTTTCAAGGCGGAACGGCCGTCGTGACATCTGGCATCGTGGCCCCCGGTTCCGAAAAATGGGTCTTCGTTGCTCGGCCGCCCATCCTATACTGGTTCACATACCCGACGTTTGGCCCTCAGGCAGTTACGCGCCAACTTCATTCGAACCACAACTACGGTCGTCTCGGTCTCACGGCTGGCGTTGTGCTTCGGTGTTGAATGGTGAGCGATCGGGGTATCTCCCACCGTCACGGCCTCGTACTTTTGAGTGACACCGCGGGGCCGTACCGCGGGCATAGCAAGCGGGCTAGTTAGCAAGAGCGCAGCGGACAGCTAGAGACCCGCTTGTGCGGCAAGGGAGAATGCGCTGATGTCGACTGTTACCTTACATCAATGGGAGAGGTCCCCGTTCTGTGCGAAGGTGCGAAAGGTGCTGCGGCACAAGGAGATCGAATATTCGGTGGTGGACTATAACGGTCTGCTTGGTCGCAAGGCGGCATCGCTTTCACCTGTCGGGCAATTGCCAGTCCTAGACTTTGACGGAGAACGTGTACAGGACAGCACGGACATTGTCGCTTTTCTGGAAGCCCGTGTCCCTCTCCCATCGGTCATGCCAATGGAACCAAAATCGCGCGCGTTCGCGATGCTGATAGAAGACTGGGCTGATGAGTCGCTCTTCTGGTACACGATGGCAACGTTGGAAATGGGTGACCCGATCGCGCTGAGCGAACATATTCAAGCCCTTTGTTTGGGCCGCCCACGCTGGGAACGCTTCGCAGTCGGAGTTGCCGTTAAAGGTATGTATCGGAGAAAACTTCGCAATCAGGGACTCGGCAGGCAACCGTTGACGAACGTGCTCAAGCGGCTTGATACGCATCTCGCGTCGATTGACATACTCCTCTCGCAAAACCAGTGGCTCGCGAGTACCGCGAAATCAGTCGCTGACATTTCGGTTTCCTGTCAGGTCGACCTGCTCATGAGAACGCGGCTTGTGGCGCAGCGCATTCACGAATACCCAAACCTTATCGAATGGCTTGGGCGCTGTGCGTGAGTGCCTTTGTTGGCCAGCGGATTCTGAACGTCTGGGAGTAGGGTAGATGCTACATAGTGCATCCGACGGCTTTCGAATGTACACCTGCCGCTCGAATGACTGCTTTGTCGTATAGGCGCCCGGCAAAAAATGGCCGGCTACTGCCTTGTGTATTTTGGCTCAGTTCGACCCGCTCCTGCCCCTCAGTTAGTTTCTGCGAATGTCACCACTGCGCTCCGAAGCGGCCGTGAGGGACACGAACTATTATTACGGCGCCGCGGCAAGCTTTTTCCTGAATTCCGTGGCAGCCTGTTGCGCATTTCGAACCGCGAGAATTCCCTGCTTTAAGGAAGCCCGGGTTGCATTGGCGTCCCACACAGTGGTCGACCCCAGTTGATGCTCGACAGATGACAAGACGGCCCCCCTCTTTGCCAGTCCACCGGTAACGCTTTCGTCCGCATCAGTCCCATCGTTCAGACGGATATCTGCGCCCACTGCACGCTGGTCCCGGCGAAGTTGATTGACCTCATTCATTAACTTTCGATCCAGAGCCAATAGGCTGTCCCGTTCAACGCCAGTCGGGCGTTCATCCGGAATCCTGTCGAGCAGGTTCTGGCTGTCGGCTTCCAGCGCATAGAGACCTTTGCGCAGCTGATCGACCGCACGCTCCAGCTGTCCGCGCTGCGCGCTTATAGTGAGTGCATCGAACTGCGAGTTCAGGTTGTTGAACCAGTTCACTATGCCGGTAACGCTGTCGAGCAGAACGGACGCAGCCCCCGCTGTGGTGGCCGTGGGACTGGACGCTGGTGCTGCTTCACAAACGACGCCTGTCAGACAAGCGAGGGCAAGGACACTGGGGACGAGAATATGATGCGAAATTGTTCTCACTTTGCGTGGCGCTCACGTCTCACTTGCGTTTTTTACGTAGAACTGCGACTCCAATCTCGACGGCGATCGTCAGTGCAATCAGCGGGGGCAAGAAACGGAGCGTTTCAGCCCTTACCAAGTCCATTTGGATGAGCAGAAAGGTCAGCGCTAGGATTACCAGCACCGAAACCATGATCGCAGCGGATAGCTTGGCCATTGACTGTCTCGCTCGGTGCGTGTGCAGGCACCCGCCGAATCTTGGGGCAGCCATATGAGTTTAGGCAATCCGTGACTCGCCTGCACGGGTTCATGGCTCCGTCACCGGTCGAGGTTTAGTTTATCCGGAATTTGACCTTTTCCACGTCCTGGCGGAATCGCTCGTACTAGGCGGCACTTCTCGATCCGTCACTTCGCCAAATGGCGGCTCATCGCTCGTCAGCAGGTGTTCGCCAACCGACTGTGAAGGACCGTTCGTGGCCAGACCCGGGCTGACGGCGAACGCACCGCCCCGACCCAGAAGAGACCGTCGCGGAAAGCCATAGGGTCGCCCGTACGTTCCGCCGACATCTGATCCACTTATGCCACAATTGCCGCCAAATCTAAAGCTGAAGGCGAAGGGCTGGGCCGCCGCCAACGCATACCATCCGGTGGAACCATGCTCAAAGACGATGTTCAAGCGGTCTTGGATACTTATTATGTCGGGGCGCTTGCGGCGGCCAAGTCCGGCTTGGCTCAACATTTTCACGAGTTGTCGGCGCCGTTTCTCCTGAGCGTATCTCAGGCTTACCTCGATGCGCCCGTCCGAGTCATGTTCATTGGCAAAGAAACTAACGGTTGGTGTGGCAAGCTGGGAGCCTTCTACGAGCGTCCGGACAGGATCGACATCGCGAAGGCTCGCTATGAGAATCAACACGCCCGCGGCACCGGTAATAGTGAGTTATTGCGGCGGTGGAAGCGGTTCGCCGATGCGTTCGCTGGAGGCGATCGAGCGGCTGTTTGCTGGAACAACCTAATGAAGATGGACTGGCACCGCCCGAAACGCGGATACTCTAGGACCTCGATCGGACATTCCGATCATTTGTTTGATTTTTCGATAGCAGCCGTCAAGTTCGAAATCGAACTGCTTAAGCCAGATCTAATCATCTTCGGTAGCGGCCACACGTACGATCGCGCCTTGAAAGCTGTGCTTCCGGAGCGTCAGACTGTGAAAGTCGAGCCAAAGGCTCTTTGGCACTTCCGGTCGAATGGCATCGAGTGTTTTAGGACATTCCACCCTGGTGCACGGGATAAGCACGTCAAAGAGTGCTACCGGAAGATTATTGACACCGCTTCGAACGCGTTTAGGGAGCGCCTACCGCAGAAGGCTTCGCTGTAGGCTACCTTTGTCTCAACATTCTTCCGCGCGGTCGTGCGGCGTGTCAGCCGCCGTGTTGACGAGACGGAACGCCGTCCAATGTGGCCTTCTCGTGCTCACGCGTCTTCTAATCGCTTGAACAGCTCTCTGTGTTGTCGGTAGATAGCGGCTAGTCGCGACCGATAGTCACCTTCCAAATATTCCTTCGCTCCGGGTGCAGGCTTGTCGGCCGCACGACACTCGGCTTGTTGCCTCTGAACAAGCCTTATCCGAACACGCTGCTTCATGATCCATGCGAGGTGGTGGCGGGCGTATGGTCGATTGTCCGCGATTCGTGGCTCCGTGTCGAATGACCGTTTCATGGCCGAACTGGAAGTGGCTCGTCCGGTCGATGCTAGCCGCCGTAAATCGTGGCTCGTCGCCCAAGCTGCGACCGGGTCGACGTCCCTTACCGAAGTTGAGCGGTCCTTCGAATGGCCGTTCACGGCTGTCAGCGAAAGACTGCTTCTTTAATTGGGCGGTGATGTCAAGGGTCGATCTCCGATGGTTTGGTTTTGGAAACGTCGTTTGCGCGGGTCACGCTTCTTTCCGCAGTCGGCTCATCAATCACGGCACGCTGCACGCATTGGTCGGACAGGCATGGAGAGCCTCGCTTTTGGGCGCGCTCGGGGCGCAGCAGTCAGTTGCGGCTTCTTCCAGACCATCGTCCACGCTTCGGACGCTCCCAGTGGGATCAATGTTGGTAAGCGGTTTGCATCATGCCGTCGCCTCCATTGAGCCCCAGCGGAAGTCAGATCCGTCGATCCACATCCTGTGCAGAATGACGGCAAGTTTGCGGGCGACGGCGACAACGGCCCGGCGATGCCCACGACTCTTTTCCAGTCGCTTGCCCCATGCCTTGAGCGTGCACCAGGAGGCACTTCGGGAGACCAGCGCATGGGCGGCGGTGTAAAGCGCGCAGCGCACATCAGGGTCACCAGCCTTCGAGATTCGCCCCGGATTGTCCATTTCGCCTGACTGGTAGCGCCGTGGCGTCAACCCGAAATGGGCCGCAACTGTTCGTGAAGACTTGAAGCGGCTCGGGTCATCAACGGCCGCCTTGAAGGTCAGCGCAGTAATGACGCCGACACCGGGTACGGTCATGAGCCGCTGGCAGACTGGATCGGTCCTGACAATGGCCTTGACTTCGTTATCAAGCTTGAGGAAAGTTCGGTAGAGCACCTGACGCGCATCAAGCAGCGGGAGAAGAGCCCTGACAAGCAATGCATCAGCCTCTATAAGTGGGCGCACCACACCGTCATACGCACCGTGCGGGACTTTTATCGCGAGCCTGATTCCGAAGACCTTGAGCAAGCCGCGCAGTTCGTTCTCGAGATCGACACATTTGTTCAGAACGGCCTTGCGGCTCGAGAGCAGTGCGCGGATATGGTGACTCTCGATACTCTTCACATGGACGCGGCTATACCAGCCAGTGCGCAGGATCCTTGCAATGCCTCTGGCGTCGTTACGATCCGTTTTATTGCGCATCGCGCTCAACGCTGCGTTGACCTGACGGGCTTCCAGGCAGACCACGTCGAATCCTGCCTGCTGCAGCCCATACGTCAGGATCGCGTCAGTGTGCCGGCTTCGAATCCAACCGTCGAAACGTCGGAGCTGAACGAACGAAGCGCCTTTGCTATCGCGCTCACCTCTGCCGGGACCTTCATTTCATACACTACCTGGCCCTGGCCATCAACGATACAAATCGAGACAGAACGCAGCGACACATCCAGCCCAGTGTAGTAAGTCATCACAGCCTCCTTCGCACAGTTGGTTCTGCGATTTTAGGAGCGTCCGACTACCTTCTTGACCGCCCAATTACCTATGCTTTTGGCCGGCAGTATGCGTTCACACCACCAACCGGAAAGCCGCCGTTGAGGATTCCAATGTCGGCTCTGCAAAGTGTTCATCGAACTGGTGCTATCGGCCATGAGCAGTCAGTCACTGTCAGCGCTACGCAGTCATTTTGGTGGCTGCTCCGCATTGAACAGCGGACTTAGTTTGTACCTTTGCCGCTGACCGCGTTGTAGTGCTGAAGGGCAGGCGCGACCGCACTCCTACCCTAGCGAGTCATTAGCATTACCTGCGTCGGCCAACGGTGCCCAGTCTGCGGTGTCACCGACAACCGGTCACGGAAGTGATCGAGGAACCCAACGGCGGTCCGCACACTCCATTCAGCCACGGCGTGACCAATCACGCGGTCCGGGAAGTAGCCATTGTTCAGGCCGGTCACCGGGTTGTGGTCGATTTGGTCGTGGTCGAGGAAATACTGCTTCAAATCCTTCTCGAGCTGATCCCGCGCCCGTTGCTCGTGTTGCGGCCTCACCGTATTGGTCGCCAGCCTGTAGTGCGCGAGCGCATTGCGCAGCGTAATCAGCGTCTGCATTGCCTTGACCGGCTTTGATTTGAAGCCGAGTTCGCGCAGTTCAAGCTTGCGCAGGACCTCGGCATACTTCTCGAAGGAAGGCTTCGATTCGAGATCGTTCCTTCGGAATTGGCCGCCCCGCTTGCTCTTCGTCTGCGGGGGCTCGCGCCAGACTTTAGCCAATTTGCGGGCCTGCAATGCGGTTAGGCCAAACAGGTTGCCTCCGCCGGCGACTTCGCAATCCGCAAAGAGTTCGTTCACGAAGGCTTCGACGCCGAGCACACTCATGACGATTGCTGCGCTCGCGCAGGCGTGGTGTTCGTCGCGCTCCACCATGCCAAACCCGCGCTTCAGAACATCCGGATTGTTTTCGATCGCATAGGCCTTTTTCGCCAGCAGCGCTGCGCCGGACAGATAAGACGTCGAGAGGTAGGCCCGCACGAGGAGGGGCGACGAATCGTCCTGCGGTTGCAGAAAAGATAGCACGGTGGTCAAGGAATACTCCCGTCACGGGTGGGATAGACGATGACGGCGGACTCCGCCGTCATCGTACGTGAGGCGCCAGCGGGCAGCCTGGCAGGTGTCCAGCAATATGGAGGTACCCCGTTGCAGTTGCAAGGGTCTACCTTGCAAGCGGTCACCGCAACTACACAACGACGACCAGCAGTTGTGGTTCGGTCTAAGTCTTTTACATGAGGCGCATGCCCAAGACGATGGGCGCGCTTCTTCGTAGGACGCATTGCGGCCAAACGCGTCCGTCGGCACACGTGTCGTTGTGAAAATTATGCTTTTAGTGTCAGTCTTCAAACAGACGATTTTGCCCACGCCACAACCCGATAAACTTGCGCGAGTGGACTTCATCATGGGCGAATTGAATGGCCAACAACAATCAAATGACCGTCAGCCGATACACCGCAATACTGGCTGAATACGACCTCATTCTGGGCGAGGCCCGTGGCTTCTCCGGACGTCTGACCGGGCGACAGGTCGTCGACGAGCATCTGAAACTTGCCGAAATTATCTTTACGAAGATGGTCTGCCACGCAATAAGTTTGCGGCGCATCTCGCCGACGCTTCAGAACGGTTCAAATCCGGAGCTTTGGGACATCGGTGCCGCTTGTGCGATTGCTCGCACACTCGTCGAGTCGTTCGATGCGTTGGGGTATATCGCATTGCAACCTGTGACCGATCCCGAACGAGAAATGCGAATCCTGCTATGGGAGCTTCACGATAAGGAACATCGGCTGACCATGTTAGATGGTATTGGAGCGGAAGGCCCGGATATTGAACAACTCCGAGACAACGCGAAAAAGCTACGTGACGCTGCAATGACGCATCCATTCTACGGAAATCTTTCAAGAAAGGTCCAACAGAAAATTGCTGCTAGCGAAGCGCCCGCGTACATCCGCATCCAAAGCGACCGTAATCAGGCGAGCGGGATCAATCACGACTATTACCTCAACGTGATAATGCAGTTATCTCAGTACGTGCATACGCTGCCGTTCGCGTTGAGCCAATTGCGACTGACTCACGCTGGCGATCCTGGCGCGTTACAGATAATGTCGCTGCCGCTACAGTACTGCATGCCCTTCATCGCAAAGGCAATCGAGGGCATGGGGCAGCTCTGGCCCGCTCTACGCACGAAAATGCCGGAGGACACACAGCGCAAAATTGACCTATGGATTTTGTTAGCTGCCGATGGGGTGAAGGGCGCAGGAAAGTAGGCGGAACCATCGACCAATCACACGGCGGCGGTGATCGATGTTGCCCCGGCTCCATACGGAATGTCCGAAGACGGTTCCGGAGCAGTCTTCAACGACGACCTACGCCGAAAGTCCGCAACGGGTCGGGAGTACGCACTGACGACTGGCCGCTTCAGGGCAGCGGAATTCCACTGGCCGCTTTCCAGCGATGAGTTCGAAGAGAGGACAGACGCAGCCCGACCCGGTATAGATAGTCCGTCCCGCTTTCATCGATACTGGTGGGACTGGCAGCGAGCTGCCAGTCGAGGCGGGACATGCACCCGTGGACTACGAATATCCCGACCCAAACGCCTGGACGATTGCCGCTTTAGC
>NZ_PNXY01000077.1 GCF_002879865.1 Paraburkholderia rhynchosiae
TCGCTGCGCCGGGGTAGTGGCGACAGCATGTACACAAGGAAAGCGTACGCAACACGGGAAGTCCCTCGGCGTGGTCAGGGATGGCCAACCGGACGCCCGCGAGGGACAGGCCGGGCGCCTTGGGATGGCGCATGCGCATATCGTCGATCATGCGCTGACGCAGCGGGCTGACGTTCGGTGGGGAGGTCATGATTCGGCTCCTGCTGGAGAACGAGGCGGATTGCCTCAACGCGGCCCATGAACCGACCATCGCACCGTGACGCCGAATGACTCAAAGTGGGGCTATCGCGGCCAGTCATTCACTCACAGTCTCGTCGATTTGATACATGATCTGGAAGGCGTGCTACTACTCTTCGCGGGTCATACGGCGTGTGATCAAGCCGGCTAGCGCAACGTCCGAAAGACCGAAGCCGAGCGACTTAAAAATTGTCACGTCGCCTCGTGCGCGATCCGGAATCTGGGCATTCGTGAGTACCGCGCCCAGTTCGACAACGCGGTCCCAGTCGACAACACCCGGCGCGGCCATCAGCAGATCGCCCGCTTCGGTATGCGCCTGCTCCAGCGACTCAACGACAAGCGTGCTCGCGCGCGCCAACAGCGCGTCGTCGAGTTCGCGCGCATCGGGTTTGCTCGAGCCGATCGCTGCGACGAATGCGCCCGGCTTCACACACGTGCCGTCAAAGAGCGGTGTCGCGCTTCGCGTCGCGGTGACGATCACATCGGCGGCCTGAGCGGCTGCGTGCGCGTGGCTGGCTTCGATCAGTTTGTCGGGGAAATACGCCTGCATTTCCGCAACCGTCTGTGCGACATGGTCGATTCCGGCGATCAGCACGCGCTCGATGCTGGAATTGTCGGCGAGCGCCCGGATATGGGCTCTGGCCTGCCGGCCGGTGCCGAACACCGCGAGCACGCGTGCATCGGGCCGTGCGAGCGCATCGCTGGCGATACGCGTGACTGCGGCGGTGCGGAATTCGGTCAGTGCGTCGCCGTGGAGAATCGACATCAATTGTCCGTCTTCGCTCGAGAAGAGCGGAACGACGAAATCGAACCGGCCGCGATGCGTCGAATAGATCTTCGCACCGCACACACCCGCGCTCGGCAGGATTGCACCCATCGCACTGATCGATACATGCTCGCCCTTCGTTCTGACGCGCGGCTGAACCGATGCGCGGCCCGCGCCGTGTTCGATCAGCGCAAGGCGCAGTTCGGCAATCGCGTCGCGCATGGTGATGAGACGGCGCACATGGTAGTCGGTAATGAAATGCATGATGTTGTGTCGGGTCGGATGAGAGTTGGTCGTCAGGAACGGCGGTTTCAATAGCGCTCGAACGCGGCCTGCAACGTATTCGTGTCCCAGCCTTGCGTGAGTGCCAACGTGAGAAGCAGTCGGGCTTTCTGCGGAACCTGGTCGCCGACGGTCAGCCAGCCATACTCGTCGTCGGGTTGCGCGCCATTGCGCAGCACGATGCCGTTGCCGGTGCGCGATGCCCGAACCACGTGCACGCCGCGGCGCGCTGCTTCCCGAAGTGTCGAGAGCAGATGGCTGGCGACGTTGCCGTTGCCAGTGCCTACAAAGATCAGCCCGCGCGCGTTCGCGGCGATTGACGCGAGTGCATCGGACTCGAGTGCGCCGTATCCGTAGACGATGTCGACTTTGGGCAGGCTGGCAAGCCTGTCGAGCGACCACGGCGTGTCGAGCGTATGCGCGCGCGATGGGCGGCGATAGTAATGCGGCACGCCTTCGATCACATATCCAAGCGCACCATAGGGGGAACGAAACGCTTCGAGCTTGAAGCTGTTGCTCTTCACGACATCGCGCGCAGTGTGTATTTCGCTATTGGCGACCACCAGCGTACCGATGCCGCGCGACAACGGGTGCGCCGCGACCGCGATTGCATCGTAAAGATTAAGCGCGGCATCGGAACTCATCGCCGACGGTGGGCGCATCGATCCGACTACGACGACCGGTTTTACGCTTTTGAGCGTCAAATGCAGAAAATACGCGGTTTCTTCGATCGTGTCGGTGCCGTGGGTGATCACCACACCGTCCACATCCTGCCGGGCAAGCACATTGGCAACGCGCTTGCCGATTGCGAGCAGATGCTCGTTATTGAAGTTCTCGGAGCCCGTTTGCAGCAACTGCTCCGAGCGCAGATTGGCCAGCGCCAAGGCATGAGGGATGGTATCGAGAACGTCGTCGATGCCAAGCACCGAGCACAGGTAGGCAGACGTGTTCACGGCGGCTTTGCCCCGGCCGGCAATGGTGCCGCCGGTGCCGATTACCAGGATGTTGGGCTTTGCTGTCATGCGGGTTGGATCAGGTAGGGGAACGCGCTCGCGAAACGCATCGCATCGCATCGCGGCATTAATTGGAAAGGGCGAACGTGCGGCGCAGTTCGTGGCCGGTGCTGCTTGCCAGCCAATCAGCGAGCAGCGCGGCGGAACCCGTCGCGAGCGTGAATCCGAGCGCGCCGTGGCCGACGTTGAGCCACAGGTTGCGGTAACGTGTCGGTCCGACAATCGGCGTGCCGCGTGGGGTAGCCGGGCGTAGGCCGGTCCATTCGCGGGCAGTGATGGACCCGGTCAAATCAGGGAGCAGAGCGGCTGTCTCGGTGTGCAGCGTCCCCAGCCGGATGGGATCGGCTTCGAGCGAATAGCCTTCAATATCGGCAATGCCCGCAACGCGTAATCGATCACCCAGTCGCGCATAAACAACTTTGCGGCTGAAATCCGTGACGCTGAGGCGCGGCGCGACCGTCTCCGGTTGCAGATCGAACGTGAGGCTGTAGCCCTTGAGCGGATACACCGGCACACGGATATGCAGCGCCTTCAGAAGGTGTGCCGCCCCGGCGCCCGACGCGACGACGATATGATCCGTTGCGAGCGGTGCGCCGTTCTGGAGAGCTTCCACGTCGCCGTTCGCGTTGAGTCTCAAAGTGTCGATCGGCGTATTCATCAGCAAGCGAACGCCTCGTTCGCGCAACACGGCCGCGAGGCCTTCGCAGAAGCGCAAACAATCGGCGGTTTCCTCGCTCGGTGTATGAATGCCGCCCGCGAGAAGCGGCTTGACGTGTGAGAGCGCCGGTTCGAGTTCGACGCAGGCGTCAGCGCTCAGCGCCTGCTGTTCACAACCGAGTGTGCGCTGGAATTCGAGCAGACTCAGGGCATTTTGCATGGCGTTCGCGTCACGGTGCACCACGAGCTTGCCCGAGCGAACGAAGTCGAAGTCGAGCGTGGGTTCTGTGCCGATCAGCTCGTGCATGAGCGTTCGACTCAGGAACGAGAGCGACAGCAGACTGCGTGTCGTCAGTTCGCTGCGTTCGCGAGTGCATGCCGAAAGAAATGCGAAGCACCAGCGCCATTGCTCGACGCTCAGCTTGGGCCGCAGACGCACCGGCGAATCGCGCTGCGTCAGCCAGCGCGGCAGCTGCGAGACGACGCCAGGGCCGGCGAGCGGCGCGACATAGCTGTACGACAGTTGGCCGCCGTTGCCGGAACTGGTCTCGCCCGCGACGTCCGCGTGCCGGTCGGCGACCGTCACGTCGTGGCCCGCGCGACTCAGGTAATACGCGCTCGACAAGCCGATGACGCCTGCGCCGACGATCAATATCCGCATGCTGCCGTACTCGCTCTCTGGGGTGATTTGCGTTGGGGCGTGTGCCACGCGATGCATGGTGTGCCCGATAACTGCACTGTACGGTGGCATCGACGCAGAGGAATTGCACCGATCTGCCGGAAAATAGAAGAAACGCGACAGATGTTTGAGGGACGAGACGAAATGCGCCGCGCGCGGTCCGCGAGGGTCAGGCCGCGGCAGCGCTCCGCGACGCGCGTAGCTTGCCCGGCGTCACGCCATAAGCCCCGCGGAACACGCGAATGAAATGTGCGGAGTCGGCGAAGCCGCACTCGTACGCAATGTCAGTAATCTTGCGTGCCGTGTTGACGAGCATCCAGCGCGCGTAGCGCAGGCGCATGCGCCGATAGAACTCGTTCGGCGATGTGTCCATCTCCGCCATGAACGCGCGTTCGAGATTGCGCACGCTGGTGCCGATCATCTTCGCGATGACGGCAATGTTCAGCGGTGCTTCGAGGTTCTCTTCCATCAGCAGCACCGCGTGACGCACCGTGGCATCGTCGACGGAAAGGTAGCCGAGCGCCGCGCGCCGCTCGACAAACGAGGAGCCGCCCTGACGGCTCACTGTCATCTGATGAATCACCTTCGACGCGCGATCCGGCCCGCAATGCAGGCTGATCAGGCGCGCGGCCAGTTCGACCACGGAAATCCCGCCCGCACAGGTGATGCGGTCGCCGTCAATCAGATAGTCGGCGTGCGTGATGACACGCAAGGCCGGAAACATGCGCCGGTAGTCGTCGAGATGGAAGCTGTGCACGCAGGCGACGCGATCTTCGAGTAGGCCCGCGCGCGCCAGCACGAAGCTGCCGGTGCACATGCCGACTAGCGGAATGCCCGCGTGGACGGCCTGTTTCAGATAGTCCCAGTAGCGACGGTCGACGTGATCGAGATGCGGCAGCAGGCCGCCTATCACGACCAGATAGTCGAATTGCGTGACGTCTGCAAACGCGGACTGCACCTGCACCGGAATACCGCAGCTCGCCTCCACCGATTCGCCTTGCACGCCGACGATCGTCCACAGGCAGCGCAACTGACGGCTCTGGTCGCCGCGATCCGCGGCATGGCGCAGCGCATCGCACAGGCCGGCGAGCGACAGCATGGGAAAGCGCGGCCATAAGAGGATGCCAACGCTCAATTCCGCTTCGGAGCGGCTTGCGCGTTTCTGGAGCGTACGCGGTAACGCGTCCAACTGCTCGACCAGTTCGTGAGCCGCCTGCGCATGGGGCTGGGAAACGCTAGGAGGAGGGTCAGCAGTCGGCATGCGCGAACTCGTGGGCGGTTCGTTCTGATTATACGGTGACGGGTTGCGAATCGGTGTGGCTGGCGCTTGCCGCAATTCTTCTATTTTCCGGCAGATCGATTCAATGCCGCAGCATTCTGGCTGCATAAATTTGTAACCGCTAACGAACGACGCCGCGCCCCGAGGTGCGGAACGCTCCAGCGAAGGCAGGCATACCGGCCGCATTGACACGCATGCGGCTTGTGCGTCCGGTCGACGGACGGCGCTGGCCGCTCGTCCCGGCCAATCACAACTACTTTTTCGGGTGAAGCATGAGCAAAAGCACAGCCTTGGGTCGCGGCATGGCGACTGTCGGCATTCTGGGAACGTTGGCGGCCGCTGCAATGGGCGTCGCCCGTGCCGACGAGATGGTGAAGATCGGCGAAGCCGCGCCCGTGACCGGACCGGCTTCGTACCTGGGCAAGGACACCGAAAACGGCGCGCGCCTCGCGATCGAGGAAATCAACCAGACCGGCCTCATGATCGGCGGACGCAAGGTGACGCTGGTGTTCGACGCACAGGATGATGCCGGCGACCCGCGTCAGGCGACTCAGGTTGCCCAGAAACTGGCGGACGACAAGGTTGTCGCGGTGGTCGGGCACATGCAGTCGGGCTCGACCATTCCCGCTTCAAAGATCTACAACGATGCGGGTATCGTGCAGGTCTCGCCATCCGCGACGAATCCGGCGTACACGCTGCAGG
Organism: Paraburkholderia rhynchosiae; assembly: GCF_002879865.1. Classification (GTDB taxonomy): domain Bacteria; phylum Pseudomonadota; class Gammaproteobacteria; order Burkholderiales; family Burkholderiaceae; genus Paraburkholderia; species Paraburkholderia rhynchosiae. The sequence goes on from NZ_PNXY01000077.1 coordinate 5,616, forward strand.
GATTCAAGACCGCGTATCGTGTAGTCGCGACGGACGCTCAGCAAGGTCCGGCGCTTGCCGACTACGCGGCAAAAACGCTGAAGGTGAAAACGGTTGCGATCGTCGACGACTCGACCGCCTACGGTCAGGGACTTGCCGTCGAATTCGAGAAGCAGGCGAAGGCGGACGGCATCACGGTGTTGTCACATGACGCGAGCACCGACAAGGCGGTCGATTTTCGCGCGATTCTCACGAAAATCAAAGGCGAAAAGCCCGACGCGATCATGTACGGTGGACTTGACGGCACGGGCGGCCCGTTCGCGAAGCAGGCGAAGCAACTCGGCATTACGGTGAAAGTACTGGCCGGCGACGGCTTATGTGCCGACGATCTCGCGAAACTTGCCGGCGACGCATCCGATAACGTGATCTGCTCGATTGCCGGTGCGCCGCTGCTGAAAATGGTCGAAGGACCAGCTTTTGTCGAACGTTACAAGAAGCGTTTTGGCTATGCACCGGTCTTGAACTCGCCGTTCGCATACGACGCGGTGGGCGTTATCGTCGCTGCGATGAAGCGCGCGCAATCGACCGACTCCGCGAAGATTCTCGCCGCGATGCCGGCCACCGACTACCACGGTGTGCTCGGTGAAACGCAGTTCGATTCGAAAGGTGATCTGCGGCACGGCGTAATTTCGCTGTACAGATATGTTGGAGGCAGACAGACGTTACTGGGCGTCGTGGAGAAGTAATCGCGTTTTAGCAGTCTTTTTGTTTCCTTATAAACTCCGCTTCCAGACTTGTCGTTCCTGCAGCGGCACAGGCGCTTGTTCCTGTGCCGCCTTCTTACGACACCATCATTTCGGTTCACGCTTTGCAGGTACTCTGCGACGCTTTAATACGCGTTCCCATCTGACCTTCACTGGAACGAAGGTTGACCTCAAATGGACTCTGCAACCGCGCAGACGCTCGCGGGCGGCAAGCGGCAAATGTTGGCTATGGCTAGAGTGCTTTCCTCAAGGTACCAAACTGGCTAGACGGAGGAACTGAGTACTGCAGTCGAACAACGACAGGCCGATATCAACGCTAAAACGGACACCCGCAATCTCGGCCCGAAGGGCTGGTCAGGGTCGGGAGTACGCACTGACGACTGACCGCTTCAGGGCAGCGGAATTCCACTGGCCGCTTTCCAGCGATGAGTTCGAAGAGAGGACTGACGCAGCCCGACCCAATATAGATAGTCCGTCCCGCTTTCATCGATACTGGTGGGACTGGCAGCGAGCTGCCAGTCGAGGCGGGACATGCACCCGTGGACTACGAATATCCCGACCCAAACGCCTGGACGATTGCCGCTTTAGC
>NZ_PNXY01000078.1 GCF_002879865.1 Paraburkholderia rhynchosiae
CGACGCCCACCGGCCGCTGCGGGGTGACGAGAATCTCGACCTGCTGATGACGTGGCGCGAGACGCGACGTGTGACCAGATCGCTGACCGTTCAGTACGACCGCGTGATGTACCTGCTGGATGACACGGACGCGAACCGCCGGCTGGTCGGACGCTACATTGATGTGTACGAGTATCACGACGGGCGCATCGAGATCCGCGCGGATGGCATCGCCCTCCCCTGCAGCCCATACGACCGGCTCTCCGAGATTGATCAGGGTGCGGTGGTCGATCACAAGCGGCTGGGGCACGTGCTGCAGGTCGCGCAACTGGTTCAGGCCGACCGTGACAACCGCCGTGCATCGGGTTCGCCGTCACGAACCAATCAGGGGCAGACGCCGAAACCGAAGGAACGCCGGATCGGCACCAAGAAGCAGCGTGAAATTACGGTTGATGATCTGAACACCGCGATTGGCAGAACCACCGCCAGCCTCCATGACTCAGTACCCAGAACTTCCTCAAAGAGATAATAAAGGCACAAACAACCGCTGTCCCTGTTGACAACTTTGCTTATGTAAAACTTCGGATGCCGAATTGATTATTGCTCATCGGACTCACCGTTATCAGTGCGGTTCCAGCGTGTAAGGGGTGTACGCCACGAATGTCATCGCGGCAACTCAGGAGTGCGATGCTTATGTGGTGACAGTCCGCGGCGGCCGCTGGCGCGGACGCTCCGTGCATCTGCTGGCGGACGACGCGCTGTCCGCGTTGATCTCGCGCCAGTCTGGCGGCCCGATTTCCAGTACGCCGTTGCATTCGCCCACCTCACGCCGCATCGAGAAGATCCGTCCGCATCGGCTGCATACGGCACTCGCGTCCGCTCGCACCTCGAGCCGTTGCTCTCCGCACCCACGCGCATAGCGTATGGCTGGTTGGCCGCACACCCAGCCGGAACCGGTTGCGCAGTGGCGCCAGCGCCTCGATCTGTTACAGCGCAGCGAGAAGATCCTGATCCAGCGCCGGCTGTTCTTCGGATCGGTGTCAAGAATGGCCGCTCTCTGGCTGACGGGAAGCGGTAAGGCCAGGTAACGGATGATCTGCCGCTGTTTGTCACTGTCCTTCTGGCGCACGAACGCGGTGCCGGTGCGACGGTTGAACTTGCGCCTGCAGGCATTGCAGTAGAAGAGTGGCAGGCTCCCGGTTTTCCCCTTGCGGGTGACGGAATGTGAGCCGCAATACCCGCACGGTCGCATGGGCGTTACTGCTGGATCGAGGCGCCCTTGAGCAGCTGGCCCGAGAACTGCGCTGCGGCCTTCTCGAGCGCAATCGCCTGCAACTGCTGGCGGATCGTGTCCTTCGCCTCATCGAAGGCCGGCACCTGTGTGGGCCGCTTTGCATCCAGTTTCACGATCACGCGAAGGTTGTCCACGGTAACCGGCGCGGGCGTCACCGCACCCACCGGCAGCCTGGTCAAAGCCTGTGCGACGGCAAGCGGGAGACCGGCCGTCTTTCCTTCTGCCGCGGGCGTTCTGAAGCTCACCCAGGGCAACTCTCCGCCAGCCGGACCGGTCGGCGCGCTGCTGTACTGACGGGCCAGTGTCCCGAACGCGGTGCCGGACTTCAGTTGTGCGATCACCTTGCTGGCAGTCGCGTCATCCGCCACCGTGATAATGCCCGGCTTGTATTCGTCCTTGCCCAGCGACGCGACGATCTCATCGTAGCGGGCTTTCACCTGCGCGTCCGTCACGGGTTCCGGATGGATGCTGTCACGCAGATAGAGCTGCGTTTCGGCATTGGTCTTCGCCGCGTTGATCGCCTGCTGGACCTCGGGTTTCGTATCGTAGTGCGCGGCCTCGGCGTTCTGGCGGAACAGCTCGCGGACGATCAGTTGCTGTTTGAGCATCTGACGAAGCTGCGGACTATCGGGGTGGCCCGCGCCCTGAACGGTCGCCGGCACCGCCTCGTCAAGCCGTGCCTGTGGAATCGCTACGCCGTTGACGATTGCGACGGTGCCCGCCGGCAGCGCTGAAACGGCGGCCGGTGCATTCGCCGTTGCTGCCATCTCGGCGGCCTGCGCGCTGCCCGTCATCATCAAGTTCAGTGCGACGGACGCGAACGCCGTGACGCATAGCAGGCGGAGGTTATGGCCGAAGGATGAGTGTTTTTTCATGATGGGTTGTCCTTAAAAAAAGAGGTTGGCCGTGCCGAGCACGAGTGTGGCCCGTGGGCCAAGACTGGCCGGTTGTATGAACGCGCGTCCCACGGTGAGCTCGCCCGAAATCACGCGCTGACGCCACTGCCATTGCGCGCGCAGTCCTGCGCCCACGCCTGCCAGCGTCGGAAAACCGGACACGGCAATGAGGCTCGCCTTGCCCGCATCAAGAAACATGTACGGCTCGATGCGGCCGTCGTGCCAGGCCGGCAGGTTCGTCCACGCAATCTCGTTGCGCGAGTAGAAGCCGCGGTCGCCCACGAGCTCGCCCGAGCGGAAGCCACGCACCGTATCCATGCCGCCCAGATACAGCTGCTCCGAGCCGTACAGCGCGACGTTGGTGAACTGGCCGCCCAGCACCCCGCGATACGCGAGCTGGCCGGGACCGAACTTCGGCAGCGGTACCGTGAAGGTCGCGGTCGCATCGAGCTTCGTGAACTGGCTGTGCGCGTCGGTCCTCGGGATTGCGTGGGCATCATGACTGGCTTCGAGCCACGGCAGCCCCTGCGAGATGCCGGCGTTCAGTGTCGCGTTGCCCGGTGCGTCATTGAACATAAACTTGTGCAGCCAGTTGCCGTCCACCCGTAGCACCGCGATGTGCTGCGGGTTCAGCTCGATGTTGTTGATCTCGCGATCGGTCCGTCGCCATGAGAGCGTTGCATCGACGCTGGTGATATCGGTTAGCGTGCGCCCGAGTGCGTAGTTCCAGCCGAGGATGTGGCTGAGCGTGCGTCCGTATTCCAGTGCGCTGGTCCCGACGACCTGCTGGTATTCGGAATCCGATAGCGTATAGCTGAACGTGTTCCGGCCAAACGGCACCGCGAGCGAGCCGACAATCGCATTGCTATCGAGACTGTCGACGAAATTCAGGCTCAGCGATTCCTGCAGGCCGATCAGGTTGTCCGCTTCGACGCTGGCGCGATAGCGCGTGACGCCCGTCGACGCGCTGCCGTAGTTATCAACGCCCAGGTTGTAGTACAGCCGGTCGCCCGATGGGTTCGCGATCGCAATGATCGACTCGCCCGGGCTCTGGCCGGGCTGGATCTGCACCTGCGCCTGGTTGCGGCGCAGGCGGTTGATCTGCGCCACGCCCTGATCGATGTCCGATACCTGCAGTGGATCCCCAGGCGCTGCCGGAAAGGCCGACTGGTAGCCCTCATCGGTGAGCCAGCCACCGCCGGCCGATCTTTCATCCTTCTTCAGCCGGTGGACCGGCTGGCCGTTGACCGTAAAGGCGCCGATGCGCCCGACCTCGACAATGATCCGCAGCGTGCCGGCGCCGAGATTCTGCGGCCCGAGCAGTGCGCGGGTCGTCGCATAACCCGCCGCTACAAACGCATCGGTGAGCCGTTTCAGGAGTACGTTCAGCCGGTGCGACCCCAGCGCTTGTCCAGCAAACGGCGCAGTGATGCCGCCAGCGTATTGACGAGCGCGGCGGTGCTGATCGCGATGTCCTGGCCCGCCTGGATATTGCCCGACGTGTTGGTCAGACTGGCGGATTGCGTCAGGTTCGTCTGCGGGCTCGAAGGATTCGTGTTGTCGCGCGTCGTGCCGGCGCCGCCGATCACCGCGTCACGGCCCGCGAGCAGGTTGCCGTACGTGTTGTTCACCGTCGGCGCCGCGATAATCAGATCGCGGCCCGCAAATACCGTGTTGTTCGTCTGCGTGTAGCTGTACGTCTGCGTGTCCGTCTGGTCGCCATAGACGAGGAACGAGTCGTTATGCGGGCCGAAGATTGCGTAATTCTGCAGAAGCAGTTTGGCGATCGCCGCGTAGGTCATCGCGTTGGTGAAATCCTGCCCCGGACGCTGGTACTGCAGCTCCGGGTCCGGATAGCCGAGCATGGTCCCGAAATAGCCACAGTTCTGGACGGAAACGCCGGCCGCGCATCCAGCCTTCGACGTCACGTTTTCCGCGTGATAGCCCTGGTTGGTGAAGCTGTTCGCGCTCACCCGCACATCCTGGCCGGCGTAGAGATTTCCAGCGTTGGTCAGACTCGCGCCGGTACCGGTCAGCGACAGGTTGTTGCCCGCGACGATCTGGCCGGCGTTCTGGCTCGTAAAGACGGTGACGGTGGATGTCTGCGCGGCCGGCGGTCCGGTTGTCGGGATCACGTTCGCTGGTGCGATCATTGCGCCAGACGGATTGCCCAGCGCATCGACGGACTCAAGCATCGCGGCGAGCGTTCCTGCTGCATACGCCGCCTTCAGTTGCGTGAGAAAACCCGCATACGAAGCAGCATCGATGCTGTCGGTGATGGTCGTGACGGCCGCATCGCCTCCATTGTCAAGCGAGGCGACGTTCAGGGTGATATTGTTCCCGGCGGAGATCGTGCTGCCGTGATTATTCAACGTGCCGGTGGTGATCGACAGGTCATGTCCGGCGGCAATCACGCCGCTCTGACCGCTGGGCTGCGTCGTCGTGGTCGTCTGGGTGACCGTCGGCAGGGCGATACCGTTGAACGTGCCGCCGCTCAGGTCGGCCGCCGTCACGTCCGTTGCGGCAGCCGGCTGGAAATCGCCGACCCGGGCGGTAATCGACGCGGTGTATTCGTTGGTCGAATAGTCGATAGGGTTGGTAACCACAATGTCGAAGTTGAGCGATCCGGCCGCAGCGGAGAGGAACGCGGAGTCCAGACCCGCCGCATCGATCGTGGTTGTCGACGTCGTCGTGGTCGTCGTGTTCGCCCCGGCCCGGCTGTTGTTCACGTCTGCCGCGGTGATCGTGATGTCGTTCCGCGCGGTGACGGTGCCGCCAACATTCGTCAGATCGCCTGACAGGTTCGCAGTCAGATTGCGCCCCGCCGCTGTCGACGCCCCGCTGTTGTCGTAACTGCTGCCATTGAGGTTGACGTCGCGTACCGCGCTGACCGTCCCCGCATTGGTTGTGGCGCCGGTCAGATTGACGTCTTCATTCGCCTGGATGGTGCCGCCCGCCTGATTGACGATCGTGCCGGACAGATTGACGTCGTTGCCGGCAGAGATCGTGCCGCTGTTGGTCAGCGTGCCGTTGGTCGACAGCGTGATGTCCCCCGCCTTGCTGATCGTCCCGCTGTTGCTGAAGCCCTGCGTCGCATTGATCGCCACGCTGTTGCCCGGCATCGCCCACGTGCCCGAGTTATTGAGCTGCTGCGTATTGATCGTGAGCGTGTTGCCGAGATTGGCCGGCGTTCAATGTCTCATCCTGCCCGAAACTCGCCGTGCCGCTGCCCGACAGGTTGCGGCCAGCGCGCAATGACCCCGTACCGTTGCCCGACACGCTGCCTGAAACGGTGAGATCGGTGGCAGCCGCGAGCGTCGTATTGCCGCTCGTGCTGACGTTGCCGCCCAGCGTCATGGTCTGCCCCGCCGTGGCGGAGAGGTCACCGTTCGCCAGAACGTCGCCGGCCGTGCTGACCGTGCCCGTTGCGCCGCTCAATGACAGGGTGCCGCCTGATGCGGCCTGACCGTTGATTGCCGCGTTGCGCTCGGCGTTGATGCCGACTGCGGAACCGCCGGTCACCGAGCCATTCACGGTAATGTCGCGCGCGGCGTTCAGCGTCACCGCGCCAGGCGCGGAGACCGCGCCACCCACATTCAGGTCCCCGTTGCCCGTTTTGCCGGTCGTGGTGAGCGTCAGATTGTTGCCGGTGGCGATCGAGCCCGCCGACAGGTCACCGCCGGCAGTCAGGTTCACACTGCCGCCCGATTGCGCGGCGCCGATCGCCAGGCTGCCGCCCGCCGTCATGCTCAGGTCCTGAACCGACTGGACGGTGGCGCCGGCGGCGGAGATATCGCCTGCGGCGTTCACCGTGTACTGGTTCGCGAGACCGTTGCCGGTCATCGTCACGGTGCCCGCGCTCGTGAGCGTCGCGCCCTGCTGCGCGTAGGTTGAG
>NZ_PNXY01000079.1 GCF_002879865.1 Paraburkholderia rhynchosiae
ATCTCGGCGAACTGCACGCGAGCGCCCGCAACAAGCTCAAGAGCGCTCAAAAGCGGCCTTCGATCATTGCCGCTTGCTGGATGCAGGCTACGCTGTGGTGACGTCATGAATTATGGAAGTCTCAATAATATCCATGGCAGCGCGAAGTGCTTCATGTGAACGCGCAGAGGTCGCATCCCGAACGAGAGTTACGTGATAGCCAAGTTCCATCCCGATGCGGTCCGTCGCTTCAAGGCAGGTGTTCGCAAGCAGTCCAATCAGGATGATCTTTTCCTTGTAGTTCCTCTTAAGCAGTTGATCCAGATCGGTATTTGGAAAGCCGCTGGATGCCCAGTGCTCAGTCGCAACAATGTCCCCTGGCTGCACTTGAAATTCGTCGTGAAACGTACCGCCCCATGTTCCCTTTGCAAAGGCTTGGCGCTCAGCGGCACCAAGCTGGTAAGGCGACGGATATTTCCAGTTCACGTAGTCACCCGACTCCCAACAATGGTGCGGCACGTGAAAAATCGTGACGCCAGAGTTACGCGCCGTTCGTACGATCGTCTCAAGGTTGTCGACCATTTTGTTCTCTTCGGCGATGTCCTTGATCCACGGAAATAGCTTGCCTCCATCACTCAGAAAGTCGTTGTACAGATCCACGCAAAGAACTGCTGTGATCTTGGGGTCATAGCTGGTCATCGAAATCTCCGCTGTTGAACTGCGAGCCGAACTGGCCAGAGGCGACTCCGGCACTTCCAAAAAATAGATTTAGTGCGCAATCCTTATGGCCGCTGCTTTTTTACAAGAGTCTTGAGAAATCCTGTGTCCAAGAAATTGATCCGACTTTCGTCAGGTCGGCGGTCACAGGCGTATCGAGCGCGCTCATGCAAACTTGAGTCCGATCACGCCACCGAGAATCAGCAGAATGAAAAACACCCGCAACGGTGCGGCCGAATCTCCGAGCAAAGCGATGCCAAGGATTGCCGTACCCGCCGCCCCGATTCCGGTCCACACGGCGTAACCGGTCCCGACCGGCACCGTACGAAGTGCCACGGAAAGCAGAACGACGCTCGACAGCCCCGTCGCGACCGTCAGCAGCCCAGGCGTCAGTCGCGTGAAGCCGTCTGAAGCCTTCATCGCAAAGGCGAAAGCGATCTCAAGCACGCCCGCCAGGCCAAGTAGTAGCCATGCCATCAGTGAAACTCCGTACGATATGAGCGATGTCAGGCTTTCGCGTATGCCGCAGCCGGAGCGGTGCGGAAGGCGATCCCCAGACGATTGAAGGCGTTCATCGAGCTGATCGCATAGGTGAGGTCAGCGAGTTCCTTGTTATCGAATTCGGCCGCCACCGCCTGGTAATCTTCATCGGGAGCGTGTGTTTCAGCCACCCGCGTGACCGTTTCCGCCCAGGCGATCGCTGCTTTCTCGCGCGCGCTGAACAGCGTGCCGGCGTCGCGCCAGACCTGCAGAAGGGTGAGCTTTTCCTCCGATACCCCGAGCTTCTTCAGGTCTCGCGTGTGCATATCGATACAGAAAGCACAGCCATTGATCTGCGAGACGCGCAGGTACACGAGGTTGACCAGTTCCTTCGCAAGGCCGCATTTCTGAAGTATCGAATGTACTTCACCGAACGCCCGATACGCGTCCGGCGACGCCTTGCTGTAGTTGATGCGTTGTGTCATGAAGAACCTCTCTGATTGATCGTTTAAGAGGCTTCATCTTGTCTCACCTTGGTCCAGTTCAAAAGGACCATGAACTTGCATCCGCGCTATGCCATGATTCTTGGCGCATGAGTCGAACCGGTCACATCAGCGCCAGGATTCGCTTGCCGAGTTGCGCTGCGGTTGCCTGACTGTCAACGTTCGTGAACCCGACGAGCAGCGCCGATCCGACTTGTCGTCCCTCGCCCCAATCCGAAAGTGCTTCGGCGTACAGGCCGTTTTCACCCATACTCGCAACGAGCCGTCGGTCTGACCGGCGGCAGCGTAAGCGCAAGATCAAATGCATGCCGCCTGGTTGCGCATCAATGTCCACGTAGTTGCCCAGTGCACTTTCCAGACCCGCGACCGTTGCATCGCGTCGTTCGGCATATAGCCTGCGCATTCGCTGAATATGCCGCGCAAAGTGCCCCTCTCTCATGAAAGATGCCACCATCGCCTGAACGAGGTGGGACGTGCCTGTGCCAAGCGTGTGAAAGACCTGCTCGAAGCGTTGGACGAGCGTTCCGGGGACGACAAGATACGCGAGTCGAAGGCTCGGCATCAGCACCTTGCTGAAAGTGCCTGCATAAAGAACTCTTCCGTTTCCATCCAGGCTTTTCAGCGCTGGCAAGGGCCGGCTGATATAGCGATACTCGCCATCGTAGTCATCTTCGATAATCCATCCCTTGTTTTGCGCAGCCCATTCCAGCAGGGCTAGCCGGCGGGGCAACGAAAGTGTTACGCATAAGGGGCTTTGATGGGCGGGAGTCACGATCACCGCCCGCGCGCGCGGTGCGAGTTCGATGCCGCGGGCAACATCGATCCCTTCTTCGTCCACCGGAATGGGAACTCCGTTCAGATTCAGCATACCCATCAACTGCCGGGTCGGCGGGTATCCCGGATTTTCGTACCACACCTGATCGCCCGCGTTGAAAAGCGCGTGAGAGATGAGTTCGATCGAGTGACGATAGCCTGATGTTACGAACACCTGCCTTGGGGCGCACTTGATGCCGCGCGAGACGTGAACGTATGTCGCGATAGCCGCGCGCAGCTCCTCCAGGCCACACACTGGCGGGTGAACCATGTCGAACGCTTGCGTCGCACGAATACGGTTCGCGCCCAGCCGGGCCCAAATCTTTCGGGGAAACATGTCAAGTGCGGGCAAGCCCATCTGAAACGGCAAGATGGAATCGGGACGGAAGCTGGGCGGGTCTGGCGCGGCCCTCAACTTCGGCTGCACTTCGCGTGTTGGAATCCGCGCCCGGAGGCCGGGCGTCACGATGGTTCCCGCCTGACCTCGCGAGACGACGTACCCTTCGGCGGCCAATAGCTCATACGCAGTATTCACCGTGCCCCGGGCCAGACCCAGTTCGGTCGTCAGGGCGCGCGCGGAGGGTATTCGGTCGCCGGGCTTGAGCGTGCCATCCGCGATGACCGACACAAGACGCTCATAGATCTGGCGATAGAGCGGAGTTTCTGCGGTCGGGTCGAGCGGCGAAACAATGGATGTTTTCAATTTGACCATGAGCGGTCGCGTTTGCGCGTCTGGAAAAGGATTGAACCAAGGCATGCGAAACAGGCGTTTCATGCTGCTCGCAGCAATGAGAGTTTGGTCTGCCGCTTCGGCATTGTCCGCTATTCATTTCGATGTCGTCATCATGGTCTATACGAAAACTCAATTCTTGGTTCTGTTAGTTGAACCATCCCCTCGTTAGAGTATTCCCACGCGACGCCTTCATCAAGCGATCCAGGCGCATCAGAAGAACACAGCACCGCTGCCTTGAAACGGAACTTTGGGAGCCACATAGATGAACATCCTGCATCTCACATTCAGTGCCCGGGGAGAGTCCTCAGAGAGTCAAAGGCTTTCGAGGAAAATCGTCGAGATGCTTTTTCAAAGAAATCCCAAGGCCGAACTGGTCGTCCGCAGACTTGGTGATGGAGCGCTACCGCACGTCGATGCGGACTATGCGTTCATGCAGCATTCAAACGATGCGGGACCCTACGGAAAGGGGTCGTCCGCCATGTCCGACCAGTTGATCGCGGAGCTTGAGCGGGCGGACGTGGTTGTCATCGGAACGCCCATGCACAATCTCAGCGTGCCGTCCTCCCTTAAGGCGTGGATCGATCATGTGGTTCGTGCGCGACGGACGTTCACCATGGCAACCTCGGGCAAGAAGGGCATGCTGCACGATCGACCTGTGTACATCGCGGTAGCGTCCGGCGGACGCTTTTCCGGAACGAGCGCTCATCAGCCTGATTTCCTGACGCCCTATCTGAAGGCCGTTCTGGCGTCGATCGGACTCAACAATCTGCTCTTCTTCTCAGTAGAAGGGACTGGCGCACGTGCGGAGTCCGTGGAACTCGCCCGTCGCGTGGCCGATCAAGCGCTCACGTCCCATTTCAACTCTCTTGAGCTTCAGCATGCCAGCGAAAACCTCGACTGAAACGCCGTCGCGCACAATCAACGCTATCGCCGTTTTTTGCGGCTCGAACTTCGGTGCTTCTGAACAATACGCACAGGACGCGCGCAAGCTCGGCCTGGCCTTGGCAGGTGCGGGCATAAAGGTAGTGTATGGCGGGACGACCAAAGGATTGATGGGTGCTGTAGCCGATGCGGCAATATCGGCGGGAGGCCAGGTGCACGGCGTCATCACAGAAAGCCTGCATCGGCGCGGCCATTCGCATTCGGCTCTAACTCATTGCGAGATCGCATCCACGCTAAGAAAGCGCAAGGAGCGGATGGTCGAGCTTGCTGACGCATTCATTGCACTGCCCGGAGGAATCGGAACGATTGAAGAAGTGATGGAAGCCTGGACGATGAACCAGTTGCAGGAAATCGACAAGCCTTTGGGTCTGTTGAACACTGCGAACTTCTTCATGCCCTTCATGGGTTTCATCGATCACATGGTTGAGCAGAGATTTCTGCCTTTCGCACATCGCGAATCCATCGCTATCCATAGCGACCCAAACGAATTGATTGAGTCGTTACGTCGCCAGCCACGTATCGATGTACCCAAATGGATTTAGCTGATGAGACCGTCATCTACATCATGAATATGATCGGATGGCCGCTTACGAGTCTCGAAGAGGCACTCGCATGACCTAAGAGCGGAGGAACTGTACGACCGCTTGTGGCCGGATCGAGGCAGTATCACCCGTGATTCGCTCGCCGCAAAGCGGTCGTTGAGCAAGGGGCTATGAGACCCCGGGCATATAAACTGGACGACGACCTCGAACGGCCGTTCATGGCCGACCACTGCCTTATGCAATCGGCGTACGCCCCCCGACCCTCGCACGGTTGCGATCGACAGCACGCGACCCTAAACTGCCCTCCAGATTTTCCAATAACGGTCGTTCAACATGTGCAGCCAGCCTCGCCGACGGCGTGTCGTCCACGGCCATCAGTCAGCACGTCGGAATGCATTTTAGCGACGCGCAACCCGCCATGGTTGCCACGATCGCCAGCAGCAGCATCAGACTGAATATGCGCTTCATTATCACGTCAACTCTCCTTGGTACTCCTTTCGATTCGCTGCGTCAGCGCGCAGCTGCGCCTAGAGGGTGTTAGGAACTTGAATAGTCTGTGCGACATGTACAAGCATGAGCATGGCGAAGACAACGAAGTGTAGGCCGGCCAATGTTTCGGGCAGGCGTTCGTAATCTCGCGCCAGTCGCCGGAATCG
>NZ_PNXY01000007.1 GCF_002879865.1 Paraburkholderia rhynchosiae
CATAACTTTCGACGACTGCGCATCCGCTTCGAACGTCTTGCATTCATCCATGAAGCCTTCATGAAAATCGCCTGCTGCATCATCTGCTGGCGAAAACTGAAGAACTCATTTTGTTAACGCTTGTAAGCCGCTTTCTGGCCGTGTGAAAAGCACGGCGCCCAAACAAATGCCGTTCGGTCTCTGACCTGAACGGCATTTTTGCTTTTTGAAGCGCATCGCTGAACAGAGCGTCTCATCTCTTTCGACACCCTCCCTTTAGCACTCCTGTCGCTCTTCGGCAGACTCACATGCAACGGGAGTTGGTCCACGCACAACACTTTTCCCCGTTCAATCGCCTGGGCATGGACGCACATGCCGTCTGCGCAAGCTTTCGCGCGCGTGGCACGGTCGATGCATGACAGCCGCCACCGCAAGTCGTGTAGTTCCCAACATCGATTGAGCCGAGGTGCGTCATGTCGAGTGTGCAAGGTCAACGCCGGTCCATGCATTCGCGAAGCCGGTCTGTGCCTCAAGGCATCTCTCGCCGTAGCAGTGACTATTTCGCCGGCCTGATGCCGCTCGGGTTGCGTGCTGCGGGCTTCATCGGTCGCGGGCCGAAAGAACTGTGGCCGTATGTGTTGCCGTGGGTCTTCGCATTGCTCACCATCAGCTTCTTCTGCCTTGTCGTGCGCGGCGTGCTCACGCGGCAACTATTGGTGCCGCCGGTCGAAGTGCCGCAATCCCTCGTGACTCGCGGTTATACGTCCCCGGACAAACGCCTGCAGACGGCACAAACAACGCGCGGCAACGTTGAAACCAACGCGGCCTCAATGGCCTGATCGAAGTACGTCTTGTTCGTTACGACACTCAATGGAAGGGAATGATCGATGGAAAATTTCGAGGATGCATTTAAGGCGTTGATCGGAAACGAAGGCGGTTATTCCTTCAATCCGGCTGACCCCGGTGGCGAGACGATGTGGGGCATCACAGCGCGCGTCGCACGCAATCAGGGCTATAACGGCGCCATGAAGGACCTGCCGCTCGACACCGCGAGACAGATCGCCAAACAGAAGTACTGGGACCCGTTGCATCTGGACGAGCTCGATGCACGCGTGGCCTTCCAGATTTTCGACGCCAACTACAACGGCGGACTCGTGGTGTTGTGGATGCAAAAGGCGTCCGGCGCGAAAGAAGATGGCAAGTTCGGTCCAGACACATTAGACGCGGTGAAAAACACGGACCCGATGAAGTTCGTCATGCGCTTCGCGGCGTATCGCCTGCGGTATCTGAGAAACCTGCATACGTGGTCGAGTTTCAGCCGCGGTTGGACGGACAGAATGGCCTCTAATCTTCTTCTGGGAGCAGCATGATGGACTGGTCAACAGTAGCGACGAATATCGGCCGCACCGCCCCGCTTCTTGCGGGACTCGTTGGTGGCCCGGTCGGTATCGGCGTATCGGCCGCCGCCGCGATCATCTCTCATGCGCTCGGCACGCCCAGCGATCCGGCTTACGTTGAGCCGGCATTGAACGATCCGGGCGCGCTGGAGAAGATCAGGCAAGCGGAGAACGCCAACGCGCTCCAGTTGCAACAGCTCACAGTCGCCGCCGCACAGGCGCGCCTTGCGCACGAGACCGACATGGCGCGCATCGAAACCAGCGATCGCGCCGGCGCACGCGCCATGGCAATCGCGAACGGCGATTGGGTTCCTAAAGTACTCGCTATGACGGTCACCGCCGGCTTCTTCGGCATTCTGCTGCTCATGGCCTTTCAGCCTTTGCCGGGCGTCAACAAGGATCTTGTCAACGTAATCGTCGGCGCGCTGGGTACGGCGTGGATCAGCATCATCGGCTACTACTTCGGCACTTCCGTTGGATCGATGAGAAAGACTGAGTTGCTCGCCAAGCCCAGCGTTCCGATCACACCGGATAGCGCCGTGACGCTGCGAGAACCGGCAACGCCGTCCGCTCCATCGGCGCCAGCGGCAGTCGCCGTGCCCCACGTCGATGTGTTCCAGCCATTCGCGCCCGGCGGGCAGGGTCCGATTTTCTCGGGCGCTTCATGAGTCATTGCCAACCAGGACGGCGCACGCGGCGAGCTTGGCGACTCGCCTCATCATTTGTCTCAAATTCAGCAATGAAGTTTACCTAAATCGCTCATTACTCTCTCCGGGTCGCAAACCTACAATGCAATCACTGGCTACGAACAACTATGTTTGTAGCGCGATAAAGACCGAAATGGAGGTAGTTAATCATGAAATCACTTATTCAAGCCGTTGTTATCGCCACTGTGCTGGCCGCTCCTGTCGCTTCATTTGCGCAGTCCAACCAGCCCGCGACTCGCGCTCAAGTGCGCGCCGAACTGATTCAACTGGAAAAGGCCGGCTATGAGCCGAGCCGTTCGGATATTTACTACCCGGCTGACATTCAGGCCGCACAGGCTCGCGTCGCCGCGCAGAACGGCACCGCACAGCCGGCAGTGTCGAGCTACGGTGGTGTGGCAAAGGGCTCGTCGGAATCGGGCCGCACGGTGCCCGCTAACGGTGCGAAGTCGATTTACTTCGGTAATTGAGCTGAGTGTTTGCAAATGAACTGGCCCGCGACCGGTTGTTCCGATCGCGGGCCAGTTCGCTATTCGTTACCTCCGTCATCGGCTACCGATGACTTCGCCTGGACCTCGCCGGTCCGGGCGCTTTTTCCCGCGCGGACAGTTGCGCGTGCAACCAGAGAATCGACCAGGCCGAAGCAGATCAATCGCGAGCGCTCAGATCGCCCACCTGGCCGCGGCCAGTGACGAGGCAGCTCGACAGGAAATTTTCGCCCTGGCTGCTAGCGCCGGCGTCTCCGAAACCTTTTTTCAGCGCGTTCGCTTTTACCAGTTCCGCGCCCTGGTGGCACGTGATCGTCCCTGTTTCTCCGGCCTGAGCGCGCATCAGTGCCCGGTCGGCCATCAGATAGCCAAGCAACAGCACCACCGCAATATTGAACGCCTGTCTCATCGATTGTCTCCTCTTTCGAAGAGACTAACGCGAACCATCGGCGCACGGTCTTAGGGGTTTCCCGATTCGCGCCTATTTGCCGATGCCGATCAAATTATGCCGCGTCAAGTGATGGTGCCGCCGTGGCGGCCGCGCCGCGCTGTTGCATCCGCTTTGGGATGCCCAAACCGGCCACAAAAAGAACAAAAGAAAAATGCATGAGATACAGCGAATACAAAAAACCCGAAAACTGAATTGCGGCACGCGAGAACATGGCCGCACGCAAGCGAATGTTTTCCAAATATACCCACACACGGCCGAGTCAAAAACGCGCCTCGATGTCCCGGATTCGCTGTTCTATCGATTGACGCACCAGTGCGTTGGAAGGCACCAGCAGCAGCGACGATGCGATGATGTGATAGACCTTGTTTCGCCGCACCTTCGAGACCTTTTGCGGGTCGAGCCACGCATCGTTATCCACGAGCAGCAGGAGCGTTTCGAGCCCAATCAGAATGGGCCATAAACACGCGAGCCGCAGTCGTACGGAAAACGCGGGAATGGCGAGCGTGTAATCGAGCGCTTCACGGAAATGGTCGAGCGTCTTGCGCAGAAGATCGATCATCAGCGCACGCGCACGCAGCGAGCTGGCCGGCAGCAGAAGATCTTGCGGGCTCAGGCCGTGCTGATCCAGCATTGTTTGCGGAAGATAGCAGCGGCCAATCCGCAGGTCCTTGCCGCAATCGCGCAATACGTTGGTCATTTGCAGTGCTTTGCCGAAACGCACACCACGACGCGCCATAGTCTCGGGCCGCTCTTTCAGCGTGCCCGGCATATGCGCGTAAGTCATCGTGGTCCAGAATTCGCCGACGCAGCCCGCCACCAGATACGTATAACGGTCGAGCTCGCGATATTCGCGCAGCGCCGCGATGCGGCCCGAACGTTCATCGGGGAAAGTGCGCAGGTCGAACTCCATGCCCTCGGTCAAAGTCGATACGATGTCGCGCACGGCCTTGCGATCCGACTCGCTCAATTGCATCAACGCGTCGAGCGCGGGACCGAGCGATTCGAGTAGGACCTTCTCGTCCGACTGGCTCTGCTGGCCCGCTACCTGAGCGGCCATGCGCTGAAACAGTGCACCATCGATCGCGACACCGTTGACCTGGTCGCGCAACGAAAGAAGCAATTGAAGGCGCTGCTCCGGCGCGATCAATGAAGTATCCGCAATCGTGTCGGCGGCGCGCGCCAGCAGATAAGCGAGGCCGATCGGGTCGCGCATCCCCACCGGCAGCACGCGCAGCGTGAGATAGAACGAGCGTGAAACGCCTTTCAGGAGCGGGCCGAGAAGAAAACCCCGGGTCGGATTCGGCATGGGTGCAATGTTAGTATTGGCAAAAATCAGGCGGTGCCGAATTGTATACGGCAAGGCGCGCTAAGATGCGGGATCGCCTGAATCTCATGCCGACAATGAGCAAAAACCAGAATTCGAATCTTGAAGCCACCGCTACGCGTACTCGCCGGCCTAGCCTGCGCCTAACCTATGTGATCGGCAGTCTCGACCGCATCTTGCGGCGCCGTATGAGTGAAGCGCTCGCGCCGCTCGGCTTGACGCTCGCGCAATTTACCGCGCTCTCCGTGCTCGAAGCGAAGGGCCAAGCGTCGAATGCGCAGCTTGCCGAGCGTTCGTTCATCACGCCTCAATCGGCCAATGAAGTGATGAACGCCATGGCGAGCCGCAATTGGGTGAGCCGCGAGCCCGACCCCACGCACGGCCGCATCGTGCTGCTGCAATTGACCGATGAGGGGCGCGCCGTGCTGCGCCAATGCGAACAGGCGGTGAAGACGATCGAGAAGCAGATGCTGGAAGGCATCGAACTGGAAGCGGCCGGCTCGGTGCAGCGTCACCTCGAAACTTTCGTCCGCAATCTGCGCGGTTAGACTCGCCGCGGAGTCCATGCACTTTAATAAGGATAGCTAACATACGCCGTCGTGAATTGGCCGGCGAAGGCCACGTCAGTGTGATGTGCGGCCATTAAATAACTGCCGCTACGCCTCTGCCCGTTCGCTGCGTTCCTCTCTCGCTTCCATAAGCCGTCGCGGCGCGTTTGTAAGCGGCCTTGCCAGTACATCTTTTGTACTTTTGTGCGCGCGAGGAACAACTCTTTCAATTTTGCGCATGCGTCGTTGCGTCGGCAGAGAAGCGCCGCTCGTCGCGCGTCAATCGCTTTTCACCTTGTCGTCTCTCAAGATGGCCCTGGTCAAGCATTGGCGGGGCAAATACAATGGCGAGCGTCCGACGCGCCACTCACCTTATCGCCGCGGACAACCGGGAACGCACCTTGCTCATTGATCAGCTTAAGCAATGAAAGGATCGTCTACGATCCGTCGCATCATCGCTCCCTCGCACTTGAATTGCACACGATAATGACCATCCACGAATCCCAGACCTCTCCTCGCACCAACGTCGAAACGGGCGTGCCCGGTCTGGATGACATCCTGGGCGGCGGTCTGGTCCGCGGTGGCGTCTATCTTCTCGAAGGCATGGCGGGCGCGGGCAAGACGATTCTGTCGAGCCAGATCGGCTTTCACCGCGTGAGCCAGGGCGAGAAAGTGCTCTACATGACCCTGATCGCCGAATCGCACGACAAGCTGCTCGCGCATCTCAAGGGCCTGAGTTTCTTCGACGAGAAAGCCGTCGCTCAGCAGATGCTGTTCGTCTCCGGCTATCACGAACTGATGCAGGACGGCCTCGACGGCTTCCTTAAACTGATTGCGTCGAGCATCTACGATTACCGGCCGAGCCTGATGATCATTGACGGCTTTCGCAGTGCGCGCGAGTTCAGCGAAACCGAGTTGTCATTGTCGAAGTTCATTCATGAATTGAACGCGCTCGTTGCAGCAATGGACTGCACGACGCTGCTGCTGGCGCCGCTGTCCGGCAACGAGCCGCATCCCGAACATACGCTGGTCGACGGTCTGATCGAACTGAACCGCTATAGCGATGGCATGCGCCGCGCGCGTGAAATCGAAGTCCATAAGATGCGCGCGCGCAATCATCGGATGGGCAAGCACTACTTTCGAATTTCCGAAAGCGGGTTGCTTATGTTCCCGCGTCTCGAAGCGCAGTGCGCGGTGCCGGCCGGACCGGTGGATCTGAAAACACGGGTCGGCTTCGGTTTGCCGCATCTCGACACGCTGTTTGGCGGCGGTCTGTCACAAGGCTCGACCACCACGTTGATCGGACCGTCGGGAGTCGGCAAAACCATGCTTTGCCTGCAGTTTCTATCAGCGGGCGTGGAGCGCGGCGAACGCTGTCTCTATCTCGGCTTTTATGAAGGACCGCAACGATTGATCGGCAAAGCCGAGGCCGTATCGATTGCGCTCAACGACGCGCATCTGGATGGCCGGCTCATGATCCAATGGCAGCCCGCCATCGAACTTGCCGTCGACGAAATCGCGGCCACCGCTCTCGCCGCCGCGAAGCAGATAGGTGCGACACGGATGGTGATCGACGGTGTCGAGGGCTTCCGCGATTCCGCGTTGCATATCGAGCGCTTCGGCCTGTTCCTGAACGCGTTGCTGCATCAGTTGCGTGAAGCCGGCGTTACGACATTGGTGACCGAGGAGTTGCCGCTCTATCCCGACTACGGCCATTCGAGAAGCATGCGTGTTTCCGCGCTCACGGAAAATCTCGTGGTGCTTCGTTACGCCGAAACCGAAGCGGGTCTGCGGCGCGCGATCTCAATCGTGAAGCAGCGGGAAAGCGCTCATGACCCGTCTACGCATGAACTCGTGATTTCGTCGCAAGGGCTCGACGTCATCGAAAGTCCGCTCAGCACCGCGATGTCCGCGGCGCCGGGCTTGTCCGCGACGTTGCAGCCGCGGCGACCGGCGTAGCCGCTCATGAAAACCATTCTGGTTGTGGATGACGAATTCGACATCCTCACGGTCTGGCGGCTGCTGCTCGAACGTCATGGCTATACCGTGCTGACCGCATCGAATGGGGCCGTTGCACTCGAGCAGATACGCAGGACCCGGCCCGATATTATCGTGTCGGACTGCATGATGCCGGTCATGTCGGGGCTGCAACTGTGCGCGGCACTGTATGCCGACCCCGACTTGCGCACGATTCCGATCATTCTGTGCAGCGCGGCCGCGGATATTTCCGTGCAGCCCAACCCGTTTATCGAATATGCACGCAAGCCGATCGCATTCGACGCGCTGCTGGAAATGCTCAAGCGAGTGTCGATGTAGCGGCCGCTTCGCGCCTCGTCAGACCGATTCCACCACCAGCGCGCCGACGTCTGCAATCGCCGCATTGCAACGCGCCGCGTTGCCCGCGGTCTCCGTCAGATAAACGGCCACAAGCACGGGGCCGCGTCCGGGCGGCCACAAGATCGCCACGTCGTTCGCAGTGCCATGGTCGCCTGTGCCCGTTTTATCGCCCACACCCCAGTCTTTCGGCAGCTTCGCGCGAATCCGCGCGCCGCCGGTTTCATTGGCCGCGAGCCACGCCAGCAATTTCGCTCGCGACGACGAGGACAACCGCTCGCCCAGCACGAGTTCGCGCAGATTGCCGAGCATCGCGTTCGGCGTCGTCGTATCGCGTGGATCGCCGGGAGTCGCTTCATTCAGCGTGGGCTCATTACGGTCCAGACGCGTGATGCCGTCACCGAGACTGCGCGCAAACGCAGTCAACGCAGCAGGACCGCCAAAGCTCGCCAGCAGCAGATTGGCTGCCGTGTTATCGCTTAGCGTGATTGCCGCCTTGCACAGCTCGGCCACAGTCATGCCGGCGTTGCCGGTGCGCTCGCGCGTATGTTTGGATGTCGCCGGCGAGTACGACACGAGCTCGCTTTGCGAGTAGACGATGCGCCGTTGCAAGTCTTCCTCACCGCGATCCGCTCGGGACAATATCGCCCCGGCGGTGAGCAGTTTAAATGTGCTGCACATCGGGAAGCGTTCGTCCGCATGCAAGCCGGCGTGCAGACCCGATGCCGTGTCGATAATCGATACGCCGAGCCGTCCACCGCTTTCTGCTTCGATCTGCTTGAGCCGCGCGCGGATCGCATCGGCCCTGGCCAACTCGCGCCCTTGCGCAGGGACCTTCGTTGCGCCCGTTGCTTTAGCCGATGCAGCCGTCCTGCTCCATGCGCTGGCACTGCCAGTCGCAATCCCAGCTATCGAAAGACCCAGCATCGCGCCCGCGAATTTTCTTCTCGTGATCATTGCCGCTCCTTGTGTGAAGCCGCAACTATCGGTTTTCCGGGCTTTTCTGACAAACGATGATAAGTTAATGCGCTCACAAGAAAAACTTATGCCCCGGCCATGAGACCTTATCTTCCGCTTAATGCACTGCGCGCCTTCGAATCGTCCGCGCGGCACTTAAGTTTTACCCGCGCGGCGCTCGAACTGAACGTCACGCAGGCCGCTGTCAGTCAGCAGGTCAGAATGCTGGAGGAGCGTCTCGGCACCACGCTATTCAGGCGTCTGCCGCGCGGCCTCGCGATGACCGACGAAGGCCTCGCGCTGCGTCCCGTGCTGACCGACGCGTTCGATCGCATCGAAGCCGTGCTCAAGCAATTCGAAGGCGGCCATTTTCATGAAGTATTGACGGTCGGCGTAGTGGGCACGTTCGCGGTCGGCTGGCTGATGCCGCGGCTCAAATCGTTTCGCGACGCGCATCCGTTTGTCGAATTGCGGCTTCTGACCAACAACAACCTGGTCGATCTCGCCACTGAGGGTCTCGACTTCGCGATCCGCTTCGGCGACGGCACGTGGCCCGGTTCACTCGCCACGCGGTTGCTCGATGCGCCGCTTACGCTGCTATGCACGCCTGGAATTGCCGCGCGATTGTCGAAGCCCGCAGATCTCGTGGCCGAAACGCTATTGCGTTCGTATCGCGCCGACGACTGGATCAACTGGTTCGCAGCCGCAGGCATCGCACCGCGACCGATTCGCGGGCCGATATTCGACTCGTCGCGGTTGATGGTGGAAGCGGCCATGCAAGGCGCGGGCGTCGCGCTCGCGCCCGCACTGATGTTCGATCACGAGATCGACACGGGGCGCCTCGTGCGTCCGTTCGATATCGAAGTGCAGGCGGGCAGTTACTGGCTGACATGGCTGAAGGGCAAACCGATGACGTCCGCGATGCGGCTGTTCAGTCAGTGGCTCGTCAACGAGGCCACTGCACAGACGGCGAGCTAGCAAAGGCTCGCACGACGATGGCCGTTCATCGCGGGACGTTCGGCTTGTTGCGGAAACACGTTCCATGAGCCATCGTCGTGACGAAAGAAGAAGATTGACAGCAAGCCGCTCGGACGCAGTGCTTCAACACGCACAAAACGCTGATGCGAGGCGCGGTGGCAAAACTCCACGACACGTGCGGGCATCGACGGGGTAGGTGCGAGCCATTTGTCGACGGCCCAGTGCAAGGTCTTTTCAGCGGTGGCCATGATGTTCTCCTCGATTCCGTTACGCTTGAATATCCGGGTTCGGTGCAGTGAATCACGCAAACTGGGCTGCAACGCGGCCGCCCTTTACGCCGCTTTCGACGAATGCCTTCACGAGACACATCAGCACGTGCATGCCGGTACGCGGATGACGCAAGCTGCAATGCACCTGTTCGCTGCGGCTTTCGCCGAGCAGCACCCACGCACAAAAGTGTTCGCAGTTGTTGGTCAGCAGGCGATAACGGTTTTCGCCAAGACGTGAACGAGCGCGGCACACGGCCTCTTCGCCGATGTAGCGTGCGCAGGGCGTCGCACGAATCGACAGCGGATGACCGGCCGCGAAGCGGTCCAGTTCGACTTCTTCGACCGGGCCGCGATGCGCCGAACCCGCAAAGCCCGCGTAATGAACCACGCGGCCGTTGCCCACATAAATGCCGTGATGTTCATAGCCGCTGCGGGCCGAGACGAGATGTGCGCCGATCGGCAAGTCGATCGTGGATGCCTGTTCACCGCCGGCTTCACTGCTCGTCTGAAGAAGGTTCGTGTTCATGGCTGGCCTCGTTTTGTTTCCAACACTGTTGCGAGGTCTTTTGCATCATTCGGGCCATGTGCGTAAAGCCCTTTGTTTACGGGGCTTCCAGAGAAACTCGGGGACTTTTCTGGGCGCCTGTGTGGGCCATGAACCGACAGAAATCACGTCGATGTGTTGGCGCGCGCCGATCTTTTCATGTCGCGACCCAAGGCGGTTGAGAATGCCTTTATAGCGCTCGGTAACCGGCGCCAATAACGGTGGCGGCAAGACTATTGGCAATGTGTTGGGCATCGCACCGGTTCAAGCGCGCACTTGTTGGCTGCGGCCCGACCTATCGAGTTGCGCGCCACGTTGCACGGCAAGCAGGAATGCGCCGAACCCCCGACCAGTCAACGCGTTGCGAAAGAACGCCGACGCGGCGCGCAAATTGGCATAGCACTTGCACCATCCCGTCCAGATCCTTTAAAACCGCGCGCGTTGCGCACGCGGCAACCGGAGAACGAAATGGCTTCTATTTCTGTGCACGACCTTTCGCTCAACCTCGCGCTTGACCGTAAAGCGATGGCGGCAATCCGCGGCGGCGGCGGAGCGCCCTGGGTGTATGGCTGGATTCAACCGTATGTACGGGAAACCCCGAGCATTGGACCGGTCGTCAACCTGTACGAGGTGTCCAACAACTTCTATGCTAACCAGATGATCAACCAGTTCCAGTCGGTCGACGTGCGCAATACCGGCGCGAACTCGAACATCAGTGTCTCTCCTGACGCACGTAGCAGAAACGATATGGTGTAGCCGTTGTGACCTGCGCGAGCCAATTTCGATGGACGTCGTCCGCGCGTTCCGACGCGGGACGCGTGCGTGACATCAACGAAGATGCCTGCCTCGACCAGTCCGCTCTCGGACGCTGGGCCGTCGCCGACGGCATGGGCGGGCACGCGGTCGGCGATCTCGCGAGCCGCCTCGTGATCGACGCACTGAAACGGCTCGCGCCGCCCGTCAGCATGAAGGCGTTTATCGCGGACGCACGCGCGCATTTGCAGGTGGCCAATCGTCAGTTGAGAGAGGAAGCCGCGCGCCGCCAGGTACAGCGCATCGGCAGCACGGTCATCGTGCTGCTTGCGTGCGACCGCTTCTGCGGCTACGTATGGGCCGGCGACAGCCGCCTCTATCTCGTTCGCGACGGACAACTACGCCAGCTCACGCGCGACCATAGCCAGGTAGAAGCGCTGAAATCGCTGGGCGTACTGACTGACGAAGAAGCGCGGCATCATCCGGCGCAGCATATGATCACCCGCGCCGTCGGCGCAACGGACCTGCTCGAACTCGACGACGACGCGATAGAAGTCGCCGACCGTGACGTCTTTCTGCTTTGCAGCGACGGGCTGAGCAATGAGGTCAGCGAGGAAGACATGCTTTCCGTGTTGACCGCGACGGCGCATGGCAACGCGTCGGATCAACTGGTGAAGCTGGCATTGGAGCGCGGCGGCCGCGACAATATCACAGCGGTCGTCGTGCGCGCCGAAGATCCTTATGCCGCCGATAAAACGCTGTTGAACCCCGCACCGTGAATCCGATTGGCTTCTTCTAAATAGGCGCGGTCGCCTTATGCGTCGCCTTCGTCGTCGTCGCGCTCATCCGCGCCGTTCGTGTTCGACGCCGGCATATTGCGGTTGCGGAAGTCCTTCGAATGCAAGCCGTGTTTTTTCAGCAGCATTTGCAGATGCGAGCGGTTCATGTCGATACGCCGCGCCAATTCCGCGACCGTGCCGTTGACCTCGCGCAGCCCACGTTCCAGAAAAGCTTTCTCGGCGTCATCGCTTGCGGCGCGCTTTGCGTCGCTTAGCGACATAAGGTTCGCCACGCTGATGGGTTGCTGGCCGGTGGCACTCATGCCGCCTTGCAATGCCGCCACCGATCCGGGCGCGGCCGGCCGCATATCCGTGGGGAGATGCTCGATGTCCGCCATATCGCCGGCGAGACACGAGATGCGATACATCACGTTGCGCAACTCACGGATATTGCCGGGATACGCGTAGTTGAGCAGAAAGTCCCGCAAACGCGGCGTCAATCTGACGGGTCTGCGCTTGAGCGTGCCGGCGGATTCATCGCCGAACCATGCGATCAGCAGCGGAATTTCATCGCGCCGTTCGCGCAGCGGCGGCAGCGTCACATGAATCACGCTAAGCCGGTAGAACAGGTCCTCGCGGAACTTGCCTTCTTCGCTGAGCTTGCGCAGGTTGCGATTCGTTGCCGCGACAATGCGCGTATCGACCGCAATCGTTTCGTCCGATCCTACGCGCTGAATCTCGTGTGCTTCCAGTACGCGCAGCAGCTTGACCTGGCCCGCGAGCGGCAGTTCGCCGATTTCGTCGAGAAAAATGGTACCTGTATGCGCGCTTTCGAATTTCCCTTTGCGATCGTTCGAGGCACCCGTAAACGCGCCCTTGCGGTGACCGAACAATTCCGACTCCAAGAGATTGTCGGGAATCGCGCCGCAGTTCACGGAGATAAACGGCTTGTCCGCACGCGAGCCGTTGGCGTGAATCACTTTCGCCATCAGTTCCTTGCCGGTGCCGCTTTCACCGTCGATCAGAACAGGCAAATCGGTGGGCGCAGCTTTCTCGGCAATCTCGAGCGATTCCAGCAAGCGCGGATTGTCGCCGAACGTCCCTTCGAAAATGAAACTGCGCTCGAGCAGCGCCTGTCGGCGCGCACCGCGTGATTGCTGGGCACGATGTTCCGGCTCCGCGGCCACCGCGGCCTGCACGAAGCGCTCCTTATGCGAAAGCTGCATGACTTCGTCACGTAGGGACGTGGCTTGCCTGAGCAGTTTGTCAATGTCCGTGCGTTCCAGCCGCGACGACCAGCGCAGCGTCGAACGCAGAATTTCGATCCGCTCGATCAAGCCCGCATAGGAAATCGCCGGACTGATGTCTTCAATCTGGTCGAGTATCTTCATCATCACGCACTCAGTTGTTTCTGAACCAGTTGGTAGTACATGCCACCACGCTGGATCAGTTCATCGTGACGCCCCTGCTCGACAATCGCGCCTTCGTAGAGGACCAGAATCTTGTCGGCACGCATGATCGTGCTCAGCCGATGCGCGATGATCACCGCCGTGCGGCCCTTGAGGATGTCGTGCATATTGCCGAGGATATTGCTTTCCGACTGCGAATCGAGTGCCGACGTAGCTTCATCGAATACCAGCAGGCGCGGATCGTGATACAACGCCCGCGCAATGCACAGCCGCTGAATCTGCCCGCCCGACAAACCGATTCCGCGCTCGCCGACGATCTGTTCGTAGCCGAGTGGCATCTTGCTGATAAACGCATGGGCGTCGGCCATCTTCGCGACTTCCTCGATACGCCGCCGGTCGGGCGCGTCGTCGCCGCTTGCAATGTTCTCGGCAATCGTGCCGGAGAAAAGCAGATTGCTTTGCATCACGTAGCCGATTTGCGCGCGGTAATAGGCTTTGTCGACCACGCCGAGATCGTAACCGTCGATCGACATCTTGCCTTCACTCGGTGCATAGAACCCCACCAGCAACTTCGCGAGCGTCGTCTTGCCCGAGCCGCTGCGACCGACAATCGCCACCAGTTCGCCCGGCTTGATGTCGAAGCTGATGTTCTCCAGCACGTAGGCAGAATCGTTGTCGCCGTAACGGAAGTAGACACCGCTGAAGCTTATTTCGCCCTGCAACTCCGGCAGCATCACGCGTGACGGCAAATCTTGCGGTCTTTGCTCGGGCTCGATGTCGAGCACATCGCCGAGGCGCTCCATCGCGACGCCCGCGTCGTTCAGCATGCTCCACAAGCCAACGAGTCCCATCAAAGGACCCAACACGCTGCCCATGAACGCATTAAACGCGATCAACTGTCCGATTGTCATTTCGCGCGCGAGTACGAGATTCGCGCCGACCCACAGAATCGCAATCGTCGTGGCGGCATTCAGCAATTGGCTGCCGAGTCCAACGAGAATACTGAATGCGTGCGCCCGATACTGCACTTCAAGCGCTTTCGCATACTTCTTTTCCCAGCGCAAACGCACGGGCCGCTCGATGCCCATGCCCTTGACGGTCTCGACACCGGCAAGCGCTTCCATCAGGAAAGACTTCGAATCGGTCGACGCGGTGAAAACCTCGCGCGCATAGTTCTTGATCTTCGGCGTGGCCAGCGCGGTCAGCGCCATGATCGGAATGACAAAGCCGATCAGCACGAGAGTCATCTTCACGTTGTAGACGAACATGATCGTGAAGTAGATAAACACCATCAGCAGGTTGAGCGCCGTGGTCACCGTGGATTCGGTGAGAAACGCCCGGATGGTCTGGTTCTCCTGAAAGCGCGCGAAAATATCGCCGGTTTTGCGCTTCGCAAAGAACGAAAACGGCAACGACAGTGTGTGCTTGAAGAACTGCGACATCATCGCGAAGTCCATGTTGCGGACCATGAAATTGGCGAGATACGCGCGAATCGACGACATCAGTTGCGAGAACACATTGGCAATAATGAGCCCGCCTATCAGCAGATGCAGCAAGCTGACGTTCTGATGCACGATCACACCGTCCAGAATGTTCTGGATGATCAACGGCGGTATCACCCCCAACACCTGAATCACGAATGTGGCGAGAAAAAGGTGGCCGAGAATTTTCTTGTACGGCGTGAGGTAGCCGACAAACCGTATCCACGGCGAACGGGCCGCCGACATCTGCATCAAATGCGGGCCGCCCGTAAACAGCAGGCAAGTGCCGCTCCAACCACGTTCGAAGTCTTCGACGGTCAATTTCCGGAAGCCGAGCGCTGGGTCCGCGACCCACACATACTCACTGGAGAGCCCATACACCACGACATAGTGATAGCCCTCCCAATGCACGATGAAGGGCAAATCGAAACCACGCAGCGAATCGAACGTGCATTGCACGCCGCGCGCGGTAAATCCGAGCGACTCGCCCGCGCGCGCGAGACTATCGAGCGTGGCGCCTTGCGTCGTCACGTTCGCGAGTTCGCGCAATTTGCCGAGCGTCATCGGAATACTGTAGTGACGGCACACCATCGCGAGGCATGCCGCACCGCAATCCATTTCTTCGGCCTGTTCGACCAGCGCGAAGCGCTTGATCACTTTCTCGCCGAATTCAGGTTTGCTCTGCAAATCGAGCATCAGCGGTAACTTGCGGCGTTGTTCGAGCCGCTTTTGCCGCTGCAATTCGCGGTCGCCGTAACGAATGCGCTCATCCAGTACTTCGCGCAGTTTGGGATTACGTTCGAGGATAAAATGAACCGTGCGCTCCGGAATCACCAGAAGCCGCGTATCCGTCGACGCAATCACCGAAGCCATTTGCTCCTGACGCATCAAGCACGCTTTCTCGCCGAATATCTCGCCTTCGCCGAGCGTGGCAAGCGTATACTCTCGTCCCTCTTCACGCCGGACGATGCGTACCTCGCCATGACGCACGACGTATAGGCGGCGGTCGTCACGTGCGTCCTGCTTGAGAATTTCCTTGCCTGCGGCCACGCGTTTGACGCCGACACTGCGCACGTATTCTTCGAGCTCAGCCTTATTCAGTTTGCCCCGTAAATCGAATAACTGCGCGACAAAGCCGCCCGCCGAATTGATCGCCACATAGCTCGCGACAAAAGCGAGCGCCGCCTGGTTGCCGCCCATCACAGGCTCGATCGCGGCGCGCGGAATGAACAGCAACTCCGTTTTCGCCGACGCCCGCACCGACGCTTCATGTACATACGTCCGCAGCATCGCAATGTCGGCGAAGATCTCACCCGACTTGCGCACGCCCATACTGGTTTCCTTGCCGTGTTCTTCGACAAAGATGCGTACCGAGCCCGAGCGAATCACGTACAAACCATCGGCGGTCTCGCCTGCGGAGCACACCGTTTCGCCGAATGAATAGAAGCGTGCTTGCGCATATTCGGCAAGACGCTCGATTTCATCGCGCGAGAAAGGCGACAGTATTTCCACCGAGGCGAGAAACTCGGCGGCGGATGGCGCGGTCTGGGGTGCATCCATATGCTTGCGGACCTCGGTTCAGCTTCTGATTGTTTTCGCCCGGCTAGCGCGCTTCGATCACATGTTCTTGCGCGCGCGCAATCAACCAGCTTTCGCGCAAGAGCCGTCTGACTTCGCCAGCCACATCGGCGTCTAGCGTCGCGGGATATTTGGCCGTCACCGCGAAGATCTCGAAGCACGAACGATCCGCCGATGGAAACGGCCCAAGCAGATCGCCCACCGCCGCATTGAAGATCTTCGCTTCAATGTCGGGCTTCAACGAGCCGCGCAGCACTTTGCCGATCACGCCACCGGCCTCGCGCGTATCGGCGATTGAATGCTCGCGCGCCATGTCGGCGAAACTATCGGGATCGTCGCGCAGATACGAGATCATTTCCTTCGCCTTGCCCTCGCTATCGAGCACGATGTGGCTGACTTCGATTGCATCGAACTTCGGCGAATTCAGCGCGAAGTAGTCCCTCACCGCGGATTCGTTGCCGACCTCTTCGAGCATCTTCTCCTGATACAGCCCGTCGGTAATAAACTCCTCGAATTCGTCGAGGCTGACATTGAGCACGTCGAGGTACTGGTTCATATCCGTCGCACGATGCAGGCCTCGCACACGGCGGAACTGGTCGGCACGCTCCTGGATCTCTTCTGCAGTCACGGCAATGCCCTGCTTCTTCGCCGCGTGCACGGTCAGCTTGTCGCGCACAATCTGCTCGATCAGGCTTTCGAACTGGCCGGTCAGTTTCAGAAGACGAATAAATTCGGCCACGTCCACGACTTCGTCATCGATTCGCACTATCGCGGTCATGTTGTCCGCTCCTTTGGTTGATGTGTGATCCGCGCGGTCAGCCCGCCACCTGCCTGAACGGATCGAGTCCGAGGTCGATCAGCCGCCGCTCGCGCACCACGATCTCCGCACTGGCCGTCATGCCGTAGCGCAACGGGTAGTGGGTCCCGGCGATCTCGTAGTAATTCTTGTCGAGCGTGACACGGCCCTCATAGACCGGCTGCTTGTCCTGCAAAGAAGGCTTGGTCGCCGGTGAAATGTAGGCAAGCGTGCCGCTGATCAATCCATAACGCTGATATGGGAAGGCGTTGAATTTCAATTTGACCGGCAAGCCTTCGTGCAGGAAAGCGCGATCGTGCTCGGCAATCTCGATCTTCAGCACTGGCTTTGCGTCTTTCGGGGCAATGCCGCCAAGCGGCGAATTGGCCTGAATCTTGTCGCCTCGTTGTGTCGACGTGACGTCGGTGATCACGCCGGAAACCGGCGCGAGAATCAGCAGAAAATTGTCCTTGTCGATGTTCTCGAAACGAATCCGCGCGGCAGCTTCCGATACGAGCCGCGCGCTTTGTAGTTGCAGCCGCAATTTGTCTTCGGCGTCCGTCACGTCCCGCACCGCCGAGTCGTATTGAAGCTGAAGGTCAGTGGTTTGCTGGCCGCTCGTTTCGAGTTCCGCATTCGCCTTCGCGTATTCGTGACTCAAACGAAAGTCCAGTTCGGCGAGTTTCGATTGAGCGACACGGTAAGCGTTATCCGCTTCCATCGCGGCAGTCCGTTTCTGCTCGACCTGCAATTCGGCGATGCCGCCACCGCCTGGCTGCGCGAATAGCCGCGAATAACGGTCCAGTTCCTGGTGCGCCGCCTCGCGCGTGCGGCGCGCGTTGTCGAGCACGCTGCGTGCTTCGTCCAGTTCGGCTTTCTGTCCTTCGGCTAGCTTGCTGGTGCCTTCAGATACGCGGTTTTCATGCAGACGGGTTTCAACTTCCATTTGCGCTTTTAATGCAGCGGCTTTTCGCTCCATCAGCGCTTTCTTCTGAGGAAACTGCTTCCAGTCACGCTCGGCATCTTCGAGTTTCAGTTGCGCCTGCAATGCGTTGCTCGCGGCCTCGATGGCGCCGCGTGCGTTAAGCCGTGCCAGCACGTCGCCTTTCGACACGGGCTGTCCCTCGGCGATATAGAGGTCCGCCAGTTCGCCGTCGATAGGCGCATAGATGCGGCGCACCTCCGATTCGGGCGATAGCGTGCCTTGCGCGCTGACGATCACATCGGCGCGCCCCACGAACGACCACAAGAGGCCCGCGATGACCAACGCGACCATCGTCCAGATCAGTGCGCGCGCCATTCGCACCGGCTCGGCGGTGAGAATCGCAATGCCTTCGACGCTGTGATCTTCTAGCGCTTCGTAAAGCGGCTTAGGGTGACTGTCGCGTTTCACTCTGTTCGCCTCCAATCAACGCAAGCTTCGCCTTTAGAAGTCCCGGGTCCAGCACCATGCGCAATTCAGTCAGCGAGCGGCGCTGCAAGGTTGTTTCCGCTTCGATATCCGTGAGCAAACGGTCGAAGTCGGCGGGATGATCGGCCTTCAGTTGGGTATAGATGCGCATGCCCTGTTGCGCCGCCGTTTTCGCATCGGACAGCAAGCGCGCCTCATTGCGAAAGCCCGGCGAGATACCCGCTTCAAGCCGCTGTGTGCCGCCAATTGAGCCGCTTGCGCGGTATTGCTTCCACAGGCTCTGCGCCCGCAGCATCAGATCTTGCGCGCGTGCCAGAGCTTTGTCGTGCAGCGCGGCGACGTCCTTCTGAATCGACTGGGCAAACCATACGTCCGCTGCAGGATCGAGGCTCGCGTAGAAAGACAGCAGACGTTGGTCGTAGTCCTTGCCGCCACGCGTTTTTTGCAGGTCGTTGTATTGGTCGAGCAACGCTTTCTTGTGAGCGAGTTCGGTGGCCAGCACATCGGACCAGGGCCCGGCGGGCATCGACTGCAATCCGGCCAGCGCCTGTTGCGCGTCGCCGCGTTGCCACGCCGCCGCAACCGCATCGTGCCGCTGGATGATGTCGGCCGATGGCAGACGGGCCGCAGCCAGTTGCTGATATTGCGCCTGAAACGGCGGCGTACTGAAGCGGGCGGTTTTCATCAATGCGAGCAGGGACGTGAACTGACGGGCAAGCGCCGCCTCGAGCAAGGCCGTGTACTGGCGCAAGTCGTCACGCACGCGGTCGAGGCCCGCGAGACGCGGATAACGTTGCGCATAGTCGTCGAGCACTGGCGGCAGTGCCGCAGGTTTGTCGCGCGCCAACTCAGTGCGAATCGTGCCGTTCAGCCGCTCGATTGCAGCCACATACACTGAATCGTCGCTCTCCAGTTTGCGCAGATGACTCATGGCCTGTGCGTACGGTTCAGTAAACACGGGTACGTATGACGCGATTCTGTCGAGTGCACGTTGATGGCTCTTCGCGTCGTCCTCCCAGCGCTGCAGCAAAGCGTTGATCGTGCTCTCGTCCGCATACATGCGAATCGGCGCTTCTGGACCGCCGCGCCCCGCGACGAAGCGCTCGAGGTCGCCCACCCATTGCAATTCGCCGATCAACGACGCCGCATCCGCGTTGTTCGCGGTCAACGACTTCATGTCGCCAAGCAACGCGTCGGCCTTCTCGAATTGCGCTTTTTGCAGCGCATCGAGCCAGCCAGGCAACTTCGCCTTGAGCAGCGCTTCGCTCGCCAGCGCGCTGACTTTCGTGTCCGTTGGATGACTTGCCAGATAGCTTCTGGCGGACTGGACCGCGCTCGTATAATCGCCGCTCGCCAGCAGATTCTTCAGCTCGCGCTCCGACGAGCCGCGCAGATAAAGTGTCAACGCGACCGTTCCGAGCAACACCACGCCCACGCCGCTCCAAGCCGCCATGCGCCTCATGTTCGCGCGATCGCCGCCCGCGAAAGCCTTGCCCAGTTCGCTCGCCACGAGGCGCCAGCGCCGCGGCCTGCGCTTTGAAACGCCCGTGCCCTGCGCACTATTCGATCCGATGGCCCTGCCGTCCGCGGCGTGCCCGCCATTTGTGCCTTTGGCGGTGCCCATGGTCGCTCCACCTCCCGGCGATGCGCGTTTCGCTTGCGCGGACGCGGCCTGCGCCGCCTCGTTGACCTCGTCCTCGCGTTGCCGAGCCGGATCGACGCAGAAAATGTCGAGGAACGAATTCGCCGCGCCCACGAACGTCGTCTTGTCGGCGTCGGCGGCTTCGTCGACGGAGGGGTTGAGGATCAACTGGGTCACGGTCGGCTCGACTTCGGGCGGTTTTTGCAGCGTCACCCTGTAGACGAAGTGGTCTCCGCCAAATGCAACCACGTCGCCGTCCGCCAGCGGCAGCGCGGATTCGTCCAGCCGCTTTCCACCGACGAATGTGCCGTTCGTGCTGCCGAGATCCTCGACGTAAAGCTCCGAGCCCTTCAGAAAGATATGTGCGTGCCGCCGCGAGATGTAGTTGACCTGATGCGGATAGCGGTCCTTGTAGCGCGAGAAAACTTCATCGGCTTTGCTGATGAGAAAGGGGAACGCTTGCACTTCGATCGGCTGAAGGCCGAGATCCTCGCGCTGCGGCACCAGCAACAGGCCCGCGGCGCACGGTGTGCTTCTCGCCGCGACGATCCGCGCGCGCGGCTCGATGCCCACGCGGTAGCACAGCTCGCCGCCAAAGCAAAGTTCGTCTCCCGCGCGCACGCGAGCTGGCGTTTGACGCACCGCGATACCGTTGACCGTCGTGCCGTTCTTGCTGCCGAGATCGGCGACATACACCGCGCCGTGCTCGATGAAAACGCGTGCGTGACGGCGCGACAGGCGTGCGATCCGTTCGGCGGGGTAGTCGTTGAAAGGCGCTTCGCTGCGCCCAATGGCGAACAGGCTGTCGACAATGCGAATCGCGTCGAGCGCCGGGCGCTGCGCAGACGCAAGCGGCGACAGCACTACGTCGAAAGCGGTTTCGACTGTCGCGCGTGTCTCAGCAATCGGTGTTTCGCCGTCGGCCATTTTATCCGGATCACTAATCGTTTACCCGCTGCAACGAGAGCGCAGCGGATTCAGCACGAAGGACGACGGCGAGAAGATCTTCTTTTAGCGAGCCATTGGAAAGCCGGCTCCTCAACGATTGTAAGTCACACATCGCGAGTGTCAATTCTCAGTCGTCGGTTATCAAACGATGCGCGCCTGACAAGAAGCGGAAATACGCTTCACGCGCGCCACATCGTGATCAGGTCAATGCTCGTTGCTTGTTCCCTACTTATTCTTTCACCTGCGCTTGTACATCGACGCCCGGCCAACCGCCGCCAAGTGCCTTATAAAGCAGTACCGTATCGGACAAAATCAATTGATGATTGGCCAATAGCGATTGCTGTGCGTCGAGCAGTGTTCGTTCGGTTTCAAATACTTCGAGTTGCGACACGACGCCGAGCCGCAGTTGCGACTGAATCTGGTCAGCCACGATTTGCAGACGATCCACCTGCTGCTGCAATTCAACTCGCTGCGCCTTGTGTGCGTTCAGATTGACTAACGCGTTTTCCACTTCCTCGAACGCGCCCATGACGGCCGCGCGATATTGCTGCTCGGCAACCGTCGACTGTGCCTGCGTGACTTTCACATGGGCGCGCACGCCCGGATCGAGCAGCGGAATGTTGATGCTGGGCATGAAGCCGTATGTGAACGATTTCAGCAAGTCAGTCAGCGCGAAACTCGCTGTGCCGCCGTGCCCGGTGAGGCTGATGGTCGGCAATTGCGCGAGCTTCGCCTGGCCGACGAGGTCGTACGCCTCCAGCACTCTAAACTCCGCGGCCACCACATCCGGGCGCCGCGCGAGCAATTGCGCGGGCAGACCGTCGGGCACCGCCGGTAATTGCACGCGCTGCTGCAAATGGCCTTTGGGTAACTGGAACTCACCTGCGGGCACGCCGATCAGCGTAGAGAGTGCATTGTTCGCGAGGTCGCGCGAGCGTCGCAATTCGAGCAGTTGATTCGTCAGGCGGTTTATTTCAGCCTGCTGGCGCAGCACTTGAGTTTGCGGGACGATGCCGCTGCGGCGCTGGCCTTCGTAGATCGCGAGGATTTGCTGGTTCGTGACGAGCGTTTTCTGCTGCTGGTCGATCTGGTCGTCGAACTGGAGAAGCTGGAAATAGATGCTGGAAACGTTCGACACCAGTTCCAGATAACCGGCGCGCCAATCCGCTTCGCTCGCGTGGAATTCGGCCTTTTGTGCCTGCACGCCTTTTTCGACCTTGCCCCAGATATCGATGTCCCAGTTCACCTGCGTCGCGACGTTGTACTGCTTCGCGAACGTCTGTCCGGTGGTTTTCTGAAAACTCGCGCCGGCGCCCAGGTCCATCGTGGGGAGCGCGCCTGCCTTCGCTTCGCCAATCTGCGTGCGCGCGACGTCGATACGCGCGGCCAGCACCTTGATGTCGAAGTTGCCGCCAATAGCCTTGGCGATCAGCGCATCCAGCGTCGTATCGTGGAAGCCTTTCCACCAATCCGGCTCGATAGTCGCCGCGGCGGAAACCGGTGCGCCTCTCTGATCCGACCACGACGTTTTCGCGGGCGTATCGGGCCGCTTGTAGCCCGGCATGCTGACGTCGACGCACGCGCACAGGAAAAACGCGCATACCGTTGCCGCGCAAAAACCACGAAAGGCTGCGGCTATGGAGTGATTGAAGACATGCTGACGGATCAGTGAATCAAGCAACGCTGACACGATTTTCTCCGATGACACCCACTTCCGTGCACGATGAAAGCGCACGCCACAAGCGCACGATTCAAGTAAAGCATCTCCAGCGCCGCTTCACCATCGAAGCAGTGCATGAACATCGGCTCGGGAGATGTGCGGTGAAGAGGTATCGCGTGAAAAGAACGATTGAACGCGAGAACTTTTGAGGACCGCCATTTGCGGACGCAGAGGCCGGCGAAGCCTTCGCGTCGGCCCGCGTCGCTTACGACATGAAGATGTTGTTGCTTGACGTCACATGCGGATCGATCGTGGTCGTCACACCGGCGACGAACGCTGCGTTGTCGCCGTTCGCGTTCTGGATGTTCACCGTCGTGCTGATCAGTTGCGTCGCATCGACCTTCTTACTGTTGTTCGGCGCGTAGACCGGTGCGAAGCTGAAGTACGAGGACGACGGATACATGAATCCCGTACCGCCGCGCACGGCGCCCATGGCCTTGCTGTCGAGTTGTTCGGTGATGGACAGGTCTTTGATCATCAGCGTGTTCATGGCAAATCTCCTGGAAGCGAAGCTCACTGTTTTGCGGTTGGGTTCGGGCAACTTGTCTGCTCGAACATCACTAACGCATCGTCTGTGCCAGCTTTGTTTTCCGTTCCTAAGAAATTTTCCGAGCGCTTTATATAAAGGGTTTCGCGAAGGTACGACCGGATAGGCAAGCCAATGCAGAAGAGGCGTCCGCTCGGAGATGGTGGACCGCAGCCAACAATCAGCGTGAATTAGTTGGCTGCTGTGTGACACCAGACAACAGAACATGCGCTGCGCTCACCCCGCTTCAACGCGCGATGACTGTGATCTTCTTCGAATATACCGGCGGCTGATGCGGGACATGCATGTAGTCGCCCATCAATAGCTGCAGCGTGTGCTTGCCCGGCGGCAACTGAATCATGGTCTCGGTTTCGCCCGCGCCGAAATGCAGGTGATTGCGGTCTGAGGGTATTTCCTGATCCGCCGGCGGCAGATCGGTGTCGATCAGAAGATGATGGTGGCCCGTGTTCGGATACTTGACGCCTTTTGGCGCCACCCCCATGAAACGCAATCCGAACCACACGCGAAACGGTTTATTGGCCGGAACGACCTGGCCGTCGTTCGGATAGCCGATATAGGCATACGCGCCGGAAGGCGCCGGCGTTCCTGCCGCCATGGCGAAATCCGCCGTACCCCAGGCCGCCGATGCCACCAGTGCCGCGACTGCGATGAACTTGTACATGAAGGTCCCTCCGTCCTGAGCGGACTGCGTTGAACGCGCGGATCACGCTAATCTTTTTGCACGGTGATGGTGATCTTTTTCGAATACACGGGCGGCGCATGCGGTACGTGATTGTGGTCGCCCAGAATCAGTTGCAACGTATGCTTGCCCGGCGGCAACTCGATACGCGCGTCCGTCTCACCCGCGCCGAAGTGCAGGTGATTGCGATCCGAGGGAATTTCCTGATCGAGCGCCGGCAAATCCGTGTCGATCAATAGATGATGATGCCCCGTGTTCGGGAAAACGACGCCCTTGGGGCATACGCCCATATTGCGTAGACCCATGCGCACCCACAGCTTGCCGCCGTGAATCACAGCGCCGTCGGGCGGCCAGATAATGTACTCCTCTGCAGCGGGCGGCGATGCCGTCGACTCGGCGAACGCCGCGATCGGCAGCGCCGCGCCGCCGACGATTACAGCGAGCAGCGCGCGTGAAATCACGCGCAATCCGCGCAGTCGCGTCTTTGCAGCAGAACTCCGGTGGGGAACAGCGGGGATGTTAGTTCTTCGCATAGCGCACTCTCCCGAAGAGCGGTCATGGCCAACTCGACTGCCCAACGCAGCGCCGGGCAATTCTTTCGCGTGTCGCGGGCGCGCGTGACGCGGCAGCCGCGTAGTTAAAACGACCGTGCCCCGTTGCTTTGTGAATTAGCTTAGGACGTAACTTGCCAAAAAGATACGCCACACTCGTTAACCGTATAGCGCACTCGGTACAAGTGTTGGTTGTGACCCGCCATACGCGTGCTATGGTTGTTGATACGTTGCAAGATGGATGGTCGATAACCGCGTCGAAGCCACGCCAGATGTGCGCCAGCGGTATGTACAAACGGCGACGAATAGCGGCGAGCGGCGCGGTCCCCGAATGCCTATGTTCTGTCCGGAACAAACAGGATGCGAAGATGTGGCGAATATTCCTGCTGGTGTGGATGACCGGGGCCATCGCGGTGAATTGCGGCAATACTTTTGCCGCTACGCCGCGTGCGACCACAAGCGCGACAAGAGTCGGGGCTGTGGCGACTAACGCGTATGCAACGGCCACGCCGTTCGCGCCGCCGCATGATCATGCGGTCGCCCCACGCATCGCACTCGTGATCGGCAATGGCGCGTACGGCGGCAATGCAGCGGACGCCATTCGGCAAAACGCGCCGCGCGACGCCGAAGTCATGGGCCAGACATTGCGCGCGCTTGGCTTCGAGGTGATAGTCCGCGTGAATGCAACGCCACAGCAAATGCACGAAGCCATTGGCGAATTCCGCCGGCGTTTGCGTGAAGGCGGTGTCGGTTTATTCTATTTTGCCGGGCACGGCATGCAGATCGGCCGGCAAACGCTGCTGATTCCCGCTGGCCTCGACACACGCTCGCCCGCCTCGCTGATTCGCGGCGGCATCGACTTAGGTGACGTTTTACACGTCATGCGCGAGCCACGTGAAGGCCAGATGAATCTGGCAATTCTCGACGCGTGTCTTGAGAATCCATTCAGCGCGGATGTGGCGCCTGATTCACCTCGGCTTCCATCGAGCACCGTCGTTGCATATGCAGCCGCGCCTGGCGGCTTTGCGGCGGACGGCATACGCCATGGCATCTACACGCAGGCTTTGCTTCACGCACTCGACGCAATGCCTTCGCAGCCCCTGCTAACTCTGTTAGCACACGTTGCGACACAGGTTAGGGATGCAACTGGCGGCAAGCAGAATCCGTGGATTGCTTCGTCGCTGACCGCCTCCATTAATGCAACCGATAGCGCCGTGAATGCGCCAATCGCATCCGCCGCTTCTGACGATTAC
The DNA here is from genome assembly GCF_002879865.1 of Paraburkholderia rhynchosiae. Classification (GTDB taxonomy): domain Bacteria; phylum Pseudomonadota; class Gammaproteobacteria; order Burkholderiales; family Burkholderiaceae; genus Paraburkholderia; species Paraburkholderia rhynchosiae. The sequence goes on from NZ_PNXY01000007.1 coordinate 25,521, forward strand.
GTCGTGACGCTGCGCAGCCGGGGCATTCTGCCGAAAGACAGCAGCGAACAATACGAAATCACGTTCTGGAATTCGATCAAAGACAGCAATTACCCCGCCGATTACGAAGCGTATTTAAAGGCGTATCCAAACGGACGCTTCGCCACGCTCGCGCAGGCTCGCATCGATCGCTTGCGAGCAGCGGGATCGAATACGCAGCCGGCCACGCCATCGGTCGCCCCGGCGCCGCAAGCTGCACGTCCCACGGCGCCTGCATCGCCCGCCGTTACGCCGACGCAGGAACGCCCACGCGCGGTGGCCACGCCCCCCGCCGCAAGCACGCCCGCGCCTTCCACGCCGCCGGTGACGGCGGCCTCGCCCAAGCCTGCAGCGCACGCACCGGCGGCGGGCGAAAGCCGCGATTGCGCCACATGTCCCGTGATGGTCGCATTGCCCGCTGGCTCCTTCGCGATGGGCAGCAGCAGCGACGATCCGTCCGAAAAGCCCGTTCATCGCGTGACGATTGGCGCGCCGTTCGCCATCGGCAAATACGAGGTGACGGTCGAGCAGTGGAATGCATGCGTCGCCGCCAATGCGTGCGCAAAGCTCTCGCCGGAAACCAACGCGAACAAAGCTGCGCCGGCACGCGACCTTAGTTGGGAAGACGCGCAGCAGTACGTGAAGTGGCTCACCAAAGTGACGGGCAAGCCGTACCGTTTGCCGACGGAAGCCGAGTGGGAATACGCGGACCGTGGCGGCACCACGACCGCTTACTGGTGGGGCGATCAGATGCGCAAGGGCAACGCTAACTGCAAGGATTGCGGCGACCCGTGGCATAAGGAAGGCCCCGAACCCGCGGGATCTTTCGCGCCGAATCCGTATGGCCTGCACGACATGAACGGCAGCGTGTGGGAATGGACCGCCGACTGCTGGCACAACTCCTATCAGTCCGCGCCCACCGATGGCCGCGCGTGGGAGAGCCCCGTTTGCGACATGCGCGTGATTCGCGGCGGCTCATGGCGAGAAGGTGGCGGCTATATGCTCAGCGCGACGCGCTTCAAATACAGTGGGGGCGTGCGCCAATCGCAAGATGGCTTCCGCGTGGTCAAAGATTTGAAGTGATGCCGAGTTCGAACGGACGTCTGCGCACAGGTTACACGCGGCTCACGGAGCATGAGGCTTCGTGGTAATCGGCGCGAAGTCGGCAACGATGTGCTCGCGACCGTATTTCGCGCCGATTTGCGCGAGTCGCGTGTCGAGTGCGCGCAGATAATCGGCGCGCGATTCCGCTTCGGGACGCGGCTTGTCGAATAGCGGCGCGGGTGTGATCAACAGCACGACCATTTCGGAACCGAACGGCTTTGAAATGACCCAGTCGCCCGCGCTGCCGATCGTCGCCGAGTAGTGCGGCGGCGCCTGGTTGTCCTTCGCGCGCGGGCTCGGCACCATGTGAACGACATTGCCGTCGAGCTGATAGTAGTCGAGGTTCACATACGAGTCGTAACCTGGCGTGCTCACGTCGACAACCAGTGGATCGCCTTCGCTCAATTGACCGGTCGGTGGCCGCACATGCAGGCCCGCGATGTGACCGGCTTGCCAGTTCTGCGTCCAGTACGGCGCAAGCGCCTTGACGGTGTCACATTTGTCGTCGGCAAGCGCTTCGACGTCGAGCTTCAGCGCATCCACGCCGGGCAGCGCAGTCAAGCCATCCTTTAGACGCGCGGCGCCATAGCGTTGTGAGACGTAGCCGCGCACTGTCAACGTATGGTCTTGTGCCGAAGCGGATAGCGCCGAACAGGGCACTTGCGCGAGCATCGGCATGACGGCGGCGAGTGTTAGTGCGGGCTTCGGTGCGGGCGGCGGTGCCGGCTTCGGTGCGGGCGGTGCTGCTGGTGTTGATGCAGTCGTTGATGGACTCGTTGGCGCATTCGTTGATGCGCTAGTTGACGCATCGGTTGACGGGCTCGTTGACGCGACACCCGGCGTTGCCACCGCTGCACTCCCCTGCGCGGACAACGACGCCCCCCGATCCACGCGCCCCTGCGACGCGTCTGCGCCCGACTGCGCTTCGCTCTGACGGTTCGGCGCCGCCCTCCACGCGAACACGCCGACCGTAGCGGCGCAGATCACCGCAAAGCCAGCCAGCCCCACCTTCGCCAACGTCCCCGACTTCTCCGCGCGCGCTTCGTTGTCGAACTCGGCGATGAAACGCGTGACGCTCGGCATGCGCGTCGCGCGGTCGAATGAAAGCGTGGCCCGCAATGCGCGCCACTGCCTTGCATCGAGATTCGGCGGCCGTTGCGGCTTGTATTCCCCATTGCGCGCCTGCGTCGCCGACAAACGGTCGAACGGATGATGCCCGGTCAACAGCTCATACGTGATGCAGCCGAGCGCATAGATATCGTCACGAGGATCGGGCTCGCGATGCTCGATCATCTCCGGGCTCGCATATGCGGGCGTCAATGCGCCGAGGCTGCCGGGATCGAAGACGGTCGCATCGCTCTCTTCCTCCGGCCGCTGAAACACGCGGGCAATGCCGAAGTCGATCACTTTGACTTCGGCATTCGTCGTGAGAAAGACGTTGGCGGGTTTGAAGTCGCAGTGCACGAAGCCGCGTTCATGCGCATACGCGAGCGCGTTGCACATGCCGCGCACGATCGGCAGCGCCGCGCGCACCGGCATACCCTGATAGCCGGGCGTGCGCAGTAACTGGCTGAGCGGCTTGCCCGACAGATACTCCATCGTCAGATAGACGATAGGCCCGTCCCGGTCGAAGTCGTACACCGTGATGATGTTGCGATGCGCGAGCACCTGCGCCTTGCGCGCCTCGCGCTGCAACGCGACCAGCGAATTCGGATTGCCGCGGAACTGGACGTTGAGAACCTTGATCGCCAGATACGGCTTTCTGTCCGACGCCTCGAGCTTGCGCAGATCGAGCGCCTTATAGACGGTGCCCATTCCGCCCACGCCGAGGCACTCTTCGAGCACGAAGCGGTTGTTCAGCGTATCGCCGGTGCCTTTGATCTGCTCGTGTCCCGGCGTGCCCGTGGCAAACGACGCGCTAGACGCGCTTGTCGGGCTGCTTCCGCGCGCCGAACCCGCTGAGCCTACCGAAGGAATCTCCACCGTGGTCTGTATGCCGGTTTCCTCGCCGCCCGCCGCCACGTTGGACACGCGCAACTGCTCGATACGCCGCCGCACTTCGACGTAAAGATCTTCGGGCAGCGGCGCTTTACGATGCGCGGCGCCGAGCATATCCAGCAGCTGCGTGGGACCGAGGCCTTCGGTCACCAACGTGCTGTCCAGTTGAGCGACGAACTCGTCACGAGACAGCTCGCCGTTCTGGAAGTCGTGAATTACACGCGCAAGGCTAGCCATTTGTGCGAAACGCCGCCGTTGCCGTAGATCCCGATCGCGTGCGATCGAGGCTCGTCCGGCCGATAGGAGAACTGTCGTAACCAGTTACATTTGCCGCTTCGATACTAGCTCCAGGCCTGCCCTTTCGCAAACCAGGATTGCCCCGCGCGGCACTTGAGCTGCGAATGTCGCGCGAGATCCAACAGAAGACGATGCGTTGTCGGGCAAACGCCACCACTCGCGGCCCGCTCGTTGGTGGCAAGGCGCAGCTGCCAACCTGGCTTTGCAGCGCGCAAGCCTTTCCCAGCAGGCCCCCAAAACTTTTATTAGGAACCTTGAATAAATCTGGCACAGGCCGTGCATTAGTGACACTCCAGCAGACAAGTTGCTCGGACCGACGTACAAAACCGCAACCCTCCCTTTCCGGAGATTTAGCATGAACACGCTGATGATCAAAGACCTGTCCATCACCGAACAACTCGACAGCAATGCCATGAGCGCCGTGCGCGGCGGCTTTGGCCCGTCCATGTCGTACTACAACTTCAGCCCGATCTATGCGCCCGACTACAGCAAGAAGGTCAACGCCACGCAGTTGATCGGCAACGAACTGAACATTCAGAATGTCAACGGCAACAACATTGCGTTCGCAGCCGGGATCAGCTCGACGATCAACCCGTCGATCACGTCGAGCAACAACATCCGCGTGTGAGGTGCGGTGAAGCGAAGCGGCCGCTTTCTCGAGCCACTTCGCCTCGCGCCAATCGCCCTCTTTTTCCGCGGACCTGTGGAGCAACATCATGTCATCTCTCGTGATTCGCAATCTTTCCCGCGCCCGAGAGCTCGACCGCCGTGCGATGTCGGCCGTGTCCGGCGGCACGGGCAGCGGCGGCCCTGGCGTGCCGTCGCTGTGCGACCGCAACGTTGCCGCTGTTTGACGGCGCGCAGTAGCGAAGGACCGGGGGCTTTCCTACTGCCGTCTTCTCATATCGGGCAGGCAGGTTGAAAACAGATTTCCTATACTCATAGTGCGACGAGACCTCAGCACACTGGACAACACCCGCGAGCGGAGACCGGAGCATCGCGCCGGCCGACCGCCCCGCTTCTTCGGCGAACTCACCATGGCCAAGCTTCTCATCAAAGACCTCAAGGACAGCGTCGACCTCGACCGCCAGGCAATGGCCGCCATTGTCGGCGGCGCACGCATTGGCGCGCGGCTGAGCAGCGCCACGCCGCTGGTGCCGGCTTCGGCGCGCGTCGTCGAATATCCGCCCGGCTTTCCGGCAGCGCATCAGACAATCGTCAACGTTGCCGCGAGACGCAATCCACGGCGCGGCTAGATTGGCATTCACAGCATGAGTGAAGCGGCATGCGTCATCGACGTGTGCCGCTTTTGCTTCGTTCGCGTGGCGCGTAACGTGCCCCGCGTTGAGCGACGGGCTGGACCATGCATTCAGCTCCGCACGAAGCCTGCTCGTTGGCCAACAGTCCCGGCGCGATTGGTGGGCTTCGTCCGCACACTTCGCTTCCCTCTTTCGTTCGCTGCAGTTCGCTTTTTGGCGCGCTGCGGCGCCGGTCCTTGCCTGGACTTGCGTTGCCGGTTGCAATGAACCTTGTTCGTGTATCGCGCGCAAATTGGCATAGCCCTTGCAGAAATCGAAGTGAGCATCGCACTGTGCTCGCCCGACCACTTCAAGGAGTATCGCCATGAAATCCACCGTCATCGTCAAAGACCTGCCTCGCTCCGCCGACCCCACCCATGACGAAGCCACGTTGAACGCCGAGCAGATGAAGCTCGTGCGCGGCGGCCGTTCCGTCGTCGTCACCGTCGATGGCGGCGCTCCTGGGCACGTCGACGACTTCTCGATCAACACCGCCATTTTCGAAGGCCGCATTAAGGGCAGCTATTTGTAGGACGCTCGAGATGCCCGTAATTGGAAACACGCCGCGCCTCGCCGCTTGCCGGCGAGGTGCGGCCGTTCCATTGCCGCCGTGAATTCGCGCTTGCGTTCTGTATCGGTCGATATATAATTCGTTTCTATATCGACTGATACAGAACCGTCGACGGCGACGGTAAGGACATTCATCATGGCGCGACCCCGTGGATTCGATGAGCAAGAGGTGCTTGAAGCAGCCAGCGCGACGTTCTGGCTCAAGGGCTACGAGGCGACTTCCACACGCGACCTGGTCAGATCGACCGGCCTCACGCAGCCGAGCCTCTATAACGCATTCGGCGACAAGCGCGGCCTCTATCTGCGTGCGCTCGAGCATTACCTCGACTGCTCGCTGCGTGAGCGCATGAGGCGGCTGGAGACTGCTCTGCCGCCCTCGCAAGCCATTACCGGTTTCTTCGACGAGACCATCGAGCGGTCCGTCTCCGATCCGCAGAAGCGCGGTTGCATGCTGGTCAACTCGGCGCTCGAAATTTCATCGGACGACGAAGCATTTCGCACGCTGGTTGCCACCGAGATGGACGAGATTCGCGCCTTCTTCCATCGCTGCCTCGTCGCCGCACAGCAGAGCGGCGCGATTGCCGCAACCGTGTCAGCCGACGACGCCGCCACTCATCTGCTTGCTACCGTGCTCGGCATGCGCGTTCTCGCGCGCGTCGATCCGCAGCGTGCCGTGCTGACGAGCGCGGCCGCGACGCCTCTTGCGCTACTCGGCTTGCCTGCGTTATCGGCGAAATCCGGCGACGTCTGAGCGGCGCGCCTAACGAGGCGCACTCTTCGCATTCTCACCGACATCCGGCACATCCGTTAAACACGTTCGCCGGCAAAGGAATCGTCATGTCTACAGCCCCCTCATTAAACTCCACGGGCTCCACAACGCTCGATGCCCGCGCGCTCTATGCGACGCTCGCCGGATTGTGCGGCAGCCTCGTCGCGATCGGTCTAGCACGCTTTGCTTATACGCCGCTGATTCCGTCGCTGATCGAGGCGCACTGGTTCACGTCGTCGCAAGCCGTTACGCTCGGCGCGGCGAATTTTGCCGGCTATCTGATCGGCGCGTTGATCGGCCGCCCGCTTGCATCGGCATTGTCGAATCGAAGCGCGTTGCGCATGCTGATGGCCGTTGTGACCGCCGCCTTCTTCGCCTGCGCTTATCCGCTTTCGGTGAGCTGGTTCTTTGCGTGGCGATTGCTATCGGGTATTTCGGGCGGCGCGATCATGGTGCTCGTGGCGACGTCGATTCTTCCGCACATTCCCGCGCCGCGTCGCGGCTTTGTCAGTGGCATGATCTTTCTTGGACTTGGACTCGGTATCGCGGCGTCCGGCACGCTGATTCCCGAACTGCTGCACTTCGGCCTGAAAAGCACTTGGCTCGGCCTCGGCGCCGTCGCGTTCCTGCTGACTATGGTGAGCTGGTTCGGCTGGCCTTCGACGAATCCGCCCGCACCCGCCGCGGCAGTGGGTCAACATCATGCACCGCGAACCAACAATCTTGCGCTGCGTGTGCTGTATGCGCAGTACGCGGCAAATGCACTGGGACTCGTGCCGGCAATGATGCTGCTCGTCGATTACGTGGCGCGTGGTCTCGGCCGGGGCGCAGCAATCGGCGCGGACTACTGGGTGCTGTATGGGCTCGCTGCAATCACAGGACCGGTGATCGCGGGCAACGTCGCGGATCGTATCGGTTTCGGCAAGGCTTATCGCGTTGGATTGCTGCTGCAAGCAGCGGCCGTTGCAATGCTCGCACTTTCGGGCAACGCATGGGTGGTGGCTTTATCGACGGTTATTCTCGGCATCTTTACGCCCGGCATCGTGCCGCTCGCGCTCGGCCGCATTCATGAACTCGTGCCGCACGATCACACTGAACAGCGAGCCGCATGGAGCCGCGCGACGACAGCCTTCGCGCTCTTCCAGGCAGTGGCCGGCTATGGATACTCGTATCTGTTCTCGCACTCGCATAACAACTATGCACTGATTTTTATCTGCGGCGCTGCGGCGCTTGCCGCTGCATTCGTTGCGGATCTTGTTGTTTCGCGGATCGGTACTGCTCGCCCTGTGGCGAAATAAGCGCTCCCAGGTTCGAACAGTCCCGCTACCGATCTTGCGTGCTGGGCATGCGGCTTGCTGCTTCAGATCGCGACGCTGCCTTGCCTCTCGTACGCCTTCCCGCGTGCAAGTCGCTTCAAGGTCGCGCTATCAACCAAGCGGAGGTCATACATGTTGGGAACTATTCTTCTGGTTGTGCTGATTCTTCTCCTTATCGGCGCGCTGCCCACGTGGCCGCATAGCCGTTCCTGGGGTTATGCGCCGACAGGTGGTCTCGGCGTCGTGCTGATCGTGGTGATCGTGCTGCTTATCGCCGGCGTGATATAGCCATAGCCATGTCGTGAAGCATTCACATCAGTAAGTCGCTATGAGTCCAGCCGCCGGATACCGATGCAGTGAACTGCTCGTCTATCCGGCGGTCTTGCTATGTGGATGCCAAATCGATTCGTTGTTCGACGCCGAGGGATTGCAATGGAAAAGTTACTCGCCGGTCAGATCGCGCTGGTGACGGGCGCAAGTTCCGGCATTGGCTATGGCGTTGCAAAGGCGCTTGCCGATGCGGGCGCCTCTGTCGTGCTCAACTATCATTCGCATGCCGAATCGGCACAGAAACTCGCCGACGAAATCACCAGGTCAGGCGGCGCCGCGATTGCGGTTAAGGCCGATGTCTCGAGCCCCGCTGATATCGATGCGATGTTCGATGCGTGCGTCGCGCGCTTCGGTACCGTAGATATCGTCGTGGCGAATTCCGGTTTGCAGAAAGACAGCGCTTTCGCCGATATGACGCTGGACGATTGGCAAATAGTGTTGGCCACTAATCTGACGGGCCAGTTCCTCACCGCACAAGCAGCCGTAAAAGAGTTCCGCCGGCGCGGGTCACGCCCGGTATCGAAAGCGCTCGGCAAGATTATCTGCATGAGTTCGGTACATGAAGTCATTCCGTGGGCGGGACATGTCAACTACACCGCTTCGAAGGGCGGCGTTCAGATGTTCATGAAGTCTCTTGCGCAAGAGGTTGCGCCGGAACGCATTCGCGTCAATTCGATTGCACCCGGCGCGATTCGCACGCGGATCAATCACGACGCGTGGGACACGAGCGACGCGCAGCGGAAGCTGTTGCAACTGATTCCCTACGGCCGCGTGGGCGAAGTCGAGGACATCGGCAAGGCCGCTGTTTGGCTCGCATCGGATGAAAGCGACTACGTCGTGGGCACCACGTTGTTTGTCGACGGCGGCATGACGCTGTATCCGGGATTCGTCGGCAACGGTTAGACGTTGCGGCGTTCGTCGTAGTTATAGCCTTCAAGCAGTTGCTCGAACAGATCGGCGCCGCCCATCTGGCCGCCCTTGAGCATCAGTTCAACGCCGTCCAGTTCGGGACTGTCAGCGTGCACACGGCACACGGTCACGCCCGCCGACAGCGGCGCGAGATACGACAAACCCCATGCGCCGAGAGCGCGCACCGCGATACTCGACGTGTCTCCGCCCGCAATGCCGATACGCTGCAATCTCACCGCGCCGAGCACTTGCCGCAGCAATGCCGCGCACGCGTGCGCGAGTTGCGGCAGCGCCCTGTGCGAATCACTTGCGTTCGATGCGTGCCGCCGTGCCGTAAAAGCCAGTACGTTGCGCCCATCGCGCAACGCGTCGGCGATCGCGGCCACACGCGCCGCCAGATAGTCGAATGCGGAATCGCCGGTCATTTTCAGCGGGTCCAGTTCGATCCGAAGATAAGAATGAGCGGCGCGAATCTGCCGCTCTGTCAATGGTGAAAGACTGCCGGCCAGTATGAACACGGGGCCGCGCGCACGGGTCAGACATGAGGGCCTGGGCGTTGCTTCAACTGCGGCGTGTTGCTCCAGCGCCGACGCGTAAGCCTGCGCCACACTGCTCGCGCCGACCGCGAGCAACGGCGACGCGATTGCCGCATGATGCGCGAGCACACGGCCAATCGCTTGCAAATGCGAGTCGTCGAGCACGTCGAACAAAACGGCATCGGGATGCAATGTGAGCCGACGCTGCAACTCCGCTTGCAACGCTGCGTCTCCGGCCGCATAGCAGCGCCAGTCGATGGATTGCACGTTCTCAACGCCCTGGCGCCGCAAATGCACACAGAGGTCCGCTTCGTTCATCGGCGTAACGGGATGCCGGCTCATGGTCGGATGACGATCGATCCGGTAGATGGACGGTTCACCATCGTCCGCGGCCGCTGCGGCATACAGTTCGCCGAACACGCAATAGCGCCGCAGGTTCGGCTGACCGCCAATCACGGCGACGAGCGCATTCGCACAATACTGGCGCAACGTGCGAATAGCCACGCCGATACTGCCGGTTTGCGGCGCGCTATCGAAAGTCGAGCACACCTTGTAGTGCATCACGCGCACGCGGAGTGCGGCAAAGGCCTCACCGACACCCGCGAGTTCATGCTGTTGTTCATCCGGCGACATGGTTCGCGCGGCGCCGGCAATGCCAATGGCGTCGAGTGGGCCGAGCGTGGCAAGGCGATTTGCGTCCGGCGGCGCGAACAGCAGCATGGTACGCAAGCCGGCGCGCGCGAGATGCGCGAGCGTGTCGGTCGCGCCCGTGAAATCGTCTCCGTAGAAGGCGTATTGCGGGCCTCCGTGGTTGTGGTCGCTCATCTTTTGATGTCTTGTGAATTCACGTGCGGCCACCGAAAAATTCGAGCGCGCGCCGCAGTTCAGGCATGTGCTCGGCGTACGCTGACAGCGGCGTGCCTGCCTGCACCGCGGCCCACGCCTGCCGCACACTCGTGACGCCCGCTGCGGGACCGTCCGGATGCGCGAGGATGCCGCCGCCCGACATGAACAGCAAGTCGGTGGATTGCAATGCGTCGAAGGTAGCTTGCGCAGTGCCGGCCCACTGGCCCGAGGAAAACGCCGGCAACACCGCGTCGTCGCAACCCGGCGCAAGCGGCGTCGCGCAATCGCGTGCCGAGTCGATGACTTCTTCGTCGCTTTGCGCAAATTTGCCGGCGAGGCCATGCACGTGCATGTGATCGACGCCGGTCAACCGCCACAACGTCTGATAAGCCTGAAACGATATGCCGAGCGCAGGATCGCGCGACATCATGCCGTAGCCGTTGCGATGCGCGTGCAGCACGAGCGGCGTCGCGCGGCGCAGCGTCTGGATCGCGGAAAAGCCGCACCAGTTGATGCTCGCCATCACGCAACTGCCGCCCTCACGCTCCACCAGTTCCGCGTGACGGCGCATGGCGTCGAGATCGTCGGTGATATTGAAGGCGACCATCACGTGACGGCCGCTGCGTTCGCGATAACGGCGTATTTCGGACATCACCGCGCGCACACGCTCGGCAAGCGGCGCATGCACCGGGTTCGCGCTGACTTCATCGTCCTTGATGAAATCGACACCGGCTTCGCACAGATCGCGCACCAATGCCGCGGTTTCGGCCGCACTCAGCCCGACGTTCGGCTTGATGATGGTGCCGATCATCGGCCCGTCGGTCACTTGCGTCAGCGTACGCGTGCCCTTCACGCCATGACGCGGCGCTTCAAAACGCGCGCGATATGAAGCCGGCAAGCGCAGTGACAACAGCCGCATGCCGGTGACTTCGCCGAGATCGTACAGATTGCCCGCGACGGTCGCGGCAAGCGTCGGCAAGTTTGTATCGATGTTGGCAAGCGGAAACGACAGCGTCACGCGGGCGCGCCGCCACGGTCCACGCACATCCTGGCGCGCAAGCCATGCGCTCGGTAAGCTCGGCTTCGCCGCCGCGTCCAGTTCGTCGATGCGCACTACGCTCGCGCGGCTTCGCGCACGCAACGCGTCCGTCTCGTTGGCCACTCGCACGAAGGTCCCGCTCGACTGCTCGCCCGCCATGATCTCGGCGACACGCGCGGGATCGAGCGGAGTCTCGATCAGATAGTCGGCTTCGAGCGAATTGTGATCGGCCCCATGCCGTTGCGGTGTCTCGCTCATAGCGTGGTCAGATCAGGAAAGCGGCGCACCGGCTCGCGACCGTCCCAATCGCGCGAGGCCGCATAGATCATGTCGAACAGTTTGCCTTTCGGGCCCGCAATCTCCGACAACTCAATCACCGTACCCGGATGATTCTCCGTATCGAAGTACACGAAGCGGCCATTGCGGCCAACCTCGCCGCTCATTGCAACCGTGAAGCCCTGTTCCTGCAAGCGCGCGAGATCGGCGTCGAACGAAGTGGTCCAGTAAGCGTTGTGCTGCAGCCCCGTATTGCCGGCAGCGAGAAAATCGCGGTACATCGACGGCGCTGCGTTGCGTGTCTGGATCAGCTCGACCTGCAACGGCCCCGAGTTTGCCAACGCGACGGAGTTATGGACCTCATACGATTCCCCGCGATACGTGTAGTTTTCAATCGGCACCCGTTCGTTGTAAAACCATGGACCGACGCCAAGCACGCGGCTCCAGTAATCCATGGCGGCCTCGATATCGCGCACCACGTACCCCGCCTGGCGAATCTCGCCAAAGAAACGACTCATAAAACTCTCCCCATGCAGCAGATATTGAAAGACGAGCGACTCCCCGGCGCGGCGAAAAACGCAGCGCCTGAAGGTCGATCCGAGAGAACGCAGTTAGAGAAACCCGATTGAAATCCAGGGGATCGCGGCGACGATAACCAGCCCGACGATCAGCGCCCCCATATAGCCGACGATAGGACGAATGCCCGCGTCGGGATTGACCTTGCTGATTGCGCACGCCGAGTAGTAGCCGACGCCGAACGGCGGCGAAAAGAGACCGACACCCATCGAAAGAATCACGACGATCGCGTAGTGCACCTCATGCACACCGGCAAGCCGCGCGATTGGAAACAGCAACGGGCCGAACAGCACAATCGCGGGAATCCCTTCGAGCACGCTGCCGAGCATCACGAACACGACAATCGACACCGCGAGAAAACCGTATGCGCCGCCGGGCATCGCACCCATCCATTGCGCAAGGTCCTGCGAGAAGCCGGATTGCGTGAGCGCCCACGCCATCGCGGTAGCGCAGCCGATAATGAACAGAATCGCGCCGGACAACGTCGCCGCATCGACCAGCATGCGGGGCAGTCGCCGCCACTCGAATCCGCGATAGATCAGGAGGCCGGTCAACATCGAGTAAGCAATGCCGATGGTCGACACTTCCGTTGCGGTCGCCACGCCTTCGACCACCGCCGCGCGGATCACGAAGGGCAACGCGAGTGCCGGCAGCGAAACGATAAAGAGCCGGCCGATCTGCCGCCTGCTGAAACGCTGTGCGCCGCTCAGATCTTCCTTGCGATAGCGCCATCCCACCACGACGCACAGAATCAGCGCCAACACCGCACCGGGCAACATGCCCGCGGTGAATAGCGCGGAGATAGACAGACCAGTGACGGAGCCAATCGTAATCAGCACGATGCTCGGTGGAATGGTTTCGCTTTGCGCGCCGGTGGTGGCGAGCAAAGCGACAAGATCGCCTTCGGACGCGCCGCGCTTTTTCATCTCCGGAAACAAGACGGGCGCGATTGCGGCCATGTCCGCTACTTTCGAACCGGAGATGCCCGACACGAGATACATCGCGCCGATCAGGACGAACGACAAGCCTCCGCGCACGTGACCGACGAGGCTCGCGAGAAACTCGATCATCGCGCGCGCCATGCCTGTCATTTCGATCAGCAAGCCAAGAAACACAAACAGCGGCACCGCCAGCAGCACGAGATGCGACATGCCTTCGTCCATGCGGCCCACGACGACTTCAAGCGGCGTAAAGGTCGAGAGGCCGAGATAGCCGAACGTCGCGAGCGCGAACGAAAACCCGATCGGCACGCCGGAGAAGATGCCGATGGCGACCACGCCCACAAAAAAGATGACGAGGTTCGCCTTGCCGAGCGTCTGCAACCATGGACCTGCCAACACGGCCACTGCCCCGAGCAACGCCGCGATAATGAGCACGATGACGACGTCGCGAACGCGGCTGATCTGCGCGAGCCGGATCAGCCCCACGAGCAGCATCAGCGCCGCGCCGATCGGCAACGCAAGCGCGCGCCACGCGTTGCTGATCTGCATGGCGGGCGTCACAATGGCCGCTTCGCCGGATGCGTAGTCGTACGCCGGCGCGACCAACAGGGCGAGCAACGCGATCGACGCAGTAATGGCCAGCGTATCGACAAACGCGCGCCGCTGCGGCGATAGACGGCTGACAAGCGCCGTCATTCGCATGTGTTCGCCGCGTCGCAATGCAAGGACCGCGCCGAGCATCGCAAGCCATAGGAAGAGGATGCCGGCGAGTTCGTCCGACCAGACGAGAGGCTGATGCAAAACGTAGCGCGACACCACGCCTGCCAGCATCACGACGATTTCAACAGCAAGCAGCGTTGCCGCGCACACTTCGACGACCGCGATCAAGCCGCGATCGAGCGCTCGCAACCAGCGGCGCGGCGTGCTCGCCGTCGGCAACGACACGGCCGCCTTCGCGGTATTCAATACGTGATTGGACATCCTGCTGTCTCCTCGCGGCCGCGCGCCACGCGTCGTCTGCTGCTTACTCGCGTGCTGCGCCATCAGGCCAGTTTGCCGACCGATTGTTCGAGCAGGTCCCACGCCTGATTGCCGAACCTGCTTTTCCATTCCGCGTAGAAACCTGCCTGGCGCAGTGCCGCGCGGAATGAATCCGGCGCGGGACGGTTGATCGCAAGACCCTTGCTTTGCAGATCGGCAACGGCTGCGTCGTTGAGCTTGCGCACATCTTCGCGCTGCTTCAAAGCGCCCTGATTGAATGCATCGCTCGCAATGCCTTGCAGGTCTTTCGGCAGGCGCTGCCATGCACGCTGGTTCAGCACGAACCAGTAGCCGTCCCACATGTGGTTGGTCAGCGAGCAATACTTCTGCACTTCATAGAGCTTGGCGACCTGCACGATCGGCAGCGGGTTTTCCTGTGCATCGACGATATGCGTTTGCAGCGACGAATACACTTCGCTGAACTGCAAGCTGGTGGGAGCCGCGCCCAGGCCCTTGAACATGTCGATGCTAAGCGGGCTCACCGGCACGCGAATCTTCAGACCGCGCATGTTCTGTGCACTCGTGATCGGACCGTTGCTGGTCGTCGTCTGACGGAAGCCGTTGTCCCACATCTTTTCGAACGATTCGAGCCCGGCCTTCTGCATGGCTGCGCGCACATACGCGCCAAGCTTGCCGTCCATCGCGCTCCACACCTGGTTGTAATCGTTAAACGCGAAGCCCACTGCGTTGATCGCAACGGATGGCGCGAGCGTCGAGACGACGAGTGCCGACGGCGTGAACATCTCGATGCCGCCGCTGCGCACCTGCGCGAGCATGTCGGTATCGCCGCCCAACTGATTGTTCGGAAATATGCGGATCTCCATGCGCCCTTTCGACGCCTCGCGGATCTGATTGGCCGCCTCCTGCGCGCGCACGTTCAGTGGATGCGTAAGCGGCAGGTTATTGCCGTACTTGAACACGAACTCCGGGCCGGACGCAGCGCGCACGATCGCCGGAACTCCCAGCGCGCCGGCCACCGGTGCAATGGCGGCGGCACGCAGTAATGCGCGTCTCGCGAGGTTGGTCATTTGAGCGTCTCCTTGCTTATAATTGATGCGACTGTCGAATCCATCAAAAAACATCATCACTTGCTGGCAGCGCGCTGACTTCCGATCATGTGCGTTGAGTCGTGGTGTGATAGCTGCAAGACTAGGCGTGCGCGGCAATCGCTGTCAAACCGCGAACCTGATGGTTTTTGATGGACTTTCAATCTGCGAAGGACGGTTATGTCCGATCCGGTTAACCTCACCGCCGCTGCGCGCGCTCGCATTCCAGACATTGCGCGCACCGCCGGCGTCTCGACGGCCACGGTGGATCGTGTGCTCAATAGCCGCGAAGGCGTGCGCCCTGTTACCGCGCAGCGCGTGTTGCAAGCGGCCGCGCAACTCGGCTATCTGCTCACGCCGCAAGCGCCTGCCGGGCCCGCTTCGAAGCCCATGCGCATAGCGTTCCTGCTGCCTGCCGGCACCAATCGCTATTTGCACATGCTCGGCGACTACATCGACTTCGCGCACGATCAGTGGAATGCGCTCGACATGAAGTGCCGCGTCCATTACGTCGAGAGTTTCAACCCGAAAGAGCTGGCTGACCGTCTGCTGCATTACGGACAACGTGCGGATGGCGTCGTGTTCATGGCGCTGGAACACCCGGTGGTGCGCGATGCCGTGAACGCGCTTGCCGATCAGGGCGTGCCGGCCATTACGCTGATTTCTGATCTGTCGAATGCACGGCGGCTTGCTTACGTGGGCATCGACAATCGTTCCGCGGGACGCACCGCGGCTTTATTGCTGGGGCGTTTCATGGGTCCGCGACCACGCGGAAAAATCGCGATGCTTGCGGGCAGCCTAAACTATCGCGGGCACGAAGAACGCGAGATCGGCTTTCTTCATCTGATTGAATCGACGTTTCCGCAAGTGCGCGTGATCGGACTGCGTGAAGGACAGGACGATAGCGAACGCAACTATATGCAAACGCGCAAGCTGCTCGAGCAGCATCCCGACCTCGCCGGCATTTACAACAGCGGCGGTGGATCGGATGGCGTGGCGCGGGCAATCGTCGAAGCGCGCTCGGAACAAAAGATTCTGTTCGTTGGCCACGGCTTGACGCCGGACACGCGAGCTTTGCTAATCGACGGAACAATGGATGCATTGATCACGCAAACACCACAGGCAATGGTGGGAAACTGTTTGCGGATTTTCCGCAATGTGCGCGACAAGCGCGACGCAATGAGCGACGTGAAGCCGGTGCAGTTCAGCATCGTGCTGCGCGAGAATCTACCTTGATTTGCAGGACTTTTACGCAGGCTCGCGGTTTTCGCGTGGTGACGGTGAGCACTTCAGGCACGGGACATGCTGAATCTCGTTCGTGTTCCAACTCAACGCGAAAGGAGACACATCATGCCTTATCTGCTCGGCTGGCTTCTCGGTGTTCCGGTGATCGTGCTGATTATCCTGTACCTGATTTTCCATTAATCACTCGAAACACATCCGCTGGCGCGGCCCTCCTGTGGCCGCGCGTTTCTTTCGCACGTGTGGTGCGCGATACATGCACTTGTGCCCGAGCGAGCGTTCGCTGCGAGCGGGTAGCGTCGCAGTTTCCTCACATGCCGCCTTCTGTAAAAGCAGCGCTACGCATCTAGCGGCTTGTGGCCGCGTGGGCCGCCAGTTGGTCGACGACCCGGACGGTTGTCCCGGGCACGAATGCACCCTGGAAATATACTGTTGGCCCCGTTGGATAGGCTTCTTAAAGCAATCCAAAGCGCCCCGCGTATCGGGATGTTCTTCCGTTAGAATCACGTTTCTATGAACGACGTTCCGACCTGCTCATGATCGCTAAAAGCCGCGCGCTGGACAATCACGACCGCAAGATCATGCGCGCATTGCAAAAGAACGCGCGCCTGAGCAACGCGGAATTGGCCGAACTCGTCGGCATGTCGACCACCGCCTGCTGGAACCGCACGCGTCAGTTGGAAAGCGAGGGCTACATTCGCGGCTACGTCGCGTTGCTCGATCAACAGAAGTTAGGCTTCGCGGATGTCGTACTGCTCGAAGTCACGCTGGATCGGCACGACGACGACGCGCTTGCCCGCTTCGGCGCTGAACTGGCGGCGCTCACCGAAGTGCTCGAAGCGTACCTGGTGTCGGGCGATTACGACTATCTGGTCAAGGTGGCCGTCGACGGCACCGCCGGCTACGAGCGATTCCTGCGCGAGAAGCTATACAAGATCGCGGGCATTCGTCATAGCCGGTCCATGTTCGCGCTGCGCTGCATGAAGAGCATTCCGTCGGTACAGGTGTGATGCACGCTGTGCGCATTCAGCTTGCGTGCAGCGGCTTCTGACACGCGGCGAACACCGCGCCTCCCGCGAGCAGTAGCGCGGAATAGATGAGGCCGCGTGCGAGACCCGCTCCATCCGACACCCAGCCGATCACGATCGGGCCAACGATCTGCCCGAACGCGAACACGATCGTGAACGCGCTGATGCCCTTGGCCCAGTGAGTCGTCGGCAGATTGTGGCGCACGAAGGCCGTGGTCGACGCGACGGCCGAGAGGAACGTCGCGCCGAACAGCGCACCCGATGCGAACGCGACCCACGGTTGCGTGAACAATGCGGGCAGCAGCGTCGCCACCGCGAGCAGCGCGTTGAGTACCGCCAGCGCCTCGCCGCCACGCATGCGATCGAGCAGCCCGGACCACACGCGCGCGGAGGCCACCGTCGCGATACCGAGCAACAGATAAAAGCCCGTGACGACAGCCGCGCTCATGCCCGCGTTGCGCAGCAGCGCGACAATGAACGTCATGTAGCCGATATAGCCGACGCCGAACAAACCATAGCCGAAGAGCGCGCGAGCGAAACGCGGCCAGCGGGGGACGTGGTCGATGTGAGCCGATTGCGCGGCCGGTGCTGCGACAGCATGCAAGCCTTCGATCTTGCGCGCCGCGCCGACGGCCGCGGCGGCGAACACCGCGCATGCAGCGGCCAACGCGAACCACGCGAATTGCCAGCCATGAACGCGCTCGACAATCGTCAACGGCACGAGTACCGACGAAGCGACAATGCCCCATCCCGTGCCGCCGTAATAGAGGCCGAGAACGAGACCTGCATCGCGTGGTCTCGCCGATGCAAGCCGCGCGGCGAGCACGCCACCGCTGATGAAAATCGCCGCGCTGCTCGCGCCTGTGATCACGCGCAAGACGAGCAGCGAATCGGTGTCGGCGAGCAAGCCGCTGCCGGCCATGAGAAACGCAGTCGCAACGCAACCGGCGACGAATAGCCTATCGGCGCGCCATTGACGCGCGAGTCGCGGAAAAGCGAGCGCACCGAGCAGGTAACCGAGCGCATTCGCGGTGTTCATCGCGCCGGCTTGAGCGAAGGTCCAGCCGAGATCGAGTTTCATTGAAGGCAACAGCAGCGCGTAAGCGAAGCGTGCGAGTCCCAGCGCAATCGCGCTTCCCAAAGACAACGCAGCGGCCAGCATCAAGGTCGGAAAGCGTTGCGACGCTTCGGCAGCCATGGAGGATCGCGCGGCGTCCAATGGGTTTGTCGGCATGGGCTAGTGTGGGTTGACAGGCATGTTGCTGACCGGCGTTATCAGCTTGCAGCGCTTCGCCATCATATCCGGAGGCGCCGGGCGGGGCTGACAGTTAGTTGCATTACAGTGCGCGGCAAGGCGCGCGGCGGGAACCTGTGCGGGAATCTGTGCGTGAACCGCTGTGTTACCGCGCAAGCGGCGCCCACGACCACGCGGCGCACGCAGCATAGCCACGCGGCGCGGCGATCCATTGCGCGGCAATCTCACGCATGTCGTCGGGGATGGAATGGCGCAACGTCACGCGACTGTCCGCGCGCGGCAGCACGGCTAGATGATGCAAGCCGCGTGTGATGCCCGCCCCCGTTGCTTTGACGAGTGCTTCCTTGGCAGTCCATGCATCGTAGAAGGCGTTCGTTTGTTCGGAAGCATCGAGGCGCTCGATCCACGCCGCCTCGCCTGGATCGAGCGTCAGCGTCGCGATGGAACGCCAGTCGAATTTGTCGCTGTGCTGCTCGATATCGACACCGACGCGCCGAACCGGCGACATCGCGATCAATCCGTGCGCGCCGGCATGCGATACGTTGAAATCGAGCGGGTAGAAATCCGCGAGGCGCGGGCGCCGGTTTGCGTCGAGCGTGAAGCGGATCGCGTGCGACTCGACACCGAGCCTACGCGCGAGTTCATCCCGCAACGCGACGCGCGTTGTGGCAAAACGCAGCGCGTCTTCGTGGCGGTGGAAGTGGCGCGCCCTGTCGCGCTCGTCGTCACTGAGTGATGTGAAGGCCGCAGCATCGAGCGATGCGTCGAAGGAGAAGTCGACTCGCCACAACGAAACATCGGGCGGGCCTGCGTGCGGCAGCGGAACGGGTTCGACGGTGACAGACATCGCAAGGATCGAGGCGCAGTGGGATCATCGCGACTCTACACGATAGCGCTTGCCAAACGCGCCATCGCTTCAGACGCGCTTCGTTTCTCTCGGCACGCCGACCAGCAACGCGATACCGCTCGCGAACAACAACCCGGTCAGCAGATAAAGCGCGTTGTCCATGCTGCCGGTGTGCGTCTTGATCTGCCCGATCACCCAAGGACTGACGATGCCGCTCGTAATCCCGATACTGCTGATCAACGCAATGCCGCCCGCCGCCGCGGCGCCGGACAGATAACTCGAGGGCACGGTCCAGAAGATCGGCAACGCAGCGAAAATCAGAACGGTTGCCAGCGAGAGAAGCGCGAGCATCGCCGGAAAACTGCTTAAATGCAGCGTCAAAAGCGAAAGCGCCACACCGCCGCCGATCGTGCATACCGCGAAGTGGCGGCGGCGCTCGCCGCGCCGGTCCGAATGACGCGCGATCAGAATCAGGCCGACCGCGCCGATTGCATTCGGAATCACGCTGTAAAGGCTAATCGCAAGAACATCGCGGATGCCGAAGTCGCGGATCATCAACGGCATCCAGAAACTCAGCGTCAACGAAGCGCACGTCAGGGAGAAATAGATGAATGCGAACAGGTAGACGCGCGGATTGGACAACGCTTGCATGAACGAGCGCGATGAATGCGGCGAATGCGGCGAATGCGACGAATGCGACGAATGCGGCAATGTAGCGCGGTCTTCATCGCGTTGCGCGATCAGTTGCGCTTTCTCGTTGGCGGTAAGCCACTTTGCCTGCTGCGGACCGTCGACCAGATAGAACGCGGCAAGCAGACCGAGCACGACGGCGGGCGCGCCTTCGATCACAAACATCCACTGCCAGCCGAACAGGCCGAGCACGCCGCCCATATCGCGCATGATCCAGCCCGACACGAGACCGCCGAGCACGCCCGCGACCGCGACGCCTGCGAAGAAAATCGACAGCACCGCCGCGCGCCGCCGAGCCGGGTACCAGTAGGTCAGATACAGCACAATGCCCGGAAAAAAGCCGGCTTCGAACACGCCAAGCATGAAACGCAGCACATAGAAATGCGCGGGTGTCGACACCATCATCATGCCGACCGAAACAATGCCCCATAGCAGCATGATCCGCGTGAACGTGCGGCGTGCGCCGAACCGCGCGAGCAGCAAATTACTTGGCACTTCGAATAAAACGTAGCCGATGTAGAACACCGCAGCGCCGAGACCATACATGGCGTCGCTGAAACCGAGGTCATGCTTCATCTGTAACTGCGCGAAGCCGATATTGATGCGGTCGAGAAACGACACGACGTAGCAGAGAAACAGAAACGGAACGATCCGCAGCGAGACTTTGCGATACAGCAGGTCGTCATGCGCGGCCGCGCTTGAACCGGGCTCGAGCGCGGGGGCAAGGGATTGAGTCATCTGTTATCTCCAAACATGGGGCGTGAGGGTCCAACGGACCCGCCGGGTCCGGCGTCTTGATGCGCCGCTTGTTGTCTGCTGAGGGACGGCATGCGAGAACGTAGAATCCCCGCATCGCCGTAATGAATCGCGCTCGGCCGGGGCCGCTATGCGCGCGTTTGCTGTACGTCTGGTGCCGGTTAAGCGGCCAGCGGATGAACTTCGCCACCTTCGGGCGATGCATCGTCCACGCCTTCACGCGCGTGCCGGATCGCTTCGAGCAGCGTCGCGTGATCGCCGATATGATTGGCGAGCAGCAGAATGAGTTGCGCATTCGCGGACTGGCTGCGCGCATCGTCGAGATCGCGATGCATGTCGATCAACGCCTCGTAGAAATCGTCGGGACGGGCGAGATTGGGTTGCGTGTTCAATGCCATTTTGTGTCTCCAGATACGTATCTTTGCGTGCAGCGCAGGTTCTGTTTTTCTCCGCACATGCGGCCGTTTCAGGCCGTGCCTTCCACGCACAACGCGCGTTTCAACGCATGGCCGACCGCGAGCGTGTCGAGTCGCCGCCAGCGCGCGCAAACATGCTGGTCCGGCCGGATCAGATAGAACGTGCCGGGTTTCGCGTCGTAGCGCGCGCTCGCGAGACCTTCCGCGTCATGCAAAACGCTCACGCCCGAATACGCCTCAGCCTTTGCTTCGCCGCGCGTGATCACGACAAGCTTCAACGGAATCGCGCTTGTACGAAGCGCATTGAATGCAGCCTTGGTTGCCGCGTCGATACCTTGTTCACCGCAGAACAGCACGCCCGTGAATTGCTGGCCGAGATATTGAAGTAGCCACGTCGATTCGTGAGCCGCCTGCACTGGCGCATCCACACACGAGGCGCCCGGCACCATCGAGCCTTCGAAGCTGTCGCTATCCGCAGTATTGAGCGGAGAGTCGCTCAAGACCGCAGGCACGGAGAGGCGCCCGCTGTTCGTCAGTTGTCGTGCGAACGGATGATGACGCGCGAGCTTCAGCACAGCGTCGCGGAACACGCGGCTCACGGGGCTCTTCGGCGTAATGAAATCGGTGGAGCGCGTGGAGTTGCGGATGTTTTCGTCGGCGGCGAATTCGCGTTCGCTTGCATACGTGTCGAGCAATGCGTCCGACGCTTTGCCGTTAAGCACCATCGCCAGTTTCCATGCGAGGTTTTCCGCGTCCTGCACGCCGCTATTCGCACCGCGTGCGCCGAACGGCGACACGCCATGTGCGGAATCGCCTGCGAACAACACGTTGCCGTGCCGGAAGCGTTCCATCCTCAAACACGAAAAGGTGTAGACGCTGACCCATTCCAGTTCGAACTTTGCATCGGGTCCAAGCAAGGCACGCACACGCGGAATCACACGCTCCGGCGTTTTTTCGAGCACCGGGTCGGCGTCCCAGCCAAGTTGAAAATCGATCCGCCACACGTTATCGGGCTGACGATGCAGCAACACCGATTGATTCGGATGAAACGGCGGATCGAACCAGAACCAGCGCTCGGTTGGAAAGTCCGCTTCCATTTTCACGTCGGCGATCAGGAAGCGATCCTTGAACGTGACGCCTTTGCTGTCGAGTCCCATCAGATTGCGAATCGGACTACGCGAGCCATCGGCGGCGACCACATAACGGCCGCGCAACGCGTACTGACCGTTAGGCGTTTCGACGGTCAACGTCACGGCCGCGTCACCCGTACCCGGCGTTCCGTTTTGCTGCACGCCGACCACTTTGCTTTTCCAGCGGATCTCGACGTTCGGCATTTCCTGCGCGCGTTCCAGCAGAAAACCTTCGACGTAGTACTGCTGCAGGTTGATGAACGCAGGCCGATGATGGCCCGCTTCCGGCTGCAGATTGAACGAATAGACGAGTTCATGCTTGAGGAACACCTTGCCGACATTCCAGCTGATGCCCTTGTCCACCATCCGCTGGCCGCATCCCAGGCGATCGAAAATATCGAGCGAGCGCTTCGAGAAGCAGATCGCCCGCGAACCGGTGGACAACGAACAGTCGTCGTCCACAAGTACGACCGGCACGCCCTGCTGCGCAATGTCGATCGCGGTGGCAAGGCCCACCGGACCGGCGCCGACCACGATCACCGGATAGGCCGCCTGCTCCGCGCCGCTTTGCGTGCTTTGCGCGGTCTGTTCGCGGCACGGCTGATATTCGAACGACAGCGTCTGGTAGTTGATGCTCATCTTGTGTCTCCGTCCTTCTCCGCTTTGTTCTGCTGTGTTGCTGTGCTTCGGTGCTTCTATTCTTTTTGTGCCGGTCAGGCCTGCAGCGCGTCCCACATATCCTTGTCGCGCTGCGCGGTCCAGATGCGCGGATGCGTGATGCCGCTTGCTTCATCGAAAGCACGCGAGACGTCGAACGGCAAACAATGTTCGTAGATAAACACGTGGCCGAACTTCGGATCCATTGCCTTGCGCGTGTGGGCCATCGCGGCCTTCAGATCGAGCTTCTGTTCGACGGCTTCGCGGCCCTGCTGTAACAGCGTCGTGACGAAATCCTTCGTGTAATCGAGGCCTTTGTTGACGTCTTCGGGCGTGGTCAACGCGGGGCCGCGGCCCGGCACGAGCTTCTCAGCGTTCAGCGCGCGCAAGGCTTCGAGTGTGGCCGGCCATTGTTCGAGCTGCGCGTCGCCGCAATAGCAGGCTGCGTCGTACTCGACGAGATCGCCGGAAAACAGCACCTTCTGCGACGGCAGCCATACGACGGTGTCGCCCTTCGTATGACCCGCGCCCAGATGCGCGATGCGCACTTCGAGCTTGCCGAGGAACAGCGTCATTTCCTTTTCGAAGACAAGCGTCGGCCACGTCAGACCCGGCACGGTTTCGACGCCGGCAAAGAGACGCGGGAAGCGCTCGATCTCCGACTTCATGTCCGCTTCGCCGCGCTCGACGATCATCTCGTATGTGCCGCGGCTCGCGATCACTTCCTGAGCGCCTTCCTCGAAATACGCCGACGCGCCGAGCACGCGCACCGCGTGATAGTGCGAGAGCACGACGTATTTGATCGGCTTGTCAGTAACGCTGCGAATCTTCGCGATGAGGTCTTGTGCCATAGCGGGCGTGGCGGTGGTGTCGACGATGAGCACACCGTCCTCGCCGATGATCACGCCCGAGTTCGGATCGCCTTCCGCCGTGTACGCATAGGCGTTCTCGGACAGCTGCGTCCATGTGACTTTCTTGACTTCCAGATCGGCCTGGGATGCGAATGCCTTTGCCATGCTTGTCTCCCTCAAAAGTTGGACGTTGAGGCGAGACGGCCGGCTGCGCGCTGCGGCGCGGGCTGACGATACTGGAGCTTGTCTCGCCCCGTTTTTGACTCTGTGACTGCGCCGGTGTGTCGGGGTGAATGCATCTTATGACTGCGCCTGTTTATTTGTCAATAGCGAAATGTATCGCTATACGCAAATCATACGATGACTAAGATGAAGGTATAAGGACGGCGAGATGAGCGCGGACTGGAGCACAAGGCTTCGGCTAAGATGGACCCTTTTTACGGACGAGCGCGGGCGTGAACAAATCAGCGAAACCGGCTACAGGCAAGGGCCCCCGCGGCAGCGAGACGGCGGACACCGGCAAGACGCAGCGCGGTATCCAGAGCGTCGAAGTCGGCGGGCGCGTGTTGCTGGCGCTCGCGCAGGCGCGCGCGCCGTTGGCGTTGTCCGATCTGGCCGCCGCCGCGGAGCTTGCGCCGGGGCAGGCGCATGCTTATCTGGTGAGCTTGGGCCGCCTGGGTCTGATCAAGCGGGACGAACTGTCGGGGCGCTACGAACCCGGTCCGTTGTCGCTGCGGCTCGGTCTGCTCCATCTGGAGAATCAGCCGGCGTTTCGCGCCGCCGTGCCGCGCGTAGCCGCGCTGGCCGAAGCGATCGGCTTTAGCGTCGCGATCTGTATTGCGGGGCCGCAGGGGCCGACCATCGTCCGTTATGAACATGCGGGCTTTCCGTTGCATGTGAATCTGCATGTGGGCACGGTGATGTCGCTGCCGGCCACGTCGACGGGACGGGTGTTCTGCGCTTATCTGCCGCGCGAAACGCTCGACGCGATGTGGGCGAACCAGTCGGGCGCGTCGCAAAACGCGACGACCGCGCCGCGCGACAGCGCCGCTTTCCAGGCGGTTCTGCAGAAGATCCGAGCGCGCGGTCTCGAATGCAGTGTCGATGCGCCGAGTCCGGGCATCAGCAGCCTGAGCGCCCCGGTGCTCGATCAGGGCGGCCGTTTGTCGTTGGCGTTGACGGTGATCGGCTCGACGGGCGCGATTGACGTCGCCGCCGACGGGCCCGTCGCTCGTGCGCTACTCGCAGCCGCGCGCGACATCGGCGCCGAACTCGCCGCCACGCCTTCCCTTTTTGCATCTTCCGCATCGTGACTGCTTCTCTCGACGCTTCTCCTTTGACGGCTCCCACTTCCGCCGACGCAAAGCCGCAGCGCGGCATCCAGTCGCTCGACAGCACGGGCGACCTGCTGGCTGCGCTCGTTGCGGCAGCCCGGCCCTTGAGCTTGCGCGACCTCGCCGCCGCAGCCGGCATGCCGCCCGCGAAGGCGTTTCCGCATCTGGTTAGTCTGCTGAAAATCGGCTTACTCAGCCGCGATGCGTCCGGCTGTTTCGAAGCCGGACCGCTTGCGCTGGAACTTGGCCTGATCGGCCTGCAACGTCTTTCACCGACGCGCGAGGCCGAGCCCGAAGTGGTGGAACTGGCCACCGCGACAGGAATGAGCGTCGCGATGGCGGTGCTCGGTCCGCTTGGACCGACGGTCGTGCGGCTGGAGGAATCGGCGCGGCCGCTGCATGTGAGCTTGCGGGTAGGCACGGTGATGTCGCTGGTGAATACAGCAATCGGTCGCGTGTTTTCGGCCCATGTCGCCGACGATGTCCGCGCCGGTCTGCTCGCGCAGGATCATCTGCGACTGGCGGGCGCGAACGAGGCGGATGTCGTTGCAGGCAAAGGCGCGCCGCCGACGCTGAAGGAAGCGTACGTGCAGCGTCTTGCGCAGATTCGCGCGGACCGCATTGATACCGCGCTGAGCCGGCCCGTGCCCGGCATCGACACATTGGCTGCACCGGTGTTCGATCACACTGGCAGCATTTGTCTCGTGCTCGCGTTGATGGGGCCGAGCGGCAGCTTCGATAGTGCAGCGACGGGCGGGCCTGCGCAGATCTTGTCCGCGGCGGCGCTGAGGTTGTCGCGCAGATTTGGGTGGATGGGGACGGGTAAATGAGAGGGCGGGAGGCAATGGGCGTGACGTAAGCGTTTTTTTGAAAAACGCTGTTTTGTAATCGTTTCGGCAGTCGAATAAGCGAAACGACGCGAGGCACCGGACGTCGTATAATCGTTTTTCCAGAAAACGCGGGGTTTGTAATCGTTTTGAGAGTCGAATAATCAAAACTGAATGAAAACCCGCCGTGTGATGCCTTCCGAGGCATCCGGACCCAACGTCATGCCGCAGATCGGATATCAATGGCTGTCTAACACTTACGGCGTCGTACCCATGCACCCGTTTGCGGTTCAAAGCGAAATTGGCCGGGTGCGTTCGACCGCGACTGACGGCGACATTTGCCGGGAGGTGTATCCCGCAGCCTATCGCCCGGCTGCCAGCCTGCCCGATCACCTGACATTCGCTTTCCGGCATGAGGGAATCCATCTGGAATTCCTCGCGCGCCTCTATTCGCTCGAGTCGGTCCGCAACGAACTGGAGGCGTGGATTGCCCGTGAACCCACGGGCGCTTATGCACGCCGCGCCTGCTTTTTCTACGAATGGTTGATGCCGCAGCCACTGAGCGTGCCAGGCGCGTCCAGAGGAAACTACGTGGACGCGTTAAGCCCTGACGAGTTCATCGTAGGCAGCGCGATCAATAACCCGCGCTGGCGCGTACGCGACAACTTGCCGGGCAATCGCGACTTCTGCCCTGTGATCCGACGCGTCGATGCCGTTCGGCGTGCGGAAGCCTATAACCTTGCGGCGCCGCTTGTCGAACTCGAAGCGGACTATGGCGTCGATCTGATTATGCGCAGCGCCGTCTGGCTGACCGTCAAGGAGAGCCGCGCGAGCTTTCTGATCGAGCACGAGCAGGACAACGAGGACCGCATCCGCCGCTTCGCGGCTGTCATGGAAAGCGAATGCGGCCGGCATGCCAATCCGTTCGATTCTGACACGCTCGTCGCCTTGCAGCGCGGCATCCTCGGTCAGTCGGCCTTGCGCTACGGCATTCGCCGCTCGCCGGTCTATGTGGGACATGTCGCGCGCTATGAACCGGTGGTCGACTACATTGCGCCGCATTGGCAGCACATTGACGCAATGCTCGCCGGACTCAGCCAGTTCCTTGAACGCACCGCACGTGGCGCGCCAATTGTCCGGGCAGCGGCGGCATCGTTCGGCTTTGTCTATGTACATCCCATGGCCGATGGCAACGGCCGCATTTCACGCTTTCTGATCAACGACATCTTGCGCCGCGACGGGGCCGTGCCCGCGCCGATCATCTTGCCCGTTTCCGCCACGATCACCCACAGCACGCGTGATCGCGCCGCCTACGACAAGGTTCTCGAACGTTTTTCTCGTCCTCTGATGAAGCATTACGCGGATCAGTACACATTCGGCAAAAGCGAGACGGCCGAAGACGGCGTTGAATACGATCTTTACTTCCGCGCCTATGACGACGCGCTACCGTCCTGGCGCTATCCCGATCTGACTGCACACGTCAGCTATCTCGCAGACGTAATCCACGCCACGTTGACGCAGGAGATGCGCAACGAAGCGCGCTTTCTGCATGCCAACGACACAGCACGGCGCGCCATCAAAAACTTTCTGGAAGCGCCGGACAATGATCTCGACAGTATCATTCGCAGCGTCCTGCAAAACAGCAACACCATTTCCAACAGCTTGCGCAAACGGTATCCGCTTCTCGACGAACGGCCAGAGTTGACCGCGCAAATCATCCAGGCCATTTCAGAAGCATTCGCAGACGACCCCAGCCCCTAATCCCCCGCCGCCTCCGGCGCATGCGACGACAACCGCGCCTTCGCGTGCCGCATCTTCTCCAGCGTCTTCGGCCCGGCTTTAAGCGCGACGCCGATTGCGAGCGCGTCCATGATGCAAAGATGCACAAGCCGCGACACGCCAGGCGTATTCGGATCGATGGGACTCGGCACGCGCAGCAGCAGCGGAATATCCACGAGCCATGCGAGGCGCGAGCCGACGTTGGTGAGCGCAACCGTCGTTGCGCCGCGCTCCTTCGCGATCTGAATACTCTCGTTCACTTCGACGCTGCGGCCGGAATGCGAAATGGCAAAGGCCACGTCGCCCGGTTCCATCATCCCGGCATAAAGGCGCTGCAAGTGGCCGTCCGTAAACGCAGTGGATGCGATATCGAGGCGCAAGAACCGCAATGCGGCGTCTTGCGCAACCAGACCCGAACCCGAGCCCACACCGAAAAAGAACACGCGCCGCGCGCTCGATAAAGCTGCGATCGCACTCTCGACCACCGTCGGGTCCAACGCGCCGCGTGCATGCGTGATGCCTTCGACGGCAGCTTCGCCCACTTTGTCCATCAAGGTCTGCACGTCGTCGTCGCGCGCAATTGCGGCCGACGCATACGGCAAACCGCCCGCCACGCTCTGCGCCAGTTGCATCTTGAAGTCACGCAGACCATGCGCGCCGATCGCGCGGCAAAAACGCGTGACGGAAGGCTCGGAGACCTCCGCACGCTGCGCGAGTTCCGTGATGCTCGCGCGCATCGCGAAGTCGACGTCGTTCAGCACCATGTCGGCGACCTTGCGTTCGGCGGGCCGCAAATTGGCGAGTGCGCTGCGGATGTGGGGAATCAAGTTCGGTGCGGACACCCGATGTTCCTTAAGGGTTAAATGAATCCGCGTCGTGTCGCAGCTTCAATCGGCAACACGCGGTTCAGACCAGTCTGCGTCCACTCTCCGTATCGAACAGGTGAATGTGAACGGCCGGTAGACGCAGCATGACGCGCTCGCCGGGCTCGACTTTCGAGCGTTGACG
This sequence comes from Paraburkholderia rhynchosiae, assembly GCF_002879865.1. Lineage (GTDB taxonomy): Bacteria > Pseudomonadota > Gammaproteobacteria > Burkholderiales > Burkholderiaceae > Paraburkholderia > Paraburkholderia rhynchosiae. Next base: position 54,251 of record NZ_PNXY01000007.1, read on the forward strand.
CGTCGTCACGCACCACGTGTTGCCGCCTATTTTCCCGTACAAATGGGTCTCCGCGCCAGTCGGCTCAACGACTTCGACTTCCATCGCAGCGTCGTGAGTCTGTGTCATCGTTTCGATGTGTTCGGGCCGCACGCCTAACGTGACCTTCGCGCCGACCGTCGCCGACGCAGGTGCGCCGTCGAGCACGATCTCGCCACCGTCCGCGAGTTTCAATGCGAGTCCTTGACCTTGCGCGTGGTTCACTACGACACCTTCCGCGAAATTCATCGACGGTGAGCCGAGAAAGCTCGCCACGAACAGATTCGCCGGCCGGTCGTACAGTTCCAGCGGACGGCCGATCTGTTCGATCCGCCCCGCGTTCATCACGACGATGCGATCGGCCATCGTCATGGCCTCGATCTGATCGTGCGTCACGTAGATCACCGTGTTCTTCAAGCGCTGATGCAGCGCCTTGATTTCCGTGCGCATCTGCACCCGTAGCTTCGCGTCGAGATTGGACAGCGGTTCGTCGAACAGAAACAGCGACGGCTCGCGCACCACCGCGCGGCCCATTGCCACGCGCTGGCGTTGTCCGCCCGACAATGCACGCGGCAAGCGGTCGAGATAGCCGCTGAGATTCAGCATCTTCGCAGCGGCCTCGATTCGCGGCTTGAAATTTGCCGGCGATTCCTTGCGAATTCGCGGACCGAACGCAATATTTTCGTAGACCGACAGATGCGGATACAGCGCGTAGCTCTGAAACACCATCGAGATATTGCGCTGCTGCGGCGCAAGATTATTCGCGCGCGTGCCGCCGATCATCAGATCACCGCCGCTGATTTCCTCGAGCCCCGCAACCATCCGCATCAAGGTACTCTTGCCGCAACCCGACGGCCCGACCAGCACGACGAATTCGCCGTCGTCGATATGAAGGTCGATGCCGTGCACGACCTGCGTGTCGCCGTAGCGTTTGAAGATGCCGCTCAGTTGCACTGCTGCCATGCTGTCCTCATCGTCTTGCGGTTTTTATCAAAGCGATTCGAGCGTCAGCTCTTGCGCCATCAGACGGTTGCCGGCCATCAATCCGCCATCGACGGGCAATGCGACGCCGGTGATCACGCGCGCCATCGGCGAGGCGAGAAACTGCACGGCGTCGGCGATATCGTCAGGCGTTGCAAAGTCGCGCAACGGATACCACTTCTTCAGATCCTCGAAGACCTGCGGGTTCTTGTCGACGCGCGCTTGCCATGCCTGCGTCTTGACCGTGCCGGGACAAACGATGTTCGCGCGAATGCCATAGCGACCCAGCTCGAGGGCGAGCGCCTTCGTATAACTGATGAGGCCGGCCTTCGCCGCGCTGTACGCCGGATGCCCGAGCGCCGCCATGCCGTTCACCGAGCCGATCAACACCAACACGCCCTGCTGACGTTCGATCATCGACGCCCGCACGGCCTCGACCGTGTGATACGTGCCGTTCAGATTCAGATGAATGTCGCGCTGCCAGCTCGCGGCATCGGTCGTGGCGAGCGTGAGGCCTTCCGCCGCGCCCGCGTTCGCGACGAGCACGTCCACGGGTCCACGTTTCTCCGCTGCGATAGCGACCGCTTGCTGCACGGCGGCGGCATCGCCGAGATCGACCGCAATGGGCGTGACCTGGGATTCGCCGAGTTGCTTCGTCAAGCGTTCGAGCGCGGCTGCGTCGATGTCGAGCGCCAGCACCGTGTCGCCCTGCTCCACGAAACGCTTGCACAACACGCTGCCGATGCCGCCGCAAGCGCCCGTCACCAACACCACTCGATTCATGTTTCGCCTCAGTTGTTGCGTTGTCCGACCGCCTTGGATTACCTGTAAATTTCTTACAGAACGCGTGTTGCGTAGTTTTTGATCGTCCCGAAGATTGGGCTAGTCGCCGCTGACCCGCACACAGAATATCCCTGCTTTACAGCATCTTATGCACAAATCCGGGTGATAAAAAATATCGCAGACCCTACGTGACAAGCCATTTTTAGCCGTGTAGGATTTTTTCAAACAATCAATCCAGCGGCCGGCGACGGCAGCGGACCATCCCACCATCGTTGATGGAACCGAAGTAAGCGCTAAAGCGCTAACTCCGGTCGACACAGGAGAGACAAATGTCGTTGCATACCCGTGCTTCCCTCGCGCTCGGCAAAGTTGCCGTGGCGCTCGCGTTCGCAGGTATTGCCGTGGCGGCTCACGCCGACACGGTTCGCGTGACCGTCGCGCATTACAGCGATGCAACCGCGCCTTACTTCGAAAAGATGGCTCGCAACTTCGAGAAGGCCAACCCCGGCACGACCATCAAGATCGAAGACGTGAACTGGGACACGTTGCAACAGAAGCTGCAGACGGACATCTCCGGCAACGCGAACGCCGACCTCGCGATTGTCGGCACACGCTGGCTGCTCGACTTCGTCAAGGACGACGTGGCCGAACCGCTCGACGGCTATATGGATTCGAGTTTCAAGGGCCGCTTTATCGGTCCGTTCCTGGCACCAGGCGAGATCAACGGCAAGGTGTATGGCTTGCCGATCGCGGCTTCGGCACGCGCGCTCTACTACAACCAGGACCTGCTTGCGAAAGTCGGCTATCCCGACGGCCCCAAAACGTGGAACGACGTGATTGACGCGTCGAAGAAGCTGAAGGCGCAGAACATTGCCGGCTTCGGTTTGCAAGGCAAAGAAATCGAAACGGACGTCTACTTTTACTATGCGCTGTGGACGAACGGCGGCGACGTGGTCGGCAAAGACAATAAAGCGGCGTTCAACTCGCCGGCGGGCATCAAGGCGGCCACGCTGTATAAGTCGCTGATCGATCAGGGCCTGACGCAACCGGGCGTCACCGGATATAGCCGTGAAGATGTGCAGAACCTCTTCAAGCAAGGCCGCGTCGCCATGGTAATTTCCGCGCCGTTCCTGTCGAAGCAGATCAAGAAGGAAGCGCCGAACCTGAAGTACGGTATCGATCCAATTCCGATGGGCACCACGCACGCCACGTACGCGGTTACGGACTCGATCGTGATGTTCAAGAACTCGAAGGTGAAGAAGTCCGCATGGAAGTTCCTCGACTATCTGTTCACGAAGGAACCGCGCGTCGAGTTCACCAGGACCGAGGGTTTCCTGCCGACCACCAAGGCCGAATCGTCCGACCCCGCGTTCAACGATCCGGACACCAAAGCGTTCGTCGCGTTGCTGCCGACAGCGCGCTTCGCGCCGACTGTGACGGGTTGGGAAGACACCGCGAAGGCCGTGACCGATGCGATGCAGTCCATCTATCTGAATAAGGCCAAACCGGCCGACGCGTTGAATGCGGCGGCCACGCAAGCCAACAAGTCGCTCGGTCATTGATCGGGGGAACGCTGTGACTTTGCAGTAATCCGCTGAACTGGAAACGCGCGCCGCCGTTGCAAATGCGCGGTGCGCATTTCTGCCGTCATGCTGGCCGTCATGCATCATCCGGCCCATCCCGTCGCGCCCGCTCTTCGATGCGGGCGCGTCTTACGATCGAGCACGTATGAGCCGTTCCGCTTCTTCGCGCCTGCAAGCGCCCTGGCTGCTGATTGCGCCGAGTCTTGTGCTGGCGCTCTTCATCATCAGTTATCCGATTTTCAACATCGTGTGGCAATCGCTGCATGAGGTGTCGCGTTTCGGCGCCATTCGCGGTTTCAGCGGCTTGCAAAACTTCTCCACGATCTTCAGCGACCCCGCGTTTCTCGCGGCGGCGAGGCGCACGATTGTCTGGACGGTGTTCGTGGTGGGCGGCACGGTGCTGATCTCGGTGCCCGTTGCGCTGGTGTTGAACCAGGACTTCCATGGGCGCGGCGTCGCGCGCACCATTGTCATGCTGCCGTGGTCCGTCTCTCTCACGATGACCGCCGTCGTCTGGCGCTGGGCCTTCAACGACGACTACGGCATGGTCAACGTCACGCTTCAGCGCCTTGGATTGATCGGCGGGCCGATTCATTGGCTCGCGACTCCCGAGCTCGCGTTTCCAGTGGAGATAGCGGTCGGCATCCTCGTGTCGATTCCGTTCACGGTGACGATTCTGCTCGGCGGATTGTCTTCGGTGCCGGGCGACATTTACGAAGCTGCGCGCATGGACGGCGCGAGCGCGTGGCAGCAGTTTCGCAAGCTCACGCTGCCGTTGATGCGGCCCTTCATCAACATGACTATTCTGTTGAACGTGATCTATGTGTTCAACTCGTTTCCGATTATCTGGGTAATGACGCAAGGCGGGCCTGATAACAGCACGCACATTCTGGTCACCTATCTGTACGAACTCGGCTTCAGGCTCGGACGTCCCGGCGAAGCCGCGGCGGTATCCCTGATCATGCTCGTCATGCTGTTCGTTTTCTCGATTGCGTATCTGCGTCTGCAGCCCGCGAAAGAAGGAGAACCGTCATGAGTCTCAGCGCCAAAATGAAGCGCACGTTGTGGTGCTGGCTCGCGCTGTCGCCGCTGGTCGTGGTTGTGCTGTTTCCGTTCGCCGTGATGCTCTTCACCGCATTGAAGCCTGCGTCGGAGGTCTTCGTGTATCCCGCGCGTTGGCTGCCGGTGCATTGGCAATGGAGCAACTTCGTCGATATGTGGCAGGCCGCCAATTTCGGCGTCGCGCTGCGCAATAGCACGGTAATCAGCTTGCTGTCGACGCTGCTCGCCCTCGCAGTGAGTTTGCCGGCGGCTTATGCATTGGCCCGTTTTCCGTTCCGTGGACGCGGACCGTATCGCCAGTTTTTACTCGTCACGCAGATGTTGTCGCCTATTCTGCTGGTGGTCGGTCTATTCCGGCTCGCGGCAATGATTCCTTATGGCGACGGCAATCTCGTCGATTCGAAAATCGGCGTGATTGTTTCCTATGCGGCCTTCAATATCGCTTTCGCCGTGTGGATGCTGTCTTCGTATTTTCAAACGGTGCCGCGCGATCTGGAAGAGTCAGCGTGGCTCGAAGGATGCGGCCGAACCAGGGCCGTTTTCAAAGTGTTCCTGCCGCTTGCCGTGCCCGCGATCGTCGTCACGGCGATCTTCACGTTCATCAACGCGTGGAATGAGTTTGCCGTGGTTTATACGTTGATCCGCTCGCCCGAAAACAAAACGCTGACCGTGCAAGTGACCGATATGGTCGCCGGCAAATATGTCGTGGAGTGGCATCTGGTGATGGCCGCCACGCTTTGCGCAACGTTGCCAGTGTCGATCGTGTTCGCGTGGTTGCAGCGGTATCTGGTGAAGGGGCTGGCGCTCGGGGCCGTGAAGTAGCCGATGTGCGTGGACCGCGCTGATGAGCTTGTCGTCTCAGCGCGGTTCTCCTGGCCGGCGCGGTCACCCCGGCCGACGCCGCCGCGTGCGTCGAATCAAATGTCTTTATTCAGCGCCGCGGACAATCCGCAAATCGCGCTCCACTGCGTCGCCTAAAGCCTCGAGTGCTTTCTTGTAGTCGTCCCGCTGATAGGCGGCGAGTGCATCTTCGTAAGACGGGAACTCGATCACCACCGTCCGCTCTTTCAGGCCCTGCTCATGAACTTCGTCCGCGACGCCGCGCACGAGGAACTTGCCGCCGGCAGCCAACACGGCGGGCCCGGCCAACTGACCATAGGCCGCCAGCTTCGACGGGTCGTTGATCTTGCGATACGTGGTTACCCAATACCCCTTGCTCATTTGACGCTCCTTGTTCGTGGTGGCTGTGAGTGGAGCAGCGTATCAGAGAATGCCCGGCGCGCAGTCATGGCCCTATTGGATCGAGGTCCATCAAAATCTGCCGCGCACGCTCACATTGGCTCCTGTAAATAGCGCCATGCGCTGGATGAAGATGGCCCAAAACGTTGAATAGCGGCGGGTGACAAACCGCGGACTTCTATAGAAACTCTTGCGTACGATCCCGGCAGTGCGTCGGCGTGGCCGCTCGCGCATGGACAGCCGCGAGGGCCGTTCACGGTACGGCAACGAGTCGTCGTTTATCATGAACCCCATCTGCCTTAGATAATGCATCGATTAGATATGACGAATACCGGCAAGACGTTGATTATCAGCCTCGTGTTGGCGGACCTGGTGATCTGCGCCTATTTACTGTACCCGCGCGACGAGAAGAAGTCCGCGGCCCCTACCGACGCGGCGTTGATCGCGCCTGAGAGGGCCGACTCCAGCTCCGGCGAAAGCCACGTGATTGCGGGGAATATCGTTCGCCCCGCTTCCCCGGGAGTGCCCGCTAGCGCGAGCGTCAACGCGAACGCGCGCACAACTGCGAGCGGTTCGGATGTGCGACCGTTGCCACCTGCCGCAGCGGTGGTTGCACCGGCTCCGGTGACGCCGGTGGCACCCGTGGCCCCCGCTACGCCCGCTGCCAACCTGGCGAATGCTCCGGCGACGGAATTGCAGCCACAGCCGCAGGGGCCGCAGTTGCAAGTGCAGCAGCCGGCACCGCAGCAAGTACGGCAAGCGCAGCAATCCCCGCAGCCGCAACAACTGCAAGCGCAACAAGCACAACAAGCACAACGTTACAGCGTGAAGCCTGTAACGACGCAGCATGTCGAAGAATCGCGTGGCCATGAAGAACTGCGCCGCCACGGTTCGAACGAAGTGGGCGCTTTGATGACCGAACTGCTCGTCAGAGAGTCGGCGAAACTCGATCCGTCATTGCCTCCGCCGCCCCCGACGGATCGCGACGAGGTTAGCCACCGCAGTTCGAATCCCGTCGCAGCGGCAATGACCGATCAACTGGTCAAGGAGTCCGCGAAAGTAGCGCCTGCGTCCGCGGCTCCGAAGCAGCCGGGCACGCAATAAACGAGGACTCTGCGCTATATCGTTGCGATGTCCACCGCGTCGGGTGACAACAAGCCGGAAGCCACTTGGCCGCGAAGATACGCTTCGAATTCAGCGGCAACTTCGGGATGCCGCAGCGCGAACTCCACTGTCGCCTTCAGATAGCCGAGCTTGCTGCCGCAATCGAACCGCGTGCCGGCATATCGGTGCGCCAGCACCTGTTCGTCCGCGAGCAACGATTGCAGGGCGTCGGTAAGCTGATACTCGCCGCCTGCGCCCGGCGAAAGATTGCGGATATGCCGGAAGATCGCGGGCGTGAGGATATAGCGTCCCACCACGCCGAGATTCGACGGCGCATCTTTGGGCGCGGGCTTCTCGACGATCGTCGACAGCTTCAGCAAACCATCGTCCCACTCGCGGCCGCCCACCACGCCATAGGAACTGCTACGTTCCGGCGCAATGGTTTCGACGCCGATCACCGAGCTGTGATAATGATTAAAGACGTCGACCATTTGAGTCAGCACGGGTGGCTCGCCATGCAACAGGTCGTCGGCGAGAATCACAGCGAACGGCTGGTTGCCCACGAGTTTTTCCGCGCACAGAACGGCATGTCCAAGACCGAGCGCGTCGGCTTGGCGTACATAAAAGCAGTCGACGTTAGCCGGTTTGATGCCGCGCACGAGTTCGAGTAACTTCTGTTTGCCGCGCGCTTCGAGTTCCGCTTCGATCTCGTATGACTTGTCGAAATGATCTTCAATGGCACGCTTGCTTCGGCCCGTCACGAAGATCATCTCCGTGATGCCGGCGGCCATCGCTTCTTCAACGGCGTACTGAATGAGCGGCTTGTCGACAATCGGCAGCATCTCTTTGGGGCTCGCCTTTGTCGCAGGCAGAAACCGTGTGCCCAAGCCGGCCACTGGAAATATGGCCTTCGTCACTTTCAGCATGATTGACCCAGTCGTTGATAATAGAATGCCAGCAGATCCTCGCGGATCACCGTTAAAAGAACCCAGAGAAATGCATGAATCAGATTAAGCGTCACGTGCTGACCGTACTCGCCTTTGTTGCCGGGGAAGCGCTCGTCTGTTTGATGCTCGTCGTCGCACTGACATGCAAAGTGAACGAACGTATTGGAAGAAAAGAGAAGCCGCCCGGTGAATAAGGGTTAGCGCTTGCGCAGCACCGTCAACGCCGCGCCGAGCGCCGGCTTCTCCTCACCCGCGGCATCCACCAGACCAAGATTGCGCTCGCGCGTGTTCTTGCCGTTTCGCGTGTCCTGCCATTCGTAGATCGAAACGAGCGGCGTCTTCATCGATCTGCGTTTTGAGAGAAACGATTCGATATTCTCTGCTTGGCCGGAAGCCCCGGCCCATCCGCCCGAAGAAGCGCCCCACTCCGTAATCAGTGCCGGCAACCCGTATTGATCGCGAATGTACGTGGACGCGTTCTCAATCTGCAACTCGCTCATTCCATACGCATGATATGAAACAGCATCGATACAATGCGCCGACGACTCGGCGACTCTGCGCAAAAGCCTGTCCGATTTAGAGCCCGGCAGGGGCACCTTCGCGAAGCCGAATCCAATAATCGGGCTCGGCGTATGGATCCTTTTCAATTCTGTACATAGCATTCTCATATAAACGGGGAAGGTCGTTTCGACATCGCCCGTCGGCCAGTACGTCGGCAAGTCCGGCTCGTTCCATAACTCGATGGCCAGCAGGTTGCGCCCGTAAGCACTGTCGAGGTCGCGAATCATGTCTGCCAGTTGCCTCGCCGCCATTTGCAACTGCGCGTCACGCACGGTTTGACCCGTCGCGGATCGTGCAAGCGGAACCGTGGAACGGACCGTCAGCAGCACCGGCAATCCGGACTGCTGCGCGGCAGCGAATGCATCGCCGACGCGCTTGCGGTAATCCTCCGCCTGCATCGAGTTGATCCACACGCCGAACCGCACGAAATCGAACCCAGCCGCTTTGATTTGCCTGCCCGTTGCCGGCGTGAAACGTTCGACTTTAACCTGAGTGCCTACCTTGGTCGAACCGCTCGCATCACTGATCCATTGCTGGAACTGCTGAGCTTGCGCACTTGCGGCCGCACCGCAGAAACAAAGCGCAATCAACGCGCGGACGATTGGATTTTTGGATGACATCATGTCAGATGGACTCCATATAGCCGCGTTATGCCATACCAGCGGTTCACGGACGCGACATTCATGTTCATGGATCAATTGCCTTCAAGTTCGAACGATAACCTTGCGGAACAACACCGATTTGATCGCGGCGCGTACGTGATGGCCGCGTCGCAAGATAGCTCAATCGCCATGCACAAAAAAGCGCAACGCTCGACAGATGGCGCGTATAGCTGCCGAGATCCGGTTCGAACAGCATTGAAACCGCCATGTGGCCGACCACGAGTGCGGCAATCACGTCAGTCGCCACCGCCTCCTTGCCGCCAGCATGCACGGGTCTGCGCAAGAAAGCCGCTCCGGCCGCAATCGACACGAATATCATCATCACCAATTCTTTCGGCCCCGGATAAAAGAGAACAGGAACATTCAGCTTGAGCATCGCGTACGCGTAATCCACACCAAAGGCAAAAAAGGAATTCGGCTCCAGGGGGTTATAGAAGCTGGTTCGCGCGCCATATGGCGAGCCGGCAACAAGGTAATCGACGGCCATATCGCGTGGATGCAGCAGTAGCGTGTACGCGCCGTCCGGCAGTGCATACAGAAGGAATAACACTGCGAGAACCACAACCATTTTCGCGGGCAGCGAGACAGATCGAAATATCCACACACCGGCCGCAATTGCAAGAATCAAAGCAAAGTAGATCCTCACCGTGAGCGCATAGCTAATATAGAGCACCAATGCCGCAAACATCACATGCATGACGCTCGACTTGCGAGCCACCAGAATCAACACGATCGAAATCAGGACGACGAGCGTGTCCTTGCTGGCCACGAAGAGATTGAAGAACACGCATGGCGCGATTAGCACGACATTCAGCAGAAGTCCGCCCACGCGCTTCGAATATCCGATCATCAACCAGATGAAGAGCGAACCTACCGTCATCAGAAAAAGGCTTGTTCCAAGATCGCCAAGCGAAGAATAGACCTTGGCGACGGCATCGAAAGACGTGTCCTGATACGTGCTCGAGCCGCCTATCTGCGACTGTATCTTGTCAGAATCGCGAAACACGAAATCCGGCAAGAATTGGCTCGCTTTCCACGACATCGCAGCATAAAGCAGAACGGCACTACCGGCCGTGAAGCGCAGCACCCCTTTGCTTAGCCGTGGTCCTGCGCGGAGTAGTCTAAGAAGCATGCGCAGAACTCCCGTTAGCAAATGCGGCTGGCGTCACAGTGGCAGCGCGCATGACGAGAACGATCAGCAAACCGACGATGCCAATGCTCCCGGTAAGATGCGCGAACGCGGCGCCCATTGTGCCAAGCTCAGTCACCATCATCCATTCAAGTGGAACGCTGACTAACGCGACGGCAGAAATTGCCACGGCCACGCGCTTGCCGAGACGCAATGCAATAGCAGCACCCCAGTAGATATCCGCTACAGAACGCAGAACAAATGACGCGAGCAGCGTGAGAAGCGTGGCTAGTTCTTCGCTGCTGGAAGGCTCGTGAGCGATCCGGAAAATCTGTCTATGGGCAATCAGGATCGCGATCGCCGCGGTAATCGTGATACCGGCGCTGGCGCGCAATGAGCGTCGCAATGTAGTCCAGAAGTCGCACTCAGCGGCGCTGAGCGCGCGGACGAGCCGTGGTCCCGCTGTCACCGCGATGGTCGCGTAGGCGATCGTCTGAACAGAGTTGGAGATGGACCAGGCGAACACATAGCGGCCGAGCGCATCGGCTGAAATCACGCCGCTTGCAATAAATCGCTCAGCGTATTGGAGACCGGAAAGCACGGTCGTCGCGACGAAGAACGGCAGGCCATTCATCCACACCGAGCGCACGCTATCTGCAATACGCGTTGTTCGATCGTGGCGCGCCAATTTCAATTCCCGAGCCGTTTGCCAGACGCACCAGCACGCGGCGACGGCGGTAATCACGTTAGTGGCCCACCACAACGTAAAGACCATCTCAACGGAGCGGATCACACCGGCCAGCAAGCCGACAATCGCAATCCCGGCCCACGCTGCCGTCCGAATAAAAAGTAGCACGGCCCCCGCGCGCGGTCTATGCAACGAGAACAGATATGAAGTCGTCTCCAGGCCCGCATGCTCGGAGAAGGCCACCAGCATCACGCCCCACAGTATGCCGGGCCTGATTGCGTTGAACTGTCCCACGCCCGGACTGCCACGAAGCACCGCGACCACGACAGCGATCGCCGCATATACGGTGCAATAGAGCAGCAACAACCGGCGCACGTCGCGAATCGCATCCGACGGGTCAGCAAGGCTTAGCCGTCGATTGACTTCGGTACTGAAACCCAAGCCCAGCAGTTTTGACGAAACAACCGATACCGCGAGCGCGAGACCGTAATCCGCGACGGCTGTGAATCCGAGGGAACGCGCGACGACTATCGTCAGCGCGAATTTCAGCGCGAGCGCGACAAGGCGCAAGGTGAGGCGAAGGAGAAACTGCATCAGCATGCCTTGTCTAGCGGCCCAGCGCCGAGCGCAGGCCCGCGATAACCCGGTACTGGCCCGCGCGTATATGCGAAAAGCCGGACGAAGCGCTCGTCCAGAAGTTGTGGATTGCATCCGTGCCAAGCAACGTCGCAGCGACGCGCTCCGGGTCGAAGTCCGCCGCATTCGATACCCAATTGTCCACGCCAAGGTCATCATAGGCGCCGAACCCCTTACGCTCGTAGCTCAGATGGTAGGACGCGACACCATGCAACAGCGACTCTAATGCGCCATGCAGGCGTACAGACACGACCACATCGGGCGTGTCTGTGGCCAGCAGTTCCTTCAACGATTTCAGGTTGCCGTCGACACCGATGCTGCGGTAATAGGCCAGGTCGTCGTTGCCGCGACCGGTGCTCTGCACGGCAAAGGTGATCCGGCAAAGGGGACTCAGCAATTGAATCAGACGTCGCGTCGACGTCTCATAGCGCTCGCGCTGTCGCCCGGACCAGCTCGGTGCTCTACGCAGCACAAAGGCGATATGCGACACGTTGGCCCGCGCCTGACTCGCGCGCGCGATGATCTCGTCACTGCGCCGCTCGAAATCCATCACGGCAAGATCTGGCGCGCGTCGCGTGTTCGCGTTGCGCGACAAAAAGCGCACTGAGCGATCGTCGCGAACGAACACGGACGAAAACCGCTCGAGCATGCCTGACAGATGACTCGCAAGCGGCGCGGCGGGCATCGAAGGTCCAATGCTTTGCGGCAGATACACCGTGGGCTTCCCCGATAGGGAGGCCGCGCGCATTTGCAGCAGGTGGCCGGCTTCGAGCTTCACTGCTTCGATGCAATTGCGCGCGCGGAGATAGCCGCCGCCCACGCCGACAATCAAATCCGCAGACGACAGAAGTCGCCGCAACTCTCGCATCCGGCCGTTGCCGCCGACGGGCAGCACGAGGCTCGCGGCACCAGTTATACGCGCCATGCCGCTATCCGCGAGAACCGGTGCGGCATGCACACCCGTGTACTGCGGAAACGAAGCCGGATCGGCGGCGACGATCGACACGCGCGTCGTCGCTCCTAACGCTTGCCTGATAAGCCCCACGGAGAGATCGACCAGCAAGCCGTCGCCAGAATTCTTCGAACTGTATGCGTGAAGCAGGACAGCATGCGTGGATGTTTCCATCAATGGGACTCCTTCAGCAAACGCTTGTAGAGATCGGCGGTACGCTCAACCATGCCAGCAGCCGAGAAGCGTCCCGCAGCGCGCTCGCAGTTCAGACTCATGTGCTCGCGCATCATCGGGTCCTCTGCAAGCGCGGCGGTGGCTTCGGCGAAGACCGTCGTGTCATCCTCATTGGAAACGACGAATCCCATTTGCTCGGCGTCGATCAATTCAGCCGCGCCCGAAACGCGCGTCGACACCATCGGCACATTGGCGGCCATTGCTTCCAGCACAACGTACGGAAAGCCTTCATAGCGGCTCGGTAGCGCGAAGATATCGAAAGCGGAGAAGTAACGCCCTGCGTGCGGGACGAGACCGAGCACGCGCACGTTGTCCGGAATGGCATCCGCAGTTACGCCCGCCGCGGCCATGAAGTCGCCCGGCCCCATGACCACAAAGATGACATTATGCAAGCCACGATCGAGCAGGTTTTGCGCGACTCGAATCAGCCGGTCGACGCCCTTCTGAAAGTCCAGACGCCCTACAAAACCGACCACCACCGCGTTGCCCGGCAAACCTAGGGCTGCGCGTGCTTCAAGCGCAGGCAGCAGCGAAGGCGCCCGCACGCCGTTAAAGATGGTCTCAATGCGAGCGGCAGGAATGCGCAGCGCGTCGCGCAAATGGTCGGCCTCGTCGACGGAAACCGCGATGATGCGGTCGCTGCGCAAACGCCCGAGAAAGCCCTCCACAAGCCCGTAGAAACGCCGCTGGCCAGGCGGCAGATAGGGATTGAGTGTGTAGACTGCATGGGGCGTGTATACCTGTTTCCACGGTCCGAAGCAAAGCCGCGCAAGCGCGCCCGCCTTCGAACTATGGCTATGGACAATGTCCGGCTGGATGCGCCGCAGGCACTTGAACAGGCTTGCAAACGCGGTTATGTCGGACGCGCCCACTGAACGCAGCATCGGCAGTCGATGGACCGTGTCGCATTGCGCGAGCACATCGTCCGCAACGATCGCCGAATCGAACCGCGCGCCAAGCGGCACGACAAGATGAATCTCAAAGCCGCCGCGCGCGCGCAGGCCACGCACTATGTCGGCGATATGCACCGCGACGCCGCCGCCCGCCGCTTCGACCACCAATGCCACACGCACGGCCCTCTGCGTGACGCCTTGTTCACTCCGGGAAGCGGCAGGCCGTTGCCTCGCGCGCCTTGACTGTACCCGTTCGACGGCATCTGCCGCATTGGTTTGCATCACTGTCCCCGGTTCGCACGAGTAATGAGTCGACGCAAGCGCGAGGTGGACGCGGCGTTCTCATCTTCGTAGCTGTATTGAACGTAGCGATAGGCACCGTTTTTGCGGCTATAGGCCTGACGAGCCGATTTGGGATCGATGCCGTTCAGCAGCGCGCCGGTGACGCCGATACCGTTGTGCGCGAATCGCTTCACGCACTCCACAAGTTCGGCGACGCGGGTTCTGTCCGCACGAGCCACGAGCATCACCGTTGCGCAATGATCGGCAAGCACGACTGCGTCGGTCACGACAAGGACCGGCGCGGAATCGACGATCACCACGTCGTATTGCTTCGCGCAGGCTTGCAGGATCTGCGCGACGCGCTCGTGCATGAGCAACTCCGCTGCGTTGGGCGGCAGCGCGCCCGTCGCGATGAAGTCGAGATTCGACACTACGCCGCGATGAATGACCTGGTCGAGCGGCAGCATTCCCGTTACGACGTCGGTCAGGCCACGCTCGCGCGAGAGTCCGAAGTATTGGTGCAGATAGCCGCGGCGAAGGTCGCCGTCGATCACCAGCACGCGCTTTCCGCTTGTCGCAAGCAGCGCCGCGAAGTTCGCGGACACAAACGATTTGCCGACGCCCGGCGTGGGCCCGGTCATCAGCAGCACGTTGTTTCTCGCGTTGAGCATTGCGAACTGAAGCGCTGTTCGGAGGCTACGCAGGCTTTCGACAGCCGGCTCGCGCGGATACGCTTCGACGAGCAGGCGCACTTGCGGGCGCAGTTCTTCGCGTTCGCCGTAGATCTGTTGTTGAAACCGCGACTCGGGAATCGTTGCGTAGACGCTGAGGCCCGCATGGTTCTCGATCTCGTCCGCTTCGCCGATTCCCGAAAAAAGGAAGTTGTGCACGAAAGCGAATGCGACACCGAGCAGCAAGCCGAGCAACGCGCCTGCCGCGACCGTGACCGGACGGTTGGGAAAAGCAACCGTCTCGGGCACCACCGGGGTATCGACTACGCGAACGGTGCCGGTCTTCCCCGCCTTGATGAGCCTTAACTGCTGCACATTGTTAAGAAGCGCCGTATAGAGCTCAGTGTCGACCTTGACGTCGAGCATCAGACGCACCGCATCCTGCTGAAAATCGGGCAGACGCGTGATCTGCTGATCGAATGCGGCCTGCTGCTCGCGCAGCGTGACAATTTGCGCGTTTAACGCGATCACATCGGGATGCGAGGACGTGAAGCGCGTGGCAAGCTGATCGCGCTTCTGCGCGAGTTCAAGCATCCTCGTTTTCGCGTCCGCCGTTTGTTGAAGGGCAAGCTTTGCTTCCTCCGGGAGATCCACCGACCCTTGCTTGTTGCGCAGTTGTGTGAGACGCACTTCGGCGGCCTCGAGCTGCTTCTTGAGGACCGGCACCTGGGTGTCGAGAAATTCGAGCGACTGCGCAGCTTCGGCGGCTTTGCGCTCTACATTCTGCTTGACGTAATAGCGCCCCACGGCCTGCATCTGATCGCGGACCGCCGCCGGATCAGTTCCCTTCAGCGTTGCAATGAGAATGCCCGACGACTTGATCTTCTCCTGAATGTCGAGCCCGCTCTGCATGTCGGCGATCGTGTCGAGACGCGATTTCCTGGTCAGCTTGAACTTCGTGCCGGGGCCTGCGTTGAACGACTTCACGAGCAACGTCAACGGCCCGTAGCTGGTCTGGAATATCGCGACGCGGCCCACCTGCCCCGTTTGCGGAGAATCCAAGTCCCAGCCCGACAGTCGATATGCGCCGCCGCCCAGCACCGTCAACGTGAAATTATCGCCTTCCACTCGCTTGGGCACCTCGAAGTGGGTCACATCGACGCTTTCAGTGCCCCACGCCCAGCCTCCGATGCCGAGAATCCCGGGACGCGCGACCGAATCGTTGAAGCGCGACACAAAGTCGCCGATCACAGGAAAACGGCTTGGACGCACCGAGATATAGCTGTGCAATTCATCCACGACGCTCGTCACGACGAGCCGCGACGCCATGATCTGCTGCTCCGCCGAGGTCGGCGAGTTGTAGTCGAACAGCGACGATACATTGCCAAGCAGGCTCTGAGCGGCCGCCATGCCGGACCCGTCTTCCACCTGCACCGAAATATCGGCCTGATAGCGCGGCGGATATAAAAATGCAAACGCAACGGCAAGCGCGAGACACGCAAGGAACGTTTTGAGGATGGCCCACCGATACTCGATCAGCACGTCAAGCACGCCGATCAAATCGACCTCATCGTCTTTTAACGCCTCATTGTCGGGCGAGTTCAACGGTTTCATTGTGTGCAAAGCTAGTTCTCTCTTTGTGCGATCAGGGTGCCGATGGACCGGCGTCGGAGTCGGGAACGGGCGGCACGGAGGCGGCGCCCGATACGCTGGCGATGCGTGCCGACCACACGTCGACACCCACTTCGATGAGGCTCAGGCTTTCTTCGAATGCCGCGCGGTCCTTGCGGTAGGGATCGGGAATATCGCTGCCATCCATGTGACCTGACAGCGTAGAAAATTCGCCGAGCCGGTACACACGTCCGTATAAAGTCGCGAACCGTTGTTCGATAAACTGTTTTTGCAGCCGGTCCATGACCAGCACGAGGTCGGCGGTGGCGGCCATCCATGTGACGAGCTGGCGTGCCCGGTGTGGTCGGACGTCAAGCCCCCGCTCGCGCATCAGCGTCACCGCCATGGGGTCGGCACTGTGGCCGATCATTGCAGTGATGCCCGCCGACTCCACCGTCACCGTGCCAAGGCGCTGAGCGAACAAGGCCTCCGCCATAGGACTACGGCAGACATTTCCGGCGCAGACAACAAGCACACGCTTAATCATTTCCCTACCACCGCTGCGGTCAGACTTGCGTCGATAGCAGGAAGCAGCAGGTTCAACACGCGGCTCACGCGCACCAGATCGTTAGCGTCGACGTAAACAACGTCGTTGGGCTGAAGCGGAAACTTCGACGCGAGCATCATCGACACAGGCGAACGTGCGTCGAGATGGAACACTTCGGGGTGTCCGCTCTTTACGTTCCGTACCACGTATAGCTGACGCGGGTCGGACGAGGAAGGATTAAAGCTGCCGGCTTGAGACAGCGCGTCTGCCAGCGTTATGCGGCCGTTCTGCTTCGGGATCGCCGCCACCGGCTTGTTGACTTCGCCCATCACATAGACACTGCTCTCGTCGCGAGAAAGTACGCGCAGCACGTCGCCGCGTGCGAGCACGATGTCCGCCGGGCTCTGCCCGTTCGCAAGCATGCCCGTCAGGTCCAGCGTGTACGAGCGGCGTCCGCGGATCAGCAGCAAACGTCCCTGATCGGCAGATGAGGTAAAGCCGCCCGCGCGGCCAATCGCGTCGGTCAATGTCATCGGCACGTCGTTTATCTGTAGCGAGCCGGGCGTGTGCACTTCACCGTCAATCAGAACCTGCTTTGAACGGAACGATGCAATTCGCACCGTCACTTGCGGGCTCTTGAAGTACTGCGACAACGCTCTCTGCACGGTGGCCTGGATCGCCGACGTGCCGAGTCCGGCGACCTTCAGGCGGCCGGTGTAGGGGAACTGGATAAAACCCTCTTCATCGACCACCACACCTTGCGGCGCGTCGGCGGCGCGCGGCGCCGCGGTGGACAGCGCACCTTGCGCCTGTGCCAGTTCCGGGTGGTCCCACACCGTGATCTGCAATACGTCCGCGGGTCCGACTGTGTACGCAGAAGGGTAGGCAACCAACTCCCGGGCGTTCGATTCGGAGCGTGCCTTCTCGAAGCCGACCTGTGTCGCGATCACCGCCGCATTGATTTCCGTGAGCGACAGTTCGGGCGCGTTGGTCCGTTCCGCAGTGGAATCAGTGACGGCGCGACCTTTTATATCGCGCTGCATCTGCATACCGGGCGCGACATTGCACGCCGCCAACAAGACGGCGAGACTCGCGGCGGCGAACACTCCGGCGCCACGCCGTATTGCCTTGTTGCTCACGAATGGCAGTGCCGTGCTCGGTCGGCCGTAGTTCCTGAACTTCCAATACAGCATTCCAGATGACCTCTTCATTTCGGTGCGGCGGCGCATTGGTATTTCACGCGACGGCCAGCAGGCGGCCGCACTGGGCGGACCGTCTCAGGTTGATTGGGTTAGCGCTTGGGCGAGCGCAGCCGCGGAGGCGCCCACGGGTCAATAGGCTTGTGAGCCTGTGAATCCATGAAAGAGCGTGGTTACGACAATGCGCATGTCGAGCCAGAACGACCAGTTGCGCAGGTAGTACAGATCGTGTTCGACACGCGCCGCCATTTTTTCGAGCCGGTCCGTTTCTCCGCGATGCCCGTTGATCTGGGCCCAGCCGGTAATGCCAGGTTTGGCGCGGTAACGGTCGATATAGCCGTCGATCAACGGTGCATAGAGATCGTCGTGTTCAAGCGCGTGTGGACGCGGACCGACAACCGACATCTCTCCACGCAGCACATTGATGAACTGCGGCAACTCGTCGAGACTCGTTCGTCGCAGGAAACGGCCGACCGGCGTCACGCGGCTGTCGTTGCGCGTGGCCTGTTGGAGCTTGCCACCCCCATGCGCGTGCACGCGCATGGAGCGGAACTTGTAGATCGTGAATGGTCGTCCGTTCAAGCCCTTGCGGCGTTGTCTGAAGAAGATTGAACCCGGCGACGACATCTTGATAGCGACAGCGATCGCGGCAAACACGGGTAACAGCGCTGTCAGCGCACACGCTGCAAACAGGCGGTCGAAAACGTCCTTGCCAGTCAGCACGCTCGATGCAGAATGGGGCGCGGAGACGCTGAGCGCGGATAGCCCCATCAGATCAAGCGGCCCGCAGGCGCTCTGCAAACCTAGTGCGCGCACGTCCGGCAGCAAGCGGATTTTCACGAGCGTGTGCTTGAGCGTTTCGATGCAACGAATAACCACTGCATCCGACGATACCGGCAAGACGATCCACACTTCCTCGACTTCACCCGCTGAAATCAACGGCAAGAGGCCGGCCAGTTCCTGTTTGTCGCTCTGACTCGCCTCCGCGCTCGGATACCTGGCAACGCCCTTCAGCATCACTACATCGGCGACAGCGAAGCCGCCGCAATTGTTCGCATCGATCAAGTCGATGGTCTCGTGGAAATGCACACCTGTACCGATGATAGCGACGCGGCGCGGGTCCACGCCGAGCAGACGCAAGCGGCGCAATCCAGCGTACGCGACAATCCGCGCGCCCAGCAACAACGCGGCCGTTATCAACGCCCATCGATAGAGCCACGGATTGGAAATCTCAGCCGGCTTGCCAATAAAGAGCAGTACCGCAAGACCCACCAGTTGCACGGACACCCACGCAGCGAGCAACCGGACAAGCAAATGCCTGATCGGCCGCGCGCGCCATGACCGGTAGACGCCGGTCATAGGGAAGACCACCGCAGCAAAAGCCGTTATTGCCACGCAGAACAGAAAGTTCAATGGCGCATCGGAAGGCGACGCGTGCAATTCCAGTTTTCCGGCGAGCATGGCTCCGGTAACAATAATCGTCGTGTCACAGAAGCGGGCAATGGCCTGTTTCATCTTTAACGTCCCTGGAAAAAACAAGGTCAGCCCGGTCGAAATAGACCAGACTCTCGGTTATTACGTCATCCTAATTAGATAGAAGTTATGGCCGTAGCCGATTCACAGCAGTTCATCCGCTTGCGGCTCTTCTATCGGCCCAATTTTCCCGAAACGCGCCGCGAAAGTTCACGCAGCGCCGCGGTGCCTCGACAATATGGCACCATGCGCAGCGTCGACGGCTACACGCGACACTGTCTCGGGCGATAAAAGAAGTGCGTTCATCACACGCAGTCGCCATGCCTCAGGGAGCATCCCGTCAATTGATGTATTCAACTTCACTTTCATCGACGGATTCAAAACCAGCACCTCCCGCAAACTATTGACGACCCATCGGTCCAGGCGGCGCGTCAAGCCAAGGCGTTCAACGGCCGTCAGCGCGATGCCCAACGGCCTCGTCTTGTTGCCGATCCGCTCGGTCAGTGCGAGCATGTAATAGTTGGTCTCCAGCGCGTCAGCTTGTACAGGCGTGACCTCGACGACCAGCCGGCCGTCGTCCATTGCCCGGAACAGCGCGATTGCAGTGGCCATGTCGCCTTGAAACTGTTGGCGCCAGCCGGGCAGTCTTCCCGGCGGGATCGACACAGCGCCCACCGCGTCTATGTCGAAGGATTCGTCGCCATAGCCCACGACCCGCACGGAGATCGCCGGATAGACAGTCCCGCTGTCGCCATAGATCGGTGCGCCTCCGAGCACTTCGACAATTCGGTCAGGCAGACTGGCTTCCCGCATCGGCAATGCGCCGCTCAGCGACTCCGCTTGCGAACCGGCATCGAATGCGAAAAGAATGTGATCGCCGCTGCGCGCTACCATGCCGCCTTCCACCATAACAAGCTGGCGCGCGCGTTCGAGCACCGCGCGCCGCACGGTGGTTCCAAGCGACCTTTCGTACGCAGCCTCGATCTGCCGCACGTTGAAGATCGACGCAACGAGGCAAAGCGGCATGGCGCCGTGACGTGAAGCATCGGATCGCACTCCGAGACGGCTCAGCAGGGAAGTTAACTGCGCGCCTTTCAGCAAGCGATTCAGGTTACTCATGGCCTGCCTCATGCGCCGCAATCTCATGCGATTTCAACGAGCCGCTGGCCGCGAGACGCTGGCGCTCCGACGCCCGATACCCCGTAGGCGACATGGCGAGGTGCTGCCTGAACAGCTTCGCGAGCCGATCGCCGCTGCCAAGACCAGTACGGCGCGCAATCTTGTCCGTGGGCAAGTCGGTTTCCACCAGCATGTAGCACGCTTTTTCGAGCCGGATACGCAGAACGAATTCGCTCGGCGTCACGCCCAGTTCCTTCTTGAAACGCCGAAGAAAGTTGCGCTCGCTCATTGCGGCGGCACGCGCGGCCGCCGAGATCGACACGCGCGCTTCGCTACCGACACGCATTTGATGAGCGGCCGCACGAATCGATTCGCTTGCTTGCGCCCCGTCCTCGTCCTCGTGCAGCGGGGGCCGCGCGATCTTCTGCGATGCCATCGGCGACAGCGCTTGCGCGACCGCCGATGCGATCTCGCCACCATGATCGTGTTTGACGATGTTCAGCGCATTGACGAGTGCGGTGGAGCCGTCGCCATCGGCGGTTGAATCGAAAGCTGACGGCTGCACTTCCAGCGGTCCGTCGGTAGCAGTTGCCTTCTGCGTGAGCCCGGCAAGAACGATGAGCCGAGCGCCGCCGCCGAGCCCTTGCACGGTTTCGGTACGCGGATAAACGTCGCTCAACCACGAGAGCAGGTGTTCGTCATGGCCCAGTGCCGCGCCGGCGATGACGAACAACGCGTGCACGCGAATGAAATGATGGTCCTCGACAGCACGCGTCCAGATCGGCACGCCTGACGAAGAACGGACCGCCCCGCCTCCGGAGGAAACCGGGTGAATCGCATAATCCTCGCCCACGGGTGCGCTCGCGCCGGACAACCGGTTGGCGGTATTAAACACTTCGACGAGCCGGCCCATCTGGGTAAGAGAAAAACCATCGGACAGGACTAAAACGACTTGCCTTTGGCCTTGCTGTGCCTCCATGCCCCCATCCGTGACCGCATTCATTCTGGTCCTAACTTGATCGCACGCATAGTTCATATCGCTGCCCTCGCAATACGGCGAAATTCTTTTTCCTGCAGCGCATCATATTCGGTTCAATTCGCGTGCAATCCCAAGGTGTCCGATTGCGTCAACCTATTGGCGGATCAGACCAAGAGTGTCAGAGAAACTGTGTGGGGCAACGTGCAGTGCCAAGGCACTACCTGTATTAGTCCGGGGATATTCGACTGTCAGATTTGCGAGAAAATTGCTGCAGCTCCAGTGAAAAAATTGACATTCGTTATGCAGACAGAATATCCCCAAACAAATATGGAGAAGCTCGAAAGGGCTCGCCGCAAAGCGAGCGCGTTCAGGCCTCCAAGCCCGAGGAGCGGCTGCGGTGTCAAAGGCTTTCCAAGCAGACCGGCAATGTGATAGGCCGTCTCATTGAGTTCCTGTCGGCTCGACATTAATAAAGGCGAGAACACCAGCCGAAGCATACAACCTTGCCGCGATTAATCCGCCACGCGCCCGAGTTTCACGCGCGCGAACACATGCGAGGTTCCGGTGCCACACAACACCGAATCCAAAACGTACCAGAGCGAATAACGACCATTAATCCCAGCAGTCCCACGTTATCAGGCCGCCTTTCTCCAGCATTACGACGCTTTTTCTGGCGGGCGGACCGGCTTCGTTGTCCCGTTCGGCCAAGAGCCTGGGTTAATCAGCCGAGTGCGAGCAATTGGCAGATATGCGCGACTACACTCCGCTTCGGTCTTCGAGGGATCGCTATTTCAGGACTACCCCGTCCCTCGACTTTTCGGCCTGCCGTTCCCTCGGACGGCAGGTTTTTTTTCGCCTATGTGACCCATGCTTTTCACACAGCCGCATTCTCCACGATCGGCTCACGCGCCATGAACCAATAGAAGAGCGCGGCACATCCGGCAATCCCACCGCCCGAAATGAAGGTAAGCGCATACGAGCCAGTACGGTCGACAATAATCCCAGCAACGACCGGCGAAAACGCACCGCCGAAATAACCGCCGAAGTTCTGGATCGCGCTAACAGATGCAATCGTCGACGACGGCGCGATGTCCGCCGCAAGCGCCTAGGCGGAGCCCACCACAGCGGCAATGAACGCGAGCCCGACGGTGAACAACGCGAGCGTCACATTCAACGCATCAGGGAACGGCAGCGCAATCGTGCACACGGCCGTGCCCGCCGCGCAGCACGCAATCAATAGCCGCTTCGCAGCAATCGGCGACGCCATCTCGCGGTCGACCATCTTCTTCGCGAGATACCTGACTGCAATCTCACCAAGTGCGCCGCCGGCCTACGGAATGCCCGCATACACGCCAAGCTGCGCGAATGAGATATGAAAACGGTCGAGCAGATAGAGCGGCAAAAACACGAGGAAGATATTCCACAACCAGATCGTGCAGAAGTAGCCGGAATCATGCCGCACACACTACGGAGCGTGAACAGCGAGCGCCACCGCAGCGATGAATTAACGAGTGAGCTTTCATGCCCGCCGCCGCCCGCTTCAATGTACTCGCGCTCGTCCTTCGAAAGACGCCTACTGTCCATGGGATTGCGATACATCATCGGGAATAGCAGCGCGACGACGAAACGATGTTCGCAGCGTCCTCGGTGCTGCCCGAACCCGTATAGCGGGCCACGGCCGGCAAATAACGAACGAGCGTAGCTTCCGTACAAGCGGATGTAGCGTCCGCAATACGACCGGCCGATGAGAAAAACACATTGGATTGCTCAACCTTCGCAATCGCTCATCGTCTGGTAGAAGGGGGCGCTGGTTGAGCCGCCACGCGCCGGCACTACACTATCGGGCAAGCACGCGCCCGCTCATCGTTCGAGACAAACTGGAGACCACGTGAAATTCGATACGACAACCGTCCGGCTGGTCCTTGCCATCGCGGAGGAAGGCAGCATCTCGCGCGCCGCCGACAAGCTGAGCCTGGCGGTCGCGGCAGCGTCGCGGCGCGTGTCGGACCTCGAAGACCAACTGGGCGCGAAGCTCTTCACGCGCGTGCCGCATGGTGTCGAAATCACCGAGTCCGGCGTGAAGTTACTGGAGTATGTCCGGCAGATCGACAACCTGATCGACCGCATGGAGGGCGACGCACAGGCGCTCAATCATGGTCTCGACGGGCGCATCATTATCGGCGCGCCGAAGGCGGTCGTCATTCAGTTTCTGGCTCGCGAGATCGCCGCGGTCCAGCGGAAGTATCCACGTATAGCCCTGAAGATCGTCGAGGAAAACAGCAAGATCGTGCAGCAACTTCTGCGCGACAAAGTAATCGACGTGGGCATCTACGAGAAGAAAAGCGGCTTTCTGGATCTAGCCAGGTCGGCGTATAGAGAGGACCGGCTCGTGCTGGTTTATAGCCGTGCGCATTTCGAGTTCGGCAACGCGCCTGTC
The DNA here is from genome assembly GCF_002879865.1 of Paraburkholderia rhynchosiae. GTDB lineage: Bacteria > Pseudomonadota > Gammaproteobacteria > Burkholderiales > Burkholderiaceae > Paraburkholderia > Paraburkholderia rhynchosiae. Next base: position 78,041 of record NZ_PNXY01000007.1, read on the forward strand.
GGTATCGACGATATTCTCGACCTTCCCATTGTGAGTCTCGGCAAGGGTTCGGCAGTGCTGTCCGCTGTGCAGCGCGCCTACCGCAGCCGGGGCCGTCTGTTCCCGAATAATTACACCGTCAGCGGATTCGACACGATGCTTGCAATGGTCCGCCATGGCCTGGGCGTCGGGCTGATGCCGCCGGACGTGTTGCGGAGCTTCCATCCCGAGGAATTGCTGGCATGCGCGGAACTCGACGGCGAGTGGCCTCAACGCAGTTACGTGCTGTCGTGCGTCGAAGGTCATGCTCAGGAGCAAACGCTGCGCAACGTCGTGGCGGAATTGCTTGCCGGCGGCACCTAACCGAAGCATGCACGCGCGACGGTTTCGCGAATCGCGAAACCAGCCATGACGCAGCGATTCTTGCGGCGGCCCTCCCGGTCGGCGACAGTGGAGCCATCACGCGTAAGCGCGGCCCGCTTTATCCAGGAGAAAGCTCGACATGACGGAATCAAAACAGCTACCGCTACAAGGCATTCGCGTACTCGACGTGAGCCAGGTCATGGCGGGCCCGTTCGCCTGCATGATGCTGGCCGACCTGGGCGCGGACGTCATCAAGGTGGAACCGCCCGAAGGCGATCAGACACGAGGCTCGATGGGCTTCAAAATGAAGGGACCCGACAGCATGGGCTTCCTGAATCTGAACCGCAACAAGCGCTCGCTCACACTCGACCTGAAGAGCGACGAAGGCCGCGAGTTCTTCTACAAACTCGCTAAAACGGCTGACGTCATCGTCGAAAACTACCGTCCCGGCGTCGTGCAGCGTTTGCGAATCGACTATGAATCCATCAAGGCGATCAATCCGAAGATTGTCTATGTGAGCATTTCCGGCTTCGGGCAAAGCGGGCCATGGTCGTCGCGGCCGGGCTTCGATCTGATGGCGCAGGCTATGTCCGGCGTGATGAGCGTGACCGGCTACGAAGGCGGCAAGCCTGTGAAAGCCGGCGTGCCTGTGGCGGATATCGGCTGCGCGCTGTTCGCAGTGTACGGTCTGCTGTCGGCTTATATCGGCGCGCAGAGAGCCGGGGAAGGCCAGCATATCGACGCGTCGCTGTTCGACTCGATCATGGCCTTCTCGATCTGGGACATGTCCGACTACTGGGGCACCGGCGTGCCGCCCACGCCGCTCGGCACGAGCAACAAAATGAGCGCGCCCTATCAGGCGGTGAAAGCGCGCGACGGTTACTTCGTGATGGGCGCGACGAATCAGAAGCTCTGGACAAGATTGTGCGAGGTGCTGGATCGCCGCGATCTGATCGATCACGAGGACTACGCAACGGTGTCGCTACGCCTGAAAAATCGCGAGGCGATGATCGAAGTGCTGGAGCAGGAGTTCGGCAAGCGTGACAGCGCGCAATGGGTCGGCATGCTGCTCGCCGCCGGCATTCCAGCCGGCCCGATTCTTTCGTATCCCGAAGCATTTGAGAGCGACCATGCGCGGCATCGCAACATGTGCATGGAGATCGATCATCCGAACGAAGGCAAGGTCAGGAACATCGGCTTTCCCGTCAAACTGAGCGGCACGCCGGCGACGGTGCGCCGCCACCCGCCGCTGCTAGGCGAACACAACCACGAGATCCTTGCGGAAATCAACGGAGCCGAGTCATGAGCGAACTGGTCAGTCTCACCGTTCATCCTTCGGGCGCGGCGGAAATCGTGATCGACCGGCCCGAACGACACAACGCAATGACGCTCGATATGTACGAGTCGCTGCTCGCACTCGTCGCGCAGTGTGAGGTAGATAGCCGCGTGCGCTGCATCCTGTTGCGAGGCGCGGGCGGCAAGTCTTTTATTTCCGGCACGGACATCGGCTATTTCAAGGACTTCCGCGACGGGCGCGACGGCATTGCCTATGAGGCCTTCGTGGAGCGCGTGATCGACACCGTCGAGCGAATTGCCATGCCAACCATCGCCGTGATCGACGGCTGGGCGGTGGGCGGCGGTCTGGCGCTGGCCACGGCCTGCGATTTCCGCGTCTGCAGCGACGCTTCGCGGTTCGGCGCGCCCATCGCGAAGACGCTGTCGAACACGCTCTCGTCACGCAACATCGCGCGGCTCCAGGCCGCGTTGGGCACGCCGCGTGTGAAAAAGATGCTGCTGCTCGCCGACTATCTGACAGCCGACGAAGCGTTAGCCTGTGGATACGTCTACCAGGTGTGCTCGCCAGCCGCACTGCAAGAGGCGGCGCATACGCTCGCGCAACGGTTGATGGCGCTTTCGCCCGTCACGCAGAAGGCGGTGAAGGAAAGCTTGCGCCGCATCGTCGTCGAACAACGACTCGATGACGAAGACCTGATCGAAGAAGTGTATGGCAGCGGCCGTTTCAAGGACGCGGTGATCGCGTTTACGTCGGGCTCGTCAAAGCAATAGCCACGAAAAGCCGGGCCGAAACCGCTTAAAAGCGCCGCAGCAGCGGCGCTTTTTCTTTTGCGTGCGTCCGCAGATGACCTCTTGGCTTCGCCTCTTCGCCTCTTCGCCTCTTCGCCTCTTCGCCTCTTCGCATACGCAGCCAAAGAACTCCCGTTGTCGCGCCCAGGGTTTTCATCGACAAAAAATCCTGTTGCGAAACTTTTTGATGTCGTAGTATCCGCATTGACAACACATGTTGTCGGAAAGAACGAACGGACATCGCATGTTGTGGTTGCAACCTGCGGCCGCCAGCTATGTGGCAATGCGTCCTGGACGTCGTCAATCAATGCGGAGAGAAATAATGTTACGTCGTGCCTTCCTCATGTCTATCGTTGCCGCCGCCCTGCTCGGTACGGCCGTCGCTCGCGCGGACAACAAAGAACTTATCGTCGGAACGGACACGTCGTTCATGCCGTTCGAATTCAAGCAGGGCGACAAGTACGTCGGCTTCGACTTGGATCTTTGGGCGGAAATCGCGAAAGACCAGGGCTGGAAATACAAGGTCCAGCCGATGGACTTCAGCGGCCTGATTCCGGCATTGCAGACGCAAAACATTGACGTCGCGCTGTCGGGCATGACGATCAAGGAGGAGCGCAAGAAGGCGATCGACTTCTCCGATCCGTACTACGACAGCGGGCTCGCCGCGATGGTGCAAAGCGACAACACCACGATCCGCGCTATCGACGATCTCAACGGCAAGGTGATTGCCGCGAAGACAGGCACGGCCACCATCGACTGGATCAAGGCACACCTGAAGCCCAAGGAAATCCGCCAGTTCCCGAACATCGACCAGGCTTATCTCGCGCTGGAAGCGGGTCGCGTCGACGCCGCGATGCACGACACGCCCAACGTGCTGTACTTCGTGAGCACCGCCGGCAAAGGCAAGGTGAAGGTTGCCGGCACGCCGGTCAGCGGTGACAAGTACGGCATCGGTTTTCCGAAAGGCAGTCCGCTCGTCGCCACGGTCAACGCCGGGCTGGCCAGGCTCAAGGCCGACGGCCGCTACGCGACGCTGTACAAGAAGTGGTTCGGCTCCGAGCCGCCCAAGTCGTAATCGTCGTGACAGAACGCGCGGTGAGTCGCAGCGCGCGGCAGACGCATCAATAAGGAGCAGTTTGTGGAATTCGATTGGACAGTTATCTGGACTGCCCTTCCAGACCTGATAACCGGCGTGAAGCTCACCGTTTTCATCGCCTTCGTCGGACTGGTCGGCGGGTTTATCGTCGGCGTACTGGCAGGCATGTGCCGCGCCTATGGTCCGCTTGCGTTCAATGTGGTCGCGCAGGTGTACGTCGAACTCATACGCGGCACGCCGATTGTCGTTCAGGTGATGTTTCTCTACTTCGCGCTGCCCTTGCTCGCGCATTTGCGAATCGACGGGCTGACGGCTGCGATTATCGCCATCACGGTGAACTCCGGCGCTTATCTCGCCGAAGTCGTGCGCGGCGCGTTGCTGTCGATTCCGAAGGGGTTGATGGAAGCGGGCCTTGCAATGGGATTGTCGATGCCGCGCGTGCTGATGAAAATCATCGGCCCGCTTGCGTTCCGCCGCTTGATTCCGCCATTGGGCAATCAGTGCATCGTGAGTCTGAAGGACACGTCGCTGTTTATCGTGATCGGCGTGGGCGAACTGACGCGCAAGGGTCAGGAGATCATCGCGGGGAATTTTCGTGCGGTCGAAGTCTGGTCCGCAGTCGCGGTGATTTACCTTGTGCTGACCGGCGTGATGACGCTTTCACTGCGTCTCGTTGAAAGAAGGATGCGCATTCTATGAGCATGGTCGAATTCCAAAGCGTGTCGAAGAGCTTCGGCCATGTGCCGGTGCTCAAGGACATCAGTCTTAGTATCGAGAATTCGGAAGTCGTGGTGGTGGTCGGGCCGTCGGGCTCGGGTAAGTCGACGATGCTCCGGTGCATCAACGCGCTCGAAAAGATCAGTGGCGGCGAGTTGCTCGTGGACGGCCTCAGCGTGAAGGGCAATGCGTCTGATATTCGCGCTATCCGCCTGGAAGCCGGCATGGTGTTCCAGCAGTTCAACCTGTTCCCGCAGATGACCGCGCTGGAAAACGTGATGTTCGGCCCCATCCAGGTGCGCGGCGCATCGCGTGCCGAAGCACGCGATCAGGCAATGGCGCTACTCGACAAAGTCGGGCTCGAATCGCGCGCCAATCACTATCCTTCCGAGTTGTCCGGCGGACAGCAGCAACGCGTGGCAATTGCACGCGCATTGGCAATCAGGCCGAAGCTGATGTTATTCGATGAGCCGACTTCGGCGCTCGATCCCGAGCTTCGTCATGAGGTGCTTAAGGTTATGCAGGATCTCGCGACGGAGGGCATGACGATGATCGTCGTCACGCACGAGATCGGTTTTGCGAAACGGGTCGGCACGCGCCTGCTGTTCATGGACAACGGCGGCATCGCCGAAGATGGCGAGCCGGGCGCGCTGATCGATAATCCGCCGACGCAACGGTTGAAGGAGTTTCTGAAGCACGTGACGTGAATGGCCGGACGTTCCGGTTAGCCGAAGTGAACGCCGCTCGCGCGGCGCACTTCAACGGTAGCGCTTAAGCACAACTCAACCCGGGCGCAACTCAGTCGTAATGCCGATGCTTATGACGCTTCTTGCCCGAATGATAGCCGCGCGAGTAGTCGTCCGCGTAGGAGTTCGAGCGCGAGATGTTGCCGCCGAGCGCCGAGCCCGCGCCGCCGCCCACTGCCGCGCCGACCAGGCCGCCAGTGCGGCCGCCCATCGCATTGCCCGCCGCCGTGCCCGCGCCGCCGCCCAGCGCGCCGCCGATGATGGCGCCCGTGCGCTCGCGGCGATTCGACGTTACCGCACCGCCCGCGCCGCCGCCCACTGCGCCGCCGATCACGGCGCCAGTGCTGCCGCCGACCGCGCCGCCAACTGCCGCGCCCGCGACACCGCCGAGCGCGCCGCCCAGCGCGTTGTTCATATCGCCGGCCACCGCCGACAACGACGCCGCGCTCATGAGCGCTGCAACAGCCACAAATTTAAGGATTCGCTTGGACATAATAGGTCTTTGGTTTTTATGAGACGGCGCCGAGTATAACCGGCCATTTGAAAGGCCTCTGTAACCGCCGCACCGCGTACCGGTAAGACGTGTAACAAAACATGCTGCGCCGTCTCTCATCCCTTCCTGTCCGCGCCGCCTCAGCGCCTGCGCTTCTTTTTCAGCTCGATCGTTTCGAACAATTCGTAGTTCGCTGTCGGCGTCTGATCGGCACCCGGCGCATGGTAGTAGTTCATCGTGATCGTGGTCTCGCCGCCCGGATGGCCCGGATCATGATCGAACACGGCGATGCCGTAACCCGTGCCGGTATCGCGTTGTGCCGACCAGATCGCGTCTTCAACGGCGTCGGCGCTTGCTCGCACGAACGTGCCGGCAGTCGCGCCTGGCACCGGACGGTTAGGCCGCGTGAAAATACGCGCCTGCGGCAGTCCGGTGCCGGCATCGACACCGTAGACGTCGAGCGGCGCGCTCGTGCCGCCGCCGCCGAGAATCAGGTGGATCGTGCCGTGGCTCGTATCGAATGTCGACGCGCCCGCGGAGATCGCCGACATCACCGGCTTCGGCTGCAAGGTATCGACGGGGTGGCCCGTCGCGATGTCGGTGCCCTTGTTGTGATTGCAGCCGCGCACGGGGTAGCTGCGCTCGTAGTCGTGATCGTGGCCGCACAGTACGAGGTCCACGCCGTAGCGGTCGAACAGCGGCAGCCAGGCCTCGCGGATGCCCTTATCGGAGCCATTGCCGTTCTTCGACGAACTCAGCGCGTCCTGATGCATCTGCACGACGATCCAGTCGACGTCCTCATCTTCGGCCGCGTGGCGCAGTGTTTTCTCCAGCCAGCGCGTTTGCTCGCCGCCACTGTAGCCGCGCACATACAGGGACGTGCCCGCCTGGATCGGCGGATTGCCCGTGCTCGCGGCCGGCACCGGCGGATTCGGCCCGGCCACGAACGCGGCTGCGTCCTGATAGATGACGTCGTCGGCATCGAGCGAAATGAACAGCACCGAACTCACTCGGAAGCTGTACCAGCGCCCCTGAAAACGCGTGCGATTCTCAGGCAGCGTGTAACGCGCGAGATACGACGCAAGGCCTTGCTCGCCGTTATGGAATTCGATTTCGTGATTGCCGGGGCACGGCATCCACGGACGATTCGCCGCCGACGTCTGGCAGTTGTTGCCGAAGTCCCGCCACACTGCCGGCTGCTGCGTCGGGTTCAGATTGGCGTAGCAAAGATCGCCGTTTAGCAGATGGAACAGCGGTTGGAAGCGCTCGACGGCCTGCACGGCGAAGCGGCTTTGCGGCGACGACAGCACCCAGCCGGTATTCGGGGTCGCGAGGTCGCCATAGCTCGTCCAGCGAAACGGCGCGCGGCCTCGCGGCGCAGTGCGAAAACCGCCGCTGAAGGGCTGCGCCGCGTTGCTGTCGTTATCGGCACTGACCTCGTACTCATAGCTCGTATCAGGCTTGAGGTCACGCAGACGCGCGTGATAGTTGAACACGACCTCGCCGTTGAGGCCGTCGGTGTAGGTGCTCTGCACGCCATGCACGATACGTTTGGCGTCGCCCACGCGGCCGATGCGCAAATGCGGTTTGACTGCAGCCGCGAGCGATGCCCACGACACGGTGACTTCACTCGATGGATCGTTGCCCCAGGTCAGGTGAACCTGCTCGGGCGTGCCGTCGGGCGCGCTGCTCGCGGCGCGCGCCGCTGACAACGTGCTCGCGGCGGTAGCGAGACCCGATGCGCCGGCGAACTTCAGGAACCCGCGACGCGAAACGATGGAAGCGCCCTGATCGGCTGGCAAAGCCTTAGCGTTTTTTGTATTCGACATGTCTGTGTTTTGTGGGTAGGAAGGACTGGCGGCGTTGACCAGTGATCCTAGTCGCGAAACAGTGACAGTTGAATGAAAACGGCAGCGCGCTAACGCGTTGGCGGCTGCGGGCTATTCGCGGGATTGGTGTCGAATTTCGAAATGCTTTCAATGCCGCTTTCGGTCGGGAGCTTCAATAGTTCGGTCTCTATGGCGTCCGCTATGTTCTTCTCGTAGATCTGTTCGCCATTTACATAGACGGTAAAAGATCGCAGGTATTTCGCTTTCTTTTCGGGGTTCGCGATCGTGTCGCGCGTCCATTGATAAAGCGGATAGTTTTCGGCGCCAAGCCGTTCGGCCTCGTTCGCGTAGTCCGCGAAAGCGTCGTACTGGCATTTCACGGTCGCGTGATGCCGATGCAAAATCTCGCGAAGCGGGGCAAGCGCCGCGCCCGACGAATCGGCGCGCAAAGCATTGGCGAGTTCGGCCGAGACGGTGATTCGCAGCTGGAATTTCAATGTCGAGTCCACGTATACCTCGCTGTTCGAATGAAGACGGAGAGTAGCGCCGCGATTCAAAAGCGCAGCATACGCTTCCCGTTACTATCGGTTCGCGGACAAACCGTACCTCCGGTCTGTAAAATGAATGTTCAATGAACTCACGCAGCCACGCCCAGGAATTTCATGGATAACCCCACTCGTTCCGAACGCTCTCGCCGGGCTGCGCTTCAAGCGGCGCTCACCATCATCGCGCGCGACGGTCCGGGGCAACTCACGTTCGAAGCCATTTCACGCGAAAGCGGCATCAGCAAGGGCGGGTTGACGCATCAGTTTCGCACCAAGACCGATGTGCTGAAAGCGCTGCTGGAACACGACATCGAGCGCTTCGAAAACTTCTCGCAACAGTATCTGACGAAGGTGGGCGGCAGCACGCCCGAGGCCAATCTCGCGGCCGAAATCGCAACCATGCGCGAAGCGACCGAGAATCCGCAAGCCGGTGGCTTTGCCGTGCTGGCCGCGCTCGTGGAGGACCCGGCGTTGCTGTCCTCAACGTTTGAACTGAGCGCGCAGAAGGTCAAGCGTATCAAGGCGGAAGCGGCCGATCCGGACCTCGCGCTGTTGCGCTGGTCGGCGGCGAGAGGTCTTGTGTTTACGACGCTATTAGGGCTGTGCCCGCTTTCCGAAAAGGAGCGCGCACGTTTGTTCGATCGCCTGCTCGACGACAGCCAGTGGACCGCTGGCTCCAGCACTAAGCCCAAAGCACGCACCGCCCGCTCGCCGCGCGGCGAGAAGAAAGACAACGACGAGCGCTAACAACGCAAGCGCGCTTGTGCCTGGTTATGCCTGGTTATGCCTGGTTATGCCTGGTTATGCCTGGTTATGCCTGGTTATGCCTGGTTATGCCTGGTTATGCCTGGTTATGCCTGGTTATGCCTGGTTATGCCTGGTTATGCCTGCTTCGCGGAATGAGCAGGCAGCTTGTCGTCGATGCGCGCAATCTCGCAGCCCTGCACCGGCTTGCCGAGCAAAAAGCCCTGCGCGTGTGTACAGCCGGAGCGCCGCACGAAATCGAGTTGCTCCTGCGTTTCGATGCCTTCCGCCGTGGTCGGCATGCCGATTTCGCGCGCCAATGCGACGATGCCTCTCACGACTGCTGCCGATTCACGCCGATGCACGGACTCCTTGACGAACGAGCTGTCGATCTTCAGCTTGTCGAATGTGAAGCGCACGAGCGTGGACATTGTCGAGAAGCCGGTGCCGAAATCGTCGAGCGCCAGGCCGATGCCCAGCGCACGCAGCCGCGCGATATTGCGCCGGGTCACCGTGTCGTCGTTCAACAGCACGGTCTCCGTCACTTCGATATTCAGGCGCGCGGACGGCAGCCGCGTCTTGCGAAGCACGCCGGCGACGATCGACGCAAAGCTCTCCTCGCGCAATTGCACCGGCGACACATTGACCGCGACGGGCGCCTCGTCGCGCCACATGACCGCTTCCTTGCACGATTGCAGTAACGCCCATTCGCCCAACGCGAGAATGAGGCCGGTGCGCTCCGCAGTGGGAATAAACGCAGAAGGCGGCAGCTCGCCGCGGGTCGGATGCGTCCAGCGAATCAGCGCCTCGCGGCCAGCCACGGCGCCGCTGCCCAGATCGAATATCGGCTGATACTCCACGCGCAAGCCGCTGAACGAGCGCAGCGCGCCTTCAAGATCGCTGCGCAGCAGGCTGAGGCTTTCGTCGGATACGTGCTGGTCGGCGTCGAAAATCGCGTACGCGCTCTTTCCGCTGCGCTTCACCGCGTACAACGCACGGTCGGCGCAAATCAGCAATTGCGGCCCCGTCGACGCGTGCTCGGGATAAAGCGCCACGCCCACGCTGGCGCCGATATGCACCAGTGCGTCGCTCAATGCGAAAGGCCGCGCAAGCGTTTTGACGATGCGATCCGCCAGCACGCGCACATCGCGCGACGGTTCGGGCGCTTCTGAAATGACCACGAATTCATCGCCCGCAAGGCGCCCGACTATGTCGGTATCCGGCAGCACTTCACGCAATCGAATCGCGGCTTCCTGCAGAATCTGGTCGCCCGCGGCATGACCCAGGCTGTCGTTGATCGCCTTGAATCCGTCCAGATCGATCAATAGAACAGCGAACAATTCATTGCGAACCGACGAGCCGGACCATGTGCGCTCGAGCAGCAGGTCGTTGATGCGCGCCCGGTTCGGCAAGCCCGTGAGGCTGTCGTGATGCGCGAGGCGCTGACTGTTTTCGCGCGCCAGCAGCAGCGCAACAGTATCGCGATTGCTGCGCACCGCAACGGTCAGAAAACCGGCCGCGCAGAACGGCGCCTGAAACAGCAGCACGAGTTTGCCGGAGCCCGGCGACAGCGCCGCGCCAAAGCCTAGCAAACCGAGAATGAAGACAATCTGCAGCAGCACGAGCCGCGGCGTGCCCGCATTGCGTCCCGCCAATCCACCGATAACCCCGACCGCGCATACATTGCCAAGCAGAAACAGCGTCGGGTCTCCGCTGATATTGCACAACAGGCTGCCGAAGCCAAACAACGCGCTCCACAGAATGCTCGCAAATAGAAAGGCCGACGTGGGCGTCGGCAGGTCCCGGTTGCTGCGGCTGCAGCACAGCCAGATGAGTCCGAGACGCACCATCAATAGCGCCACGACGGCACTCGTCCAGCTTGCATACAGCAGGTTCGGATAGAGATAGTAAGCGGTCGCGCAGACGCTGATTTCGCAGATTGACGCGAACACGATTGAAGCCGTTCGCGTGAAAAGGTTGGCGAGAAGTATCTGCCGGTTCTCCGCGCTCAGGTTTTGAGCGGAAGAGACGATCCACCTGAAAAATGGAGACCTTGGTTCGCTAAAAGCCATGACCTGCGCATTTTTAATGGTTAGTGGATCGAAACAGGCAGCGTGTGGCCCGATTATTACGTAAACAAGAGTTCAAAGGTTAATTTGCCGGACGGCTTCTCTGGATCACCTTTCCCAACTGTTGGGCATACGAACAGCCAGAAACTCGGCCACTTTCGGGCTTTCGCATACGGGCGCCGACGATGTTCTCTATTTCCTGCTTTCATAAGGTTAACCCCGATTTAAACAGAAACCAACAAAATGGACATTCTGTCTGCGGCATGTAAACCAAATCAACCTGATTGACGCCGGCCGTTAAGGCCTGGCTTTCCCGCTGGCGTCTCGCGCGTGCCTGAAAGGAGAGCAATTTGGTCTTGGAACCCCCATGGCGCGTACTGGAAGGACGGCATGCAGAACGGCTACCAGGACGTCGGCTCATGGACATTCTTCAAGTCGACGCCGGCCAATCAGCGCGCTGCCGCGTGGCTCTATGCGCAGTTCGTGACGGCGAAAAGCCTTGGTGTGCCGCCCGTTTCTTTTGAGGCTTCCTATTCCATCGCCATCTCGACAAGCTTTGCCACCGTGTTCATATTGCGGGCCGTTCCCGTTTTCGCGGCGGGAATTTTTAGTTTCGTGTCGGCCATTCCGTCGTTGTAGTGCACGTAGATTTCGCGCGCGCCGAGCGCGATTTCTTCTTCGCGCTGGCCGCTGATGTGAGTGAGTGCATCGGCAGGTGGCGGTGCGTCGAGAAAAATCGCGACCGTTCTGTTCGGCGCGGCGGCCTTGAACGGATTCGCTGCAAGCACCTCCGTAAGTTCCGCACCTGTGCGCACCGCGACGCCGACCGGCTTGCCCGCGTATTGCTCGAGGCAACGCTCGAGGCGGCTCTTGACGGATGCCTCGGCAAGCTTGCTGTCGAATACGACATTGCCGCTTGCGATATACGTGCGGACATTGATGAAGCCAACGGACTCGCACATTGTCCGCAAGTCGGCCATGGAAAGTTTGCTGGTACCGCCGACATTCACGGCGCGCAGGAGAGCGACATATCGGGTCATCAGGTGAGTTCGATTGAGTGTTGAGCAGGAGCGTTCACATGAGCCAGGCGGCTCGCACAATCATAAACGACCCCATGCCGACCACGACAAACCCGATGCCTCGTGCCACGCGCTCACCGCGCGGCGCCAAACGTTCGAGGGTCATCGCCGCCGTCACTGCAGCCATTGCAACGAGGTCCATCACGCCGATCACGACGAGGACCGCCGTCAAGCCCGCACAGCAGTAGCTGCAATGCACGCCCAGGCGCAAGCCGTATCGCCACGCGGCGCTAGCGCGCGACGGCAATGCGTGAACGCGCCCCGGCGCCTGCCGGCAACAGCCGAGATAATGCGCCTTCCACGCGGTGAACTGCGACGCCCCGGCGATCACAACGACCACGCCCGCGATGATCGGAACAGCGCGCGAGAACGCGGGCATCTGCATTTCAAGCGTCGCCAGCGCGGCGCCTGGCGGAAACAAGGCCATTCCCAACGCAGTCCACACGGCGAAGTAACCGACTGCAACGAGTAGCGTGAGTCGACCTGCATGCGGCTCCCCTGCATGCCTCACGCGTTCGCCATAGCGCCATAACACAGGCGCGAGAGACGGCAGCATCATCGCGATCATCATCACGGTCCACATGCGGATGAACGATGCCGCAACGCGCGGCCAAGTTTGTCCGCACATGGGAGTCCACGTCATCGACATTGACCAGCCGCCGGGCATGGGCGTCTCGCCCATCGACGACATGGACACGCATGCAGCGATGGTGCCCACCGCGCAGAGCGCAAACAGCAACCCGCAGACGCCGTAGAAGACAGCGCGCGAAGAAAGCCGCGCGCCGATCACACGTTTCGCGAACTCCCCGCATCCGCTTGCGCGAACGAGTTCCACGACGCGCCTCAGCGCTGCTCGTACTCGTCGTGGCGGCGCCACCAGATGCCGGTCTCGTTGCGCCCCTTCGGCGCGCGGTCGAGCCATTGGTACATGCCCCACAGGCCGTCGAGGCCTCGCGCGAATGTCGAATAGGTGTGATACACCGCGCCGTCCTCGAGCACGAATGCACTTAGTCCGGGCCGGTCGCGCGCGTACGTTGACGCGTCCGTGCCGCATGTGGCCGCGAACTGTGCGACAGGCTCGGGAGCCGGCACCGCATCCATCGCATGACGACCGCGCTGATAGTTGTATTCGACGGTGCCCTCGCGCTGCTGCTCCTCCGTGAACGAGATGTTGAAGTCGAAGTTGAAGTCGCTGCCCGCCGACGACGCCCACGGAAACGTCCATCCCATGCGCCGCTTGTATTCCTGCAGTTTGGCGAGCGGCGCGCGCGATACGGCGGTCAGCGTCACGTCATGGTTGGCCAGATGAATCGAGAAGCCGTCGAACCCATCCGCAATCGACGAGCACGACGGGCATCCTGCCTTGTAGTCCGGCCCGAACATGAAGTGATAGACGAGTAGCTGCGAGCGTCCCCTGAACAGATCGGCCAGCGACGCGCTGCCTTGTTCGGTTTCGAACCGGTACGCCTCGTCGACGCGTACCCACGGCAGTTCCTGGCGTCGCCGCGCCAGTTCGTCGCTGCGCCGCGTCAATTCTTTTTCCGCGCTGAGCAGGTCGAGCCGCGCTGCGAGCCATTGTTCGCGTGTGCCGGTCGTATGTGTCGTGGTCATAGTTCTCTCCGTTCGGTTTCCTTCGTCGTTCAAGCGGTTTCGAACGACGTACTGGTTAGCGGCCGTGCTAGATTAGTACCGGGCTTTCGGACGGTGGGAGTGACAAGTGTGACGCGATTTCGATCAACATGGACCCGCTAATCCAGGCCGCCGCGCAGGCGCTTGCTGCGGGTGATCCGCTCGGCGCACTCAAGCGCGTCGCGTTGCGCGACGACGCGTCCGCACTCGCGCTTCGCGGCATCGCAATGGCGCAGCTCGGCGATTTCATTCGAGCGAAGGCGCTCGTGCGAAGCGCCGCGCGCGCCTTCGGTCCGAAACAAGCCGTGGCCCGCGCGAGGTGTGTCGTTGCCGAAGCCGAGATCGCGCTTGCGTCGCGCGATCTCGCGTGGCCCGCAAAAGCGCTCGGCGCCGCACGCGCGACGCTCGAAGCACATGGCGACCGCGCCAACGCCGCCCACGCGGGCTATCTGGAGGTCCGGCGGCTTGTTCTGATTGGCCGTATCGACGAAGCCGAAAGCACCCTCGCCGCGCTCGATCCTGCGCCTTTGCCGCCTGCCTTGAGGGCCGCGCATGAGTTAGTCGTAGCGGGCGTTGCATTGAGGCGCTTGCAGACCCGCACGGCTCGTGCCGCGTTCGCCCAGGCGAAGCAGGCCGCCCATGAAGCTCGCATTCCCGCGCTGATTGCCGAAGTCGAAAGCGCATCGCATACGTTGAACCTGCCCGCCGCGCGTCTGATCGCGCGCGGCGAAGAGCGGCTTCTGCTGCTTGACGAAGTGGAAGCGTTGCTGGCGTCGAAGGCGTTCGTAGTCGACGCATGCCGTCATGTCGTGCAGAAGGCGGACGCGGTTGCCTCGCTCGCGAGGCGGCCCGTGCTCTTCACGCTCGTGTACGTGCTCGCCCAAGCGTGGCCTACCGATGTGCCGCGGGACACGCTCATCGCGCGCGCATTCCGGGCGAAGCATGCCGATGACTCGCATCGCGCGCGTTTGCGCGTCGAGATCGGGCGGCTTCGCACGGTGCTTGGCGCGTTGGCCGATGTCAGCGCGACGCGGCATGGTTTCGCGTTGACGCCGCGTGACGCACGCGCGGTTGTCGTACTCGCGCGGCCGGTCGAAGAAACGCACGCGGCGATGCTCGCCCTTCTCGCCGATGGCGAGTCGTGGTCAAGTTCGGCGCTCGCGCTTGCGCTCGGCGCGAGCCAGCGCACCGTGCAGCGAACGCTCGATTCGCTCGCGGCCGCAGGCAAGGCGCAGTCGTTCGGACGTGGACGGGCGCGTCGCTGGATGGCCCCGCCCGCGTCGGGATTCGCGACAACGTTGTTACTCCCCACGCCAATCACGCTCAATTAGGATGACAGCATGAATCGATCAAACGCCACCATCATCCGCGAATACGGTCCTTTTCCGGGCGTGCAGCAAGTGGCTGGCGTCACCTATGACGGCCAGCATGTCTGGATCGCGACCGGCAAGACACTGAACGCTTTCGATCCGGCCAGCGGCGAGACGCTGAAGACAATCGAGGTCGCCGCCGATGCGGGCACGGCCTTCGACGGCCGGCATCTCTTTCAGATCGCCGAGGGCCGCATCCAGAAGGTCGATCCCACGACGGGCCACGTGCTCTCGACAATCCCCGCGCCGGGAGGCGGCAGCGCCTCGGGACTCGCGTGGGCCGAGGGCTCGCTGTGGGTCGGCGAACATCGCGAGCGCAAAATCCATCAAGTCGATCCCGAGACCGGAGCGGTGCTTTCCACCATCGAGTCGAACCGCTTCGTCACGGGCGTCACGTGGGTAGACGGAGAGCTGTGGCATGGCACCTGGGAAGACGATGCAAGCGAGTTGAGGCACGTCGACCCGGGCACCGGAGAAGTTCTGGAAAGCGTTGAAATGCCGGCTGGCGTCGGCGTGTCGGGACTCGAGTCGGACGGCAGCGGACAATTTTTTTGCGGCGGCGGCAATAGTGGAAAGGTGCGTGCTGTTCGCCGCCCTCAACGCGAGAGTGCCGACATCCGATAAGCGCCATCCACTCCGAGCCACGAACCGTGCTTGCATTTACGCCGCATTGCGTGCTTCGCGCCGCACCGCCTGCGGCGGCAGTCCGAAGCCGCGCATAAAGGCTTCGCGCAGATGGCGCCGGTCGCGAAAGCCCGTCTCTTTCGCGATTACGTCGAGCGGATGCCGGCTTTGTTCGATCATCAGGCGCGCTGCTTCAAGGCGCAGGCTTTCGATGGCCCGCGCCGGCGATTGCCCCGTCTCCAGCGTAAACACGCGGCTGAACTGACGCGGGCTGAGGCTGACCTTGTCCGCCAATTCATCGACGGTAAGCGGCCGGCTCAGATTTTCGCGTGCGTAGCTCAACGCGCTCTGGATGCGGTCGGACTTCGGCGCCAGATTGAGCATTTCCGAATGCTGCGACTGACCGCCGGAGCGTCGTTGATGCATGACGAGCTTGTGTGCGACCGAGCGTGCCACCTCCGCGCCGAGATCTTTTTCAACCATCGCGAGCGCCAGATCGAGCCCCGCAGTCATACCGGCTGAAGTCCAGACCGGTCCGTCGACGATAAAAATGCGGTCGTCTTCCACGCGAACATCGGGAAAGCGCTTTTGCATTTCGCGTGAGTAAGCCCAATGCGTTGTGGCGCGACGCTGCGACAGCAGACCCGCCTCCGCCACCACGAAGCCGCCCGTGCAAATGCCGCCGATGCGCCGCGCGCGCGGCCCCGCCCTGCGCAGAAACGCGAGCACGTCGGCGGGCGGCGGCGAGGCCAGCGGATCGTTGACGCCCGCGACGATCCACGTGTCGATCGGCCGGCGTGACTTGAGCGGCCGCGTGCTCACGCTCATACCGAGCGACGAACGCACCTCGCCGCCCGCCGGCGAAAAATTCTCCACGTGATAGAACGGCTCACCCACCACCAGGTTCGCATATTCGAAAACCGATTGCGTCGCGATCGCCATCACCTGGAAGCCGTCGCTCAGCAAATATCCAACGCGGTGCATGGCAATTCTCCGTCGAAGTCGTATGTCCTGAAACATGACCATATATGTCATTTGCGCCGTCGTCAAAACAGGCCAGAATTCCGTCACGCCATCCAAAAAATTTTGCCGCAAGGAGTAACACCATGACTGAAGCACACAAAGGCACCGCGCTGATCACGGGCGCATCGTCGGGCATCGGCGCGATCTACGCGGACCGTCTCGCGCGGCGCGGCTACGATCTGGTTCTCGTCGCGCGCAACCGCGAGCGGCTCGTCGCGCTCTCCAATCGCATCACGACCGAGACGCGCCGCGGCGTGGAGATACTCGACGCTGACTTGAACGACAAAGCGGGACTCGCCGCCGTCGAAGCGAAACTGAAGCAGGATGCGAGCATCACGCTGCTCGTCAATAACGCAGGCGTCGGCACGCATACGCCGCTCGTCGACAGCGATGTCGACGCGATGCAGCGCATGATCGACCTCAACGTGAGCGCATTGACGCGGCTCACGTATGCGGCGGTGCCCGGTTTCGTCTCGCGTGGCAAGGGCGCGTTGATCAACATCGCGTCGATCGTCGCGATCGCGCCGGAGGTCCTGAATGGCGTGTATGGCGGCAGCAAGGCGTTCGTGCTGGCATTTAGCCAGTCGCTGAATCACGAGCTGGCCGACAAGGGCGTTCAGGTGCAGGCCGTTCTGCCGGGCGCGACTGCCACCGAGTTCTGGCAGACGGGCGGCCTGCCGCTCGAAAATCTCGACAAGGCGATCGTGATGTCCGCCGACGACATGGTCGACGCCGCGCTGATCGGCTTCGACCGCCGTGAACTGATCACGATTCCGTCGCTGCACGCGGTGGAGAAGTGGGAAGAGTACGAAGGCGCCCGCCGCGCGATGTTCCCGCTGCTGTCGAGCAATGCGCCGGCGCCGCGCTATAAGGTGGCGTAACGACAAATCACCTGGCCGGCCGCCGCAGATCGTGTGCGGCCGGAAAGGCGCAGCGGGTGTCTCGTCAGGCGAGAAGCCCTTCCGGCGCTTTACGGCGTATAGCGACGGCAATGGCGCCGCCGCACCGAACCCTCATCACGCAGTCGGATGAGCGTGCCCGCTGTCGCCGCTCGATCGCGGCTCGTCGTATTCCCGCGATATGTCCTTGTTCGTGTAGTCGCCGAGTCGCGAAGCGGCGATCAGGCTGAGCACGCCGCACGCGAGCACGTAGCTCGCGATCGCATAGCCGGAATGGTAGTAAGCGAACAGCGCGGTCGCGATCAGTGGTGCGGGACCGCCCGCGATGACGGACGCCAACTGATAGCCGAGCGAAGCACCGCTGTAACGCAACCGCCCCGTGAACGATTCAGCGATCAACGCGGCTTGCGGACCGTACATCATCGAGTGCGGCACCAGCGAGAGCACGATGGCCACGAAGATCCACGTCGGATTGCGTGTGTCGACCATGGCGAAATAAAGGAAGCCGAACACGCCGGCAGCCGCGGCGCCGATCATGTACATGCGCCGTCGACCGATCACATCGGACAGATGGCCGAACAGCGGGATCGTGCCGAATTCCAGTACCGATGCGGCGAGGACCGCCGTCAGCAGCAGATTGCGCGACACGCCCAGTGTCGTCACGCCATACGTGAACACAAAGGCTGTGAAAATATAGAACGGCGCCTGTTCAGCCATGCGCGCAACGGCTGAAAGAAGAATGTCTTTCGGCTGACGGCGCAAGACTTCGAGCATCGGCGTCTTTTCGATTCTGCGCTCGGCCAGGAGCTTGGCGAAGATTGGCGTCTCGAGAATATTCAGCCGGATATAAAGGCCAATCGCGACGAGCACGATACTGAGGAAGAACGGCACCCGCCAACCCCACGTGAGAAATGCATTGCCGGAAATCTCACTCATGGCCAGCACGGCCAGGTTCGCGAGGAACAGTCCCGCCGGCACGCCGAACTGCGGCCACGATGCGACGAAGCCGCGGTGCGCATTGGTGCGTGCCCATTCCATCGACATCAGTACAGAGCCGCCCCATTCGCCGCCGACGCCCACGCCCTGAATGAAGCGCAGCACGGTCAGGATGACGGCGCCCCAGATGCCGATCGACGCATAGGTCGGAACAAATGCGACGGCAAATGTAGCGAGTCCCATCAGCAAGAGCGTGACGATCAATGTGGCTTTCCGTCCGATGCGATCGCCGTAATGGCCGAAGATCGCCGCACCAACCGGTCGCGCTATGAAGCCGACTGCGTAGATGAGGAAAGCTTGAAGTGTGCCGACGAGTGGGTCCGATTGCGGAAAGTACAGCTTCGCAAATACCAGACCCGTCACCGTGCTGTAGAGGAAGAAGTCATACCATTCGATCGTCGTGCCGATCGTGCTGGCGATGACAGCGCGGCGTAACTGGCGCCGTGCATCCTCGTCCGAGAGGGGCACCGCCCCTGGCTGTGTGGCAGTCATTTGGCATCCCCTTAAAAAGGGCGACATGTCGTATTGACCGCCAGCGCAATGAGAGGTTCCGGCGCGATTAAGCTACCCTCACTTCTCAACAGCGCGAAAGAGCCCTTTGAGTTTGTGTGGCTGACGCGGATGATCCCGCCGCACAGACCACGACTGACAGTCATATTGATCACACGAATAGACGTCGCCATCGTGGCCAGTAGTGAGGGGCCTTGCCGTGGACCTCGACGCGGCGTCCCTTTTTTGAGGCCGTGGGAGCCACGCCGTGCGGTCGGCGCGCCTGCGGTGAGGGATCAATCCCTTTCGGTGGCCATCTCGTGCCGGAGCTTTTGCCTTTGCGTCTGCCTGTCCATCTGCGTCTGCGCGCGCACCGCGATCTGACCGTGATTGATTCTGTTCGAAACGCGGTACACGCCGACAAGCATGAACAACTCCGTCGCAGCGACCGAGCAAGCTGTTCCAACACCACCCCACAGATAAATGCACACCGGCGCCTGCACCAGATGAAACACCGCGCCGTAGACGTAAATTCTCTTGAGCAACGATTGATTGCCTGACGCAATGATGGTGAGCATCACTTGCGTCGTCGTCATTCCAACGATTGCCGGTACGAAAACGAGGATACGTAAAATGCGGAATGTCTCGCCGAACGCCTCACCGAGAAACCTGCCGACGAACCACTCGCCGAGCGCCGAAAATCCCACCAGAATCAAAATCGCCGAGGCGGCAAAGGCGAGCGTGAATCGGCGATTGATCTTGTGAATGTAGTCGCGCTCGCCCCTCTCGAATGCGATGCAAATCTTCGGGAAGAAGGCCTGAATTGCGGGAGCAGTGCACGCGCGCAGTGCGTTAGTCAGCCGCTCCGCCGCCACGTAATAGCCGACCGCGCCCGGACCGCTGATCATCCGCAGCAGGATCACGTTCGCGTACACGTATACCGACGTGAGCGCCGAACTGAGAAAGATGTGATACGCGTCTCTGGCCTCGGCCAGTACATCCGACAAACCGATCTTGACGTTCAGCCGGATTTCGCGCTTCAAGATCAGCGTGATCGTGAGAATCAGGCCGCAGATGAAGGTCGGCGCATATTGCAAGGAAGCCGCCAGCATCACGTCGTCGCGGCTCTTTACGAACAGGAATAGCGGAATCAGCATGCCGACTCGCGTGAGCAGCAAGGTCGCAGCCAACGCCGGCAGTCGCTGCGACCCTTCGTAAAAACAGGCCGGCGTAATGACGCCGCCCCATATCATCAGCGAGCCCAGCAGCGTGGCGCCCCGCTCGGCGGGCGACATGTATCCGGCAAACGACCACGCGACCAGCAACCCCGAACAGAGCGTGGCAAGGATCGCCTTGCCGATCGTGGTCGACCAGTAGATGCGGTTCACGACCTCCGGCTGATCGAGATGAACCGCCACCTTGCGCGCGCTGCTCAGCCCGAACCCGAAGTCGACCACGACCAGCAGAATTTGTGCAATAGACTGCGCATAGCCGATCACGCCGAGTCCGGCCGGGCCAAGCACATGCGACAGATACGGTAACGTGATCAACGGCAGTACATAGTTCAGTGCGTAAACCGAGTACAGAGCAATGATTACGTTTCTCGTCGACCCGATTCGTCGCGGTTCCGGTTGCTCGTCACTCATATCCGTTCCGATGATTTCATATCAGCCCGCATGCGGCGCATCGCGCCTCAAGTAGAAAAAATCGAACAGGACACGAAGCAAGGCTCTGTCAGAACGATGTCGATCCGGTTATAGCGATCGTCCGCGGGATTCGCGCCGAACACAGCGCCTTTCACCGCATTGCCGATCAGGTTGTTGACGATCGTCTGGTAGCCGGCGTCGGCCGCATCGGTGGCGAAAAGAATCTCAGCCAGTTGCGCGTGACCTTCGATGGCGGCTCTCACCAGCACGCGGCCGGAAGAACCGCGCAGCACGTTGACGGTGGTCCGCGTCGTCTTCGGAGAAACCACCTGGTCGCCACAGTGCAGCGCCGAGGCCACGCCACCGCGCTCGAATGCGACGCCCAGATTGAGACTGCGGACCAGATTGGTATCCTTGCCGCCAGCAAACGAACCGCCGCCGGGGTAAGCCTTATTGAAGCCAGCAATCGAATCGCCCGAACGGTCGCCAAAATTGCCATGAATCGCGATACCGTCGAGCGGCGTGCTGCCCGACGCCGTCGAACTGCCATAGACGAATTGCGGGCCGTCGCAACCGTCGTTATCGTCATCCCGGCCATGCCGGAAGCGGTTGCCGACGATCGTCGCGCCCTGCTGATAATCGAGCTGGATGTGACAGCTCTGCCCGGCCGGCACTTCGACATACGAAGGGTGCGTTGGCTTCGAGAACTTCCAGCGGCCCAGCGACCCGTCGCCACCGCAGCCATTCCTGGAAAAGTAGTTGCCGCTCACCACTTTTCCCCAGTTGCCGCTCCTCATGCAGACCCCGGCGCAGCCATTGCGGTCGAGCACTGCGCCGACGATCAGCGATTCGGCCCCGAGAATGACGCCGTAACGCGCGTTCCATTCCCATCGTCCACCAATTACCTGCCAGAAGTTGTCGACCAGATCCGCACCGGCCGTATGGCAGAACATGCCGATGCAATTGATCAGCGACCCGTCGGTGTGGCCAGCGGAATGGAAACCGCGGTCGCACATGTATGCGTAGCAACGCTCAAGGGTCGACGTCACATTCAACTCGAAGCCCGTGTGCGGCAGTCCCACGACCGTGCAATGACGCGCGCCACTCGTTTTTCCAAAGCGTATTCCGACCGGCGTATTGCCAGTGTGCGCCGGGTAATTGGCCAGGTAGTAGATCGCGAGCGCGTACTTCGCGGGCCGCACCTGCAGATACTCGACGCTGCATGCCTCCCCCAGCGTCAGCACCGCCGACATATGACCGCCGGCATCCTGCCTCTCCAGCACCGTCGCAGCGCCCGGAAGATCGCTGATCACGGAATATTCGCCGCCGCCGTCGCCGCGCAATTTGGAACCTGCCGCCGTGGTCAATTCGCCCGTGTACCGCCATATGCCGCGCGGGAGATACAAGCCGCGCGCGCCGCTCGCGCAGGCCGCCCTGAGATCGGCACCGCAATCGTAGGTGCATGTGCCGCTCTGGATCGCCGCGATCTTGCGCGGATCGACAAACCGGGCGACGCTTATTTCCTCGCCCGCCGCAATATCGCTAATCGTCTTCAGATAGCTGGGCGTAGCCCGTTCCGCAAGCGGATGCTCCTGCCCAGGCGCCGCGGCCTGCGCAATTTTTCCGTCGTGCATCGTGCTCGCGCCCGCGAGCGTCTCCTGCTCGTGAGGCGTGCGGCCCGATGCACGCACGAGGCGAAGTTCGGCGACTGTTGCGCCGGCCCCGGCCAGGCCGCCGAGCAGGAACGTCTTGATCGCCTGACGCCGGGTATTCATCCTATCGCCCCCTCATTGAGTTCCCCTTCTGCTCACACGCAATGTTCGTCACTCCGCCGTCTGCGGCTGCTCCGACGCGGCATGCGCAGCGAGCATCATCGGCTGCGGCTTGGCCCCGCGTATCAGGCCCGCCACGCCGGGCGGTCTGAATAGCGGCACGCGGTACTTGCGGCTGAATCGCCAGAGGCTATTCATGTGACGGCGCGCGGCCTTGCTCAGCAACCCCGATGCAGACTCGCGCTGATGCTCATGCGTGAGCCTTGCGCCTGGCACGCACAGCACGCGATAACCGGCCTGCCATATGCGCGCACAGAAGTCGACGTCTTCCATATAAAGGAAGAAATGCTCGTCCATTCCGCCCAGGTCTCCGTATAGGCTGCGGCGCACCACAAAGCCCGTCCCCAACACCCACTCCGCTTCGAACGGCGTGCCCGCCCCCCACGCTTCGCGCATCATGTGATCGTCGATGCGCCGCTTGAACGCCTCCAGCCGACCCAGCGGCGAGCGTCTCCCGAGGATGTCGAGCAACGAATAGAAACGCCGCGCCGAGAACTGCCTTTCGCCATCGGGATAGATCAGATCGAGACCGACGAGTCCCACGTCAACCTCGTCTCTCAACAAGGTCACGACGTTTTCCAGCGATGCATCGACAAAATACGTGTCGGGGTTCAGCACGAGAACCAGGTCTCTCAAGCACCCTACCATGCCGAAATTTACACCTGCCGCAAAACCGCGATTGATCGAAGTCCTCACGAGGCGAATCCCGCCAGGCAGCGTCAGTTTCAAATGCGAGAATGAATTGTCCGTGGAGGCGTTATCCACCACGACAATGTCCTCGTGGTGAGCAATCGACGAATCAAGCACGGATTGCACGCAATTGCGCACCAGTTTCGGTGTGTTGTAATTGACGATGACCACGCTAAACATTCCTATCAAGCTCATTCCCTTCTCCTGCAAGGCATCAGGCCCTCGTGGAATTGCCCCCGGTGAAACTGAGCTTTCTTTTCTTTGGCAAGTGCCGCACCGACGCACGGCAGTCCATCTGTTCAAGCAAACCAGTCAACGCGCACCGTCCCTATGTTCGGCGCGGCTCGTCCACCGCATCGAATACGGGAAGCGTCATCAGAACGAATACGAACGGAATCACTTCTATCGATTGATAGAAAAGCGATTGAAATAGCGCGGCCAGCACGCAGAGCGCTATCTTGCTGCGCCTACTGACCAGCTTCGTCACGGAGATCAGCAGGCCGAAGTAAAAGATCGTGCCGAGCACGCCAACGTTTAGCACCTGCTGAAGCAGGCTCGATTCGACGATCCCGAATTCGTTCTTGACGGAATCCGATGCGGCGTTCGTGACGAGCCCGAAATACGAACCGGCAATCGCATTGACAGGCAACGCCAGGGCCACTGCCTTGTCCCACGCCTCGGTGCGGCCGTCGTTGCCGTCCGACTGCAGATTGGCCGCGCCGATCATTCTGTCGGTGCCGACGCTTGTGACGCTGTTGCCTCCGTCGCCGCCAGCACCACCCAGCACAAGGATTGCCATGCAGGCCGCCAATCCGGCGATGATCAGTTTCGCATTCCTTGTCAAAAACCGGATCGGCTCCTGGATGAACGCGAGAGCAAACATGCCCATGATGATCAGCATCCCGCTTCGGGACAATGCCGAAAAGATGCATGCAGTCAGTACGGCGCAGGCAAGCCCTGACATTACCTTCTTGTGCACCAGGTAACGTGCGCCGCACAACGACGCGACGATCGACACGAAAAGCGGGTAATGCAGATAGCTGCCCGTCAGCGATGGCACACGCAGGTTATCGAACCCGTATGTCGTGCCGGGCAGATCGATGGGGAAGCTTCCACGCTGCTGCGCGACGGCAATACCCGCCTCTATCAGCGCGATCAGCACGACGCCCGCATACGCCACGTTGGGTCGGATAAAGCGCTTCCGATAATTGGAAACGGAATAGAAATAGACAAAGATCGTGAAGACGAACACGAACAGATAAGTGAAACCGAACTGGCCTGTTTGCGCAAGCGTGACCACGATGGACAGGACCACCGTGAAGACAATGCCGAGAATGCACCCGAGCGGCCATGTCCCCTCGCGGCGGAAGTAAGCGGCCAGTGCCGACGGCGACACGAAGCAGATAAGCAGCACGACGATGCCGCCGACCTGGATCAGATAGGCGGCATCCTTGCCAATGACAAACTCAAGCACGCCGCGACTCGAGCAGAGGATGACAGCGAGCAGGTAAGCGATGGTCGCGACCATTTTTTCTTCACGCCGGACATGCCACGGAGGCAGCGACGTTCGGCGCGTCTCCGAGGTAGATTCGCTCGATAACGCCCGCGAACTCTTCGATCTCGCAGATCTTGAGCAACGTCCCGTCGTGATCCACGCCTTCCGCGCCCAGCGGCGTCGACACGACGGGCACTTGCGCGGCCAGCATTTCCAGCGTCTTCAGCTTGACGCCGGCGCCCGAGAGCAGCGGCACCACGCCGAGATCGGCGGCTTCAAAGTATTTGCTCGGGTTGTCCACGAAACCGGTGACGCAGATGTCGTCGCTATTGAGACGCTTCACGCGATCGCTCGGGTCCGAACCCACCACGAACAACTTGAGCGCAAGCCCGCGGCGACGTAGCGGTAGAAACGTCGACTGGACGAAGTTGATCAGCGCCTCTTCGTTCTCACGGCGCTGCATCGCGCCCCAGAACAACAGATTGCCCTTCTTTACGGTGTCCTTTGAGCGCCGCACCTCTTTCACAAAAGCCGGCAACACGATCGGCACGACCTGCAGTTCGCCGACGCCGGGATAGAGTCCCTGAATCAGTTGCGCATCTTTGTTCGAGAGCACCAGTACCTTGTCCGCGAGTTTCAGCAGTTGTTGTTCGATCTCGAACGTCTGCCGTGCGAACAGCCGCCCCTCCACGCTCCTGATCCTGAGCACGACCTGAATCTGCACGTCATGCACACTCATCACGAGCTTGATGGCGTTGCCGAAGCGGCGCCGCAAAGCGCGCGCGTAAACGAAGCACTGCGAGAACTCCAGCCGCACCTCGTCATAGCGATTGCGCTCGACCAGTTCGCCGATAAATTCCCCGATCGACTTCTTATATCTCGTGAAAAGACGTGGCGAGAACTTCAACGGATTCGCGATGAATGACGCAAGCATGTCGAACCGGCTCACGTACTTGATATAGACGCGGCCCACGTTCGCCCGGAACTCGATGTCTTTCTCGTCGACCGGCACGCGTGAAATGATCAACACGTCGACTTCCGATTCCGCGCACAGCTTGGCGAGGTAATCGAACGCGAGACGATGCCCAGCTTGCGGCGCGTTTTTCTGAGGCAGAAAAGGCGTGACAAATAGCTGTTTCATCCGGTCAGCTCCTTCAGTCCTGGCGCATCGGGAGGCAACGAGCGCGTTGCCCTGTTTCATCGTTCGTACGGCTTATAGATATAGTTTGCATATCGATAGCGCCCGTATCCATAGCTATAGCGTCCCGGCCGCAGCCGCAATCCGTTGACAATGACGCCGCGCACCGGCAGTCCGATCTTCTGTAGTTGCCGGGCCGACTCGCGCAACTCGCCTATCCCGGTGACGCCTTGCCGCGCGACGAGGAAGGTGGTGCCCGCCATGCCCGCCAGACGCAACGCATCCGAGGCGGACAGAATCGGCGGACCGTCGAACAGTACGACGTCGTAGCCTGCCGCGAGATGGTGCAGCAGCACCTCGAGCCTGCCGCTCGAGAGCAGGTCGCTCGGACTCGCCACCTGCCGGCCGCCTGCAATGAAATCGACGCCGGCAAAGCGGGTTGCGCGGATAACTTCGGAGACTCCGAACGTCCCCTGGAGGAGGTCCGACAAGCCCGGACCACGGTCGCCGCCGAGATGGCGGTGCAGGAAGCCCCGGCGCATATCCGAGTCGATCAGCAGCACGCGCTTGCCGGTCGCACCGATGACCGCCGCGAGATTCAGCGCGACAAATGACTTGCCGATACCGGGCGTCGGGCCGCTTATCAGGACGACGCGATTGCGCGCCCTGGTCATTGTGAATTCGAGCGCGGTGCGAAAACCCCGCAGGCTTTCGATCGCCGGATCGGCCGCGGATTCTGCCGCCAATACGAGGCTACGCGTGTTCGGGCGGCGGCTATGGGCGAGCTTCTCCTCCTGTCTGCTGAATGGAACGTTCGCATAGACGGGCAGACCGGTGTGCAACTCGACGTCGTACGGATCGTCGATCGCATCGAATAGACGCTGGCGCACCAGTGCGGCGACCACTCCGGCGAACAGCCCGAATAACAGCGACGCGAGGACAATCAACAGGTGTTTGGGCCGGATCGGCGTGTCAGGCACCACGGCCCCGTCAACCACCCTCACGTTGCCGACTTTGCCCGCCTTGATGAGCTTCAGCTGTTCGAGCGTGTTGCGCAGCATCGTGTCCAGCTCGGAGCCCACTTGCACATCGCGCTGCAGGCGCAAGACGCTTTGCTCCAGCGGCGGCAGCAGTGCCGTTCGGCTTGCGATCTGCGTCGCCTCTTCCTGCGCCGCGCGCAACTGCGCGTCGACCGATTGAACCGCCGGATGCTGACCGGTGAAGCGCGACAGTAATTCCTTGCGCTTCTGCTCGAGTTCGGCGCGGCGCGTCTGCGCGGCCACCGACAGCTGCAACAGGTTTGTCGCTTCCTCGCCGAGATCGATGGTGCCGTGCTTTGTGCGGAAGTCGTTGAAGCGCGTCTCCGAATCGGAAAGCTGTTGCTTCAACTCGGGCAACTGCACTTCGAGAAACCGGATCGAGCGCTCAGCCTCTTCCGATTTTCGTTTTACGTTCTGACTGACATATTCGGTGGCGATCGCGCCCAGCGTTGCGCTGATCTGTTTCCGGTCGCTGCCTTCGAGCGACACGCCGATAATGTCGGACTCCTTGCCCTTCTCGGCGATCGACAATTCGCGGCGCAACTTCTCCGTGGTCGCCAGCTCGGAAAAACGGCGCAGTTCGAAGGTGGCACCCGGCTGGGCGTCGATGCTCTGGACCAGCAGTGTTAGCGGGCCGTAATGGGTCGTCGCGCTCAGTACTTCGCCGATCATGCCCTCCAGTTCGAGCTCGCCGTACTGGATCTCGTAGCGCTGTCCTTCGCCTTTCTTCAAGACGAACGGATGGTCGTAGAGTTCCTCCGGCACATCGAACTTGCTCACCTTGATGCTTTCGTTGCCCCAGACATAGCCGCGCGGACCCGGTGTGGACCAATGATCGGAATGTCGGCCGAGCCAGCGCCCGAACAACGGGAAATAGCGGGGCGTTGCCTGGATGTAGAGGTTCAGGCTATTGACAGCGCGACCGACCACCATCCGCGAGCCGATCACCTGGGCTTCCCCGGACGGCGCCGTCTTGACATCGAACATCGCGGACACGTCGCCCAGAACATTTTTATTATTCGACGTACCCGCGTTCTCCTCGACCTGCACGAGAACGTCCGCACGATAAACGGGTTGAGCGAAGACAGCGTAGCCAATGCCGATGGCCAGTACCACAGCCGTCGTGACGGTAATCAGCTTGCGGTTGTCGTAGAGTGCGTCGAAATAATTTGCGAACCCCGCTTGCGGATGCGCGTCGACGTCCTTGTACTCGAACGATGTGCTGCTTCGATTCATGCGCGTTCTCCAATAGTCGACGGGTTGCCACGTCAGACGGGCGCCGGGAGCAGCGCTGCACTACTAAGGGTCGGCGAAGTGTGCCGCGACACCTTCTCCGTGTAACTGCGGCTATACGAATTCGCTTCGATTTCCTACCATCGCATCACACGCATTCGTGGAGAGACCGAAAAATGAAAACACTTCTTGTATCTGCTCTGTTGTTATCACTCGCCACTCAGGAGCTGTGTGCTCAAACAATTCCATCGGCAACAGCACCGCGTTCTGTACCGCATTACGTCGAAAAACATTCTCAATTCGATGCGATGAGTCCGCACCCCGCCAGTGCCTCGACTATCTACGATGCCGATTCGGCTTTATCCTCATATGGGAAAAAGAGCCGTTATCTGCAACCGCCCGTCTATACTGGATCGAAAAACAACCGCACAAAAACCGCGCGGCCACACGTGAGGCAGCCGGCCAGCGCAGCAACCGCCGCGGGCGCTTACAGCAATAGTCCATGGAATGCAGACCAGACTTACGCGTCACCCCAGACGTCCGATCCATACAGTGCGCGCCCGCAGTAGTCACATGCGCAACCGCCAGAATCGCCCCTTCGCTCAACAGTAGCCGCTTTGCGGCCACACCGTTCACCGGATAGCCGACCCCGCCGAGATGTTCGCGATAAGCGGCGTCCGGCCTGCTTGTACCGCAGACCTGGTCACGCCTCACCTAGCCTCTTTCTTTCAGGTTCGCCGACGTGCTGTCGATCTGTTCAAGCCTTAATGAGGCTGTTTCCAGCCTCACACGCCTGGATTCATTTCGCGTCGTTCTTCGTCACCATAGTATTCAGACAGGCCTCTGAAGGAACGTGCGGCACCACACACAAAGTCCAACCGGGTAGTATTAAGTTCGCTCCATTCAACTTCGGTATCCATAATATTTTCTTGACAGCATACTTATGTCGTTACTCTTTTCATTTCACGCAAACGGCGTTTTTATTTTTAACGGGCGTGGCGCGCATTGTCTGTAAATAGTCCGGCTAACTCGCGAGTTGCAGCAGGCGCCATGTTTTCGCCGATATGCATGATCTCCGCGAGACGCTGCGCATAACGCTCAGGCAGATATTCGTCGACGTCATACTTTCTATCGGCATCCGCAAGATGGATGGCCAGCTCGCCGATCGCCCGCTTCAGGCTCTTTGGGTCGGCGTGGAATTTGATCTTATTGCCGACCGAATCCCCGGTCGTCGCCATGCTGCCGCCGTCGTGAACGAGCGCGGGTATACCGAGCATCGCCGCCTCGATGATGACGAGCGGCGCGTTTTCGGCGCCAACGGACGGCACCACGACCGCATCGGCAAAGCGCTGCATTTCCGGGAACAACTTCTCTTGCGGCATGCTGCCAAAAAAGATCAGCTTGCGCTGTTCGACGAGCGACGCGTAACGTTGCTCGATCGCCGCGCGATCCGGACCGTCGCCATAGACGCCAATAGCGTGGATCCCGTCGAAGTCCGCCGCCTGCGCGAGCGCAATGAACTGCGCGAGGCCCTTTTCCTGCGAGATCCTTCCGGCGAACGCGAGATTGAAGCGCTGCTTGCCGCGCACCGTCACTAGCGGCTGCGCAATCGGAACCGCAGAGGGATTGTGCAGAATCACCGTGTTGTCGATGCCGCTGCGATGCAGTGCTTCCTGCATAAAAGCACTGGGACACAGTATCCGTTCGAACACACGCGCAGGTTGATACGCCGCGCGTATGACGTGCCAGTACGCCTTGGTCATCAGGTCGTGCACGAAACCTTTGGGCGTCGGGCGAAGCTTGAATGCCGCGCGCGTGCGCAAGATGTCGAGCGGAAGAATCACGGGCCGGCGGTCGTTGTCGAAGTACTGCAACGACGGGTTGTAATAGACCAGATGATAGTCGTGGCACGTGTGGTAAGCGCGGTACCGCAGATCGCGCTGATGGCGCGCGATCACATTCAATATCGAGGGCGAGAGAGCGTTATGGTAGTTGTGCACCATCAGACGGTGCGGCCGGAATCTGAGAAGCGCCTTCTCGATCGCGCGCGCGGCGGACAAGTTCCATGACCGGGACAACATGGTGGAGGGCACGGAAAACTGATTGTCGTCGAAGCGTTCGACGTCGACATCGGGCAATGTGGCCAAGAGGTCAGCCGATTGTCGGTAGACGACTTCCGCGCCGCCCCCTTGCGCAAAATCGTTGATCACCAATACCCTGCAGCGCTGCATGTTGCTCTCCAATTGAACGCACGAACGCAACCACGCAAAACGCGGAACGGTGTCCGTTTCAGATTTACTTCTTACAAATATCCTACTGGCACCCTCTCTATGGCTCTGTTTGTCAGCACACGTAGTTCGACATTGCACTAACGCAAGATTAGAACTGCGGAAACTTTCCTTTCCAACCGCCGCCCTCCTTCAGATAGCGCAGAAACAGCGGAATGCCGGTCAATTGCGCAGCAAACCGCCGCGTCGACGCAGTGTCGTCAACGATGATCGTGCGCAACCGGAATGGATCGCTGCGCTGGTCATTCCAACCAATATCGCAGGTGCGTGCGCTCCTGAATCCCGCCGCCTTCACGAGGTCGACTTCGCGCTCGCCATAGTTGCCGTTCGGATAGGCGAAGTGCTCGCAGGCATTGTTGAGCAGCGCTTCGAGTTCATGTTTGCTGTCGGTGATCTCGCTCGCGCACTCGGCATCGGTGCAGCGTGTCAGCACTGGATGAAAGCGCGTATGCGCCTGAAAGTCCACGTGCGAGCGCATCGCTTCCATCTGCTCGAGACTCAGGCCGGTCGGCCGGTCGTCAATGTCCTGCTGAAAACCTTGAGCGGCGAGTTCGGCGAGGCGCTCCGCATTGGTCATCCGCTTCAATCGCTCGTGGCCCGCACTCAGCGAACCGGGATGCAGCCACCAATGCGTGCGCGGACGGCCCACGATGCGGCTGCACAGGAAGATGGTTGGCCGCACGTTGTGCTTGATGAAGA
The DNA here is from genome assembly GCF_002879865.1 of Paraburkholderia rhynchosiae. GTDB lineage: Bacteria > Pseudomonadota > Gammaproteobacteria > Burkholderiales > Burkholderiaceae > Paraburkholderia > Paraburkholderia rhynchosiae. The sequence continues at coordinate 108,877 of NZ_PNXY01000007.1, forward strand.
TCGGCAGCAAGGCCGCGTTGCCCGCGTGACCGTCATCGAGCGTGATGGCTGCCCGCGGACGTCCGGTGCCGGGTGCGCGGACATCCGTCAGCGGCACCAGATCGCAGATTTTCCGCAGGTACCGCAGATGTCTGTCGAGCGTCACCGGGTCAGGGTCGTGATAAAGCAGGACCGCTACCCGGTCGCGCCATAGAAAGATACGCGTGGCGCGGGCAAGGCCGGTGAGCACGAGAAGCCCTGCGAGGATCTCCTTGATGATTGCCTTACCCCGTTTCATATTGCCCTCATTGACTGCGTCTCGCCGAACTGGTGCCGCCATGATGGAGCCTGGAATCGTGTGGAAACCGGTCCATCGAGGACCGCGTGGATTCCCTGAAAGATCCGGTTTCACTCACTCGTTTGCTCTGACATCGGCGAGTCGCCGGGCGACCACCGGCTTTCTCTCGCGCCCGCTTTCAACGAACCGGCGATATGACGCGCCACGCTCGGTGCGGCGTGCTTGGTGCCGTAGACAAAGCGCATCACAGGTCCAAAACTGTGAGCAGAAGCCGGCCCGATCACATAGAGGCCGCCAATCCTGGTCTCGTAGTTGGACGTGAGTTCGGGCAAGCCGCCGTGGACCGAAATCGCGTCCACGATGTCCTTCGAAAGAAATGCGTGCTGCCGCATATCGGTCTTGAAGCCTGTCGCCGCGATCACATGGTCCGCGTCGACCAGCGCCTCCTCGTTGTCGCTCATCACGCGCAGCACCACGCGGTCGTTGTCGATCGATGCGGAGCGAACCTCCGTGCGAGACCAGATCTCCACCTTGTCGACCACGCGATCGTGCAGCCACCACGCGCCGGAAGCGCCATACGACTTGTCCATGACGAGCCGGCGCCTGGCCTGGTCGAGCATATGAAAAAGGTGTGGACATTCGGACAGGAACAGCGATCGCCAGCCTCGCCCGAGCCCCGCGTCGGGATGCCTGATTTTTGACAGGATGCTGCGCCCAGCTTCGGGCCTTTCATGCCACACTATCTCCGCTTCGCGCATCAGCACGCGAACCCGCGCGCCCAGTTCGTGCAGCAGCGCGGAGAGCCCGAGCGCCGACTGGCCACCGCCGACAATCACGATGTCCTTGCCGCGTGCCCACGTAAGATCGCCGTGCTGCTCCGAGTGCGACGCATAGCGTTGCGGCAGACCTTGTAGGGCCGGCGGCGTTTGGGCATAGCCTTTGAGGCCCAGCGCAATCACCACCTTGCGCGCGATCAACGAGCGGCCGTCGCTAAGCGCCAACTGAAATTGCCCGCCGACGCGCCGCAGATTGAGGACGTCCACCGCCTGGATATCGCCGACGAGACTCCCCTGGAACCAGAGCCCATAGTCGACGAATGTCTCGAGCGGAAACGCCATGCCCATCGGCTGATAGGGAATGCCTTTCTGGCGGCAATAGTCTTCTACCGTGAATCCGCTTCGCGGCGCATGGAGGCTCGAGGCGAACGCCTCGGAACGCAACAGCATCCCAGGGGGCATGTAGTTTCTCCAGGCGCCCATAGGCTCCCCGAGAATCTGATGGGCCATGCCCGCAGCTCGCAGATGAGCCGCCAGCGACGACCCATAGGGCCCCGCGCCAATGATTGCGGTGTCGGTCACGGACATTGTTCGTCTCCTCCAAAGGCGGGATGCATCGCCGCGCAGCGCACGCTTGCCAACGAGGTGCCGCGCACGACACGATCTGCGTGCCGGTCCAAATCAGGCTTTCGCTTGCCGCGGTTCTGGCGCCTTGATGGCCTTCCGCCACCCGCGCTTCATGCACCGTAGCGGACTGACCACGCAATAGAATTGCAGCGCAGGAAGCGGATCGCTCCAGCGAAAGTAACCGTCGACTATCTTTGTCCGCTCATGCAGAAGATCCGGCGGCGGGCGGTCGGCGAACGTTGCGCGCCACGCGACCGGCACACGGCATGAGCCTTCGGGCAACGGCGGCAGTCCGGCTTCATGCCGGTAGGCGGCAAGCGGGATGTTGACCCCGCATAGCGTGGCGATTTCTTCCTGCCAGTCCGTGCGGCCGACCGTCGGCTCGACCATCACGAACTCCTTGTAGTTGTCGTCCCACTTGTATTCGATGCTGCCCATTCCGTCAAAGCCGGCCTGTTCGGCGAACGACAACGTGAGTGGTTCGAGCACGCCGCGCGCTTCGGGCGCGGCAACGCATATCGCGGTACTGCCGGTCCCCGGTGGCGAACTGAGTACCTTGCGTCCGGTGAAGATGCTGACGACTCTCCCACCGCTGCCTCGATAGAAGAGCGTGAAATAGATGTTGCTGTCCGGCCCTTCGATCCACTCCTGCGCGATGATCCCGCCTGGCGTGGCCAGCATCGCGGCGGCACGCTCGCGTGCATCCTGCAGGCAATCAACACGCAGCGCGCGCTCCTTCTCGCCCCTCAATACATTGCGTTTGTCGTCCGGTTTCAACACGCACGGGTAACGCAATTCCGACAGATATTGAATGTCGGATAGCTTCTCGAGCACGACGGAGCGCGGCACAGGAAAGTGGTGCTTCGTCGCGAAGTCGTGGAATCTCGCCTTACTGGACAGCATTTCGACGGTGTCGCCCACCGGCAGACGAAAACGAAACCACCTGGAAAGCACCTCGCGATTTTCCGACACCGCATGGACGGCGTCTTCATCGGTCAGGATAAGAACAGGAGGCTGACTAAATTTCTTGCCGAGCGCGATCATGTCATCCACAAAAGCTTTTCCAATAAAGCTCTTAACAGAGTGAGCGCGAACGTAACGACACCACAATCCCGCGCGCATTCTTTTTGTTTCGACCGCTATGACTGGAACCCTGGCATGTGCGAGAGACCTCGCCACGCCGAGCCCATTCAGTTCCGCTCCCACAACTACGCCTACCGTCTGATCAAAACCGTATGGGCTCGACATAGGATCGATTTCCTCAGTCCTCGTACGTGCGCGACCCTCAAGCCATCGCTGGGGGTCATGCGATCGACATTCCAATGGAATGCGGTATCACTAACCGCCTTGCCGAAGCCGGCTAGGCGCTCAATCTTTGGTGGGACAGAAAATCTGCTCAGGTGGTCTGCACGTCTGCGTACGCGCCGGCTTCGAGAGATGTGTCTTGCAGCACCGGGCGCGGGCCTCATCATGTTGCTCGCGGCGTAAAGCACTGTACCGGGCGCGCAGGGCGGAGAAAGGTGCGGCGGCGCACAGTGGGTAATAAAAAGAAAACGGGGGTCATGCCGATGGCGTGGACTCAGCAAAAGTTCTCGCCAGGTACCGTCGACGCCGGTATTTCGCTCGGATCAATTTCATTTCTTCCGACGGTTCTTATCGGCGATAATAAAGTCTGTCACGCGGTGATTTTTAATCCGCTGATTCAACATACGAATCTCCGGGCCAAATAGTCGTTGGCAATGATTTCGAAATTGGCTCCTATTGCTCGCTTTTCGGCTGCTGGGCATCTCGCGCTGCGGAGATGCGCCGTTCGGCGACCTAACTAATAAGATCAGCCGTCGTCGATCCTATCGACTACCAATGCCTACAGGCCCCAGATGATGTCCGCGTCGCGCCTGCTCGCTTCCCGCAGCATGTCAAGAAACGGCCATGCGCGTTGCGACAGTCCGTTGCGCGACTCGCGCCGGTTGCCTGGCGAACAATGCAACGCTTCAAGTGCAACCTCGGCCGTGGCCTCTTCAGTGATCGCGGATTCGAGCCGGTTAATCGCGGCGGGCAATTCGTCGTGCATGATCACGCCTCGCTCGCTCAGACGCTTGCCGATAACGCCCAGTAAGTACTGGGCAAGGTCGCGAAGCATCACCACGTCGGGTGAGGCAGTGGATTGGAAGGTAATCAGCATGATGGCTCCTCGTCGAATGCGCACTACGATGCGGCGCCGAGCGACTGGCTTGTTCGCAATGCCTGACTCGCGCGCACATGATTATTTTATATCACAACATGATGAATATGAAAGTCCTACCGGCTCGGCAATCGGAACCCCGCGGCCAGGACAGGCCCACGCATTTACTTGACATCTAAACTATCTACGCCTAAATTAACCTCACCAGCAAAGTTCACAGTGGGGAACCAGCATGCGCATCGTCTGTATCGGCGGCGGCCCGGCCGGGCTGTATTTCGGCCTGTTGATGAAGAGCAGGAACCCGTCGCACGATGTCACCGTCGTCGAGCGCAACCGTCCTTATGACACCTTCGGCTGGGGCGTGGTGTTCTCCGACCAGACGCTCGGCAATCTGCGCGCCGCCGACGCCCCGAGCGCTGATGCCATACTCGATGCCTTCAATCACTGGGACGACATCGAGATCCACTTCGGCGGGCGTCAGGTTCGCTCGTCCGGCCACGGTTTTTGCGGCATCGGCCGCAAACGTCTGCTGAATATCTTGCAGGCGCGTTGCGAGGAACTGGGCGTGAAGCTCGTCTTCGAAACTCAGGTCACTGACGACACCACCTATCAAGCCGATCTCATCGTCGCGTGTGATGGAGCAAACAGCACGATCCGCCAGAAATACGCGGCGACTTACAAGCCGGACGTCGACATGCGCGATTGCCGCTTCGTCTGGCTCGGCACGCGAAAGCTGTTCGACGCGTTCACGTTCGCGTTCGAAAAGACGGAATTCGGCTGGTTTCAGGCGCACGCCTATCGTTTCGACGACGAGACGTCCACCTTCATCGTCGAAGCGCCGGAGCGCGTGTGGCGCGCCGCCGGACTCGACGAAATGAGCAAGGAAGACAGCATCGCCTTCTGCGAGAAGCTCTTCGCAAAGTATCTGGACGGCAATGCGTTGCTCTCGAACGCCGCGCATTTGCGCGGCTCATCGCAATGGATTCGGTTCCCACGCGTGGTCAATGAAGAATGGGTGCACTGGCGCAGCAATGCTTACGGTACGCAAACGCCAGTCGTTCTGATGGGCGACGCCGCGCATACCGCACACTTCTCGATCGGCTCGGGCACCAAGCTCGCGCTCGAAGATTCGATCGAACTGGCCAACAGCATCAGTGCGCATCCCGGCGATTTGCCCGCGGCGTTGAAGCACTACACGGAAGTGCGCAGCGTCGACGTATTGCGTATTCAGAACGCCGCGCGCAATTCGACGGAGTGGTTCGAGCATGTCGAGCGCTATACGTCGTTCGAGCCGGAACAGTTCGCGTATTCGCTGCTCACGCGCTCGCAGCGAATCTCCCACGAGAACCTGCGCGAGCGCGACGCGCGCTATCTGTCCGGCTTCGAAGACTGGCTCGCGCGACGTTCCGGCGTGGAGCGCGCGCCGCAAAAGCATTCCATCCCGCCGATGTTCACGCCGTTCACGTTGCGCGGCGTCACGCTGAAGAACCGCGTTGTTGTGTCGCCGATGGCGCAGTACTCGGCCGTCGACGGAATTGCCGGTGACTATCACCTGATGCATCTCGGCGCGCGCGCCATGGGCGGCGCCGCGCTCGTCATGACCGAGATGACATGCGTATCGCCCGAAGCGCGCATCACGCCCGCCTGTCCCGGCATGTATGCGCCCGGGCATCTCAGCGCATGGAAGCGCATTGTCGATCTCGTGCACGGTCAGTCCGACGCGAAGATCGGTATCCAGCTCGGACATTCCGGCGCGAAAGGATCGACACGTGTCGCGTGGGAAGGCATCGATCAGCCGCTTCCCGAAGGCAACTGGCCGCTGGTTTCCGCGTCGCCACAACAGTATCTGCGTGGCATCAGCCAATATTCGCGCGAAGCGACACACGAGGACCTGCGCGAAATAGAAGCGCAGTTCGTTCGCGCCACGCAGATGTCGGCGCAAGCGGGATTCGACTGGCTCGAATTGCACTGTGCGCACGGCTATTTTCTGTCGAGCTTCCTGTCGCCGCTGACTAACCATCGCACCGACGAATACGGCGGCTCGCTCGAGAACCGCCTGCGTTACCCACTGCAAATCTTCAAGGCGATTCGTGCAGTATGGCCGCAGGACAAACCAGTTTCGGTGCGTATTTCGGCGAACGATTGGGTCGAAGGCGGCACTACGCCCGACGACGCCGTGCAGATTGCTCGCGCGTTCAAGGCTGCGGGCGCCGACATGATCGACGTGTCGTCGGGCCAGGTCAGCAAGGACGAAAAGCCCGTGTACGGACGTATGTTCCAGACGCCGTTTGCCGATCGCGTGCGTAACGAGGCCGGCATCGCGACTATCGCCGTTGGCGCGATTTCCGAAGCGGACCACGTGAACAGCATCATCGCGGCGGGCCGCGCCGATCTTTGCGCGATCGCGCGTCCGCATCTCGCCAATCCATCGTGGACGTTGAATGAGGCCGCAAAAATAGGCTATTTCGACGTGACGTGGCCAAACCAGTACGCCGCCGCGAAGTCGCAACTCGAACGCAATCTGGAACGCGAGCGCGCCCAGGTGGCGGCGAATGCGGGCCTCTCCGCGCAGCAGCGCGCACAACGCGCGGAAGGAACCACGTGAACTCGACTCAATCTTCCCTCGCAGGACAGCATGCTGTCGTCACCGGCGGCGGCAGCGGCATTGGCGCGGCCATCGCGGAGGCGCTGCTGCGAACCGGCGTGCGCGTCACGCTGATGGGCCGCAATGCAGAGCGGCTCGACGCGCAGCGCGAAAAATGTCGCGCATTGGGCGACGTCGCGTGCATCACCGTCGACGTCACGCAAGAAGACTCCGTCGCGAACGCATTCAATAGAGCGGGCGCGGTCGATGTGCTCATCAATAACGCGGGCCAGGCGCAAGCCGCGCCGTTCACGCACACGGACATGACGCTTTGGCAACGCATGCTTGACGTGAACCTCACTGGCGTCTTTCTCGGCACACGCGCCGTTTTGCCAGGCATGCTTGAACGCGGTCGCGGACGCATCGTCAATGTGGCAAGTACGGCGGGGCAAATCGGCTATGCGTATGTGGCCGCATATTGCGCCGCGAAGCATGGCGTGATCGGTCTCACGCGCTCTCTTGCGCTTGAAGTCGCGACGAGGGGCATCACTGTCAACGCCGTTTGTCCAGGCTATACGGAGACAGAGTTGCTGCACGCATCGCTCGAACAGATCACCAGCAAGACGTCCCGCACCGAACAGCAGGCGCGCGAGACCTTGCTTCGTTCTAGTCCGCAACATCGCTTCGTGAGTCCGGAACAGGTTGCCAACGCAGTGTTGTGGCTGTGCCAGCCCGGCTCCGATGCGATCACGGGGCAATCCATTTCCATCTCCGGTGGAGAAGTCATGTGACCAGGTCATCCAACATCAAGAAGATCACGGCAGGCGAAACGAAGGCAGCGGAAACGAAAACGCCGCGCAAAGGTGTTGCGAAACCTGCGGAGAACGTCGTGGATCTGGAAATGAGCACCGGCACCGATAGTCACATGGGCTTGCGCCTGTGGCTGCGCATGCTGACCACGACGAATCTTGTGCAGGCCGAACTGCGCAAGCGTCTGCGTAACGAATTCGACACCACGTTGCCGCGCTTCGACTTGATGGCGCAACTCGAGCGCCATCCTGAAGGGCTGAAGATGACCGAACTATCGCGCCGTTTGATGGTGACGGGCGGCAACGTCACGGGCATTACGGATCAGCTCGAAAAAGAAGGCCTCGTGTCGCGCGATACCGACTCGAACGACCGCCGCTCGATCAGCGTGTGCCTCACGCCGGCAGGCCGCAAAGCGTTCGACAGGATGGCGGTGGCGCATGAGCAGTGGGTGGTCGAACTGTTCGGCGGCTTGAGTCTCGACGAAAAGTCGCGCACACATCAGCGACTCGGCAAATTGAAAAAACATCTGCTGGACAGTCTGAAAGACTAATTGGCGAGCAAAGGAGACACACATGACACGTTCGAACGTCGATGCACTGTTGGCCGGCAATCGCATTACCTTGGCAGGTTACGAGGCGCGGCACTTCGGCTGGTCGGTCGCGAATAAAGTCGCGACCATCACGTTGAATCGCCCGGAGAGAAAGAACCCGCTCACCTTCGAATCGTATGCAGAGTTGCGCGATCTGTTCCGCCAGCTCACGTATGCGGCCGACGTCAAAGCCGTCGTGATCCACGGTGCCGGCGAAAACTTTTGTTCGGGCGGCGACGTGCACGACATCATCGCGCCGCTGATCGATCTGCCAATGCCTGAGCTATTGCTCTTTACACGCATGACCGGCGACCTCGTCAAAGCCATGCGCCATTGTCCACAGCCAATAATCGCCGCCGTCGACGGCGTGTGCGCCGGCGCGGGCGCGATTCTCGCGATGTCGTCCGACATGCGCCTGGGCACCGCGCGCAGCAAGCTCGCGTTTCTGTTTTCGCGCGTCGGACTTGCGGGTTGCGACATGGGCGCCTGCTCAATCCTGCCGCGCATCATCGGTCAGGGACGCGCCGCCGAATTGCTTTTCACGGGCCGCTCGGCGAGCGGCGACGAAGGCTACGCATGGGGCTTTTATAACCGCCTTTGCGAACCCACCGCGGTTCTCGAAGATGCGCAAAACCTCGCCGCTGATCTCGTCGCCGGCCCCACGTTCGCGCATGGCATCACGAAGAAGATGCTGCACCAGGAATGGAGCATGAGCATCGACGAAGCAATCGAGTCCGAAGCACAGGCGCAAGCCATCTGCATGAGCACTCGCGATTTCGAGCGCGCGTATCAGGCGTTCGCCGCAAAATCGCGCCCCGTATTCGAGGGAGATTGAGTTGAGCGCCGATAAAAACGTCGATCTGCATAGCGCGCTCGCCTGGCCTTTCTTCGAGCCGCGTCATCGCGAACTGGCTGCGGCTATCGAAGCATGGTGCCGTGAAAATCTATCGCACGTTGAACACGGCGATGTGGATGCCACTTGCCGTCAACTGGTGCGCGAACTCGGCGCGGCCGGATGGCTCAAGTATGGCGTCGGCGGCATGGCATACGGCGGCCACGGCGACACGATCGACACGCGCGCGGTCTGCCTGCTGCGCGAAACGCTCGCCAAACATTCAGGCCTCGCAGACTTTGCTCTGGCAATGCAAGGACTCGGCTCCGGCGCGATCTCGCTTGGCGGCACACATGAACAGAAGACGCGCTACTTGCCGCGCGTCGCGAACGGCACCGCAATCGCGGCGTTCGCTTTGTCCGAACCGGAAGCAGGATCGGACGTCGCCGCAATGTCGCTCGCTGCACGCGAGGACGGCGACGCCTATGTGCTCGACGGCGACAAGACGTGGATATCGAATGGCGGCATCGCCGATTTTTATGTCGTCTTTGCACGCACCGGCGAAGCGCCAGGCGCGCGCGGCATCAGCGCGTTCATTGTGGATGCCGATACGCCGGGGCTCGAAATCGCCGAACGCATCGACGTGATTGCGCCGCATCCTCTCGCGCGTTTGCATTTTGCGGGCGCACGCGTGCCGCGTAGCCAGATGCTCGGCGTGCCTGGCGAAGGCTTCAGGCTCGCGATGCGCACGCTCGATATTTTCCGCACGTCAGTGGCGGCCGCGTCGCTCGGTTTCGCGCGACACGCGATGGCCGAGGGACTTTCACGCGCAGCATCGCGCAAGATGTTCGGCCAGACACTCGGCGATTTTCAACTGACACAAGCGAAGCTCGCACAAATGGCGCTGACCATCGACAGCAGCGCGCTGCTCGTCTATCGCGCGGCATGGCTGCGCGATCAGGGCGAAAGCGTCACACGCGAAGCCGCGATGGCGAAGTGGCATGCAAGCGAAGGCGCGCAGCAGGTGATCGACGCCGCCGTGCAACTTTACGGCGGCATGGGCGTGCAAAGCGGCACCGCCGTCGAGATGCTGTATCGCGAGATTCGCGCGTTGCGCATTTACGAAGGCGCAACCGAAGTGCAGCAATTGATCGTGGGCCGCGATCTGCTGAGAGCACACGCTGCCGCAAGCTCTGGAGAACGTGCGGAATGACTACTCACTTCGAAAGGCCCGTACGTATCCGCTTTTCGCACTGCGATCCGGCGGGCATCGTGTTCTTTCCGCAATATCTGGTGATGACCAACGCGTTGGTCGAAGACTGGTTCAACGAAGGTTTGTGCATCGACTACGCGCAGATGATCGGCCAACGCCGTATCGGCCTGCCGATCGTCAAACTCGACTGCGAGTTTTCGCGTCCGAGCCAGATGGGTGAAACCATCATGCTGACGCTGAAGGTTGCGGCAATCGGGCAGCGTTCGATCAGCATCGACATTCTCGGTCATAGCAACGGCGAAGCGCGCTTTCGCGCAAAGCAGGTGCTCGTGACGACGTCGCTGGAAAGCGGCCGCTCCATCGACATTCCCACCGACATCGCGAATGCACTCGCGATGTTCGCACCACAGCCTGAATTCAGCGAGGCGCAACGCTCATGAAAAAAGCTCTTCTTCCCGCCGGCTGGATCAAACCGCGCGGTTATGCGAACGGCGTCGCGGCAACCGGCACGCAAGTGTTTATTGCAGGTCAGATCGGCTGGGACGAACAGGCGCGCTTCCAGAGCACCGACTTCGCCGGCCAGGCCATTCAGGCGCTCAGGAATGTGCTAGCCGTGCTGCATGAAGCGGGAGGCAAGCCTGAGCATCTGGTGCGCCTGACGTGGTACGTCACCGATAAACGCGAGTACCTCGCATCGTTGAAGGAAATCGGCCGCGCGTTTCGCGAGTTGATCGGCGACTACGACATCGCGATGAGTGCGGTGCAAGTCGTTGCGTTGATCGAAGACGAAGCCAAGGTCGAGATCGAAGCAACTGCCGTGATTCCGCAGTAAGGACACGCAGCCCCTCGTCAACTGAAGCGTACACAGCCGGCTCAACACCCGGGAGACCACGATGGAACCGTCAGCACACGTCGATACTTTCGCGCGCGACAATCTTCCGCCGCAGGATCAATGGCCTGTTTTTCTGCTGGACAATCCCGACGTCGCTTACCCAGCGCGTTTCAATTGCGCGACCGAACTGCTCGATAGGACGATCGAAATGGGTCACGGCGAGCGTCCGGCGATATGGTCGCTGCTCGACGGCGAACCGTGTGCCACGACTTACAACGAATTGCTCGCGATGGTGAATCGCAGCGCGCATGTGCTGGTCGATGAAATGGGTTTGAAGCCGGGTAATCGCGTTCTGTTGCGCGGGCCCAATACGTTGCAGATGGCAATCGCGACACTCGCGGCATTAAAGGTTGGCCTTGTTGCCGTGCCGACCATGCCGCTGCTGCGCGCAAAGGAATTGAAGCAGATCATCGTGAAGGCGCAAGTCGGCGCGGCACTTTGCGACGCGCGTCTGACAGAAGAACTCGCGCGCTGCAACGATCCGCACGACGAGTGTTACTGTGCGGATTTAAAGCAAACGCTGCTGTTTCATGACGATGCGGCCGGTTCGCTCGATACGCTCGCGATCAACAAACCCGCTGACTTCACTGCGTGCGATACCGCAGCCGACGACGTCTGTCTGATCGCCTTCACGAGCGGCACCACGGGCGCGCCGAAAGGCTGCATGCATTTTCATCGCGACGTATTAGCGATGTGCGATCTGTTCCCGCGCCATGTGCTGAGGCCTTCGTCCAGCGATATTTTCTGCGGCACGCCGCCGCTCGCGTTCACGTTCGGACTCGGCGGCTTGTTATGTTTTCCGCTGCGCGCGGGTGCGTCGACGGTATTGATCGAGAAGCTCACGCCCGAGACTTTGTTGCAGACAGTCGAGCGCTTTCACGCGACCGTCATGTTCACCGCGCCGACTTTCTATCGGCAGATGGCGCCGCTCGTCGCGCATCACGACGTGTCGAGCTTGCAAAAGACGGTATCGGCGGGTGAGGCGTTGCCTGATTCGACACGGCGTCTTTGGCATGACGCGACCGGCATCGACATGATCGACGGTATTGGCGGCACCGAGTTGATCCACATTTTTATTTCGGCGCAGGGCAGCGAGATACGTCCGCATGCAATCGGCCGCGCGGTGCCGGGCTATGTCGTGCAGGCCGTGGACGACGCGATGCAACCCGTTGCGCCCGGCACTATCGGCAAGCTCGCGGTGCGCGGGCCGACCGGTTGTCGTTATCTCGCTGATGAACGGCAACTGAAGTTCGTCCGCGACGGCTGGAATCTGCCGGGTGATTCCGTGTACCTCGACGAAGACGGCTACGTGTTCTACCAGGCGCGCGCCGACGACATGATCGTCTCCGCCGGCTACAACATCTCCGGCCCTGAAGTGGAAAGCGTGTTGCTGCAACACGAGGCGGTGGCGGAGTGCGGCGTGGTCGGCGTGCCCGACGAGACGCGCGGGCAGATCGTGAAGGCATTCATCGTGCTCAATCCCGGCTATGCGCCGGACGACAAACTCGTCGCGCAACTCCAGGATTTCGTGAAAAATACGGTGGCGCCGTATAAATATCCACGCGTCATTGTTTTCGCCGATTCACTGCCGCGCACTGAAACGGGCAAGCTCAAGCGCTTCGAATTGCGTACGATGGCGTAGCGCTTTCGTTGCTCTCGCGCGTACATCTCAGGAGAACAAACGCATGGCCAGCTCTTTGATGGAAGTCGTCGCCCAGGATGGCGGCCGTTTTAACGCCTACGTCGCGCGTCCGAAGCAAGGCTCGGGCCCTGGACTCGTTCTGTTGCAGGAGATTTTCGGCATCAACGACGCCATGAAGGAGACGGCCGAGCGCTTCGCCGAGGAAGGCTATGTGGTGCTGGTGCCCGATCTGTTCTGGCGCATCAAGCCGGGCATCGACCTCGGTTATGGCAGTGCCGACATGAAGCAGGCACTCGACTATCTCGGTCAGTTCGACGCCGATCTCGCCGTCGACGATATCGTGGCCACGATTGCGACATTGCGTGCAATGCCCGAACAGGCCGGCAAAGTGGGCGCGGTGGGTTACTGCCTCGGCGGCAAGCTCGCGTTTTTGAGCGCGGCGCGTACCGATGTGGACTGTGCGGTCAGCTACTACGGCGTGGGCCTCGACGCTTATCTGGACGAGGTACCGGCCGTGCGCTGTCCGATGGTGTTTCACTTCCCCGAAAACGACGCACATTGCTCGCCGGAAACGCGCGAGCGGATCAGCGCCGCGCTGAGCACGCGGCCGCAAATCGAGCAGTACGTGTACCCCGGTTGCGATCATGCGTTCGCGGCGTCAGCGCGTGTGCAATACGACAAGCCCGCCGCGATGATGGCGTATTCGCGCACGCTTGCGCTGCTGCGCAAAGTGCTTGGTCCGGTCTACGATCTGAACGCGCTATGGGAGGCGCATTGCTACCATGAGTTCGCCACGCGGGATGTGGATGCGGTTATGCCGACGATGGTCGCGCAGCCCTACGTCAATCACGTGCCTACGATGACCGGCGGTGTCGGTCATGACAATCTCCAGCGCTTCTATACGCATCACTTCGTCAATTCGAATCCGTCTGATACAAAGCTGATTCCGATTTCGCGAACCATCGGCGCGGACCGTATCGTCGACGAATTCATTTTCAGTTGCACGCATAGCTGTGAGATCGACTGGCTATTGCCGGGCGTTGCGCCGACCGGAAAGTATTTCGAGGTGCCGATGCTGGCCGTGGTGTGCTTTCGCGGCGATAAGCTTTATAACGAGCATATCTACTGGGATCAGGCTAGCGTGCTGGTGCAGGTGGGCTTGCTGAATCCGGAGGGACTGCCGGTGGCGGGTATTGAAAGCGCGCGCAAGTTGCTGGATGAGACGTTGCCGTCGAATGGGCTGATGGGGGGCACTCCGCCCAGGAATTCGTAGTTGTGACCCAAAACTCGCGAGTGCTAGACTCAAAAACCCCTTGCCCTCGACGAGTTGCCGACCGTGTTGTCAACATCGCGCCGGGCGGCGGGCCCGTCCGGCATCGCGTTGAAACGACCTAATATGCTCGAAGCCGCCGGCAATCCCAACCGACCGCGGAAAAGGAGCGCCCGCATGACCCATTCCATTCAGGGCAACAAACGCTGGCTCGCGCTCATCGTGCTGTGCCTCGGTGTGCTCATGATCGTGCTCGACACGACGATCGTGAACGTCGCGTTGCCGTCTATCGCAGCGGATCTCGGCTTTACGGAAACGTCGCTCGTGTGGGTCGTCAACGCGTACATGCTGACGTTCGGCGGCTGCCTGCTGCTTGGCGGGCGTCTCGGCGATCTGTACGGTCATCGCCGGCTGTTCCTCGGTGGCATTACGCTGTTCACGGTGGCGTCGCTTGCATGCGGCCTCGCGAACTCGCAGATACTGCTTGTATGCGCACGCGCCGTGCAGGGCTTGGGCGGCGCTATCGTATCCGCGGTGTCGCTGTCGCTCATCATGAATCTGTTCACGGAAACCGGCGAACGGGCGAAAGCCATGGGCGTGTATGGCTTCGTCTGCGCGGGCGGCGGCAGCATCGGCGTGCTGCTCGGCGGACTGTTGACCAACCTGCTGAGTTGGCATTGGATCTTTCTCGTCAATCTGCCGATCGGCATTGCCGTGTACGCACTATGCGTCGCGCTGCTGCCTTCCGCGCGCGGTCATGCGCACCGCGAACGGCTCGACGTGGCCGGCGCCGTATCGGTCACCGTTTCGCTGATGCTCGCCGTGTATGCCGTGGTCAACGGCAACGAAGCCGGCTGGGCCTCGGCGCAAACGCTCGGCTTGCTGCTGGTCGCACTCGCGTTGCTCGCCGTATTCCTGATTATCGAGTCGCGCGTTCAGCATCCGTTGATGCCGCTCGGCCTGTTCCGCCTGCGTAATGTCGCGACCGCGAATGTCGTCGGCGTGCTGTGGGCCGCTGCGATGTTTGCGTGGTTCTTCATCTCCGCGCTGTATTTGCAGCGCGTACTTGGCTATCAGCCGCTGCAAGTCGGGCTCGCGTTTCTGCCGGCCAATCTCATCATGGCGTTCTTCTCGCTGGGCCTGTCGGCGCGCGTCGTGATGCGCTTCGGGCTGCGTGGTCCGCTCGCGGTGGGCCTGCTGGTTGCGGCGTGCGGTCTTGCGCTCTTTGCGCGCGCGCCGGTCGGCGGCAGCTTCGTCGTCGATGTGCTGCCGGGCATGATGCTGCTCGGCTTCGGCGCCGGCATCGCGTTCAATCCGGTGCTGCTCGCCGCGATGAGCGACGTCGATCCCGCCGATTCGGGGCTCGCGTCGGGCATCGTCAATACGTCGTTCATGATGGGCGGTGCGCTCGGCCTCGCGGTCCTCGCAAGTCTTGCCGCCGCGCGCAGCGGCGCAATGCTGGCGACGCAAAACGATGCTGCCGCGCTCAATAGCGGCTATCACGTGGCGTTTGCGTTCGGTGCGATTTTCGCGGCGGCGGCGGGCGTGATCGGCGGTTTGCTGTTGCGCGCGGGACGGCCGGGCGGCGCTGGTGTCGC
Organism: Paraburkholderia rhynchosiae; assembly: GCF_002879865.1. Lineage (GTDB taxonomy): Bacteria > Pseudomonadota > Gammaproteobacteria > Burkholderiales > Burkholderiaceae > Paraburkholderia > Paraburkholderia rhynchosiae. The sequence continues at coordinate 124,169 of NZ_PNXY01000007.1, forward strand.
CGCCCATGCCAATGCAGACGGTGGGCATGGCGTACCCGCCGCTGAGCGTCCTCGCTCCACTGGCAACGCGGCCGCGACGGAAAACGTCTGATCGATATCGACAGGCGGCCATGGCCGCGCGCTTGAATCGCTTGAATGAATCGATAGCAAAACCGCAAGCGCGATCAAACGCATCTGTGCGCGGTTGGCTACGCTGGCTTCATGTCACATGAGAGCCGATATGAACCCGGTTGGAAAAGCGCTGTGGTTTATCGAAAGCCACTTTGACGAAGAACTGACGCTCGACGACATCGCCAGTTGTGGATGCGTGTCGCGCTTTCACCTCGCCCGTGCCTTCGAAGCGGCGACCGGCGTGTCGGTCATGCGCTATGTGCGGGCGCGTCGCTTGGGCGAGGCCGCGCGACGCCTCGCCAACGGCGCGCCGGACATACTGACGGTTGCCATCGACGCCGGTTACGGCTCTCACGAAGCATTCACGCGCGCCTTTCGCGAGCAATTCGGACTCACGCCCGAAGCACTGCGCGCGCGGGGTCATCTCGACAACCTTGTCATCGTGGAGCCGATCAAAATGGATGAAACCCTTCTCACGCATCTGGAGCCGCCGCGCTTTGAGGACGGCAAGCCGTTTCTCGTCGCGGGTCTGAGCGAACGCTATACGTGCGAGAGCTCCGCCGCCATTCCATCGCAGTGGCAGCGCTTTGGCGATTACTTCGGCAAGGTGCCGGGCCAGGTGGGCAACGTGGCGTATGGCGTCTGCTACAACGCCGACGACGCCGGCAGCATGGACTACCTGTGCGGCGTGGAAGTCAGCGACTTCTCGGCATTGCCCGCCGAATTCAGCCGCTTGCGCATTGCCGCGCAGCGCTATGCGGTGTTCAGCCATCGCGAGCATATCTCCACCGTGCGGCGCACGTGGAACACGATCTGGAACAAGTGGCTGCCGGCATCGGGACACCTTCCCGCCGATGCGCCCAACTTCGAGCGCTACGACGAGAGGTTCGATGCGGTGAGTGGGATGGGCGGGTTAGAGATATGGTTGCCGCTGAAAGGTTGAATCGGTTTGCGGACGGCCGGGTGGCCGGACTTTCACCGTTCGGCGCGTCGCCTGGTGTGGCGCGACAACCCGTTGTGTCATGACGTCTGCTCTCAACGCTGCGGCACTTTTCGATGATGGGCTTTTGCGCCGTGGCGCGTGTACGGTCGCTCCGGCTGCTTTGGCTTTCTGCGCTGCCTCGGCTAGCAGTCTTGCCGCGGGACGCGCGGCGGACCGGCTGCACGCTTGTGCGGTCTCGCGGGGGCTTCAGCTGTATGCGAGGAAACTCGCGCGTACAGTTCTTGGAGGAGGACGCGCCGGTAACGGCGCGTCCTTCCGATTTGCGCTACGTCTTCCGATGGTAGCCACCGACCCCGTATTTCAATTGCCCCGCCGCATCTTTACCCTGAGGCTTGTGGGACAGACCGATCGACGTTGATAGCCGTACGTGCGCGGCGTTTTTCATAGCGCGCACGCTTTCTCCCAAAAATCAGTTCCCGCGGGCTTTGCCCGCTGCGGCAACACAACGCAGCAGCGGGAGTAACCTCGGTTACCAGCGATAGCCAACACCCGCGCCGGCTCCCAGTGAGCCATGTCCAGAAACCGCTGTCGTGACGGAGCCTTTAACCATCCATTTCTGCGTCGCGACCGACAGGCCTACAGCCATTGCCGATTGGCCGCCGTACGTGCCACCGCCAAGCGCTACGACCTTCTCGCCCGGCAACACGGCCTGCGGCAGGTTAGCCATTGCAATAGCGGAAGCGGTGCCGGCGTTGGCATCACGGCGATACCTTTGCATATCGTCGCGGACACTGTTCACCGCGCTATTCAACTGGCGCACATTCACAGCATCGGTCGGAGCCGTACCGTCTGCAACGTTGGTGATCTGACGCTCAGCACCCGGCGCACCGACCGAAACCGTGTTGTCCCGGTCCGCAACTGAGTTTGCACCCAGGGCAACCGAATTGTTTGCGGTGACCTGAGAATTCGCGCCAACTGCAGTTCCGTTCGTGCCGGTGACATTCGAACCATCACCGATTGCAGTTCCGTTCGTTGCCGTGACCCTGGAACTCCTGCCAATGGCGGTCGCGCGTGCAGCTGTGACAGTCGTGTTGGTGCCGATTGCCGTACCGTCCTGGCCCGAAACATTCGAGCCGTTACCGACAGCAGTTCCGTTGGGAACGGACACGCCCGAACCTTTGCCAACTGCCGTACCTGTTTGATCGGCAACCGTGCCATTCGAGCCGCTTGTCGAGATGGTGTTGACGGTCGCGGTAACCGTATCGACCTTACTTGACAGAGCCGAGACTTGTGAAGCAACCGAGAAAAGTTGCGAGCCGTTCACCGCATCCGTGCTCGTTGCGCTAATCTGCCCTGCGGCGACATTTTGCAACTGGTGTTCCTGACCGACGGCCCCGATACTCACGACTCCGGTCGGTGTCGCGCCCGCGAAGCCACCGAACGTCACGCCGTTCAACGTGACGCTGCTCACGTTCGTTGCCGCACGTGTGACCGAGCCGGAACCGAGCGCCGTCGATTCTGCGATCGACGCCACGGCTGCGTTGCCGATCGCAATGGAATTTGCGCCTGTCGCCTGTGCGACACCGCCCAGCGCAACCGTACCCGCTACTGCCGCATTGGCGCTCACGCCCATGGAAATGGAGCCGTTACCTTGCGCAAAAGCGCCGTTTCCGATTGCGACGGCTTCTCCGTTAACTGCCTGTGCGCCCGCGCCGATTGCAACGGGCGAGGCAGCCGTACCCGATGACGTCGCAACCGCGTCTAGTCCAATCGCAATCGCGACGCTGCCGGGCCCACCGTTGGCGACTGCTCCCGCGCCTTGCGCGATCGCACCGAAACCCGAGGCAGAACTGCCGGCGCCGATTGCGATATTGTTCGTGCCGTTGGCGATTGCAGCTGCCCCCAAGGCTACGGCATTCGCCGCAGTTGCCGAGGCATTCTCACCAATAGCGATCGCATTCTGGGCAGTTGCCTGTGCGCGAGAAATTGAAACGCTACCGATCCCAGATGCAACGGAATCGACACCTATGGAGGTAGCGTCAGACGCGTTGGCATTTGCCTGAAAGCCCACCGCGGTTCCACCAGCAGCTGAACTATTGGTGCCGACCGCCGTTGAGAATTCAGCAGTAGTGTGTGCCAGGGCACCAATCGCAGTCGAGTCGCCATTCACCGCGCTCGACCCACCGCCGAACGCTACTGCTCTGGTGCCGCTTGCAACCGAATTAGCGCCAACTGCCGTGGCATTCTGGCCGCTCGCCGTGACCGTGTCGCCGAGAGCAGTTGCGGCCCCGCCATTCGCCGTGACATTGATCCCGACCGCCGTATTCTGACTTGTGTTGCTCGCGTCGCCGGCTAGAGCCGGAAGGGTCCCGCCTGTACTCGCGGGCGGGGCCGTAGCGCCCCCTATCGTTGCAGTCGTCCCCCCGATTTCGCCGCCAACCGCAAGGTTATCGGCGTACGCCTGACTCACCGGCAGCAGCATCAATGCCGTCAATACCGCCAGCGCCGCCTTTGATTTCAGGGGGACACCTATCTCGCCCATGTCCGCTTGCCCCGGCTCACCCTGCACGCCGCTCTGCGTTTCGGCTGCCGCGACGAGTGCGCCAATTCGACGATTCCAAACCAACTTATATCGGCTCTTATTCATTGCGTTTTCCTTTCTCACAAATTGGGTCGAAAAATATTCATGTCTGGTCTCCATCACATTCCCACTTCCCATCTATTGGGATACCTAACTAACCTAGTCATTTTCGCGCAACAACCTGTCAGTAAGCATTACTAACTAACCCGATTCCTGGTTAATACGCGCGCAACATCGCTGCGACGAGTCGATCGTCGCCGGCCACGAAGCTGGGCGTTAATCCAAGGTTACGGCGCAGAATTGAGAAACTTTATGTAAGGATTTTCTGAAACTTATGCGAGTAGATCATCCTTTAAGGGCGACTCGGATGTAGCACCGAGCGGCTGCTGTATCGCGTGAACCGACTCCTGACGACTGCCTCTTTACGGCTCGCATTGGGCGAATGTAAGAAAACGTAAGTCTCCGAAACTTGTCAGTGAGACTCTCACACAAGCGTTTAAATTTGTCTACGGAAAGCCGGATAGGGCTGAATGATCTTGCATTATTTAACAATTAAACAACGGCAAAACGCATAACCTCGCATCGCGCGGCGCGCCATCTTCCCATTTGTGTCTTCATCGTGACAACGCGCGCGAACGGCCCCTTTTTTTCTCCTGTTGGCCCAGAGCGTGTCAAAACGTCTGGCCACAAAGAATGGACAACAGCTGTATCGGCGGCGGTCGCGGTAAGTGAATTGCGGGAACGCAAACGTCAAATCAAAGCCGCACAAAATGAAGTCGGTGCACTAATGCTCCGTGACCTAACTGAAACCGAAAGCACCTTTATTTCGCGGCATTGCCTTCCGGCTCGCCCCCGACAAAAGCAACAAACTCCTATCCGACCTGGCCAACGCTCGCGGAGAGCCGCGACTCGAAGACGAATCCCTGATTCTTTTCCACATCGACGGCTACCAGCGGCCCGACCATATCGGGCAGCACACACACATTCCCATTTGCGGGAAGGCCGACTGATGTTGATGGCGCACCGGTTTGTGTCTTATTGTTCGCGGACCTCGCAATCCGGCTATTGGAACTTGAGTTCCTGCGAGGGGCAGATGGCGAACTGCAAGGCCCGGACCGGACAACGCTGCAGATAGTTCCAAAGCCCTCACCAGTTGAAAGGCACTTCCTAGTCCCGCACCGACGCGCGCAATTGCACCTCCGTGCACGGACTAGGACCACACCTCGCCTGACCACCGTCGGGCGACGCGCGCTAAACTCCACTTCTCATCCCAACATCCCGCTCGAGCCCCAACCTTGACCATCCGCATCCGCCCCGCCACCACCTCCGACGCCCCGCTAATCCTTCGCTTCATTACCGAACTCGCGGTGTACGAAAGGGCAGAGCACGAAGTCCTCGCCACCGTCGAAGACATCGAAGCGAGCCTCTTTTCCGCCGCCTCCACCGCGAAGGCGCTCATCTGCGAACTGAACGGCGAGCCCATCGGCTTTTGCGTCTACTTCTTCTCATACTCGACGTGGCTGGGCAAACAAGGCCTCTATCTGGAAGACCTCTACGTATCGCCGAAATCGCGCGGCACCGGCGCGGGCAAACAGATGTTGCGCCACCTCGCGACCATCGCGTGCGACACCGGCTGCGGCCGCTTCGAATGGAGCGTGCTCGACTGGAACGCGCCGGCAATCGGCTTCTATGAATCGATCGGCGCAAGCGCGCAAAGCGAATGGGTTCGTTACCGGCTGGCTGGCGACGCGCTCAAGGCATTTGCGGCAGGCGACACTTCGAACGCTTCGCCTGTCGCGAAAAACGTTCCGCCGGCGACGTAATGGCACGTGCGAAGACCGGGATCGTCGCCGAAATGCCAGCGGTTGTTCGAGTACACGCGACTGTCCGCGTACGCCGCCACCACTTCGCCGATGATCAGATCGTGCCGCTGACTGTCGTCGGGAACCACCCTGCATTCCATCCACGTGATGCAGCCGGCTAGCATCGGCACTTCGATTTTTTCGGCGGCGAATGTTTCGAGTTCAAAGGCCGAAAACTTGTCGAGTTCGAGCCCCGCGTTGCTGCCCACGGCCAGCGTCTGCGCAGCAAATTTGCGGCTCGGCAATTGCAGCCCGAACACGCCGCTCGCTTCGATCAATTGCCGCGTGAGCGTGCGACTGTCTACCACGACAACCACCTTCGGCGGGTCGAAGTCGAGCGGCATCGCCCACGAAGCCGCCATCACGTTCGAGCGGCCCTCATGCGCGCTCGTGATGATCGTGACCGGTCCATGATTGAGTAACTGCGTGGCGCGCGGCAATGCCACGGGTTCCCGCGTAACTTTCATATTTTGCTTTTGCCCGAAGGTCTGGTTGGTCAGGGCGGCAACCCGCGAGCCGCCGCCCTTCCATGCATCAATGCGGCGCTTTACCGTTGGGGACGGCGTCCCCCGGCTTATGCTGCTCCTCGCTTAGCGCGGGGAAAAACGCGTTCCATGCGGCTCGTACGCCCTCCGCCGCCGTGGCCTCAGCATTGATCGGTTCGTCGCCGGCTGCGCTCTCCGCTGCGGATCCTGTCTCGGCGTCGGCCGCTTCGACGTGGCTTTTACCCTCGCCCTCACCCGCCTGCGATGGATCGGCGGACAGGCCGCGCCAGTGCGTGAACGCGTCCATCGGCTTGTCGGTCCATTCACCCTCGCCGAATTTTGCAAATGCCGTGTCCCCGCTCTTCAGTTGCACCTCGTACCAGCCGTCGCGCGCGGGCGAGTGAGCGGCCAGTTCAAACCACGGGGTCGGTTCGATTTCCTTCATGTCATCTCCACTCGGATAAATCGTCATAGATAACCACACCAAAGGATGCTTCATGCCCGGACCGAACAGCCGTCCGGCGAGCGCGCACCGGACGGCGCGCGGAACATGATGCGGGCGATCCGTCGACGTCGCATGTTCAGGATCGCCGCGCATAAACGACACGATAGCGCGACATGGGCCGCGCGGACAAACGCAAAAACTTACGCGCGACGCAGGCGCGGTTTTCCGCTCGCTGGAACCATTCCGGCAACGAGTTCGGCCAATATGCGGACAGCCGGCGCCAGCGCCTCTGCGCCGGTATTGCCATAGCCAATCACAAGGCCGTTGGCCCCGGCGCGCCGCTCCAGCGTGAAGCCAGACAGCGCGCGTGGACTGAGGCCTTTCGCGAACGCGCGTTCGGTGAGCGCCTGGTCGTCGATGTCGGCAGCGAGGCGCAGCGTCAAATGCATGCCGCAGTCGCCGCCCAGAATCTCTGACGACGCGAAGTGCTCAGTAAGTGCTTCGCGCAGCGCCTGCTGCCGCTCGCGATACAGCCGTCGCATGCGTCCAAGGTGCCGCCCGAATTCGCCGCTCTCCATGAAATGCGCGAGCGCAAGCTGCTCCAGCCGATGCCCGCCGCGCAGCATCTCGTGCAACGCGACGCCGACGTGCGCGGCGATCGCGCGCGGCAGCACGACAAAGCCGATGCGCAGCGCCGGAAACATCGTCTTGCTGAAGGAGCCGACGTATAGAACCGGCGCGTCCTCGACAAGTCCCTGCATGCTCGCGATCGGTTCGCCGGCGTAGCGGAATTCGCCGTCGTAATCGTCCTCGATCAGCCATGCGCCGCAGCGGCGCGCTTCGGCGATCAGTTCAAGACGCCGCGCCACCGACAACACCGCGCCCGTCGGATACTGATGTGCGGGCGACGTGTAGATCAGCTTCGGCGGATACGCGCGCCACGCGCCGGGCGGAACCGACATGCCTTCGGCATCCACGGGCATCGGCAAAGTCGTCAGATCGCCCTGGTTGAAGGCCGCTTTGGCGCCGCGATAGCCGGGGTCCTCGATCCACGCGAGGTCGCCGGGATTGGTAAAGAGCCGCACGCAGAGATTAAGCGCCTCCTGCGCGCCCTCGGTGATCACCACCTGCGAGCCCTCGCAGCGCACGCCGCGCGCCATGCGCAGATGCGCGGCAATGGCGTCGCGCAACGCCGGTTCGCCGCTCGGCGTGCCGTAGCCGAGCGCGAGTGGCAAGGCGCGTTCCATCGAACGTTCGAGCGCGCGCCGCCAGGCGGCCAGCGGGAAGCGGTCCAGCGCGGGCGTGCCGGGCGTCAGGGGCAAGGTGGCATCGACATGTGTGCGCGTCGCCGTGAACTGGCCGATGCGCGCCGCGTACGCCACTTCCGGCGCGGCGGACTGCGTCGGCGGCTCGCCACGCGCAGTGGTACTCGACAGTGGGCTCACGCGCGTCCCCTTTTTGTCGGCCACCACATAGCCGACCGCCGCCAGATGCTCATACGCGATGACCACGGTGTTGCGCGACACGCCCATCTCCGCCGCGAGCAGGCGCGACGACGGCAGCAGCGATCCCGCCGGCAAGCGGCCGCCGAGAATGGCCTGCTGCAATCGTCCGGTCAATTGTTTCTGCAGCGGCGCGGGTTTCTGTGCGCGGCCGACGCCAAGGTTTGCGGCCGTATGAGCAAGCGGGCCAATAATCTCGATCATGACGGCTGGACCTATCGAATGAGGTTCTGGTGGATCTTTTTAACATACCACGCTTGCCGTATCGTTCTTGATGTTCGCTGTGATCAACGCAACGATGACCAACCACACCAGGAGTGCAAACATGGAACCCCGCCGTAATGCGTTCGAACAGCCGATCGGAGCGCCGCTGCCCGACTGGAGCGGCGCGCAGCCACCTGCCCGCACGTCGCTCGCGGGCCGCTATTGCCGGATAGAACCGGTGAGCGTCGAAGCCCACGCGGCGGATCTGTTCGAGGCCTACAACTCGGCGGCCGATGGGCGCGACTGGACGTATCTGGCAATCGGGCCGTTTGAGAGCGTCGACGCATATCGCGAGCATCTGACGCGCATCGCCGCATTGGCCGATCCGCTGCACTACGCGGTGATCGACCTCGCGAGCGGCAAGGCGGTCGGCACGCTGGCGCTGATGCGCATCGACGCTGCCAACGGTGTGATCGAAGTGGGGCACGTCACGTATTCGCCGCGTCTGAAGCGAACGCGCGTGGCGACCGACGCCATGTTTCTGCTGATGAAGTATGTGTTCGATGAGCTCGGCTACCGGCGCTTCGAATGGAAATGCGATTCGCTGAACGAGCCGTCGCGCGCGGCGGCGTTGCGCTATGGCTTCACATTCGAGGGAATCTTCCGTCAGGCGATTGTGTATCGTCAGCGCAGTCGCGATACCGCGTGGTTTTCAGTTATCGACAGCGAATGGCCCGCGCTGCGTGCGAGCTATACGCGTTGGCTTGATGACGCCAACTTCGATGCGCAAGGGCGGCAGGTTCAACGGCTAGCGGATCTGATCGCGCAGCAGAGGGCGGCGGCAAACGAAGCTTGGTGATAAGCAGGAGAAACCGCGTGAGCCGCCCGCGCCGGCTCACTTCGTCGTCGCGCCAGCCATGCGCCGTAGCACGATGGTCGGCTCGCCTTTGTAGGTGGTGCGAAGCTGCTCGCAATGACCGGCGTAGCGCAGCAGACGTGCCCACACTTCTTCGCGCGTAAAAGGCTTGCCGCCGATATAGCGGATCACCTCGGGATCGGACCACATTGTGTAGCTTTCGAGGAAGTCGTCGCGGGTGTGGGGGCGCAGCGCGAGGCGGTTGGTGGTGAGGATGGGGGGAGTGGGCATTGTTGGAGACGAGTATTAGCGGGCGAGGAATGAGCTTCGTGTTGCTTGCTGCTTCAGCGATCATTGGACCATCTTACGGCATGAGGCTCTGTCCTTGCGTGGCCTGTCGGTCCGTGCATCCACGTACTACGGATCCCTAAATAATATTATCTCGCCCGCTCTTCGAAGGGAAGGCGTCGCGCCTGAACCGGAACGGCGAAGCACAACGCCCCCACCGAACGCGGGCTTTTCCATCCTCCTCCCTTCACACGCTAAGATTGAGGCCGTCGGGCCTATGCGCCGCCCGGATACGACATAAAAGTTTGCCTCGGAGAATGTGATGTCTGAAGAGTATGAAGTGCATGGTCCGCACGACCATGCCGTGCAGCACGCTGGTCACCACGACGCCGACTCTTTCGGGAGCCGCATGGCCGTGATAACGGCGGTCCTGGCGACTATCGGCGCACTATGCGCCTATCAGAGCGGCAACAGCGAGAACCTCGCGCTCTACTACAAGAACGAAGCCGCGATCAAAAAGACCGAGGCGTCGAACCAGTGGAATTACTACCAGGCCAAGGGCGAGAAACAGAATCTCGCGGAACTCGGCGCGGCGCTGTCGCCGGGTAATAGCGACGCGCATACGAAATTCGTCGCTGACGTCGACAAGTACAAGCAGCAGAAAGAGCCGATCCGCGCGAAGGCTGAGGCGATCGAAAAGGAAGTGCTCGACAACGACGCGAAGAGCGAAGCGCTGTTGCATGGCCATCATCGCTGGGCACAGGCGACCACGTTGATCCAGGTCGCCATCGCTCTGTGCGCGATCACCTTACTTACGCGTAAGAAGTGGCTCCGCAATCTGTCGTTCGTGGTCGCGGCGGCGGGTGTCGCGCTCGGCGCACTAGCATTTTTCTCGGCTTGACGGGAGCTTCGCGTGATCGATAGTTCCGCCGTTCTCGGCGTGTTTTCCGTGTATGTGGCCGGCGTCGTCATTCCCGGTCCGAACTTTGTTGCCGTTGCGCACAAGGCCGCATCCGCCACGCGCATTGAAGCGCTCGCCGTGGTCGCCGGCATCGTGCTCGTCAATCTGTTCTGGGCGAGTTGCGCAATTCTCGGCGTCGGCATTGTGTTCGCGGCTTTTCCGTGGCTCGCGTTCGCCGTGAAAGTCGCGGGTGCCGCTTATCTGATTTGGTTCGGAGGAAAGCTGATCGTCAATGCGTCGGCACGCAAGCCGCAACAGAGCGCGCAGGCGCCGGCCGGCAGCGTCCGGCAAGCGTTCGCACAAGGCTTCGCGACCAATATCGCGAATCCAAAATCGGTCGCGTTTTTTGCGGCGGTGTTTTCGTCGGCTGCGCCGCCGCATGAGAGCGTCGGCACCTTTGCGGCGATGCTCGGCATGGTGTTCGTCGTGGCGAGCAGTTGGTACGGCTTCGTCGCGCTGACGTTGTCGCAGGCGCGCATCGCGTCGGCGTACCGGCGCAGCAAGGCGTGGATCGACCGCGTATGCGGCGGCCTGATCGTCGCGTTGGGTGTGCGGCAGTTCATCCGATAACGCCTTCGATACCGCCGTTGATAGCGCGTCCGATAGCGCCGGTTCGCGCGCGCCGGGTCTATGCGCGGTTTATGCGCACAAAGTAATGCCGCCTACGGCATCACCGAGCGCGCGCGTTCGAGCAGCAATTCACGTTCGCGCGCGTTGCGCGTCATCGCGGCAGCGCGTTCGAATTCCGCGCGCGCCTCATCCATGCGACCGAGTTTGGCCAGCAGATCGCCGCGCACGCTCGGCAACCAGTGATAGTTCGCGAGTGCTGCGTCGGTGGCGAGTGCGTCGGCGATGTCAAGGCCCGCCGCCGGCCCGAACGCCATGCCCACCGCCACCGCGCGATTCAGCTCGACCACCGGCGACGGCGCCACCTGCGCAAGCGCGTCGTATAACGCGACAATCCGCGTCCAGTCGGTTTCTTCCGCGCGATGTGCGCGGGCATGACAAGCAGCCAGCGCGGCCTGCAACGCATACGGCCCGCTCGCGCCGCCAAGCGCATGCGCGATGTTGAGCGCCGCGAGCCCGCGACGGATCAGAAGCGGGTCCCAACGGCTCCGGTCCTGATCAAGCAGCAGAACCGGGCGGCCCCGTGCATCGGTGCGCGCATGCGTGCGCGACGCCTGAATTTCCATCAACGCGACGAGGCCGTGCACTTCGCTTTCGTCGGGCACTTGACCGCTGAGCACGCGCCCGAGCCGCAGCGCTTCCTCGCAAAGCGCCGGGCGCATCCAGTCGTCGCCGGCTGTGGCAGAGTAGCCTTCGTTGAAAATCAGATAGATCACTTGCAGCACCGACGCAAGCCGCGGCGCGCGAGCCGCAGCCTGTGGCACTTCGAACGGCACTTTCGCCGCCGACAGTGTGCGCTTCGCGCGCACGATGCGTTGCGCGATGGTCGGCTCCGGCACGAGAAACGCGCGTGCAATTTCGTCTGTCGTCAGACCGCCGAGAAGACGCAGCGTGAGCGCAACGCGTGCGTCGGTGGACAGCACCGGGTGGCATGCGGTGAACACGAGCCGCAGCAGATCGTCGCCGATATCGTCGGCCCGCGCGGCATCGAGCGCATCGACAAAATCCGGCACGAGATGCGCCTCCAGCGTGTCGAGATCGTGACTGAGTTCTTCACGCTTGCGAGCGTGCAGCGCTTCCTGTCGCAAGCGGTCGAGCGCGCGGTTCTTTGCAGTCGTCATCAGCCACGCTCCGGGATTGTCGGGCACGCCCGCGTCCGGCCAATGTTCGAGCGCGGCGACGAGCGCGTCTTGCGCCAGTTCCTCAGCGAGCCCGACGTCGCGCACCATCCGTGCGACGTGGGCGATGACCTTGGCGGATTCGATCCGCCAGACTGCCTCGATCGCACGATGAGTGGCCGGTTTCGTCACAGAGTCAGCCCGCCGCCTTGGCGTTCGGGTCCATGTAGATGAGCTCCCAGATATGCCCGTCGATGTCTTCGAAACCGTGGCCGTACATGAAGCCGTAGTCTTGCGGCGCGCGCGGCGCCGTTCCGCCAGCGGCGAGCGCTTTGGCGACAAGTGCGTCGACCTCCCCGCGGCTTTCGCACGACAGGCCCACGAGCGCTTCGGTGCTTTCCTTCGGATCGCAAAGCGACTTGCGCGTGAACGACTTGAACAGGTCCTTGACCAGCAGCATCGCGTAAAGGTTTTCACCGAGGATCAAACACGCTGCCTGCTCGTTGGTGAATTGCTGATCGAAGCTGAAGCCGAGCGCGCTGAAAAATGCCTTCGACCGTTCCAGATTATCGACGGCGAGATTGACGAAAATTTGCTTGTGCATGATGGAATCCAATCATCGATTTGCGCGAAATCAGCGCCGGCCCGCGTCCAGTTCACGGAAGCGCTCGAGTTCCGTACTCGGCTCGAAATCGTCGAGTTCGTACAGCTGCCGCACTTCGATTTCGCCATCAGCCTGTTCGCCAAACGGCGCGGGAAAGCGCCGCGCCCATTCCATCGCTTCCTCACGCGAGCGTACCTGGATCAGCGTATAGCCGGCGATCAATTCCTTCGTTTCCGTAAACGGGCCGTCGATCACCGAACGCTCGCCGCCGCTATAGCGAATGCGCCAGCCTTTGGAACTCGGCTGCAAGCCCGTGGCATCGAGCAAGACGCCAGCCTTCGCCAGTTCTTCGTGGTACGCGCCCATCGCGGCCATCAGGGATGCTTCGGGCATGTCGCCCGCTTCGCTTGCGGCAGTCGCCTTCACCAGGATCATGAATCGCATCGCCGTTACTCCTATCGTCGTCAAGTTGTGAGTTAGGAGCCGGCGCGTTTGCCGGCTCTTATTCACACGACGAGCAATGCGCGAGCGAATCGACACATAGCTTGCGCTACCTGGGGAAAACCCCGAGCAGAGAACTGTCGATATCTTATGTGAAGCACGGACCGAGCTTGCGTACTTCGACGGTGCACCACGTTGCCGCCGGACAGGCTTGCGCAATCGCCACGGCTTCCTCGCGCGAATCGCAATCGAGCAGGAAGAAGCCGCCGATCATTTCCTTCGCTTCGGCGAACGGGCCGTCGAGCAATTTTGGCTGACTGTCGCGCACCTGGACGCGCACGGCGTCGCGAGAAGAAGTGAGCGATTCGGCCGCCAGCAGTTTGCCGCGCTCTTTGAGGTCGGCGGCGAAACGCACCATCTGGCCGTACACTTCGCGGCCCTTCGCTTCGCCGCGCTCGATGCGTTGTTCGGGGGGTTCGACGATAAGCAGCATATAAGACATGACGTCTCCATTGAATTACGCTGCGGACCGACGCCCGGCAGTCGTACGACGGCGATAAACGCGCTCGCGGTGAGCGGGAGAAAACCAGTCTAACAAGCGCGGATCGTTCCGGTAAACCTCATCCGGCGGGCAGGCGGCGGCTGGTCGTGCGGTCTTACGGAGACTCGTAATAACGGCGCGGCGTGTGGGGTTTACTTTTGCAGCGCGACCCGATGACGGTGGTTCGAATTTCGTCTGCGCCCGAGCAATCATGGCCATCGTCGCGAACTTCGCTGACTGGCTGAGTGCATCGATTAACCATCGCCGAAACGAAAAACGCCCCGTGGGGCGTTTCTTGTTTGTGGACGGCTCTGCGGTTCAGAGCACCGCTTCGGCGATCGCCTTTGTCCTCGCAGACCGCATCAAGCCTTCAATCATGCGCGCCTGTGCGCTTGCGATCTCGCTCAACGAGGCGACCGACAGTTGTCCGTCGAGAATCGCGAGCGCCGTGCAGAGGCGCGCGTATTCGTTCTCGTCGAGCGTCCATGCGCCAGTCCGCTGCTCACGGATGTCCAGTTGAACCATGGCAGCATGCCCCCTCTGAACGTCAGCGAGAACGTCTTCGCCGAGGCCGAGGCGCGCAAGCTCCTGCGACACCAGCAAATGCCGGCTCAACATCACGTGGAGATCGCGTGAGCCGTGGCCGTGCTGGAACGCGTCGAGCGCGGCGTAACACTGCAGAAGCATCGCGGCGGTGACCGGCTCATGAGCAGTACGGCTATAGGCCAGTGCACGCAACAGTGGAGACATGGCCGGCGGATTGTGTTTGCGGACTCGCGATTTACTGGACATAGGGTTCAACCTCCTTCGCTAACTCCCGGCTTCGTCACCGGATCGGTGTGACTTCCGGCGACGAATGCCGCCGATGCGCCGGCGGCTCGACAGGCCTCTAATGTGAGTCTGTGCAAGCATGATGGCAAGTCAATATTAAGACCGGCTTAAAGAGCGAAAATCCTGCTCCTCTACCGCATCGACGAAAAAAAACCCTGTTCCCGCGAGAGAACAGGGCCGGACAGGATGGAAGAGTCGTGCTTGCGCGTGGATGCTCGCCGACCTGTGACCATCAAAACAGATAAAGCTGTTGCTACTTGTGTTGCTGCTGCGAAGACTTTCGTTGCTATTTCAACTGCTACCGCTACCGCTACCGCTACTGCTACTGCTACTGCCAAAACGGTTGTTGCTGCTTCACCTTCCACTGCGCCATTTGCATTGCTTCTACTTCCTACTGCTTTACTGCGCTGCCGCGTGGACCACCGCGGCAAACTGCCATCAACGGTACGGTTCAAAACAACGCGGGGAAGACCGCGTCGATGGGCTCGGTGATTTGTCGCTCCATGGAAAAGAGTGTATGCGAGCGACCGCTCAGGCAATTGGGCAAAAGGAAGGGATTTGCCGCGCCAGTTTGACGAATCGGCGTAACAACGGCGTAACAATCGGGGCAAATGCGAGGGACGAATTCGAGAGAAGAATTCAGGAACGTCTGGCAGGCAAAGCGGCAACGACGAAACGAGCGACGGTGCAATCACGCGTCGCTCGCATGATGTTCAGCGCAAGTAAAGCAGGCAAGACGTCACGCGGACGTGCCGCATGAACTCACCAACCGGCATCAACCCGACATCAGCCACGCGCGGCAAAATCGCTGATCGTCAGCAGGACTTTTTCGCCCGGACGCGCCAGCATTTTTCTTTCGGCGACGGCAGTGATGCGTTTGCGGCCATCGGCGAAAGTCTTCAGCATGCGATCTTCAGCGGCGCCGCGTTGCAGCCAGAAGTGCTGCTCCAGCGCTTCGCGCGTAACGGCGCATTCGAGGTCCCGTCCTCGCGCCGAAAGCAGGAAAATCACCGCGCGTCCGTCTGCCGAGACGCTAGGTTCAAGCTCGATAATCTCCATAGCCCACCTCGCAAAGTTGGTTATGCCGTCCGCCGGGTTGAACGAACGACACCGAACAAAACTGAACAGACTCGCAAACCAGCATCCGTCTTTCGGCTGATGAATCCGCTACTGCGCCGTCGCCACGTCCATCGTAAGCGAACGTAAAGATATGTGCATGTCGGCATGAGCAGGCGGCGACGACAACGCGCGCGCGTGCGTGGGCCCGAGCGTGCCCGCCGGACCGCCGAGCCATTGCGAGCGTTTCACACAGAAGTCATGCAATAGCGTACTCAAGCTTTCGGATATCGCGTGTGTCCCGCCGCGCACTTCGCGCGACGCGGACGCAATCGCCAACCAGGAATGCGGCGGCCGAAGTTCATGGCGCACCACGCCACGTGAAGCGGCGAAACGCAGGCAACCTGTGTCGGGGTAGAAGACGAGCGTCATCGCATCGCCATCTGTTGCGCGCGTCAGGATCTGTGGTCGCGTGTTCAGCATTGTTCGTTTTTTGCCAGGTGGCGCCGTTCGCCGGTGGTTCGGCGTATCGCGTGCATGGTCTCGAACCCGCACGCGTGGAAATTCGCGGGTTAGGCAAAAGCAAGGCACATGCCAATCCGGATAAAACGCATGGCGCTCGTGGTCGCTTGAGCGACATAAACGGGAGAGGAAACGTGATCTGCGAGCAGCAAACATCGGCGGCGCCTGATGCATCGCGGCTAAAGTCGCTGGAGGGCATGTTGCTTCCCACCGCCTGGCAAACTGCAACGTGCGCCCGTTCAGTGCAGAAGCCGGCGCGCTCAATCGGCGTTGCATGGTAAAAACGCGCTGTGAGCGTGACAATTCGCGCCCATTCTTACTAGCCGACCACGTGTCCGATTCCGCCACGTCATGTCCGATTACGACCCGACGATTATCCTGCGTCCCGCGCTCGCAGACGACGAACCCTTCCTCTTCGAACTGCGCAAGGCGACCATGACCGAGCACTTGGCCCATGTCGGCGAAGCCGCGGACGACGCCGAGCATCGCGCGCGTTTGCTGCATCGTTATGACGCGGCGCGTGTTATTTCTGTCGATGGCATGCGTGCCGGTTTGCTCAAAGCGCATCGTACCGATACCGAATGGGTGGTTGTTCAATTTCAGATCACGCCTGCGCTGCAAGGGCGCGGCATCGGCAAAAGCGCGTTGCGCACGTTGCTGCGCGCCGCCGACGCCGATGCGTTGCCCGTCGCGCTGAGGGTGCTCAAAGGCAATCGCGCGCGGCGCCTTTATGAGCGCCTGGGCTTCAAAATCGCAGGCGAAGATGAACGACAGTTTCACATGAGACGCGCGCCTGGCGCGTCGGCGGAAACTGAAGCAGAATGAATGGCGGATAACGACTGACGCACCACGGACCTACCATGACTTTTCGCGACACCTCCGCGATTCAAAGCTGGCACGCGCACGTTTATTTCGACTCAACGACGCGAGACAGCGCCTGGACTTTTCGCGAGCAGATCGAAGCACACTGGAATGGCAAGCTGCAAATGGGCCGCTTTCACGAACGCCCGGTCGGGCCGCATCCGATGTGGTCGTATCAGATGGCGTTCGCTCACGAGCAGTTCGCCGACATCATTGGCTGGCTCACGCTCAACCACGGCGCGCTCGATATCTTCGTGCATCCGAATACCGGCGACGCATTGCGCGATCACCGCGACGCCGCGCTATGGGTCGGCCGCTCGCACGAACTGGTGCTCGATGCGTTGATCTGACGAATCTGCGCAGCCGCGCGTCGCTTACATATTCGTGTACGAACTGCACCAGCCGCGGGCGGCGACCTGTTTATCGCCGAACAAAGTGCAGCCGCCGAACGCATCGGTGGCCTTGCCCTGAAACAGCGAACATGTGCCGCAAGTTTGTCCCGCTGCGTACTGTGGAAACTTCGCTTTGTCGACCTTCGACGCGTCCTCTTTATAACCGAGCGCTTGCGCTTGCGGGTCGGCCTCGCTGAGTGTATTCGCGCCGGCGGCGAATGCCGCGCGAGACAGCACGAGCGATGAACCCGCGCTTACGCAAACGCTCATCAACAGAAAATGGCGGCGCGATGTTTTCATTTTTTCACTCGCATGGTGGAAGTGGGGTGCGCTTGAATTGCAGGCGCTTTCTATTCGCAGACGGGCAATGCAACGATTCTAGCCCCAACGACGGTTTTCCTGCCGCCTGGCACGCACGCGCAGGTGCCCACTGCGGCGATATGGATAAGGCCCGGCTCCGAAACACAACTATTGTTTTGCGTTTATCCTCTTTGCACCCTTCTCGCAGCCTCTCATATCGCAACCGTTCCGTTCATCTCCGGAGTTGAACATGCAATATCGCAAATTCGGCAGCACAGGTCTGACCGTTTCCCGCCTATGTCTTGGAACCATGACGTTCGGCCTGCAAACCGAAGAAGAGACATCGCGCCGCATTCTCGATACGGCCGCGGAGGCCGGTGTAAATTTCATCGATACGGCCAACGTTTATCCGCTCGGCGGCGGCGAGAATAATGCCGGCCGCACGGAGGAAATCGTCGGGCGGTGGCTGAAGGGCAAGCGCGACCGCTTCATTCTGGCCACCAAGGCGGTCGGCAAGATGGGCCCTTCGGCGTGGGATCAAGGCGCGTCGCGCAAGCATCTGCTCGATGCAATCGACGCCTCGCTACAGCGCCTCGGCACCGATTACGTGGACCTCTACCAACTCCATTCCGACGACGCTAACACGCCGCTCGACGAGACGCTCGAAGCACTCGACGCGATCGTGCGCTCGGGCAAGGCGCGCTACATCGGCGTGTCGAACTTTCTCGCCTACCGTCTCGCGCGCGCGCTCGGTCGCGCCGACGTGCTGCGCGTGGCACGCTTTGTCTCCGTGCAGCCGCGCTATAACCTTTTGTTCCGCCAGATCGAACGTGAACTGCTGCCCCTCGCCGCCGAAGAGCAATTGGCGGTGATGCCTTATAACCCGCTGGCAGGCGGCTTGCTGACCGGCAAGCACAAGCTGGAGGCGACGCCCACGTCCGGGCGTTTCACCGAAAGTGTCGGCAAAGCTGGCTCGATGTATCAGGAGCGGTACTGGCATCAACGCGAATTCGAGACCATCGAGCGGCTCAAAGCGATTGTCGAGCCGACCGGCGAGTCGCTGACTCGCGTGTCCCTCGCGTGGGTTCTGGCGAATCCGCTCGTGACCTCCGCGATTATCGGAGCGAGCCGCGCCGAGCAATTGACCGATACGCTTGCGGCTTCGGAGTTCGTGCTGGACGCCGACATCAAGAAGCAACTCGACGAAGCGAGCGTCGAGTACCGTTGGGGCGACGCGGCTCGCTAAACGTGGCGTGCGTTGCCGGGCTGCATCACGCGGCCATCATCGCCCGTAACGCAGCACCGTACTGGTTGCCGCAATCACATGGTCCTTCATTGCGGCAAGCAATGCGTCTCTCGTCAAGCCGGCCGGCAATGCGTCCGGCGCAAGATCGAGTGCATAGACCTGCACGACATAGTGATGCGGAACATCGCCGACCGGTGGGCACGGCCCGTAATAGCCGGGGCCACCGGTGCGGTTCGTTCCCGCGACGCTTCCAGGTGGCGCTGCCGCGCCGGCATTGAGTGCGGTGATCGACGGCGCCACGCCGTATAGCACCCAATGCACGATGCCGAGGCCCTTCGCGCCATCCGGGTCGAAGATCGTCACCGCGTAACTCTTCGTGCCGGCGGGCGCATTGCGCCATTGCAACGCGGGCGACACGTTGCCGCCGCCGCAACTATTGGCGCTCGCCGCATGGCTCGACTCCAATGTGCCGCCGTCGGCCAGGCTAGGCGAGGTCAATGTGAACGCATCGGCCGCATAGCCCTGCGCGGCGGCAAACCCCAACATCGTGCCTAGGCCGACAGACATCAGGCGCTTTGCAGCGCCACGGTTAGCGCGTCGAATCATTGCTGTTTGCTCCCGCGTAACCGCGATTCGCGATTCGCAATCCGCGATCCGCGTCAGGTGAAATCTATTTGAACTTGCCCGTGCGAGCATTGGCTTCGGGAAGCTGCCGCGTCTCACGCACCGACCGCGGATGCCATAGCCGCGCGCCGCCTTGAATGCCCGCATCGTTCGAAATCGTAGCCACATTAGCCGGCAAATCGATTGTAAGGCGCGCAGCATTGCCGCCGCCGATCCACAGCTTGTCGCAATTCACGAGCGATTCGAGAATTCCGATCACCTTGTGAACGCGCCGGTTCCAGCGTTTATTCCCGGCTTTTTCGCGTGCCGCCTCGCCGATGTATTCATCGTAAGCAACGCCCTTCTTGCTCACGGGATGATGCGCGAGTTCGAGATGAGGCATCAGCTCGCCGTCGCGAAAGAGCGCCGTGCCCGCGCCCGTGCCGAGCGTCAATACGAATTCGATACCCTTGCCTTCGATCGCGGCGAAGCCCTGCATTTCGGCGTCGTTGATCATGCGGACCGGCAAGCCGCCCAGCTTCTGCGCAAGTAAATCGGCAAGCGGAAAGTCGTGCCAACCTTCCACGCCGAAATGCGGCGCCGTCAGAATGCGGTTGTTGCGCACCACGCCCGGAACGCCGATCGACATGAAAACGGGCGGCGCCTTGCTGATCAGCGGTTCGACGAGTTGTGCCAACGCATCCACGAGTTGATCCGGCGTGCACGGATGCGGCGTCGCCACGCGCACGCGCTCGGTTTTCATCTGACCGTCTGCGTCGATCACCGCCGCTTTCAAGCCGGTACCGCCAACGTCGATAGCGAGGATCCGCTCGTCACTGGTTGCTGCTTTTGCCAGGCTTGCCGCTTTTGCCGCGTTTGCTTTCGATGTCGCCACGGTTAGTTACCCCCGTTTGTATGGTTGTGCTTCACGCCATTACTTCTTCTCGACCGCGTCTCTTTTCAATGGCCGCCACGCGCGACCGTCGCGCGCCAACAGCGCGTCCGCCTCGGCGGGCCCTTCACTGCCGGCCGCATAGCCGTGCACTGGAATCGCGCCGCCAGTTGTCGGATGCAATACATCGTCCACCGCGCACCAGCTCGTTTCGATGCTGTCGGCCCGCTGGAACAACGTCTCGTCGCCGAGCATGCAGTCGTATAGCAGCGTTTCATAGCCCACGTTCGCGCGCTCCGCGAAAAAGTCGCCATAGTCAAACGAAGACTGCACCGGGCCGATCTGCATTAACGGCCCCGGCGTCTTGACGTTGAAGTCGAAGCTGGTGCCGTGCGCGGGATCGATGCGCAAGGTCAGCACATTCGGCGTGAGAGCATCGACCGGCGTGTCGCGGAATAGACGGAACGGCACCGGTTTCAGTTGCACCGAAATTTCCGTGCGGCGCGCGGCAAGCCGCTTGCCCGTGCGCAGATAGAAAGGCACGCCGGCCCAGCGCCAGTTTTCGACGAACACGCGCGCGGCGGCGTAGGTTTCTGTCGTGCTGCCCGGCGCGACATCCGGTTCCTCGCGATAACCAATGCCCGCTGCGCCTTTTTCGTATTGACCGAACACGACGTCGTTCGGTCTCAGCGGCAAGATGGCATCGAAAATTTCGGCCTTTTTATCGCGCACGGCTTCGGCATCGAATGAATTGGGCGGCTCCATTGCGACCATGCCGAGCAACTGGAACAGATGGTTCGGCAGCATGTCGCGAAACGCGCCGGTCTGCTCGTAGAACTTGCCGCGCCCTTCCACGCCGATGGTTTCGGCGGCCGTGATCTGCACACTGTCGATGTATTCGCGCCGCCACACCGGCTCGAATAGCGCATTCGCGAAGCGCACGGCGAGAATGCTTTGCACCGTGTCTTTGCCGAGAAAATGATCGATGCGATAGACCTGCGATTCCTTCGCATACGAAAGAATATGCGCGTTCAGGTCGCGCGCCGACGCGAGGTCGGTGCCGAACGGCTTCTCGATCACGATGCGACGAAAGCCATCGCCCTCTTTTAGCAAACCCGTTTCGCCCAAACGCTCGACGATCGGTTTAAAGAAACGCGAGCCGACCGCCAGATAAAAAATCACATTGCCGCCCGGCGTCTGAGCGAGCTTTTGCTTGAGCCTCGCGAAGGTATCGGGCGTCCCGAAGTCGCCGGCCATGTATTCAAGACGTTGCGCGACCCAGTCCCACGCCGCGTCGTCGAGCTTGCCGGCGTGGAAAGTGCTGGCCTTGTCGGCGGCGAACTTTTGCAGCGACTGATGCAGGTCTTCACACCACTCGCTCGTCTCGCGCTCGCCATGATTCACCCCGACGATCTGCATGCCGCCGTCGAGCAAGCCATCCACCGCGAGGTTGTACAGCGCGGGCATCAGAAGGCGCCTGGTGAGGTCGCCACCTGCGCCGAAGATCACCAGCGTGCAAGGCGGCGCGGGACGCTTGCCTGCGGGCGACGGCGGCTCGCCATGCGGACTCGCGCTGACCTTGCAGCTTCGCGCGGCCGCGGCGCCGGGGCTTGGGTTAGCGTTGGCATTCGGATCTTCAGCAGCTTGAGTGTTCGGTGTAGTCGACATGGGATTCACTTGAGGAAGCCAATGAAACAGACGTGGCGATACTCGAAAAGACCACACACGCACCCGCACAGTTCAACAACGAAGTCGCGCTATTTGACCG
Organism: Paraburkholderia rhynchosiae; assembly: GCF_002879865.1. Classification (GTDB taxonomy): domain Bacteria; phylum Pseudomonadota; class Gammaproteobacteria; order Burkholderiales; family Burkholderiaceae; genus Paraburkholderia; species Paraburkholderia rhynchosiae. Next base: position 146,209 of record NZ_PNXY01000007.1, read on the forward strand.
ACGTACTCGCCAGCGCAGACGCTGTTTCAACTTCAGTCGACGACGCCGGCACGACTTCCGGCACCGCGGGCCGCGCCGGTGCCGGCGGCGCTGTCGGAATCGGCGCGCGCCCCGGCTCGCCAGCCAGCGGCACGCTGCCAGAAGCCGCCATCACGCGTGGTTGCAGGAGCAAGGCGACAAGCCCGCTCCAGCCCGTCTGATGCGAAGCGCCCACGCCGCGCCCGTTGTCGCCATGGAAATACTCATGGAAGAGAACCAGATCGCTCGAACGCGGGTCCGCCTGCAACAGCGGATAAGCGCCCATCACCGGACGCTCGCCGTGCTGGTTCTTGAGAAACAGCGTGGTCGCGCGACGCGCGAGTTCGTCGGCGATTTCGCACAGCGAGAAGTTCTGGCCCGAGCCGGTCGGATATTCGACGCGGAATTCATCGCCGTAATAGCGGTGAAATTCATAAAGCGACTCGATCAACAAATAGTTCACCGGCATCCACACCGGACCGCGCCAGTTCGAATTGCCGCCGAATACGCGCGTATCCGATTCGGCCGGCAAATATTTGACCGTGAAGCTGTTGCCATTGTGGTTGAACACGAACGGATGATCGCGGTGGTATCGCGACAACGCCCGCACGCCATGATCGGAGAGGAATTCGCTTTCGTCGAGCGCGCGGCGCAGCAGCGCTTTCATACGATGCCCGCGCAACACCGAGAGCAGCAGCGCGTTGCCTTTGCCAGGCTCGTTCCAGCGCGAAACCAGCTTCGCGAGATCCGGACGATGCTTGAGGAACCATACGAGCCGGTCGCGCAATCCCGGCAATTCGCCATGCAATCGCTCTTCGAGCACGTGTACGGCGAAGAGTGGAATGAGTCCGACAATCGAGCGCACACGCATTGGAAAACTGGTGCCGTCAGGCAGGCGCAGCTTGTCGTAGAAAAACTCGTCTTCGCTGTCCCAGAGTCCGGTATCGCAGCCGTCGTCGCAACTCACGGCTTGCGCGATGTACAGAAAGTGCTCGAAAAACTTCACACCGATATCGACGAACACGTGGTTCGCATACGCGAGTTCGAGCGCGATACGCATAAGGTCGAGCGCGTACGCGGCCATCCACGCAGTGCCGTCGGCCTGGTCGATGTGACCGCCGGTCGGCAGCGGCGACGAGCGATCGAAGATGCCTACGTTGTCGAGGCCGAGAAAACCGCCTTGGAAAATGTTGTGGCCGTCGGCGTCCTTGCGGTTCACCCACCACGAAAAATTGAGCAGCAGCTTATGAAAGATCAGTTCGAGAAAATCGCGGTCGGCGTTGCCGGTGAGCGCACGGTCGATCTCGTACACGCGCCACGCGGCCCACGCATGAACGGGCGGATTGGCGTCGCCAAGCGCCCATTCGTAGGCGGGCAATTGCCCGTTCGGATGCTGATAGCGATCCTTCACTAGTAGCAGCAATTGGCGCTTTGCGAACGCGGGATCGATTAGAGCAAACGCCGCCGCATGAAACGCCAGATCCCACGACGCGTACCACGGGTATTCCCACTTGTCGGGCATCGACACGATGTCCGCGTTGCACAGATGCATCCAGTCCGCGTTGCGACCGCGTTTGCGCGCGGCCGAAGGCTTCGGCTGCAACGGATCGCCTTCTATCCAGCGATGCACGTCGTACCGGTAGTACTGCTTGGACCACAGCATGCCCGCGAGCGCCTGGCGCTGCACGAGACGTGCGTCGGGGTCGTCCATATCGCGTTGCAGCGCGCCATAGAATTCGTCGGCCTCGGCAATACGCCTCGCAAACAGCGCATTGGCATCGAGCGGCACGTCGTCAGGGCTAGCTTGCGGACGCCAGCGCATGTAGACCACCGCGCGCCCATGCGGACCCAGTTCGATCGACGCATGCGCGCCGGCCTTGGTGCCGCGGTCGCGACGCACGGCTTGCTGATCGCCATGTACGAGGTAATCGTTGAAGCCGTCTTTGAACGGACCTTCCGCCTCCATGTTGTAGAGGCGCTTTACATTGGTGTCGTTTTCGCAGAACAACCACGTGATTTGCGGCGCGTCGTTGGACCAGGCCGTGACGACAATCGGCTCATGTCCATGCTGATGCCCGATCAACTGCGCGTTGCCGTTATGATCGGTGCCAGCGACGAGCGACGGCTTCTCGGGATTGTCCTTCCACGACCACGAATTGCGCGCCCAGATTTGCGGAAGCACATCGAGGGAAGCGGATTCGTCCGCGCGATTCTCGATTGTCACGCGCATCACGATGTCGTCAGGCGCGTGCTTCGCGTATTCGACCTGGACGTCGAAATAGCACAAGTCGTCGAACACGCCGGTGTCGAGAATTTCGTACTCGGGCGTGTCGCCGCCACGGCGCGCGTTTTCCTCGATCAGATCCCGGTACGGATAAGCGGCGTGCGGGTACTTGTAGAGCATCCGCATGTACGAATGCGTGGGCGTGCCGTCGAGATAAAAGTACAGCTCCTTCACGTCCTCGCCATGGTTGCCCTGCGCATTCGTGAGACCAAAGAGCCGCTCCTTCAGGATCGGATCCTTGCGGTTCCATAGCGCGAGGGACACGCACCAGCTCAGTGTGTCGTCGCCGAAACCGGCGATGCCGTCCTCGCCCCAGCGATACGCACGGCTGCGCGCATGGTCGTGCGGAAAGTAGTCCCACGCAGTGCCGTCCGGGCTGTAATCCTCACGCACGGTGCCCCATTGACGCTCGCTGAGGTACGGCCCCCAGCGTTGCCAGTGGGCGCAATCCGCCGAATGCAGACGTGAACCTTCAGTGGTGGCGAACAGATTGGCAGCGCGCAGCGGTGGCATGACAGCGTCCTTGCGTCGGGCTTGGCGGTGGGACACACATCGTAGCGCGGTTTACGCCGCGGCGCGATCCAAGGCGGCAAGCAGATGTTCGATGCGCAGCAGCTCCCCGAGCGACCACGCCTGAAACGGCGTGCCGGCGGGCGCGTGCGGCGCGTCGCCCTCGGCGATTTCGGAAAGATGATCGAGCCCGCCGCGATCCAGGTGCGCATAGAGCGGATCGAGAAAGCGCGTTCTGGCTTGTTGGCGCACATCCGCCGCATCGCCGTGAACGCGCAGCCAGGCTTCGACAAACGGGCCGAGCAGCCACGGCCACGCCGTTCCTTGATGATAGGCGCCATCGCGTTCGAATGGAGCACCGCTGTAGTGTCCGCAATAAGCCGGGTCCGACGGCGCGAGCGTGCGCAAGCCGAGCGGCGTGAGCAGCTGCGCTTCGACCTGATCGACCACCGCGCGCGTCGCCGCGCCTTCGAGCACGGGAAACGGCAGGCCGCCGACCGCAAAAATCTGATTCGGGCGAATCGAACGGTCTTGTGTGCCTTTCACATGATCGACGTCGATATTGTCGAAAAGCGCTTGCGTCGATGGGTCGATGAAACGTTCATGAAACGCTTGCAACGCTCGCTCGGAGTGTCCTTGCCATTGCGAATTCCACATTGCTGCAATGCGCAACGCGTTGATCCATAGTGCCTGCACTTCCACCGGCTTGCCGATGCGCGGCGTGACGACCCAATCGCCGACCTTCGCGTCCATCCACGTGAGTTGCATTCCGGGGACGCCCGCGCACAGCAGACCGTCTTCCGGGGATGCCTTGATGTTGAAGCGCGTGCCTTGCGTGTAGCCCGTGAGAATCGCTTCGACTGCTTGCTGCAGACGCTTTATGGTTGCGGCGCTCGCGTGGTTCGTCGCCAGATAGTCGTGCACGGCGACGATGAACCACAGCGATGCATCGACGGAGTTGTATTCCGGCGCGTCGCCGTAATCGGGAAACCGATTGGGCAGCATGCCTTCGGACAACGTGCCGGACCATTGGAGCAGAATCGCTTCGGCATCGTCGAGACGGCCCGACGCGATCAGCAAGCCCCGCATTGCGATGAATGTATCGCGGCCCCAGTCGGTGAACCACGGAAAGCCTGCGAGTATCGTGCGGCCTTCGTTGCGCTGCACGACGTAGGCATCGGCGGAACGTTGCAGGCGCGAACCCAACGCGCTGCGGCGTTGTTGCTCTTTCTCCGCAAGCTTCGCCGCATGACTTGTTGCCGATGCGTTTGCACCTGCTATATCCGACGCGCTCACGATCATCACTGCGTCGTTATCGGCGAGATTGAAGCTGAAGACGCCGGGCGTCGCGAGGTCTTCCGTGAAGTCGAGCCCGCGTTCGCGCTCGCGGACGTAGCAGAAATTGCGATACCAGTCGGGCGCGTGCAGGTAGTTGCCGTTCGTCGCGGCATAAATACGCGGCAGGTCGCCGTAGGGTTGCCAGCTTACGCAACTCGCATCGTCGCTGGTTTGCGCATTGAAGTTGAACGCGGCGTTTTCGTGATGCAGCGCGTGATAGTCGCGGCCCGACAGCAACGGCCTCACCTTCAATGTGAGCACGCGTGTTTGCGAAGCGGCCTGCATGCGTTGCCATTTCCAGCGCAAAACAGTTTCGCGCGTCGCCTTGCTGACGAACACCTCCGCTGTTATCAGCGTTTGCGCATCGAACTGAAAACGCCACGTCGGCCAGGGTTCCGTGAGGAAGCCAAGCACGTTCGCTGTCATGTCGGGATAAAGCACCTCCGGCACATAGCGCTGCATGCTTAGCGGATAACGCTCGCCGTCCGTTTCGAGCCATGCCTCAACGCCGTTCACAAGCACCACGCGGCCGCCCGGCGCGCGCGTGGCCGTCAACAGCAACGCGTGATAACGGCGCGTGCGAAGCGTGCCTACCGTCCCCGACGCAAAGCCGCCGAAGCCGTCCGCTTCCAGCCATTCGTCTTCGAGACGCGCGATGTCAAAAGGTCGTTCGATATGTGTCATGGCGTGAGCAATTGCGCAAAGCCGTCGTTATGTTTCGGTATGCCTGGACCTCGAACAGATGGCACTGCGGTGACCATTCTCCTACTTATCACTTTCCGATTGCTTTCGAAGAACTCACATACGCGAGTCATTTTTCCCACTCGCAAACGTTTCACAATTATTTCTTGAAAGGGTTGGAGACTGCATCCGCTTTCACGAAACGGGATGCAGACATGAGAAGAGACAAACGCCTCGTCGGCAGTGTGTTCGTTGCGCTCGCAACGCTAACGCTGAACGGCTGCGGCGCGGACGACTCCGCGTCCGCCGACGCGTCTTCATCGTCGAACGTTGCCGCGAACCGCGCGGCGACGCCTGCCGCCGCATCTTCATCAACATTGCCCGCCGCAGCGATGTTCAACAGACCCTCGACGCTCGCGGCAGACCCCGCTCTCGCGTCGGACGCGATTACACACAACATGCAAGCCAGTCTCGCCGCCGACAGCCAGCAAGTCGCGCCCGTCATTCGTTATGCACCGGGCGATAGCGCAAACAGCAACTGACCCATTCCTCCGGCGCGCGAGGCGCGCTATTCTTCCCCCGCAGAAGGTGATATTCGATGACATCAAATAGCCGTCGCCGTTTCCTGCAGACCGTGGCTTCGTCCGCCGGCGCTGCCGCAGCACTGACCGCGCTGCCCGAGTCGATTCGCAATGCGTTGGCCGTCCCCGCGTTTTCGCGCACCGGCACCATTCGCGACGTCGAGCATATTGTCGTGTTCATGCAGGAGAACCGCTCGTTCGACCACTACTTCGGGCACATGCGCGGGGTGCGTGGTTACAACGACCGCTTCCCGATTCCGCTGCCGAACGGCAAGCCGGTCTGGTATCAACCGTCGAAGGCGGATCCCACGAAACCTGTACTGCCGTTCCATCTCGACACGTCGACCACGAGCGCGCAATGCGTGGGCGATCTGGATCACTCGTGGTACAAGACGCATGCCGCGATCGACGGCGGCCGCTACGATCAGTGGCCCGCCACCAAGACCGACATGACGATGGGCTACCATCTGCGCAGCGACATTCCGTTCCACTATGCGCTGGCCGATGCGTTCACCGTCTGCGACGCTTACTTCTGCTCGCTGCCGGGACCGACGCACCCGAACCGCTCGTATCTGATGACCGGCATGGTCGATCCGACCGGCACGCTCGGCGGTCCGCTACTCGACAACAACGATTGGGTCGACGGCGATGGTCCGCCGAATTATCAGTTGCTTTCGTGGACCACGTACCCTGAGCGCCTGCAAGCCGCGGGTATTTCGTGGCAGGTGTATCAGCAAGGCCTGACCGGCGCCGATCCGTTGAACGGCAATTACGGCACCAACGTCCTGCAGAACTTCACCAACTTCATCAACGCGAAGCCGGGCTCGCCGCTGTATGAGCGCGCGCAGACCGTGCGCACCATCGACGATCTGAAGGCCGATGTGCTCGCGAACAAGCTGCCGCAAGTGTCGTGGTTGTGCCCGCCGGCCGCATATTCGGAGCATCCGCAATATACGCCCGCGTATGGCGCCGAATACACGTCGCAGATTCTCGATGCGTTGACGTCAAACCCAGAGGTCTGGAGCAAGACCGTGCTGTTCATCATGTACGACGAGAACGACGGTTTCTTCGATCACCTCGTGCCGCCGCAACCGGCGAGCACGTCCGCGCAAGGCAAGTCGACGGTCAGCACGGAAGGCGAAATTCACAACGTGGTCAATCCCGCGCGCGGCGGCACCTATACGGCTGACGGCTTGCCGTACGGCCTCGGCCCGCGCGTGCCGATGACAATCGTCTCGCCGTGGAGCAAGGGCGGTTTCGTGTGCTCGCAGGTGTTCGATCACACGTCGGTGATTCGCTTCATCGAAACGCGCTTTGGCGTGTATGAGCCCAACATCACCGCATGGCGGCGTGCGGTGTGCGGAGACCTGACCACGGCGTTCGATTTCCGCACGCCGGATTCGAAGGTGCCGCCGCTGCCGGACACGAGCAACTACAAGAGCATCGCCGACAACCAGTGCGCGACGCAGCCGAAGCCGACCGTTCCCGCAACGCCGGGCGCAGTCGATCCGCAGGAAAGCGGCATTCGTTTCGCGCGCGCGTTGCCGTACGAGCTGCATGTGAACGGCCAGCTGGACGTGAAGAACAATACGTTCGAGATTTCGATCGGCAATACCGGCGATCAAGGCGCGCATTTCTATGTGTACGTGACGAATCGCACGGATGGTCCGTGGCGTTATACCGTCGAAGCGGGCAAGTCGCTCAGCGAATCGTTCGATCTGACAGGGACGAACGGCGCCTATGCGTTCGAGGTATTCGGCCCGAACGGTTTCGTGCGCAAATTCGCGGGCAACGCTCAGGCGACGGCGCAGGCATCGCAGATTGCCGGCGGGCATCGCAACGAGAAACCGGCGCAGCCGGAAGTGAAGGTGCAATACGATGTCGCCAACGGCAACGTCTTCCTGAAGTTCAGCAACAAGGGCGGCGGCATGGCGCGTCTGACAGTGACCGATAACGCATACGGCGCGCGTCCGCGTCCGGTGCTGGTGCCGGCCGGCGCGCATATCGAAGAAGCGTGGGTGCTGGCGTCGAGCCATCACTGGTACGACTTGACGGTGACCGATAACGACGACGCCGGTTTCTCGCGTCGTGTCGCGGGCCACGTCGAGAATGGGCGGCCGAGTATCAGCGATCCGGCGGCAGTGGCGCCGGTGTTGGTGGCGAGTTAAGTCGAGCTACGGTGACGCTCCGGCCGGGTGCGCTAGTTGTGAGCGCCCCTAGCCGAAGCGTCGCTCACAAACGCGTCGCTCAGAAACGCGTCTGCATGTGGGCGAGAATCACGCCCCCAACAACACCCCCGTCCTGAACGCCCGAGCCCCCGTCACAGGATCCAACGGCGCCCCCGCCGTCACGAAGTGAATCGCGCGACGCATATAAAACACGCCTTCGGTGTTACTCGTCAGCGTAGTCGTTTCGTCGGTCAACGGATCGACGATATCGAACCGCGGCTGTCCGACGCAAATCGTGTCGCCGATCTTCGCGCGATGAACAAGAATCCCGCTCACAGGTGCATAGAACTGTTCGCTGCCGCGGCCAGCTTCGGAAACTGCATGAAATGCCGATTGAAGTTCCATCTGTTCAAAAGCCACGGCTTACCGCCGCCTAAAATCGTCGCGACCGTGGAGGGCTTGTACGAGACGTTGCATCTGGTCGGCGCGATGGATTGCCTGTCGCTCGAATCGTCGATTGTCGCCAGGCGAGTGCCGTCTGCGAGCGCTGGCCACCATCGACGTTCGCGAGAGCGCGCGATCGAGCAAACCGTTTGCCTGTTGCAACGCGCGGCCATTCCTCTCACGCCCGCTGCGCAGGAGCTAGCAACGATGATCGCTTCGTACACGCGTACAGTAAGAGCGCGTTGAAGGACGCGCGCAATCGATAGTCAATCCAGCGTTTGTGATCGAACCCGCGAGCGGCGCAACAAGCTGGGCGCTATGCGCGGCATGCTAACCGTGGGAAGCCGCACCCGCGCCGCGGATTATCTGGAAGCCTAAAACTCCACCAGCGCGAAATCTTCCTTGCCCACGTCGCACAGCGGGCAACGCCAGTCGGCGGGAATATCCGTCCAGCGCGTGCCCGGTTCGATGCCTTCCTCGGGCAAGCCGGCTGCTTCGTCGTAGATCCAGCCGCAGATCACGCAGACCCATTGCTTGAAGTCGTCCGCTGAAGCGGCGTTGCCGACGGACGTCTCCGGCGCGTTTTCTTCGCGCGCGGTCCACGTCTCATCCAGGCTCACGACGAGCGGTGCCGCCGTGCTCGCGCTGTTGCCGGCGAGGCGTCCCTTCAGAGTTTCGAGCAGGCGCTGCGCTTCGTCTTGCGTCAGGTCGATCCAGTAGGGATCGCCTGCGCGGTCGTTGAGCCGCTCGGGGGCAAACTGGATTTCTACGGCTACGCCCTTCTTGTACATGACACGACTACACCAGCAGATTCAGCAGAATGTGCGCAATCAGTGCAGCGCCGCCGATGAGGCCGAGTAATTGAAGCAGAGTGAGGGATTTGCGCGATGCGATTGGGAGTTGTTGCGTGGTCACGGAGTGGTCTTCAAAAGTCGAAAAAAGCGAAATGGTACACGGGTCGCGGCGCGGCGCATGCCGATTTGCGCAAACCCGTGTGAATCAAATGCCATTATCGCCGGTCGACCGCGCCGGATTACCTGCTGGATGGAGATGAACTCATTCGCGGCGAGGCGGAAATCGCCTGCCCCTCGACGCTCAGGTTTTTGCCAACGGGTTGCCGTGGCGCGAATCCCAGAAGCGGATGATTTCTGTGTCGCCCGTGCCCGCGCCGACGACCCGATCCGGCGCGCCGCTTTCGCGCAGCAGCGCGCGCAACTCGTTGATGACCGGAAACACTTCATGGTTCCAGTCGGCGCCTTGCGAATCGTGCGCGCGTTGCTCGGCCTCGACGATCTCGCGATCTTCCTTGAAGATGCGCTCGGTGAACCACACCAGCAGCGGCCACGCGAGGTTCAGCGCCCCTGGAATGCCGGGCTTGCGAATCGACAGCAGACCGAACGTTCGGTTGATGCGCTGCTCGCGATCCAGCGGCACGTAGACGATCCACAGGTCCATCACCAGCGTCTGCTCGGACGTGCGAATCTGCAGCGTCTGATACGGATACTCGGTGCGGATCGTCATCACGTCCTTGTCGTTGTCGCCGCCGCTTTTGCGGCTCTGGCCGAACACGATCGCTTCGCCGATCGGCTGCTGGCCGGCCATGCGTGCAAACGTGTAATCGACCTCGACCCAGCCTTCACCGCGCCGCCGGCCGAGCGACCGCGCGCGCATCTGTCCCATTTGCCGGCGATGCAGAAACTGATGGTTCATATCCATCAGGTTCTCGTGCATGAACGAGTAGTGGCAATTGACCGGACGGCCGAAGCGCCGCGTCTTGTACTTCTTGTCCGACACGGAGCCGAGCGTGGGCAGCGGGCGAACTTCGGCCATTGCCGCGTCGCCGGGAAACACGAAGATCAGCCCGTCCACTTCGCGGCACGGATACGAGCGCACGCCGTTCGGCAGACGCTCGCGTCCCAGGTACGGCACGTCGATACATTTGCCCGAGCAATCGTAAGTCCAACCGTGGTACCCGCAACGAATCGACTCGCCGTCGACCACACCCTGATGTAACGGCACCTGGCGATGCGCGCAGCGGTCTTCGAGCGCGAACACCTTGCCGGACTCCGTGCGCGCCAGCACGATCGGATCGCCCGCGAACGTCACACCATGTGTCTTGCCGCGCTTCACTTCATGCGACCATGCAAGCGGATACCAGTAGTCGGGATGAATGCCGACGCGGCGCAAGTCGCGGACCGGCGCGTCGTTCGCGGCTTGATCCGGCGTGTGAGCAGCCTTGGACGATGCCGCATGCGTAGGCGACGCGTCGATGGTGTCTTGTTCGAGCGGGGGAACTGCATGCATAGTGTGGAGCCTCCGTGCACGAGCGGATAGAGTCGGTAGCCGCATCTCGCGGCCGTTATGGCCGTCAGTCTACTCGAACCGGAAGGGGCATGGGCCGGACGGGGTCTAACCGCCGTGCTACGCCGGCGAAATTCCCACCGCAAGAAAAAAATCTCTGTGGCATGCAACCCGCGATAGACCGATTCAATTGGCATCGACGCGCATCGCATCCTCTAATAAAACTCCTGTGTTTGGCTGCACCCGCCCGTCCAACGCTGCTTAACAGGAGAGATCCAATGTCGCAACCTGAGCCGAATATAGAGGAAGTGGTGAAAAGCATTGCGGAGGAAACAGACACCCCGGCGGAAACCGTCTCCAAGATGTATGCCGACACATTGGCCGACTATCGCCACGACGCCCGGGTGTTCGATTACGTGCCGCTCTTCGCGGCGAAGAAAGTACGCAACAAGCTTCGCGACGACCCGCATCGCAAGCACTGAACACGGCGGCGCCGGAGACCAGCGCTGCTCGACCACGTGCCATTCGTCGGCTGATTGATCACCGATGCACACAACCCGCCGATTAATTCCCGCGCTAGACTTGACCCCGTTCAACCGACGGGGGGAATGGGTATGCGGGTGGCAATCGTTGGTGCAGGAATCGCCGGACTGAGTACGGCGTGGTCGCTCACCAAGCTGGGGCACGACGTCACGCTGATCGAGCAGGGCTCGATCCCGAATTCGCTTGCCGCATCGGGCGATCGGCATCGCATGATTCGCCGCGCTTATGGCGACGCCGACGGCTATGCGCAAACTATCGCCGAAGCGTTCGATAGTTGGGACATGCTCTGGGACGATCTCGGCGTGTCCCATTATGCGAATTGCGGCGTACTCGGCATTTCGCAATTGGCAGGCGACGGGGCCGAGCAGTTTCGTATCGGCCTCGACCGCATGGGCTTCGAATATGAACGGCTCAATCCGCAGGAAGCCGCCGAGCGATATCCGTTTCTCGACGCCGCCACGTTTCGTTACGCGTACCTCGACCATGACGGCGGCGCGCTCTTCAGCGAGCGCATTGCACACGACCTGAAAGCGTGGCTCAGAATGCGCGGCGTCGATATTCGCATGCACACGAAGGCGGTTTCGATCGATCCGCACACGGCGAGCGCGCACTTTGAGGACGGCACCAGCGTTTGCGCCGACCGCCTTGTCGTGACAGCGGGCGCCTGGACGCTGCGACTGTTCCCCGCGCTCGCGGAGAACCTCGTCATTTATCGCAACGCCGTGGCTTATCTTGCGCCGCCCGCGGATCTGGAGAGCGCGTGGTCGAATGCGCCGGCGATCGTCGACATTGGCGGTTCAAGCGATGGCTACGTGTTGCCGCCAATCGACGGTATCGGTCTGAAGTTCGGCGCGGGTGTGCTTAAGAAACCCGTGCCGGATGCTGAAACCGAGCGGGTTCCGGTTGCCGGCGAAGGCGAGCGCTTGCGACAGCTTTTTGCGCCGCCGTTCACGCGCATCGACGAATATGCGGTAACCGAAGTCAAAACCTGCGCGTACACGTTCACGGCCGATCAGCGGTTCTTTTCGAAGCGCATCGGCAAGACGCTCGTCGTGTCCGCCTGCTCGGGGCACGGCTACAAATTCGGCGCGGCCGTGGGTCAGCGAGTCGCGCATGCGCTCGAGACCGACGATGACGCCGCGCTCGCGCAGTGGCTCAGAGCCGAGACGGCGTAAGACGCGATGTCGGACGCCAATGCTCTTTTCGTCCCGCAGTTCGATGGCACTGACGGAGCCGACGAAGCGGCGATGACGCGCGCGGCGTTGCGGTGCATCGACGGCTTCACGGCATGCCCTGCGCAAAGTGCACCTGCGGGTGATGTACTCGCGAAATCGCGCGGATGGTTCAATCGTTAAGCAGCATCGCAATCTGTGGATTGTGACGTGGCAAGATGGGCGCGGGGGCATCAAGCAGCGCTCGTATTAACGCTGGTTCTCATGCTCTGCGCGTGCGTGGTTCCAAAATCGGAGCATCCGGTGGAGCTAACAATCGCGGCCCGATGCTCTTATGCTCACGGCTTGCGAGCCGGCGCCTGTCGTGATGTGTCAGATGAAGACAAGGTGCCGTGCAACGCTTGCTTATCGACATAACAAGGAGCCGCCGATGTCCGAAACGATTCAAATCCGCCCCATTAGACGCGAAGATTTCGATGCATGGTTGCCGCTATGGGATGCCTACAACGCATTCTACGGTCGCTCCGGCGAAACCGCATTGCCGCGCGAAATCACGCATCTCACGTGGGGCCGCTTTTTCGACTGCTATGAACCGATGCATGCGACGGTCGCCGAACGTCATGGCCAGTTGGTCGGCATCGTGCATTTTCTGTATCACCGTCACACGACGATGGCGGGACCGATCTGCTATCTGCAAGACTTGTATACGCTGGAGTCGGAGCGCGGCAAGGGCGTCGGCCGCGCGTTGATCGAAGCGGTGTATGCACGGGCGAAAGCAGATGGCTCGCAAAGGGTGTACTGGCAAACGCATGAAACGAATCACACCGCGATGCGGTTGTATGACACGGTGGCGGATAAGTCGGGGTTTGTGGTTTATCGGAAGGGAGTGTAGCGGCGCCATCGTGCGCCTCTCGCGGGGCGTCAACGCATATTGCTATTGCTCAGCGCCGTCTATTGCGCTTCATTGAGAAGGGCCGCATATTGCGGCCCTTGGCTCTTTTGGCAGCTGTCTGCACTCGTCGTCCTGCGAGCCCGAAGCGGCCGCAGTGCGTAGCCTTGGCTTACGTCCCGCTCGTCTCTGCTCTTCTTTTGCCATCTTGGCTGCCGTTTTCTGCTGTTCATCAAGCTCAGATCAGCGTGATAGCGTCTTTGCGGTGCTATGCTCTGATGCGGTCCGTTGCGCGAGGCCTCGTTGCCACGCCTGCGTTCTGCTCAAGCGTCCGGAGACTACGCTCATGTCGAATTCCGTGCAGATCCAGGTTGCCGATTCACACCTCTATCCCGGTTGCGCGGTGCATATAGCGCACTTGCCGGAGCCCGCCCGAGCGGCCGCCGCGATCGTCGAATTCGCGGATGGCTCCGGCGCTCACGCCACCTGCCATTTGCGCGCTCACGACGAACTCGAATTGACCGTCGACGGTTATGCGACGCAAAAGCGCTACCCGGTCAACACCAGGCATTGGCTGCTGCTCGCCGTCGACGCAACGCACAACAGTTGGCGAGTGAAGCGCCGCTTGCCTTAGCTGCAACCACCGCATCACATTCAGCGTACTTCAGCCGTACTCTCAGCCGAATCGAAGCTACAGCCGGCGCCCCGCGCGCCGCCCCGAGCCGCACTTGACTGCTCGTCACGCACATTTCGGAACTGACCGATGACAGACCACGACTCATTCCTGCCGCCGAACCCCGATAGCGCGGACAACGCGCCCAACGCCGCGGACGATCCTCAGAATCCCGACCGTCGGCGTGTCCTCACCGGCCTCGCGGCGGTCGGCATCGGGCTCGCGTTGACCGGCTGCAAGACGGAACAGATGGCAAGCGATGGCGCGCCTCGCAGCGCCGCCGATTTACGGCTCGACGCCGCCCTGCGCGATCAGGTCAAACACATCGTGGTGATCTACGCCGAGAACCGCAGTTTCGCGAACCTGTACGGCAATTTTCCGGGCATCCAGCATCCGCTCGATGCGGTCAGCGCCGAGCGCTATCTGCAACTCGACCGCGACGGCAAGACGCCGTTGCCGCGCCTGCCGGCAATCTGGGGCGGCCTCGTGCCGCAAGCGCAGGAAGTGGACGGCAAGCGCTACATGATCGGCCAGAACGACATCGGCAATCTGCGCAACGGCCCTTTTCATCTCACCGACGCGCACGGCGCGCCGCTGCCCACCGGCGTCATCACGCGCGATCTCGTGCATCGCTTCTATCAGAACCAGATGCAGATCAACGCCGGCCGCAACAACCAGTTCGCCGCGTGGGGCGATTCGGGCGGCCTTGTGATGGGGCATTACCGCACTTCCGCCGACACGCTGAAGCTATGGAATCTCGCGCAGCAATACACGTTGTGCGATAACTTTTTTATGGCGGCGTTCGGCGGCTCGTGGCTGAACCACATCTTCCTTATTTCGGCGCAGGCGCCGTTCTATCCGGACATTCAGAACAGCCCGGCGAAGAAAATGGTGTCGGTGGTGGAAGGCGACGACCCGACCGGCGTGCGGCTGAAGCTCGCGGCGGAATCCCCCGCGTCGGCGCTCGACGGCCCGCCGAAATTCGTCAACGACGGCGCGTTTACCGCCGACGGCTACGCCGTCAACACGATGGCGCCGCCCTATCAGCCTAGCAGTGTGCGACCGGCCGAAGGCGGCAACCCGGCGTTCGCAGACGCGTCGAATCCGCGCGTGCTGCCGCCGCAAAATTACGCGACCATCGGCGACCGTCTTACGGACAAGGGCGTGGACTGGGCGTGGTACAGCGGGGCCTGGCAATACGCGTTGGAGCATCAGGACACGGGCGCAGTGCCTGACTTCCAGTATCACCATCAGCCGTTCAACTATTTCGCCAACTACGCGCCGGGCACGGCCGCGCGGCGCAAATATCTGCGCGATGCGGGCCTCGGCAACGATGCGTCGACGAACCGTCTGATCGCGGACGTCGATGCCGGGCGCTTGCCTACGGTCACGTTCTACAAGCCGCAAGGCGATCTGAACATGCATGCCGGCTACGCGGACGTCGAATCGGGCGACCGGCACGTCGCGAATGTGATCGAGCATATTCGGCGCGGTCCGCAATGGGCCAACACGGTCGTGATCGTTACCGTCGATGAAAACGGCGGCTGGTGGGATCCGGTCGCGCCGCCCACGGGCGACCGCTGGGGTCCAGGGTCGCGGATTCCGGCGCTGGTGATTTCGCCGCTCGCCAAAAAGGGCTACGTCGACCATACGGTGTACGACACAAACTCGATTCTTCGCCTGATCAGCCGGGTGCATGGGCTCGCGCCGCTCGACGGCGTCGTTGCGCGTGATCGTGCGTTCGCGCGCAATGGTCTCGCGCCGCTTGGGGATCTGACCGCGCCGTTGGACCTGGCTTAACAATCTGGCTTAACGACCAGGCTCAACAATCACCGAGCGGTGATTACCCGATCACTGCACGGCGGCGTGGAGCGTGGCGATCACCGCATCGGCAATTTGCTGAGCCGTTTTCTGGATCGTCTTTTTCTCGTCGCCGCTCGCCATCACAAACTCAGCGGCGATCACGTACGGGTTCAGCTTGATGGCTGCGCCGTGCATGCGCTTGCTGTCGGCCTCTTCGACCGCATCGTAGAGCGGCGGCAAATTCGCCGACGCCAGGCTGTCGCACGATACCGCGACCTGAATGTTGTTCTGACCGGCGCCGAAACCGACCATCGCACGCCGTAGACGGTTGCCGTCGTCGACATTCAGGAACACACCGCGCACTTGCCAGCCCGAAGCGGGCAACGGCTGGCCTGGCGCAGTACGGCGCGCATCCACGCCGCCTTTTTTCAGATCGGCAGTGAGCGCATCCGCCATTTCGTTGACGATTTTCGTTGCGTGGTCTTGCGGATTCGCGTCGTGCCCCAACGGTCCCGGACCGCTCGGCAACAAACCGCGCAGACGGCGCACGCGCTGACCGGGGCCACTGTCCGGCGTGACGTCCGCCGCATCCAGTTCGAAGTCCGATACATAGACGACCGGCGCTGGCGCGGCGAACGGCGCGTCGTCCGCCGCGACGCTCAATGTGGGAGCCGCGCTTATGCACGCCGCCAGCGCCCCAAAACGCAGAAATCGATGCTGCATGGCACGCCTCCATGAATGCTACGAAGACAACGAAAGGGCAACATCGGGCACGTGATCGCGGGGCCGACCAGCGACGTGGCCATGGTACTGCCACGCGTTTCGCGCGTCCTTTTTTTCATGCGAGAAAGTCACGTCTTTGGCCTTTGCATAACACGCGTTGCGACATAGACTGTTAAGGCAATTCTGCGCAATTCATACGGAACTGATATGCGCCTGACCATTCTCATTAACGGTTCCGATCCCACCGTGAGTCACGACTACGCCGTCTTATGGCTCGACACCGACCAACGCCGGTGGTCGAGGGAAGCGCATCAAGGGATCGATCTGCCCCCGTGGGGCGAACTGCATGACGAAGATGGCGTGACCACCCTGTGTGCGCCAAGCACCGACGCGCCGTTATGCACGCTGCGTGGACTGCACGTCGACCGCAAGCAGCGCGTCAGCGCCGCGCAAGGCGACGCAGCCTGGACCGCGCTGCGCAATCGCGCGCCAACAAGCGGTTTCTGGCGTTTGCAAGCGGTGGATCGTCAAACCGTGCAAGCGGAAAACAGCGTGTTCGGCAATTAATTCCAGCGTCTTTTCTGCTCGGTCGAAATTCCCACGGGCGCGTTAATCGACGCACGCGCGGGAATCATTTTGTTTGCGCATCCGGGCGGTGTGCGAGGCCGCGCTTCGGTTCGCTTGAGCAACGCACGCACTTAAGCTCTTCTTAAGTTTGCGTGCGTAGAGTTGGAAATCCACGCATTCGGGTCGCTGCAAGGCGGCCCATTTTTTTGCTCGCGCGGCGAAGCGTCATGTCGGCCTTCCCGCACGAACGTCCAATTCCTGCTGTCACCCAACACTGCATCCGCGCGCATTTCTCTCGCTCGATGCACGCGCTCAACGCTATACTCTGCGCCCCTCTCTCTGCACCGATCAACCCATGAAGAAGTGGTTCGCCTGTCTGCTCCTTGCAGTTGCCGCTCACGCGAGCGCGGCATCTTCCTGCACCCAATTCACACCGAATGCGCAATGGCCGGTTCTGAGCAATCAGAAGATGGCGCCGAAAACGCGCATGCTTTGCTATAGCGATTTCGCGGTCCTGCATTCGGGCATCACACACGGTCCGTTGTGGTCCGCCGAGCATCTGACGCGCGACCATATTGAAGCCGCCAAGGACATGTTGCGCACCAACAAATTTTTCGAGGACGCGCGTCTGCCCGAGGGCGAAGGGGCGACGCTCGCCGACTATAAACGCAGCGGCTTCGATCGCGGCCATATGAGTCCGGCGGGCAATCGCTGGAATCCCGAAGGGATGGCACAATCGTTTTCACTTGCCAATGTCGTGCCGCAAAATCGCGAGAACAATCAGCGGTTGTGGGCGCGCATTGAAACGTCGGTGCGCAAAATTTCAATGTCATATGACGACACCTACATCGTGACGGGTCCGATATTCAACGGCCAGCAATTGCAAACCATCGGACCAACGCGCGTGTTCGTACCGACGCAACTATTCAAGGCCGTCTACGTACCTTCGCGGAAAGTGGCGTTCGCAGTGGTAGTCGACAATGTGTCCACGAATCGTTACGACATCAGGACGATTCACGAACTCGAAGCAACATCAGGCATCCGCTTTCCGGGCATTCCGGAAGACCTCAAAGATCAGCGACCGGGAGGACTCAAAGGTGTTTAAGCCCTATGCGAACGATGACGACGTGCTCAACATTCAAGGCGACGCAATGACCGTGAGTAACGGAACAACGCGCGTCGTGTTGAACGGTACGCTCGAACTGACGCAAGACCAGCGCGGACTTAAAGCGGCACTCGCACTGAAGGACGCAGTGGATGCAATCGTAGCGGCTTTGCAGGCGCATCCCGGTTTGCCCGCGAAAGTGAAGGAGGAGCCGGATGCGAAACCCGGCGTCGTGCAGAATCCGTTTCAATAATTTTTGAGGATTGTCAGAGCGCCGTTAATGCGAGAAGGCGAGCAGCGTGTTCAGCACGCCGATATGTTTCGGCCGTTACGTTTTGTCACCACGGCGGCGTCAACTGCTGTCTTCATGGCTGCGTTAAACCGGCAGCGCTGAATCATTTCAGCCGCGAAACAGAAATCCACCGGTTCAACCAGGAGTTAAACCATGAAGACGCTTTTCGCCGCTCTCGCTTCTGCTCTGCTCGTATCGACCGCCTTTGCTCAAACGGCTGCACCCGCACCGTCCGGACCTGCACAGCCCGCACAAACCCAGCCCGCCGGCCAGGCCAATCTGAAAGCAAGCACCGCCGTGCAAACCGGTACGACGGACGAAAGCGCCGCCACGACCAAAGCGCCTGCCAAGGCAACCACGAAGGCGCACGTGAAGACATCCTCGAAGCACACGGCGAAGACGCACAAAGCCGTGAAGAAGACGCCCGCCGATTCAAGCGCGGCGGCAACGAAAACGGACGGCGCGCAACAGACCAGCAATGCGCCGGTGAATGCCGACGGCGCAAAGACCGACACGACCAAAACGCAATAACACGTGTACGGTTTCGGCATGCACCGGCCACGCATCTAGCGGTATAGAAGAAAATAATCGAAGCTGGGATATGCCGTTCAGGGAGGGCGAGTCGTATGACTCGCCTTTTTTCATGCGGTTTTAGCGCGGCAGCAGCATGGCGCATGAAGCGCATGTAAAGCGCA
Source organism: Paraburkholderia rhynchosiae (assembly GCF_002879865.1). Taxonomy (GTDB): domain Bacteria; phylum Pseudomonadota; class Gammaproteobacteria; order Burkholderiales; family Burkholderiaceae; genus Paraburkholderia; species Paraburkholderia rhynchosiae. Next base: position 164,996 of record NZ_PNXY01000007.1, read on the forward strand.
AAGAAGCCATCAATCCGAAGCGGAGTTTAGCTGCGCGAACTCGCTGAGTTGTCTCTCGTCGACAATTTCGATTTCCGCATAGCCGAGCTTCAACGCGCCCTGCGTTTCAAACTGCTTCAGCACCTGGTTGATCGTCTGCCGCGATAACGCCAGCATCATCGCGAGATCTTCCTGCGGCAGGTTGAGCACGCGCCGCAAGGCGCCGGGCTCGCCATATCCACCGGCCATCAACAACAGCCGACGTGCGACGCGTTGCGCGGCCGGCAGCAATGCGGCCTCTTCTATGGCATCGAAGGCGAGACGCAGCTTTTGCGTCAGCAGCAAACCGAATGTGTGCCGATACGCAGGCGTGCTTTCAAGCAGCGCGGCGAGTGCGGCACGCGGCACATGAAACAGTTCGGCGTCGCGCTCGGCATACGCGTCATGCGTTCGCGGACGATTGTCGAACAGCGCGATCTCGCCAAACCAGTTCACTGGCTCGATGACAGCCAGCAACGCCTCCTTGCCGCTCGAACTCGCCGCGCCGATCCGCACGAGACCGCCAAGCATGCAATAGATGCCGTCGTCGCAATCGCCGCGTGTGAAAAGACGATCGCCCGCCATGAGGCGCTCGACTCGCCCCGCTTCCATCAATTGCGTCTGCAAAGCGGCCGGGGCCGAGCGAAACCATGCGCTGCCTGCGAGCAGCGTGGCAAGCTGAGTCGATGGAATTCTTGCGGTCATTGAATCGCGCCTGTGCCGATTGTCGGCTACCCGATGGTTTTAAATTTCGATCGCCGCGATTATGCTGGCTTTGACCGAGGAGCGGCATCCATGAGAACGCTGACACAGCAGCTTACGCAATATGCGGCTTATCATCGCGACCGGCGCAATATCGCCACGCATTTCATCGGCATTCCGATGATCGTGGTCGCGTTGGCGGTGTTGTTGAGCCGTCCGGCTCTTGCGCTGAGTGCGCCGCCGTTGGTGCTATCGCCGGCGTGGCTGCTCTTTGTTGCCGCCACCGTCTACTACCTCGTGCTCGACGTGCCGCTCGGTTTGATGATGGCCGCGGTGTCCGCGTTGTGCATTGCGTTCGGCCAGTGGACGGCCGCGCAATCCACGTTTGTCTGGCTTGGAATGGGCGTCGGACTCTTCGTGATCGGCTGGGCGTTTCAGTTCGTGGGCCACGTCGCGTACGAGCATCGCAAACCCGCTTTTGTCGACGACGTGATCGGCCTTCTGATTGGGCCGCTGTTCGTGTTGGCCGAAGCGTTGTTCGGCATTGGCTGGCGGCCAGCGCTGCGCGAAGCGATCGAGCGCGAGGTCGGAGCGACGCGCATCAATGCGGAGCGCGCGGCGGCACACAGGTAAAGAACGCGCGGTTGGATTCACCGGCCGGAATGCGTCTGGTTGCACGATATATTCGTCGTCCAACGTTGAATAAAGAAGGCCTGCGTGTGCGCTGCAACATCGAGTCTTCACTGACACCGCAACAATTTATCCGTGCGCATCGCGCATCGATGGACTAGAACATAGAACACGCGCGCGAGGCAAGCCCGTGCGTATCCGTTGCGAACGCAGCGCACCGTCGCTCAAGCGCGAATCTTGCTACCCAGTCTTTCTGCATCATTTGCAACATCAACAAGCCGGGCCGGCATCGCCGGGCCCGCCTTCTTTCGCGGCACGCACCGATCTGCTTCGATCCGCGTGCCGGCGTCCCCCAGCAATCCTGCTCATCGAATGTGACTACTGGAGCCAGCATGACCCAGCCAGCCCTCTCGCACGACGCATCTCCCGACCTACGCTCAGCCTTCGCCGCCGACGTTCGCGCCGGCCTCATGCACACGCCGCAAAAAGAGTTGCCCTCGAAGTATCTGTACGACGAAGTGGGTTCCGCGTTGTTCGAGGTGATCACCGTGTTGCCGGAATATGGCGTCACGCGCGCCGAGGAGCGGCTGCTCGCGAAGCACGCAGTGGACATCGTGGAGCACCTTCCGCACGATGTGACCGTCGCCGAACTCGGCAGCGGCAGCGGCCGCAAAACGCGCCGCATTCTTGAAGCGCTGTGTAAAAAGCGCCCCACTTCTTACTGCCCGATTGAAATTTCGCGCACCGCGTTGCAGTTGTGCCGGCGCGAACTGGGCGACATCGAACGCATTTCGATTGTCGGTTATGAGCGCGATTATCTGGCCGGTCTCGCGGAAGTCAGCAAGAAGCGCGCGGCCGGCGAGCGGTTACTCGTACTGTTTCTTGGCAGTACGATCGGTAATTTCGGCAGACTTGCGGCGACACGTTTTCTGCGCGACATCCGCAACATGCTCGCACCCGGCGATGCGTTGCTGCTCGGCACCGATCTCATCAAGCCGACGCCGGTTCTGATTGCCGCTTACGACGACGCGATCGGCGTCACCGCGTCGTTCAATCTGAATCTGCTTGCGCGCGTCAATCGCGAGCTCGACGGCGATTTTCCACTCGACGCGTTCGAGCACGTCGCGCGCTTCAACCCGGACGCGCGCAGCATTGAAATGCATTTGCGCGCGACGCGCGACGTCACAGCGCGCATTGGCGCCGCGCAGTTGACGGTGTCGCTCACAGCCGGCGAGACGATCTGGACCGAGAGCAGCCACAAGTATCGCGCCGAAGAAATGCCCGCGATCGCCGATGATGCCGGTTTCGCGTGCAGCCATCAGTGGATAGAAAACGAGTGGGGATTTGCCGAGAGCCTGCTTGTGGCGCGATAAGCGGTAACGGCTCACGGTTGGGGGTTCGCAAACTGTCAGCCAGCCAGAAAGGCGGCGCGCGCTCAGAGCGATTGCGCGCCACCTCTTTTCACGTGAGACGCGCCGCGCATGAAAGCTCAACGCGATTGCGTGCGGCTCAGTGAGGCTCAGCGCAGCTCAATGCTGCTCGAAACGCTCATAGCGCTTTTCGGTCGCGCGCTCTTCGCCGGTGACCTCGGTCACGCGCGCCGCCGGCGGCCCATGCCGCAGCCACGACAGCATCCTATCGACCTGGTTGGCAGCGCCCTGCAACAGGGCTTCGACGGAGCCGTCGTCGACATTCGCCACCCATCCCTTGATGCCGAGCGCGTGCGCCTGACGCACGGTCGCGTGACGAAAGCCGACGCCCTGCACGGTGCCGCGCACTCGCACGTAATACGTTTCGATCCGTTCATCGAGATCCGGGGCCATGCCGCATTCTCCTCACAATCTTTCAAGCCGGCATTCTAGTCGCGTCGCGGCTAGCTTGCTTGGGCGACGTGGAGCGTAGTCGTTCGCTCTATGGCGACCGCGCGCGACACAGGCGACAGCGACAGCAGCCCCACGCGGCACGTACAATCCGTCGACTGTCACGCAGGAAACGGAAACAGAATGACCGAACAGAATCGCGATCTCGTGCTCGTGACCGGCGCATCCGGCTTCGTCGGCTCGTCGGTGGCGCGCATCGCGCAACAGAAGGGCTTCAACGTACGCGTGCTGGTGCGTGCAACGAGTCCGCGTCAAAACGTCGAGGCGCTCGACGCGGAGATCGTCGTCGGCGATATGCGCGACGAAGCATCGATGCGCCACGCACTGCGCGGCGTGCGCTATCTGCTGCACGTCGCCGCCGATTACCGGCTGTGGGCGCCGGACCCGAGCGAAATCGAGCGCTCCAACCTGGAGGGCACCGAGGCGACCATGCGCGCGGCGTTGAAGGAAGGCGTCGAGCGCATTGTGTACACGAGCAGCGTGGCCACGCTCAAGGTGACAAGCTCCGGCAACTCCGCGGATGAAACCTCGCCGCTGAAAGCCGATCAGGCCATCGGCGTCTATAAGCGCAGCAAAGTGCTCGCGGAGCGCGCGGTGGAGCGCATGATCGCCGAAGACGGCCTTCCGGCGGTGATCGTCAATCCGTCCACGCCGATCGGTCCGCGCGACGTCAAGCCGACGCCGACCGGGCGTATCATCGTTGAAGCAGCGCTCGGCAAGATTCCCGCGTTCGTCGATACGGGTCTGAACCTCGTGCATGTGGACGACGTCGCGGCCGGGCACTTTCTCGCGCTCGAACGCGGCAAGGTCGGCGAACGTTATATTCTCGGCGGCGAAAATCTGCCGCTTCAGCAGATGCTCGCCGATATCGCGGCGCTGACAGGCCGCAAGGCGCCCACCATCAGCTTGCCGCGCTGGCCGCTTTACCCGCTCGCGATGGGCGCCGAAGCGGTCGCCAAGTTCACGAAGCGCGAACCGTTCGTGACCGTCGACGGTCTGAAGATGTCCAAGAACAAGATGTACTTCAGTTCGGCGAAGGCGGAACGCGAACTCGGCTATCGCGCGCGCCCGTATCGCGAGGGCCTGAGCGATGCGCTCGAATGGTTCCGGCATGCCGGCTATCTGAAGCCGTAGCACAAGCATTTTGTTACAACGTCGCTGTCTTTGCGAAAGGTAAAAGCCTACGCGCAGCAGTTAAAATCGTGGGTCTTACCAGAGAAACCTCGCATGAATCTTCACGAACAGCTCGGCGCGCTGGAAGTGGGCGTCGATCAGCTCATTCAGGCTGTCGTGGCCCCGCAGGCCCAAAACATCCCCGAGACACACAACGAAACTGACGCACCGCAGGCGTCAGCGGAGCATGCCGTGTCGGAAGTCGAAACGGCAGTCGAAGCGCAAGCGGCTGAAGCCGAAGCGGCGGTGAGCGAAACCGCGGAGGAACCCGCGGCAACGCCGGTTCCTCCCACGCTCGAAATCAACCGTCCGGCGCAGAACGAAATCACGATGACGATCGGCGGTCAGACCGTCGCGCTGCGTCCGGAGCAGATCGGTCAACTGATTGAAGAACTGTCGAACGCGCGCGCCTCGATGACGCCGGAACCGCCGCCGGGCATTCCGCCGGGTTGGCGTTTCGTGTCGACCAAGAATCCGGTCATGGCCGTGCAGAAACAATCGAACGGCGACCGTTTGCTGGTCATGCGCCATACCGGTCACGGCTGGGTGCCGTTCACGTTTTCGCCCGACATGGTGATTCAGCTTTATATGCTACTCACCAAGGGTTGAAACGGAGCGGCGAGAAAAAAGCGGCGCCATGCGCCGCTTTTTCGTTATCGAGCGGCCGTCAGGGCGGCCTCATCGCAGCCCCGGCGCCTCAACGCTCCTGCACGGGCGCCTGAACGCGCGCTTTCCACTGACCGCCCTTGCCGCGCCAGTAGCGCAGCGCCGACGCGAACGTCGCGCCGACGTAAAACAGCGCGATCAGCGGCAGAAACGGCGCCCACAACGGCGAGCGGCGGTAGTAGCTGAGCATAGGCGCATACGCGCAGCACATGGCCGCCCATGCTAGCCACGCGGGCCAGCCCGTCGGGCCGAGCACGAGCGCGGCCACCGGCGGCATCAGATAGATGATCGTCATGCCGGCGAGCGTACCCGCGAGCAGCAACGGCGAATAATGTAATTGCGTGAACGCGGTGCGCGCAATCATGTTCCAGATCTCGCGCCAGCTATCGTAGGGACGCAGCGAGACGCTGCGCGCCGCCACGTCGAGCCGGATCGGATGACGCCCCGTGCCGCGATGCTTGATGCGCGCGGCCAGGCTGCAATCGTCGATCAATTCCGCGCGGATCGATTCGATGCCGCCCGCTTCCTCTAGCGCACTGCGTCGTACCAGCATGCAGCCGCCCGCCGCGGCGGCCGTGCGATTGCGCGGATTGTTGACCCACGCAAACGGGTACAGCTTCGCAAAGAAGAACACGAAGGCCGGAATCAGCGCCTTTTCCCAGAACGAATCGCAGCGCAGCCGCACCATCAGCGAGACGAGATCGCGCTTTTCGGCATCGGCGCGGGCCACGAGTTGCGTGACGGCGTCGGCGGGATGGCCGATGTCGGCGTCGGTCAACAACAGAAACTCAGCCGGCAGGCCAAGCGTGCGCACCGCGTCTATGCCTTGCGACTGCGCCCACACCTTGCCGGACCATCCCGGCGGCAGCGGCTTCGCGCTCAACACGGTCAAACGGTCCGGACATTGCAGCTGCAACGCGGCCGCGCGGGCGGCGGCGGCGGTGCCGTCGGTGCTGTGGTCATCGACGACAATCACGTGAAACTCGCCGCCATAGTCCTGCTGAAGCAGCGTCGTGACGGCTTGCGCAATGACGTCGACTTCATTTCGGGCGGGCACCACGGCGGCAACTGCGGGCCATGCGTCGCGCGGCGCGAGCGTGAGCGGCGCGGCCGGACGCGCACGCCAGAAGCCGCCGCGCGCGAATAGCAGCACGGCCCAGATCAGCAGGGACAAACAGGAAAGAAAAAACAGAATCACCGCCGCCAAGCCCATTAAGCGTTACCCTCGATTTTCAGGAAGCCCGGAATCGTTTTTTAATGCGGGGCGCGAAGCGCTCCCGCGACGCCGTAGTTTAAGGGTTCCCTCGAAGCGGTGCAGCGCGCAATGATTGCCGTCTACGTCATGTGCGACTCCGGCGTATGCCGCGCCCGCCCGACACTATGGCGGCCCCGCCAGAGCAAAGGTGGCCTGATAGCGTTAGAATGCGCGTTTGGTTTTGCTGTACCGGCACGTCGCCGGGGCTCAAGACGTCAACTAATTAGATGGTCGCGGCGATAAAGTCAGAATTTCCGGCTTCCTCGAAACCCGCGTCAGTCGGAGTCCGCCAATTTATGCGAGTCATCCTTGCCCAACCCCGCGGCTTTTGTGCGGGCGTTGTTCGCGCAATCGAGATCGTCGATCGCGCGTTGCAGCAGCACGGCGCGCCGGTGTATGTACGCCACGAAATTGTCCACAATCGACATGTGGTCGACAATCTGCGCCAGAAAGGCGCGCGCTTCGTCGAAGAACTCGATGAAGTGCCGCAAGGCGCCGTGGCGATTTTCAGCGCGCATGGCGTTGCTCAAACGGTTGAGCGCGATGCCGAAGCACGCGGGCTCGACGTGCTGGACGCGACCTGCCCGCTCGTCACCAAAGTGCACGTGCAAGGGCGTCAATATGTGGGCGCCGGGCGCACGCTGATCCTGATCGGTCATGCCGGGCACCCGGAGGTGGAAGGCACGATCGGCCAGATTCCGGGCAAGGTGCTGCTGGTGCAGAGCGAGGCCGAGGTCGAGCATCTGAACCTGCCGGCCGACGCGCCGCTCGCCTATGTCACGCAGACCACGCTGTCGGTGGATGACACACGTGGCATTATCGACGCGTTGCTGCGCCGCTTCACGAACATCGTCGGTCCGGACACGCGCGACATCTGCTATGCGACGCAAAATCGCCAGGCGGCAGTGCGCGAGTTGAGCAAGCAGGTCGACGTACTGCTGGTAGTCGGCGCAACCAACAGTTCGAACTCGAACCGACTGCGCGAAATCGGCAGCGAAAGCGGCGTGGCGAGTTATCTCGTCGCCGACGGTTCGGAAGTGAGGCCGGAGTGGTTCGCGAATGCGCAGACCATCGGCATCACGGCCGGGGCTTCGGCGCCGGAAGAAATGGTCAGGAACGTAATCGATGCGCTGAGCGCATTGGGGCCTGTCGATGTCACGACGATGGCGGGCCGTGAAGAGAAAGTCGAATTCAAGTTGCCATCGAAGCTGATGCAACCACTCGCTGCACGCGAAGTTTAAGGAGGACGTCTTGTCTATTCCGCTGCTACAGAAAGTCCGAGTCGGCGCATACATCATGCGTCAGCACCTGTCCGGCAACAAACGCTATCCGCTCGCCCTGATGCTGGAGCCGCTGTTCCGCTGCAACCTTGCCTGCAATGGCTGCGGCAAGATCGACTATCCGGATCCCATCCTGAATCAGCGTCTGTCGCTGGAAGAATGCCTGGGCGCAGTCGACGAATGCGGCGCGCCGGTGGTGTCGATTGCAGGCGGCGAGCCGCTGCTGCACAAGGAAATGCCGCAGATCGTGAAGGGCATCATCGCGCGCAAGAAGTTTGTGTACCTGTGCACGAACGCGCTGCTGATGGAAAAGAAGATGGACGACTACGAGCCGAATCCGTACTTCGTCTGGTCGGTCCATCTGGATGGCGATCAGCAGATGCACGACCATTCGGTGTCGCAAGACGGCGTGTACGACAAGGCGGTCGCTGCCATCAAGGAAGCGAAGCGCCGCGGTTTCCGCGTGAACATCAACTGCACGCTGTTCAACGACGCGGTGCCGGAGCGCGTGGCCGCGTTCTTCGACACCGTGGGGCCGATGGGCGTGGACGGTATCACCGTCTCGCCGGGCTACGCGTATGAGCGCGCGCCAGATCAGCAGCACTTCCTGAACCGCGACAAGACCAAGCATCTGTTCCGCGAAATCTTCAAGCGTGGCAACAATGGCAAGAACTGGTCGTTCAGCCAGTCGGCCATGTTCCTCGACTTCCTCGCCGGCAATCAGACGTACGAATGCACGCCGTGGGGCAATCCGGCGCGCACGGTGTTCGGCTGGCAGAAGCCGTGCTATCTGGTCGGCGAAGGCTACGTGAAGACCTTCAAGGAATTGATGGACACCACGGACTGGGACAAATACGGCACGGGCAACTATGAAAAGTGCGCCGACTGCATGGTCCACTGCGGCTTCGAAGCCACGGCCGTGATGGATACGGTTGCGCATCCGCTGAAGGCATTGAAAGTCAGCATGCGTGGCCCGAAGACGTCCGGTGCTTTCACCAAAGATATTCCGTTGGACAAGCAGCGCCCGGCCGAGTATGTGTTCTCGCGGCACGTCGAGATCAAGCTGGAAGAGATCAAGGTGACCGGCAAGGGCAGCAAGGTGCAGACGGCTACGGCTGCACACTGAGCGTTGAATCGGAGCGGCTTCGCGCCGCTCATGAATTGCGCGCCGCATGATGCATGAAAAAGCGCGGTGGCTTTGAAGGCCACCGCGCTTTTTTCTTTTGCTGCCTCGCCTTGATCGTCGCTTTCGGCGCGATCAGCCTCTGCGATTCGCCCTATCCCGCGCTGCGCGCATTATGCGCGGTCAGGAACTTGATCAAGCCGTCGACTCCGCCCTTCGAAAGCTGATCGGCGAACTGCGTCTGATAGACCTGGATCAGCCACGCGCCCATCATGTTGATGTCGTAGATCTTCCAGCCGGACGGACCCCTGGTGAGCCGGTAGTCGATTGCATCGTCGCCGCCATTGCTGATGACGTGCGACTGCACGACGACGTCTTTCGCGCCGCCGGGCACATTGGCCGGCACAAACTTGAACTTCACATCCTGGTCGCGCAACTGCGAAAGCGACGAAGCATAAGTGCGCACGAGCAACAGTGTGAACTGGTCGTAGAGTTGCTTTTGCTGCTCGGGCGTCGCGGTGCTCCACGCCTTGCCGACCGCGATGCGCGTGGTGCGCTGAAAGTCCGTTGCCGGCACAAAGCGCGTTTCGACCAGTTGCGTGATCTTGGACATATCGCCGCCGCGCGCCTGCGGGTCAGCCTTCATTGCCGAAACTGTGCCTTCGACGGCACTTTTTACCACGGCGTCCGGCGCGCTTTGCGCATACGCCGCCGTTGACACCACGGCCGCAGCCAGAAAAGCAGACAGATAACGTTTCATACGCTCGACAAGACCCGAAAAGAGTGTGCGCCGACAACGATAAGCTCGCGGCGAAAGTTGGTAGACCAGTATACCGAGATTGCGTTCCCGCCCCGGCGAACCGCTCCGGGAGCCGCACTTGCTACCCGCATTGCGGCCCCGCTTTGCTACCGCGCATTGCTACCAATACGGTCCGGATTGCTCCGGCTCTGTATACTTGTGCACTTTCGTCAAAATGCCACCCGTGATAAGGCCAAGTTCGCCTACATGCTGAAGTCATCTATTGTTCGCCTCGTCGCTTATTCGGTGCGGTATCCGTTGCGGATCATCGCACTGTCGGTCGTGCTCGCCGTTTTGAGCGGCATCTATGTCGCGCACCACTTCAAGATCAACACGGACATCAGCCGTCTTATCGAAACCGACAAGGAATGGTCGACGCTCCAGCACGCGATGGACCAGGCCTTCCCGGACCGCGGTGAAACCGTGCTGATTGTCGTCGAAGCGCGCGCGCCCGAGTTCGCCGACGCCGCCGCGAACTCACTGACCGCGGCGCTCAAGGCGGCGCCCAAGGAATTCGTCGCGGTCTCGCAGCCCGCCGGCGGCCCGTTCTTCGAACACAACGGCCTGCTGTTCCCGTCGACAGAAGAAGTCATGTCGACCACTTCGCAACTCGTACAGTCGCGGCCGCTCGTCAACACCCTCGCGCACGATCCGAGCCTCACCGGACTTGCCGGCACGCTCACCACGAGCCTGTTGCTGCCGCTGCAGATCGGCCAGGTGAAACTGTCCGACATGAGCCGCCTGTTGTCGCAAAGCGCGAGCACGCTCGATCTCGTGCTGGCGGGCAAGCCTGCCGCTTTCTCGTGGCGCGCGTTCGTCGACAGGAGCGCGGCAACCAATCCGGCGCGCGCGTTCGTCGTCGTGCAGCCGGTCGTGAACTACGACGCACTCGAGCCGGGCGCTACCGCATCGAAGGCGATTCGCGACACGGCCGCCGCGCTGCATCTCGAGTCGCGCTATGGCGCGACGGTCCGTCTGACCGGCGCACAGCCGCTCGCGGACGAAGAGTTCGCGTCGGTCAAAGACGGCGCCGTGCTCAACGGCATTGGCACGTTCGTGGTCGTGCTGGTGATCCTATGGCTCGCGTTGCGCTCGGGCCGCATGATCGCCGCGGTGTTCATCACGCTGTTCGTCGGGCTCGCGATTACGGCTGCGCTCGGCCTGATGATGGTTGGCGCGCTGAACATGATCTCGGTTGCGTTCATGGTGCTGTTCGTCGGGCTCGGCGTCGATTTCGGCGTGCAGTTCGGCGTCAAGTATCGCGAGGAGCGCAATCGCGACGACCGGCTTTCCGCCGCCCTCGCCCATACCGCGCACAGCATCGGCGTGCCGTTGACGCTCGCCGCGGTCGCGGTCGCGTTGAGCTTCTTCTCGTTTTTGCCGACGGCCTACCGTGGCGTGTCGGAGTTGGGCGAGATCGCCGGCGTCGGCATGTTCGTCGCGTATCTGACCAACATGACGCTGTTGCCCGCGTTGCTGAAAGTCTTCAACCCGCCGGGCGAGCCCGCGTCACCAGGCTTCAGGCAACTCGCCCCCGTCGACGATTTCCTCGCCCGCCACCGCAAGCCCGTGCTGATCGGCACGTTGATCGTCGTGATCGGCGCCACGCCGTTGCTCACGCATCTGCATTTCGATTTCAATCCGCTGCATCTGAAAGATCCGCATACGGAGTCGATGGCCACGCTGCTGTCGTTGAAGGATTCGCCCGAGGCTGCGGTGAACAACGTGCATGCGCTCGCGCCGTCGCTTGCCGACGCGGATCGCATGGCCGAGCGCTTGCGAGCGTTGCCGCAAGTGGGCCGCGTCACGACGCTCGACACCTTCGTTCCGGCTCAGCAGCAACAGAAGATGATGCTGATCGCGAGCGCCGCGCAGCAACTTCTGCCCGCGCTGCAACAACAACCCGCGCAGCAGGCGACGGACGCGGTACGCGTGGCCGCGCTCAAGCGCGCGTCGAACCAGCTCTCGCTCGCCGCCGAGGATCACCCGGGCCCCGGCGCCGCCGAAGCCAAACATCTGTCGGACACACTGCAAAAGCTCGCCGCCGCCGACGCCGCGACGCGTGACCGCGCCGAAACCGCGATGTCCGAGCCGCTGCGCATTGCGCTCAAGCAATTGGAGAACCTGCTGCAGCCGACCGAGATCACGCGGGACAATCTGCCGAAGGAAATCTCGAAGGGCTGGGTGTCGAAGGACGGCCGCGCGCTCATCGACATCGCGCCGAAGGTAAAGCCCGGCGCCGATCCAAACGACGACGCGGCGCTTGCGGGCTTCGCGCACGCGGTGAAGAAAGCCGAGCCGGGCGCGATAGGCGGACCGATTTCGATCCTGCATTCAGCGGACACGATCATCAAGGCGTTTCTGCAGGCCGCGGGCTGGGCGCTGCTGTCGATCGCGATCCTGTTGTGGATTGCGCTGCGGCGCCTTGGCGACATGCTGCGCACGCTGGTGCCGCTGCTGGTGTCGGCCCTCGTCACGCTGGAATTGTGCGTGGTGTTCGGCATGCCGCTGAACTTCGCGAATATCATCGCGTTGCCACTGATGCTCGGCGTCGGCGTGGCCTTCAAGATTTACTTCGTGATGGCGTGGCGTAACGGCCAGACCGGTCTGTTGCAGTCGAGCCTGACGCACGCCGTGCTGTTCAGCGCAGCGACCACGGCGACGGCGTTCGGCAGCCTCTGGCTATCGCATCATCCGGGGACGTCCAGCATGGGCCGCCTGCTGGCGCTTTCACTGTTTTGCACGCTGATCGGTGCAGTGGTTTTCCAACCCGTGCTGATGGGCAAGCCGCGCCCACGTCGCGGGAAGCACAAAGGAATATGAGCATGAAACTGCGTACCACCGTGCTGGCGCTCGCCGCTACCGGCCTGATTTCCGGCTGCGCAACCGGTCCTGACCGCAAACCGGGCGACCCGTTCGAGCCGATGAACAGGGCAGTGTTCAATTTCAACGACGGCCTGGACCGCTACGTCGCGGTGCCGGTCGCCAAGGGCTATCAGAAGGTGACGCCGCAGCCGTTGCGCACGGCCGTCAGCAACTTCTTCTCGAACCTGGGCGACCTCACCAACGCCGCCAACGCGCTGCTGCAATTGAAGTTCACCGACGCAACGGAGGACTTCGTCCGCTTCGCGTTCAACTCCACGTTCGGACTGGGCGGTCTGCTCGACTGGGCGACACCGGCCGGCCTGCCGAAACATCATCAGGACTTTGGCCTGACGCTCGGACACTGGGGCATTCCGTCCGGACCGTATCTGGTCTTGCCGCTATTCGGTCCGAGCACCGTGCGAGACAGCATGGGCCTGGTGGTGGATGTGAAGTTCAATCCGCTGAACTACATGGAGCCGGCGCTGCGTAATCCGCTGTACGTGCTGCAGTTCGTGAGCGTGCGCTCGGATCTGCTGGGCGCGACGGACCTGCTCCAACAGGCGGCATTGGACAAGTACTCGTTCGTGCGTGACGCCTATACGCAGCAACGGCGGGCGCGTCTGCGCGGCCCGAACGACAATGCCGCCCCGCTGCCGGAATACGAGGATGAGGGCGAATCCGGCGCCGCCACCATCCCGGCGAAGGGCGCGGCGGCGGGCGCACCAGCGGCGCTTCCGAACTACGCGGACCCAGGCGATACGGCGGAAGCGCCGGATGCGGCGTCTGGAGCGGCTAAGGGTGCGCCGGCGGGTGTCCCTGCGGGGGTGCCGGACTACAGCGATCCGGGCGAGGCTCCGGCCAGTGGCACGGCTGGCTCTGTGCCGAATGTGTCGACTGCGGCCCCAGCAACCGCGCCAACTGCGGCCTCAGCGCCCGGCACAGCCACGCCCACGACGACTGCGCCTGCCGGTCAGCAACAACCGGCTTCAGCGCCGGCTGCACAATAACATCGGCAAATGCCCGCTCGGGACGTGCTCCGATGGCGCCGAAAGACTAAACGAACTGCGGCGCGCAACATGCCGAATGGACGCTGCCCGGTGGATTCGGTCCGCTGTGAAATACGCCGTTGCCGCTTCGCCGGAATATCTGACGTTGGGCGGCAAACCCGCATTGCGTCTGATCGGACGGCCTCAGGCGGCGCCGAAATGCAACGCGCCCGCTGCGCCCAGCGCATGCCGAGCCTGCACCAGCGAGATACGTGCCGCGCGCGCGTCGATCGCCACCTGAATCAGCGCGCCGATCTGCGACGGTTGCCGCATTAGTTCGCGCAAGATCGGGGCAAGCGCGGTGCTGCCATCATCGCGCAGACCAGCGGTCGCTGCTGAAGGCAGCGTGCGCCAGGCCGGATCGACGATCGCGCGGCACACGGCGAACGGCAATCCACGCGCGGCCGCCATCGCGCCCGCGAGATGCGACTCCATATCCACAGCCAATGCGCCCGTCGAGCGATGTAGCGCGCGCTTGTCGTGGGCGGACATGAGCGGCGCGGTGACTGCGGCCATCGGCCCGCGTTGCAAACGCGACCCAAGCGGTGCCGTCGCGAGTGCCGCGGCCAGCCGGTTTGCCCACGCGGAATCGGTGGAAATGCGCCCGAACGGGCCTTCGACGGCATCCGCGACAATCAGCGCGCCAGGCTTCAAATCCGGCGCCAACCCGCCCGCCGTGCCGAAGCTGACGATGCCCGAGCAACCACGGGCCACCGCCGCGCTAAGCGCGCGCTCGAGCAGATCGGCGCGCGCGGCGTAGACCACTTCGACGCCCTCGCCTCGCGCAATTCGCGCTTCAAAGGCCATGCCCGTCACGACGATAACCGGCAAGCCGCTCGAGCCGGCATCGGCGGACGGCGCTGTTGAACGAAACATCCGTTACATCCCGACCGTGACGCGCGTGAGCCCGTTGCGCTTTAAATGACGGAAACGCGCCAGCGCCCACAGCGGGAAAAACTTGCGATAACCGTGGTAACGCAGATAAAACACGCGCGGGAAACCGGTGGCTGTAAAACGCGTTTCTTCCCACAAGCCATGCTCGCGCTGTTCGCGCTGCAAATAGTCGATGCCGCGCGCTACCGCTTCGTGATTCACCTCGCCTGCCGCCATCAGGCCCATCAGCGCCCATGCCGTTTGCGAAGCCGTGCTCGGCGCACGTTCGTAGCCCCGATAGTCGAGCTTGTAGCTCTCGCCGCCCTCGCCCCAGCCACCGTCCTGGTTCTGGATCGATAGGAGCCACTGGACGGCGCGCTGGATGCGCGGGTCGTCGTGCGGCATGCCGGCCGCGTTCAGCGAACACAGCGCCGTCCATGTGCCGTAGATGTAGTTCAAGCCCCAACGGCCGTACCAGCTACCGTCCGCTTCCTGTTCCTTCAGCATGTAGTCGAACGCGCGTTGCGCCGGCTCGCTGTTCTGCGGCAATTCGCCGAGTTGCGCAAGCATCGACAAACAACGGCCCGACACGTCCGCGGTCGGCGGATCGAGCAGCGCGCCGTGATCGGAGAATGGAATGTTGTTGAGGTAATACTGCGTGTTCTCGGGCTCGAATGCGCCCCAGCCGCCGTCGCTGCTTTGCATGCCGACGACCCATTCGCGCGCCCTCGCAATCGCATCACGGTCGACGCTCGACTGCGTGAGCGCCGCCGAGCGATGCATGGCCATTGCGACCACCGCCGTATCGTCGACGTCCGGGTAATACGCGTTCTTGTACTGGAACGCCCAGCCGCCGGGACGCACGTCCGGCCGGCGCGAAATCCAGTCGCCGCGCACGTCGAGAATCTGCAGCGGACGCAGCCACGCGAGGCCGCGTTCGGCCGCCTGCTCGGCGCGCGCTTCGCCGGTTTCGAGCAACGCATGGGCGGCAAGCGACGTGTCCCATACCGGCGACAGACAGGGCTGGCAATATGCTTCGTCATCCTTGATGACGAGCAGCTTTTCGATCGACTGACGCGCGATGGCACGGTTCGGATGATCGGCCGGATAGCCGAGCACGTCGTACATCATCACCGAGTTGGCCATGGCCGGGAAGATCGCGCCGAGGCCGTCTTCGCCGTTCAGCCGCTGATCGACGAACGCCACCGCCTCGCGCACCGCACGCTCACGCGTGGCTTTCGGAAACAGGCCGTCGACCGTGCGCAGGACCGTGTCCACGACCCGGAAAAAGCGGAACCAGCCGACATGCTGATGCGGTGCCCGGGCCGGCATGCCTGCGTTCACCGGCGCGCCACGGAACAATTCGTCGATGCGCACGCGCCGCGGGTTGCGCGCGAGCGGCCGCTTCGCATTGAGCACGAGCAGCGGCACGATCACCGTCCGCGCCCAGTACGACACCTTCGACAGGTGGAACGGAAACCACATGGGCAGCAGCGTGATCTCTACGGGCATCATCGGCACCGCGCGCCACGACACGACGCCGAACAGCGCGAGCAGGATTCGCGTGAACACATTCACGGCTTCCGCGCCGCCGTGCGCGAGAATCGCCTGGCGCGCGCGGATCATGTGCTCGGCATCCACGGGGTCGCCGATCATCTTCAGCGCGAAGTACGCCTTCACGCTCGCACTGATATCGAGCGCACCGTCGGTGAAAAGCGGCCAGCCGCCGTCGGCCAGCTGGATGCGGCGCAGATAGCGCCCGATCTTCCGCTCCAGCTCGACGTTCGGCGTTTCGCCGAGGTAATGGACCAGCAGCACGTATTCGGCCGGAATCGTCGCGTCGGCTTCGAGTTCGTAGATCCAGTGGCCGTCCGGCTTCTGCGCGGCGAGGATCGCATCAGTTGCGCGCGTGATTGCGGCGTCGAGCGAAGAAGCAGCCGCGGCGGGCGCGTGCGGCGCATTGCTCGCAACGGCCGGCGCGCTGAGCGCTTCATCGGCGGAGTCGGGCATGACGGCGCCCAGCGTCCGGGCTTGAGATAAGTCGTTCATCGGCGTTCCATCGGTTGATTCAGCAACGTATCCGCGGCCTTCTGGCCAGAGCGGATCGCGCCTTCCATCGTCGCGGGCAGGCCGGTGGCCGTCCAGTCTCCCGCGAGCATCAGGTTGGTCCAGCGAGTGCGCGTGCCGGGACGCTGCGTTTCCTGGTCCGGCAGCGCGGCGAATGTCGCGCGTTTGTCGACGACGACCTGCCAGGCCGGCATCGGCGCGGCGGGCAGATTGGCCGCCTGAGCAACCTCGGCCCACAAGCGTGCCGCGAGCTCTTCGTGCGGCGTGTCGAGCAGATGCTCCGCGGCATAGATCGTCGCGGACACCCGCCCGTCGGACGCGAACAGCCATTGCGCCGTCCCGTTCACGAGACCGGTGACGGGCGGCAAGCCGAACGGCGGCTCGACCGCGAAATACACGCTGACGGTCGCGGCGAAGCGGGTCGGCGCGCGCAGGCCGGGGACAAGCGTCTGCGCGATGTCCGGCGGCACCGCCAGAATGACGGCCGCGTTCGCATCGAGCAGGATGCTTTGTTCCACGAAATCCAGCGCCTGGACACGGCTTGTATTCACGTTAGCGGCGAACACGATTTTTTCGAGCCGGGAACCGAGCTTGATCGTCGCGCCGCCATGCTGCAGCAGCCGCAACGCCGGATCGACGAAAGCACTGCTAAGACCATTGCGCGCGACGAGCGGCCGGCACGCGAGACCACCGGCAAGCACCGTCTCGCGCACCATCGCCGCGGTCAGTTCCGCCGACGCGTCGCGCGGTTCCACGTTGAGCATCGCACGAAACAGCGGCGAGAGCAGACGGTCCCACAGCGGACCATTGCCGCGCATGGTTTGCGCGACGCTGCGGCCAGGCTTCGCGAACAGCAGCGGTATGAGACTTAGATAATCGCTCGGGCCGGTGTTCGGCACGCGCGCATTCTGATCGAAAATCCACCACGGGAGCCATCCCGACGACATGCGCACGGTCCAGCGCGCACGAGTCGCCAAGTCCACGAACGGAAATTCGGCCAGCGCCGGCCCCGTGAGTTCGTCCGCCGCGCCGATCGCCCGCGCGTAGTTCAGCGTAGCGACGTTGCCCGACATCATCAGGTGATTGCCGCTGTCGATCGTTGCCCCGAGCTTGGCGTCGTAATAAGAACGGCAACGGCCGCCGGCCTGTTCGGCCGCTTCGTGCAGCACGACTCGCGCGCCGCGCCGCTGCAACTGCACCGCGGCGGCCAGGCCGGCGAGGCCCGCGCCAACCACATGTACGAGTCTCGACATCAGCTCAGAAGAGAGCGTAACGCGCGACGATCCACAGCATGCGCAGACGCGGCTTGCTGACCTTCGTACGCGGAATGTCGAAGCCGCGCTCCAGCGTGCGATCCAGCAGCACGCGGTACACACCCGACATGATGCGCGGCGCGCGCACCTGGTTGCGCGGCTCGCGGTCCATGATCGCGTCGGACGCGGCGAAGTGTTCCTTCGCGCGCCCGGCGAGCGTTGCGCAGACGCGCGGGAGCGAGGGGTCGTCGGCGATCTGCGCAGGGTTCTTTACCGCGATGCCTTCGCGCGCCAGCAGTTCGTGCGGCAGATAGCAACGATTGATGCCGGCGTCTTCGTCGATGTCGCGAAGAATGTTCGTGAGCTGCAGCGCGCGGCCCAGATGGTGCGCCAGCAAACGGCCCGGCTCCTCCTGCATCCCGAATATTCTCACCGATAGCCGGCCCGCCGCACTCGCGACGCGGTCGCAATAGAGGTCCAGCGTGGCTTCGTCCGGCGCGCAGATGTCGGCGGCGGCATCCATCGCCATGCCGTCGATCATCGCGTGGAAATCCTCGCGTTGCAGACGAAACGTGTGAATGTGCCGCGTCAGCGCGCGCAACGAAGCACGTGGCGCGCCGGCATAGCACGCGTCGATGTCGGCGCGCCAGCGCTCGAGAGCGGCGGCGCGGTCGGCGCGCGGCATGTCGCTGTCGGCGATGTCGTCGACCGCGCGGCAGAAAGCGTAGACCTGATACATCGCGTCGCGCTGCGCGGCCGGCAGGATGCGCATTGCGAGATAGAACGAACTGCCGGATGTGGCGGCAGCGGCGTCGATTTCAGTATCGTCCACGACAAGATTGGAAACAGCCAAGACGATCTCCGCTGGAGGGCGCCCGCTGAAAGGCGTTCAGGAATTTTTTATGTTTCGCCGCAGGGCAGGCGGCCCGCGCGCGCGGACACGCGCGAAACACACGGCGGGTATGCCGGAAACGGCGAAAAGTATATCAACGTTTGTGAGACGACGCAGTTTCGCCTGTGGAATAAGGGGCGCGAGCCGGTACGATCGGTGGAAGAAGCGCGACGTACGGCGTGCCGGGCTGCTGGTAGAACCGGTTGCCCGTGCGCCAACGCAGTCTGATTGATCTCTACCGGTTCACTGCGCGATCACTGCCTAATCAGGTCAGCGCGACCGAGCGGTTGCGTCCTTGCCGCTTCGCGCTATAAAGCGCCGCGTCCGCCTCATTGATCAGCACGTCATACGCGGGCAAGCCGGGACGCGCCGCCGCGCCGCCCACGCTCGCCGTCACCGGCACGCTCGTGCCCTGCACTTCGACCGGCGTATCGGCGATCGTGCAGCGGATTTTCTCCGCCACGCGCATCGCGTCCTCCAGCGGCGTGCACGGCAGTAGCAACGCGAACTCCTCGCCGCCGAAACGGCCGAACGTGTCCTGCGCCCGCACGACCTCGGCGACGCGCTGCGCCATCACGCGCAAGACGGTATCGCCGACGCCATGGCCGAACTGGTCATTGATCTTCTTGAAGTGATCGAGATCGAACAGCAGCACCGACATGTCGCCGCCATAGCGCTGCCAGCGCGTGTACTCGTCGAGCAGCCGCGCTTCGAAGAAGCGGCGGTTGGCAATGCCGGTGAGTCCGTCGCGGTCCGCATATTCCTGCAGTTTCGCAACGGCCTCCTCGCGCTCGCGCTGCACGATGCTCACATGCGTCACGTCGGAGATCGTCACGCAGACGGCTACCACTTCGCGCTCGCGCGTGAGCGGCATGAACGTGCAGTCCTGCTGCATGTAATCGACGCCGCCCGTGATCGGCCGGTCGTGATCGAACTTGAAGAGATACGGACGCTGTTCCCACGAGCTGAACGCGAAACTGCCAAGCTGGAAGACGCTTTCGATCTTGCGCGACAACCACACGCGCGGCAGCTCCGGAAAATGCGTGAACAGCGACTTGCCGACCACCTGCTCCGCGGACAGACCGCTGTGGTCCTGCATGAACCGGTTCCACATGAGCACGTTCATTTCGCGGTCGAGCACGAAGATGCCGAAGCCCACGCGCTCGACCACCAGATCGCTTAACGACTCGGTCGGCGCGTTCATAGGCTGGACAACAACGCGTCTAGCGCGTCGTTCATGTGGCGAATGGACTCTTCCGCCATCAGCATCACGAGATGCGCGCGGAAACTCTGGTCCTCGAGCGCGAAATTGACTTCCACGAGCAACGCGACTTCCCATTGCAGCACGCCGGGCTGAAACACTTCATCGAGCGTCAATGCGTCGCCTAGCAGGCCGGGCGCGGAGAACACCGGCGTGCGGCCGAGCTGGTCGAGAATGCACGACACGCAGGCGCCCGTAAGCACGTTCGCGACGTCGAACATCAATTCTTTCTGGCTCACCGCTTCGTACGATGAGCGCGAATACGGATCGCTGACGAGCGCGCACAGGTCCTCGACGCTGTCGCTGCGGCAAATCACCAGCGCCTCGCCTTTGATGTCGGAGCGAAAGCCCTGTCGCACCGCGCTCACCGGGTCCTCGATACCGGTCATGTCCCTCAGCGCTTGCGCGGCCTCGCTGACCGCCACCACCTTCACGCGCGGCACCGACAATTCGATGAACGAATCGAGCAGCCGCGCGAGACGCGTCGCGGCTTGACCCATCGCCAGATTGGCGAGCTCTTGCAGCGCGTCGCGCTGATCTTCGGTGAGGACTGGCTCAGACATACAACCCGTACTCCTTGAGGATGGGCAGTACCGCGTCCGGCGTCACGGGCTTGGCGATGAACGCTGCGGCTCCGAGCGCGCGCACGCGCGCCTGGGCCATCGGCTGGATATCGGCTGAGACGACGATGACGAAGGTGTTCAGGTCCTCATGCTGTAATGCCTCCAGCACCTGATAGCCGTTCATGTCCGGCATGGTCAGGTCGAGGAACATCACCGAGGCTTTGCCTTGACGATACAAAGCGAGCGCTTCCCGTCCGTTCGCAGCGTAGGACACGTCGACGTCCCAATCCGGCGGCAATGCCTTGGTGAGCACCTTGCGGGCAAGCAATGAATCGTCGGCGATCACAATGGGCAAAGGCATGGCAGGTCGAAAAAGACGGAATTAGCTCTTGCGCGTTAACGGCGGATAGCGTGATCTCTTTAGGACGGAGTCTGGCGGCGAGCGGCGAAATGCACGTGCGGCCGCTGGGATACAGCTTGCGGCCAAGCGGGGAGAATGCGCGGCGCGGCGCGTTTGGCGAAACCATGGCGCACGCGAGAATGCGGGCGCGTGCGGTGGACGACGGCTATAACCGGCATGTGCTGAGCCTACCCCGTAGATGAGTCGGCGCGGCCGTTTGGATCAGGCTGGTCCCGTGCGGCGCGCGTTTGTCCGCGAACGCCGGCACTCACGCGTGATACGCATGATCCGGTGCCCTCGCGGCATATGCGTTCGAACATGGCGGACGCACTGTTATCGTGGCGTCGATTCTCGAAGTAAAACAGCAGAAAAGCAATACGCCGTATGTCGGCCTGATTAACAATATCTTCCTTCGTTCGCCATTTTTCGAAAAAATACGCGCCGCATAAGAATACTTTCTTTACCGTTTATACTTTTGTGTACGTTTGCGCTTCTCGATTCGTCACTGTTTTAAAAAGCAGACGAATCGCGGACCGGCATGGCGGACGCAGTTAATAACGGTAACTTCTACCGCCGTTCTGTGTCCTATGCTTCTTATGACGCTGTCTCCACTGCCTGGAAAGATCAGAGCATTACCAACAATGACACACGACCGGTTCGAGCCGCATCGAGCGAGCCGCCTTTCCGCTGACGGGCCGGACGAGGCGGTGTTTCCCGCCGTGCCCGAGCAGAATTTCCATGTTCGGCGAATGACGCTGATCGCGCTGCTTGTCGCCGCGATCGTCCTGCCGTGCCTGTACGTCGCGGCCATGGCGTTCAGCGATCTGCGCGCCCGCGAAGCGGACGCGACGGACATGACAATGCGCACCGTGCGCGTCGCGGAAGAACACGCGCTCAAAGTGTTCGACATGAACGAGACGCTCGACACGCGCATCGTCGATTTGACGGAAGGTCTCGACGACAACGGCATTCGCGCGCGCGAAGCCGCCATTCACCAGAAACTGCGCACCATGGGCGGCGGCTATCCGCAGGTGGCCGCGGTTTCGGTCTTCGGGCGCGACGGCGCGTTGCTCGTGAGCAGCCGGTTTTATCCGGCGCCGACTGTCTCTATTGGCGAGCGCGACGATTTCATTGGCCTTCGCGACGGCCGCGATCTCGAACACGTGTCGAAGGTAATGACGGGGCATGTCGCCGGCGAACAGGTGTTCAACACGGGCATGGAGCGGCGCGCCCCCGACGGTACGTTCGCCGGCGTCGTCTCGGTCGCCCTGCGCCCCAGCTATTTCGACGCGTTCTACCGCGAGCTGCTCGGCGGCGCCGGCGGCATGCCGATGACCATGAGCCTCGTTCGCGCCGACGGCGCTGTGCTCGCGCACTATCCGCGTCGCCCGGGCGAGGCGGCGGCCATCGCGGCGGATTTGCCGTTCGCGGAGGCGATGAGACAGGGCCGGCGCGCAGGCGTGACGCATATGCGCTCAAATCTCGACGACGAGAACGTGATCGCCGCCTTCCGGCACGTCGGCTCCTATCCGGTCTACGTGATGTGCGGCTATCGCGCGTCGGCGATGTGGGCCGCGTGGTACCGCCACCTCGCTGTATTGATTCTGTCGATTTTCACGCCGTCCATCGCGCTGTGGTGCGTCATCTGGCTATCGCTGCGACGGCTGAGCGCCGAAGAGGAGGCGTGGGAGCGCTGGCAGGCGGAAGCGTCGATGCGCCGCTCGATCGAATCGGCGTACCGGCAGTCGCGCAAGATGGAAGCGCTCGGCACGCTGGTAGGCAGCGTCGCGCACGATTTCAACAACCTGCTGATGATCCTCTCGGCCAACGTGCAGATCGCGCGGCGGCGCGGCGCGCCGGGGCTCGACCGCGAACTGTCGGCGATGGAGCGGGCGCTCAAGAGCGGCCAGTCGCTCACGCGGCAGTTGCTCGGCGTCGCGCGCAAACAGCCGCTGCGCAACGAGACCGTCGTGCTCGAACGCTGGCTGCCGGCGTGCCGCGATCTCCTGCGCGCGTCGCTCGGCGCCAAGGTGTCGCTGGTAATGGACATTGGCAGCGGCATCTGGCCGATGCGCGTCGACGTCGCCGAGCTGGAACTCGCGCTGATCAACCTCGCCGTCAACGCGCGCGACGCCATGCCCAACGGCGGGCGCTTCGCGGTGCGCGCGACCAACATCACGTTCCGTCACGAAGACGGCTTCCCGCTGACGGGCGACTTCGTCCAGATATCGCTCGAAGACACCGGTGCCGGCATGGCGCCCGAGGTGCTCGCTCGCGCCTTCGAGCCGCTTTTCACGACCAAGTCGAAGGGTATGGGCACTGGCCTCGGTTTGCCGCAGGTGTTCGCGTTCTGCGAGCGGTCCGGCGGGCTTGCCGCGATCGACAGCGCCGTCGGCGCCGGCACTTCCGTGCGGCTCTACTTGCCGCGCGCAACGGCCGAGCCGCAAATCGCCGGACCGGTCGAAGCGCGCACCGAGGAACATGACGCACCGCATGGGCTGCGCATTCTGCTTGTCGAGGATAACGAAGAAGTGGCCGCGGGCACCGAGGCGCTGCTACAGATGATGGGCCACCAGGTCACGTGCGTGTTCAATGCCGACATGGCGCTGGGCCTCTTCAACGACGCGCAGGCGCGGCAGGCGCGCACCGGCGAACCGCTGCCGTTCGATCTGGTGTTATCGGACATTCATATGCCCGGCAGTCTCAACGGTATCGATCTGGCCGAAGCGGTGACGGCCCTCGACACCCAACTGCCGGTCATTCTCGTCACCGGCTACGCGGAAGAACTCGACCGCGCCCGACACGTCAATGTGCGCGTGCTCTCAAAACCCTTCGATATCGCGCTGCTGGAGAAGCTTTTGCAGGGAATCCAGCGCGATCTGGCGCAGACAGGCCTCGTTCCGGCAACGCATCACGTGGAATAGCCGGAACTTCGCCGGCGGCTTTTCCGCCATTTACGCCTGAATTGTAAAAAGCGCGGGCCGCGGCCCGCCGCGCTGTGTCGCCCGAGCGCTTTGCGCAGCCCTACGGCAGGGGGCGCGCGGCCCGCAGGTACCGATCCCGGCATGAACGTTGCGGCATCGAACAGGTAATGAGGATGGCGCGTGGCGCGCTGTCCGTCCTACCCAAAACGTCGGGAGACAGTCATGCGACACACCGTGATTGGCTTATTCAACACCTACGCTCAGGCAGAAACCGCTCGGGACACGCTGGTTCAGACCGGTTTCGCCCGCGACACGATCGAGTTACAGGCCAATGCGGAACCGTCCGCGGGCTCGGCAACCGATGAAGTCGCCGGTTCGGGCGTGCTCGCCAACATAGAACGGTTTCTGTCGAGCCTCTTTGCCAGCGGCTCGCGCGCGCCCGAAACGGCGCGCTATACGGAAGCCGTGCGGCGCGGCGCAGTGCTTGTAGTTATCGATGCCGCCAGCGAAGCGCACGCGGAACTGGCTCGCAATACGCTGACGCGGCTCGGCGCAACCGACATCGGCGAACGCTCGCCGGAGCGGGGCACGCAACCGGCGACCGAAACCGCGCGGGAACATTCGCTGCTCGACGAATTGGGCATCGGCATGGTCACGCCCGGAACGCCGCGCGCGCCAGAAGCGGGAACGACCGGCGTGAGCAGCAGGGATACGACGACATCCACGGGGACTGGGACAGTGACACCGGGCGGCGTGGCGACGCCTTTCACGACCACTCCGGGCGCAACCACGCGCCCTGCCACGACCGCTGATCCGCTGTATTCGACGCCGCCGCGCGGCACGGCCGGGGAGCCGGTCGAGCCGCCGCCGCTCAGCGAGCGCCCAACAACGGATCCGCTCAGTGAACCCGTGACCGATCCTTTGACCGGAGATGCGGGACGCAGCGCAATCGCCGCCGGGTCGGCGCCCGGCTCAGGCGCGGTGATGCGGCCGTCCGAAGTCGTTTCGGAAGCCGGGCAGCCAACGGCGGGTTTGAGCGGACAGATTCCGAACGAATATCTGGAATACGAAGAAGACTTCCGCACGCACTATGACGAGCAGTACTCGGCCGATGACTCGCGTTACGAGGACTATGTGCCGGCTTATCGCTACGGCGCGGAGATCGGCAAAGATATGCGTTATCGCGACAGAGCCTGGGACGACGTCGAACCCGAAGCCCGCCGTCATTGGGAAACGACTTCGCCGGAGAGCACATGGGAGCGCTTCAAGCTCGCCGTGCGCCACGGCTGGGAACGCGTGACGGGGCATCACCACGTATAAAAACATAAACGGGGGAGCGTTAGCGGCGGCGCGCCATGAAGCTATGGCGGTGCCGCCGCATTTAACACTCGATGCGCTTGTCGACGTTATGCGGCGGTGTGCCGTTTGACCCACGTGACGTAGCGGTCGACGAAAGTCTGTAGGAACTTGCGCGTGCCGTCGTTCAGGATTTCGCCTTTCTCGTTGATGACCGCCGGATCGTGCTTGATGAACACTTCGGGCTGACCCATGGTGGCAACATCGAGATAGGCCAGCACATTGCGCAGATGCTGTTGCGCGAGCGCCGAACCGGTCGCGCCAACCGACGTGCCGATCACAGCACCCGGCTTGTTGCCCCAGGAGTTAGTGCCCCACGGGCGCGAACCCCAGTCGAGCGCGTTCTTGAGCACGCCGGGAATGGAGCGGTTGTATTCGGGCGTGACGAACAGCAGACCGTCGGCGGCTTCGACGCGCTGCTTGAGGTGCTTGCCCGCTTCGGGGTAATCGGCGTCGTACTCCTGGCTGTAGAGCGGCAATGAACCGATGTCGATGAATTCGAAGGTGAAGTCGGGCGGCGCCAGCGAAGTGACGGCTTGCGCCAACTGGCGGTTGAACGACTCGCGGCGCAGGCTGCCGACGACAACTGCGATGTGTAGGGCCATGATTCGCTTCCTTGAGATAAGGCGCTCGACGCGCAAACGTACGGACTGTCCATCATAGGCAAAAAGGCGGGCGGAAGCGTGGGTCGATGCCGGAATCGCGCGACGTGGCGGAAAAGTCTGGCGGCGTTGTACAGGTTCCGGTGGATAACACGGCGAGCACTAAAGTTATCCACAGATTTACTGAATAACCTTGTGGATAACTGGTACTTTTGCCTTGTCAATCAAGCCTGCCTCCGGCACAGGGCGTTTGGAGGCAGCAGCCATTTACGGAGGATCAGCAATGAGTCTCAATCACGCGGGTAAATCGCACGATGAAGCCGTGGCCGCTCGCAAGAAGCAGAAGCCGCGTTCCTTGGAGCAGCCGGGCGGCGAGATGGCCGTCGAAGGCACACAGCCGGACGCCACGCGCAGCAGCGGCAAGTTGTCGGAGCGCGGCAAGGAAGTCTGGCGCGAGGGCGCGGGAATGGATGGAGGCGGTAAGAGGTAGCGGCCTGGCGGGAGTGGCCGCTTTGAGCTCTAACTGGTTGTGGACGTAAGAAGGGCGCCGCAGCGGGCGCCCTTTTTGTCTTGGCGGTCAGTTTCGTCGGACGTCCGGCCGAGTAGTGCTGCGCCCAGTGCGCCTGCGGTCGCTCAGTTGCCGAAGAACACGTTGCAATAAGACGCCGGGCCGCTGCACTGCGCCGGAGCGGCGGCTTCGGCTGCACCGGAAGCTGCTGCCAACAGGGCTACGGAAGCAATCAGGACGGACAGAATGCGTTTCATGGGGCTACTCCTCTTGAGCGTTAGTTCGCGATCTGTTGCGATCGGTGGCTGAAGAATAGCGATTCAGTGTCCGCCTAAAAACAGCGTGGATGAGAAGACATCTTTTCAATAAGTGAAATAAAGGCCCGGTGGGTGGGTCACAAATAGGCCGGCATGAGCACTGGCGCGCCTTTCCTGCCTCTCAAGGACCGCCCGGCTCACCGTCAAGCGTTATTCTCAATTTTCGCAATAATTCGTTTCTGTTTGTCATAAGAGGGCTGCCCCGCGCGACGAAGCCGAATTAGTCTCGCCCTTGTGAGCTTCCAATGTCCAATACCGATTCGCTTGCGCTGCAACCTGCGGCAGAATGGCGCACGTGTCCGGACACAGTGCGAAAAAAACGCCCCGCTTATGAGCGACAACTATTCGAAAGAAAACACGCGCGTCCCGTGGATCGCGCAGCGGAGCCTGTCGTGGTGCACGTAAGCGGGCCGGCGCTCGACGATACGGTTTATCTGACGCAGCTTCGGCGCGACCTCGTACGTTTTGCCCGTTTGCAATTGCGCGATGCGGCCGCCGCGGAAGATGCCGTGCAGGAAGCCTTGGCCGCCGCCTGGACGCATGCTGACCGGTTCGCCGCGCAGTCGGAGCATAAGACATGGGTGTTCGGCATCCTGCGGCACAAACTCGTTGACACGCTGCGCGCCCGGCAACGCACGGTGAATCTCTCGTCACTGGAATCGGAACTCGATGGCGAGGCGCTGCTCGATCGCGAGTTATTCAAAGATAACGGCCACTGGTCGCAACAGACGAAGCCGCGCCCTTGGCCGACGCCTGAAACGGCGCTGCGTCAGCAGCAGTTCTGGACGTTGTTCGAGATATGTCTGGAACATCTGCCCGAGCACATCGGCCGCGTTTTTATGATGCGCGAATTTCTCGACCTCGAGACGGACGCGATCTGCTCCGAATTGCAGATGACCGCCAACCATTGCAGCGTGCTTATTTACCGCGCGCGGCTTCGCTTGCGCACTTGCCTGAGCGAGAAGGGTCTATCCAGCGAGGATGCCAATGGGGAAATGTAGGAACATCACTCGCCTCCTGTCCGACGCGCTCGATCGTCCTTTGACGACCGGCGAATGGGTTGCCATCCGGCTGCACTTGCCCACGTGCAGCGGCTGCCGCAACTATCGCAAGCAAATTCGTCTGCTTCGCGAGGCCGCCCATACGATGAGCGGTATTTCGACGCCCGGAGCGGCAAACGGCGACGATTGACGGCCCACTGTGGTAGGGGTGATGCGGTTGGCGGTCACCGTTGGCCGGGTGGCGTGTTTCGATAGCGCTCGAAGAAGCTTGCGTGTGAAGCTTCGTCGATCTTGACCGCGCTCGGTTCGCTGCCGGCAGGATGTTTAGCCAACTGCGCTCGAGTGCGTACCGGTCGATGCTGGAAATTGCCACCGCAGTTGGGGCACACATTGCGCAACGTAGTGAGCGCACACACTTCACAGAACGTGCATTCGTACGTACAGATCATCGCGTCGGCCGCATTGGGCGGCAGCGACTTGCCGCATCCTTCACACGACGGTCGTAGTTCAAGCATTGGAACTCCACTTTCGTTTCTATTTTGCTTCGTTCAGGATTCGGCGGATTTTCGCCCTTTGCTGCATAGCTAGTCTAAGCGGCGTGGGATGGGAGAAAGAGACAGCTCGGCGTCAATTGCTGCCAGTGCGGTGAATGACGAGACCGCCTTGCACGGGAAGTACAACCACTGCGCGGATGTGATTTGCTTATGCGAATTTATCGGTTCGTCCAGCCTGGCAGACGAATTATCGTCGGAGGCAATCGGTCCGTTTCGCGTCCGTCTTTTTCTTCGAGCACTCTATGTCCCGTCATCCCCTGCTGAAGCGCCGCGCGTTCGTTGCCACCGTGGGCGCATCATTGGCTGCCGCCACTTTGCCTGGCATTGCTACGTCTGTTTTCGCCGCGGATGCCCGCGCGAAGGAATTTCGGATCGGTTATCAGAAAGCAGCCAGCGCGCTTGTCCTGTTGAAGTCGCACAGGACGCTGGAAAAGCGGCTTGCGCCGCTGGGCATCACGGTCAAATGGACGGAGTTTCCCGCGGGTCCGCAATTACTGGAAGGATTGAACGTAGGCGCGATCGACTTCGGCTATGTGGGCGAGGCGCCGCCGGTATTTGCGCAAGCGGCCGGCGCGAATTTCGTCTACGTCGCCTATGAAATACCGACGCCGCATGCCGAGGGCATCCTTGTTCGTCGGGATACGCCGATCAGAACGCTTGCCGATCTGAAGGACAAAAAGATTGCCTTGAACAAGGGCTCGGATGTGCACTGGTTTCTGGTCGCCGCGTTGCAGAAAAGCGGAGTGAAATACAACGAGGTTCAACCGGTTTTCTTGCCGCCGGCCGACGCGCGCGCCGCATTCGAACGTGGAGCAATCGATGCGTGGGCGATCTGGGATCCGTTCCTCGAAGCAGCGAAACGGCAGTCAAACGCACGCTTGCTGGTCGACGCGGGCGGCATCGTCAACCATCATCAGTTTTTCCTGGGTGCCCGGTCGTTTGCGCAACAGAACAGCGATGTCCTGGCAATCACCATGGACGAAGTCAACAAGGAAGGCGCCTGGGTACGTGGTCATTACGGCGAGGCCGCCGCGCAACTTGCGCCGATTCAGGGCCTGGACGCGAGCGTCATCGAGGCTGGACTGCGCCACTATGAGCACATCTATAAGCCAGTCGATGCGAGCGTTTTGGCGGAACAGCAACGCATCGCCGACACCTTCAGCGAACTACGCATCATCCCGACGAAGATCGTCACGAAGGACGCGGCGTTACCGGCCAAGGTCTAGGTCCGCGCCCATCGCAGAGACGATGCAAATCGACCGGCTCGCCGGGGCCGTCTTAGGCGAATAACGTCGCAACGTTTTCGGGCGGCCGGCCGATCACGGCCCGCCCGTTTCGCACGACGATCGGTCGTTGCAAAAGGATCGGACGTGCTGCCAATGCTTCGTATAACTGAGCGTCAGATAGTGCGGCGTTGGACAGCCCCAGTTCTTCATATTCGGGCTCCGAGTCGCGGATCATTTCGCGCACCGCACACCCGAGTTGCTGATTGAGTTGCTGCAGTTGCGCGACGGTGAGTGGCCGCTTCAGGTATTCAATAACTTCCGTTGCTTCTCCGGCGTAGTTATATGTGGCGGCGATGAGTTCGCACGTCGCTCGTGATTTGGAGCAGCGGGGGTTGTGGTAGATGGTGATCATGGTGGTTCTCGTTGAGATGGACTGATCGCTTGCGTGTGGAGGGGATTTTAGCCGGCGGCGGCAGCGGCTGGCTTTTGGCGCGCCGCGCTTGTTGCTTGTTGTTTCAGCGAGCGAGCGAGCGGTTGGCTAACAGATCAGGTGTAGGGATTTTTTCCGCGTCGACTGTCACCCGTGGATAGGTACGCGCGCCGCGCGTTGCGGACGTCGGGCATTGCCTGATGGAAGGTGGCCACTTCTACCGCCGCAGCCGTGCTGCGGAATGCGACAGGCTCGGTTTATGCGCATAAAGTGCCTGTCGAGGCTGGGCGCCCAGCCGTTCGTCGCTACTGAACTGACATGCTCGGGGCACATGTACCGATCGACGAGGGCATAAAGACGTGCCTTGGTTTACTCATGTCCGACAGCGTGAAGTGCCGAACATGAGCCCGCCTTGGGGGATGCACGACGCACTTTATGCGCATAAACCGTCGGGGCCACTCGCACCGCGTTCGAAGCCCTTCGGCGAAACGCTCTAAGCAACCGACACCGTCTGTAAGGTCACGCGGTGTGTAGTCGGTGCGCACATTGGCAGCGCGCTGCACGCAGTTCACGCTTTGATTTACACCCCGGCGCAAGCGGTCACATCGCACTTTGCCATCTGATCGCTCTGCACTTCTCAGTCGCCTCGAAACCCAAGTTCAAAAACCGCTTCCTGAACGGTAGCTCGGCCGCCGGCTGACCGCTCAGCGCGCGTCTTTATGCGCATAAACCTGGCCGAATGGCTATTTCTTATCTCCTTTCCACAGAAATGATTGAAATGCGAATTCATCCAGGTAAAATCCATCTGCGTCTAAAAAAGGAGGTGAAGATTGGCAGCGGAAATCATCGCGGTAACTCAGCAAAAAGGTGGAGTCGGGAAGAGCACGATCGCGATGCACCTCGGGGCTGCATTCCATGAGAAAGGCAAACGAGTCCTCGTCGTGGACGCAGACGGGCAGAACACATTGATCCACTGGGCCAGTGCCTCATCGGACGGAGACTCCGGCATTCCGTTCGCCGTCGTCAATCTCTCCGAAGCCGGTAGCCAGATTCATCGCGAGATCAAGAAGTTCGTGGCGGACTACGACATCATCGTGGTCGACTGCCCGCCTTCCATTACTGAAAAAGTGTCCGGCGTGGTATTGCTCGCCGCCAGCGTCGCCGTAATACCGACGTCGTCCTCGCCCGCCGATTATTGGTCGAGCGTTGGGCTAGTGAAACTGGTCCAGCAAGCACAGGTGATGAACGAAGACCTGCGCGCGGTCTTTCTGCTGAACAAGACAGAAGAAAAGCGCATGCTGACACGCGAACTAAAACGTGCGTTGGAGGAACTCGGATTTCCTCTCCTCAAGACCCAGATTCCGACGCGCGAAGCCTACAAGCAGGCAATGGCGTTGGGTCAGACAGTGCTTCAGATGAGCGATCGCGGCGCCAAGCTTGCCGCCATCGAAGTACGGGCGTGCGCGAATGAGATCGCCGCCTTGCTCCCGTGAATTTATGCGCATAAAGGACCCTGAATGAAACCCTCCCAATTCGCCAAAGGCTTTCAAGCACGTCCTGATACGACCAGCAGCGAAAAGCGAACCGCGCTAGACCGTCTGAACGCTATTGACGGTCTCGTCAAGAACAATGCTACGAAAACGCCGGATGGGACAGCGCGAACTTTGGCGGCCGTCATGCCGCAGACCGTCACCGAGCTCGACACCGTTGACACGGAGAACGAGTCCGCGGCCTACCGCGCGTGGAGGATCGAGCACGGATATCGCCCGGGCCAGGTGATCGATCTCGCGCTGAAGACCATCAAGCCAAGCCCGTTCAATCCCCGCCACTTCTATCTGAAGTCGTCGATTGCCGAACTTGCCGTCAATCTGGCGAAGCAAGGACAGCAGCAGGCAATTCACGTCATTCCCGACTACGACAATCCCGGCACGTATTTCGTCAGTGACGGCGGCCGACGTGTACGCGCACTGAAAGAAGCGAACAAAGAATCGGTGAAGGCGATCGTTATCGATCTGCCGATCGGTATCCAGAGCTACAAGCTTGGCTACGACCTGAACGTCCAGCGCGATTCGCAGACCGTGTTCGACAACGCAGTCGTATGGAAACGCTTTCTCGACGATCGACATTTCCAGAGCCAGAAGGAACTGGCCGAGCATCTTGGGCTGGACGAGTCGACCGTGGCAGTCGCATTGTCGATTGCCAAGTTGCCAGAGACAGTCATGCATGAGATGGTTGCCCGGCCCGACCGTTTCGGCTCCAACATGGCGTATCAGGTTGGCCGCTATCACACTGCTCGCGGGGCAGATGCCACGCTGCGCCTCATCAATAAAATCCTCTCCGACGACCTGAGCACGCGGCAAGTGGCCGACATCGTCAAGGGCAGGGCCAGCGCGCAGGAAAGCACCAAACCCGCCGGGCGGCAGCGTTATGCGCAGCGTCTGGAAATCAAGCTCGACGGCGTGTCGGTGGGAGACCTGAAATCGTACGGGGACGATCGAATCGAACTGCGCCTCAAGGGTCTCACGCGTGAGAAACGTGACGACATTCTTCGTCAGATCGAAAAGATGTTGAAGTAAGAGGCGTTGCAGTAAGTCATGTTGCAGCAAGTCACGTCGAAGTGGCTGCTGACCGGGCAGCGGTGACAAGCCGTCGCGGTTGCCCTACATGGGCGCAGGGGCCAATCTCGTAGACGATCAAGCCGCGCGCGATTGGCTTAGCGTGAAGGCGAGCAGGTCGCCATCCGTCGGTTCACCCCACGTCTTGCGTGCAAGCCAATCGAAGAACGCGGTTTCGACGATCTTCGAATCCAGCCCGCGGCGGCGCCAGTCGTCGCGCATATGGGCGCCAAGTCCTGGCAATTCGTCTTCCTCGAACGATTGCCGCGCAATCTCGCGCTCGGACTCGCCCTGTTCTTCATAGAGCTCGCGCGCTTCCCTGCGGCGATACGCCGAATACTCACCGAGCAGGCGGGCCTTCAGATCGTCGGCAGGAGCCGCGATCGCAGTCTTACCGCCGCCAGTAGACGGAAGCGCTTCAACCGGGGGTGCGTAGCCCTTTTTCAGCGCGTCCTTGAACAGCGCCGGCGCGCTGCGCACCGGCGGCAACGACGTGCTGCGCATGCGTTGCTCAGTCATCTGCAAAGCCGCGCGGATACGGTTTTCCTCGCTGTCCGCATACAGCGTTTGCGCCTCTTTTAGCGGAATGCCGATCTTAACCATCCGGTCGACGAGCGTGCTGTCGAACACATTCGGATGCTCATCGAGTGCCAGCATAGGCTGCTTGCGCTCGGTTACACGGAACTGGATCTCGGCCACGCGCCGGCCTTCCCGGTGCTCGATCAGTTCAACGAAAATGTTTGTGACGGCATTCACCTCGGCGATCGCCGGGCGCAAGTAATCGCGCTTGAAGTATTTATATTCGCGCTTTGCTTCATCGCCCGCCTCGGTGTCCGGGGTGCCGGACAGAATAGGGCGCCACCATTCCCACGATTCGCGCATCGTCAGATGGCTGGGGTTGGTCAGATAGCGCACGCAGATCTCGTACAGCGCGAGACCCGCACTACTGCGCAGTTGGCTCTGGAACTGCAGGCTCAGACGCGCGTACTGGACCGGATCGAGCAGCTTCTTCTTGATCTTGGGCGCGAATGAGAATTCCACCCAGACCCGGCGGGTGGTTGGATCTTCGAGAATTTCGGCGTCGGCGATCAGCGTGGAGATACCCCACTTCCGGCCGGGCTTCTGACTGGACGTGCCCGTGCTCCATTCGACCTGAACCGACACCATGCGGCGCAGGTGCTCCTTCACGAGCGCGGTGTCGTTGGAGTCGAATGCGGAATTCGCCACGATGTCGGACAGCAGGGCGCGATACGTGTCGCCGGATTCGTCGGCTTGCTGGGCGACGGCGAGCAGCACATTGAAGAGCTTGCGTGTGAGCAGCGTGATCTTGCCGCTCTTAGGCTGAATGGCGATCGCCTCGACGGCCTTGCGCAATTCCGCTGAGCTCGGGCTGACTACATCGGTTTTCTTGGCGCGCTTCGTGGCCATGCGTCGGGTCAAGGAGGGATTTGGCGAGAGCATACCGACTGTGGTGATACACGTCTATAGCGTGGCTCTCACCGTTGCGGGTGAAGCGAGGTTACGCGACGCGACTCACCTCCAACGACTCCCGAAAACGCTCACCTCCGCGATTTCACGCCAGGTTCCGGCGATCCTTTAACGTCGCGGCTTCGGGAAAATGACACCGTTTTGGGCGTCGACGCAAAGGGGAGCACGTCATCCCGAATCGGCTCACCTCAAAAAATTTTGCGTTCTTTTATCCGGAGGGCGAATCTGCGTGGCTAACTGCGCATCAACTGGTGAGCCAGCGCATTCACTGTATTCCAGCGACGTCTGCGAGGCGTGTCTGTACGCCGCAACGTCCTTCACCGTGCAGATTCATAAAAACAGGGATAGCGACCGCAGAATGAGCGTCCGTCTCGCCCGCAGCATCCTGTAAAGGCTCACCATTGCCTGAGTTCAACGCTCGAAATGGCGCGGGTTTCCAAAGCCCAACCGCTTAAAAGCGGCCTGAAACGATCCCGAAAATTCTCACCTTAGCACCCAACTGTGCGTCGGCAGCCTCCGTCGACGCAGCTCCCGAAAAGTCTCACCCTTCCGCCGAAAGAAAAATTTATCGTTTATTTTCATACGGTTAAAGAGCTGCGATCGACGGGATGCAGCCACAATCCAGCTCCCAGCCCTCCCGTAAAACCTCACCTTAACGGTCCATCACCCAGATCGTCGAACCCGGTTCTCGCGCAAAACATTCCTGAAAAGTCTCACCTTGGCCATTCCAGCGACATCGAACGAACGGACGAAGACACCCGTGCACCGGACATTAGCGGACCACGAAGGGCATTCTGATCCCGCATCGGCTCACCTTTGGGCTGAAAACGAGTCCCAAAGTGTCCCGAAAAGCCTCACCTTTCCGCCTAACGCCTGGAATTTTGGCTGGCATCGGGCCACACCGACTACAGCTCCCGAATTTCCTCACCTTTGCATGTGCCGACCTCTGCGCGCGCAATAGTGGCTAGGGGAAATCCGTCGCAAAACGGGAAATACGTCCCGCAAAAGCTCACCTCAGCGTTTCGATGCTCGAAATACAGGCAAATAGCTCTATCTATCCCCGTAAAAGCTCACCTGCGGTCCGCGTTTTCTCCTGTGTTCACTCACCTCGAGGTTTTGTGGGGCGGAAATACGGGCAAAAACAAGACGATGCCATTGTCCCGAAAGCGCTCACCGTCGCTGTGGCCTCACTTCCGGCTGCCTTCTCGTACGAGCGGGCGCTTGCGGGCAATGAGGTCCCGCAAAGCCTCACCTTCGGTCAAACCGCGCAGTAAGGGGTGTTCCCGAACCCGCTCACGATGTGCCCCGGAGTTACTCACCGAGCATCCCGAAGGTCATCACTCCAGATTCCCGTAGGATCTCACCACGTCTCCCGCAAAGCTTCACCTTTGCCGTCTGAAAGCCCCGTCAGATAAGGCTTTGCTGTGGCGTTAACGTTTTTAACATGGTTCAAAGGTGTTTATTTTTATTACTCTCTAGCATCGCCCCCGCGAGTTCTCCGAAACAAGCCTCTAACTCACCCCAGTCCCGATCTCGCGTATCGTGAAACAGTGCCCGATGAAGCCAGCAATGACAAATTTGCTGTATTTACAATAACTTACCGACTACTCTTCGTTTTGTTTCACGGAAAAGGACAACGCGCGCGGCTCTGCAGGCGCAAACTCACAGCACGAAGACCCTGGAAGCACGCATTCCGGCACAACGCTAAAAAACCGTAGCGTTTGCTACGTACTTTGTTATGATTTATACAATTCGCACAACATCGGGACCGGTATGAACCTGGACGACGAACGGCGAGTCATTCGTGAAGAACTCGACGCCATGCGAGCTGGCGGTGGCCGCCGCCAGGAATTGTCGCTACATGCCTGCAAGCGACTTTTTTTCGATCTGGGAATACGTCCGTCCATGGCTGCGGTACGTGAGCTCACGCAAACCGGCAGCGCCAGCGATATCCCGAAGGACATCGATCATTTTTGGGAACGCATCCGCAGCGTGTCGCGCGTTAACATCGGCGCCGGCGCCATTCCGAAAGCATTGGAAGAGCGCGCTGGAGAACTGCTGGGCGCACTCTTCGAAGAAGCGGTCGCCCAGGCACGCACAACACTGGATGCCGAGCGCGACGAAGCGCGCATGCAAATCGCGGCCGCGGAGCAACGCGCACGAGACGCGGAAATTCGCCGCGACGCTTCTGAAGATGCAATCAAACGCAGCGAGCAACGAGCGGAAACTGCTTGGGAGCGTGTTCGGGCGCTGGAAACCGAGTTGTCTAGCATCACAACGCATGGAACGGCGCATCAGGAAGGCCTGCAGGCGGCGGTGCGTCGGCTGGAACATGAAAACGAAACACTTCGCCAACGCATCGATACGGAACAGGCGACCAACGCAACGCTGCGCGACCGCATCGACGCATTGCATGTCGAACTGCGTCAGAGCACCGAACACTATGCGCAGCAGATCAAGGACGCCATCGCGGAAGCCGAGCGCCGCGTGAAGCCGATGCTCGTGGAACTCGATTCGCTGCGCAGCATGGCGGCCACATATCAGTCGGGGGTACGTGACGCGAGCCGCAAAGAATTCGAGTTCATTCAGCAGCTAGCGGCAGCCAAGGCGCGCGGCGACCGGCTCGATGCGCAATTGCGCGAGCAATCTGACGAAGTGGATGCGTTGACCAAAGAACTTGCGGCACTGCGCGGACAGCAGGGCATCGAGCCTGCGATCGGCCACCTGCTTTGCTCGCTAGTCGAAGCCGGCCGGTTGACAAATGACGAACTGCGCGCCATCGGCACTGCAGCGGATGGCCACGTGACTTTGCCGCTGCGTTGCCCCAAGTGCGATGAAGGTGAGCCCGAGTTGTCTCACGTCGATCACCGATTCGAATTGCAATGCCCGGAATGCGACCACTCGTCCGGGCCCGGGGATTCACGGCTGGAAGCGGTGAGCCGGTTTTTATCGAGCGATTCGCTTTCGGCGCGGACGTGACGCGAATTGCGGCGCCTAAGCGCCCAATCGTTAAAGGTGAGGAAATCCGGGGTGAGGAAATCCGGGAGACGGAAAGTGAGGACTTTCAGGACTTCCCCGCGCCAGGTTTCCTCGTGAAACGCCCGTCCATTCGGGGCTCAGGCAGTAGCGGCGCGGCGGCATCCGGTTCATCGACGACTCGCAAATCCTGCTGATCCACCCACGTTTGCCACGCGCGATAGAGACGATTCGCAGACACGGCCTGCACAAATCCGAGCCATTGCCCGACCAGTTCCGCCTCCACGCCGCTTTCGAACAAATCGGCGGCAAACGTGTTCCGCAAGGTTTGCGGACTGGTGCGCGACGTGCGCGACGTGCGCGACGCGGCGATGCCGGCCGCCTCGACGAGCGCATCGACCGCCCTCAGCATCGTGGCTTTGTGCATCGGCCTTCCCGAAGGCGACGCCGGAAACACCAGATCGCCAGCCAGTTCCGCGAGACGCCGGTCCGCAAGCCAGGCGTCAAGAAGGGCCGAGGCGAAAGGCACGACCCGGGTGCGCCGGATCAGCGTCGGATTGGCCGAATCGATCGTTACCCAGGGCGAGTTCATTAACGTGCAACTAACCGTAAGCGCGGCCGCCTCGCCCGTCTTAAGTCCTCCGCCAAGAAACACGGCGATCAATGCGCGGTCGCGCCGCTCTTTCCAGCGCTGTGCCTTTGACAATCGCTGCAACGGTGAAAACAGATGCGCGATCAGCGCGGCCCGTTCGGCGTGATTGAGAAAACCGGTCGGTTCGTTGTCGCGCGCGTTGCGCCATGCCGCTTCGCCATCCTGAGCGATGAAGCGAGCCGGATTGGTCGACGACGCTTCCACTTCGCGCACATGATCGAGCACGCGCTCAATCAGACGCAAATACCGGACACGTTGCGGCTTGCGAATCTCCAGACCGGCGACGAAATCCGCAATGGTTTGCGTATCGACGGTGACGAGACTCTTTTGACGGGCGGCCAGCCACTCGAGAAAAAGCCCCCACTGCGCCTGATAGACCTCTGCTGACGAGCGTCGGAAATGCTGCTTCGCGAGCCACGCGTCGAAAGCGATTTGTGGATCGCGACGCCAGTCTTCACGCTGCTGATCGAACAGATCGGTGGACGGCTCGGGGCGCGGGACGGGATCGGACAAGTGAGGTGGCGACATGCGCTATCGTTCCGTTAGTTGCGCGTATTGTAGACCTCGACCAATAAACCGGACCTCAGTCGCCCCAGGCTCTAGCCCGCTTGGGTGTCGTGTTTTCCGCCGCCCGTTGCGCTGCGCCGCGAGCCGCATCCTCGTAAGCGGAGACGGCAAACGCGAACACCGCGGGCAGCGCGGTCGACATGCCAAAGTCGACTGCCTCGTCGGTTTCCGGATAAGGCAGATCCGATGGGCGTTGAAAGAGACCGAGCATGAGCGCGTCATGCCGGCTGGCAAATCCAAGATCCGCGAGCGCCTCCGCTTCGATCCCGTGAAGCAGACGCCAGGTGAGCGGCACCTGCTGCACGATGTAGCGCGCGGCGATGTTGCGGACGATATGCTCCAGGTCGCGCACCGCGGTTCGATAGCGTAGCGCGGCCAGAGCGCGGTCGGTTGGGTCGGTTCGGTCCGTCGTCGGGTCGTTCATTGTCGGCTCCAGTCGATACCCTGTACTGTACAAATATACAGTGATCGACGCAACCTCGCCGCAAGAGCCGATTCCGCCATCAAGCAGCCTGGCCTGCACTCAGCGCGGCGCTGCGGTGAGCCGCCGCTTCAGCCGTGAATCACCACCAGCAGCGCTTTCGCCTCGCCTTTTCCAGCGTTACGGATGGCGTGCGGCTCGTCGGCGACATAGCGCGCGGTGTCCGCTGCCTTGAGCCGCTTCGTCGTTCCGGCTGCCTCGATTTCGATTGATCCTTGCAGCACAGTCAGATGCTCGCGCGTGCCGGGTTCGTGTGCGTTCGAGACGAGCGCTCCGCCGGCCTGCAGTGTCAACTCGTACCACTCGAATTTGCCGGCCAGCTCGATCGGCCCCCATACTCGCAACTGATACTTTGCGTCGTGCCCGCTCAACGTGGGAATGTCGTGCGGGCCGGCGACGGCGATAGCTTCCGGCGTCTTTTGCGGCGCGAACAGCGAATCGAGACTGACGCCGAGCGCATTGGTCAGCCGCCAGGCGACCGCGATGGTCGGATTGGCCTTGTCGCGTTCGATTTCAGATAGCATGGATTTCGACACGCCGGCCGCGCGCGACAGATCGTCGAGCGTCATGCGCCGTTCGGCGCGCAGACGCTGAATCCGCTCGCCCACACGCGGTGGCGCCGCGATTGCCGCAGCCGGCATTGCGCCAGGAGGGGGCGCCGCGCCAGCCGCCGCACGGCGAATACCCGAACTTGCCATTTCTTGACCCATCGTTTAGAGTTGTTCGATATACCGGATTCTAGTTCGGAAAAACGAAAATTTCCGATAAAACTGACAGCCGACTATAACAGGCCGTCTCGTGCCCGCCCATGTTGAGCCACTCAAGCGGTGGACAGATAGCAGCGGTCTATCACCATTCAGGAGCCTGGTTCATGCGTGACCTTTACCTCGCCCATCTGCGCGGCACTCTCGAGCAGATCCGCGCCGACGGTTTTTTCAAGAGCGAGCGCGTGATCGCCAGCCCGCAATCGGCTGACATTCGTCTCGCCAACGGTACTGACGTGCTGAACTTCTGCGCGAACAACTACCTGGGCCTCGCCAACGACGCGCGCCTCATCGAAGCCGCAAAGCAGGGGCTCGACAACGACGGCTTCGGCATGGCGTCGGTGCGTTTCATTTGCGGCACGCAGACCGTGCACAAGCAACTCGAACAGGCGCTCGCCGATTTTCTGCAAACCGACGATTGCATCCTGTATTCAAGCTGTTTCGATGCGAACGGCGGTCTCTTCGAAACGCTGCTCGACGAGAACGACGCCATCATCAGCGACGAGTTGAATCACGCGAGCATTATCGACGGCGTGCGGCTCTCGAAGGCGAAGCGCTTTCGCTACAAGAACAACGATCTCGCAGACCTCGAAGTGAAACTGAAAGAAGCGGACGCCGCCGGCGCGCGCTTCAAACTGATCGCCACGGACGGCGTATTTTCGATGGACGGCATCATCGCCGACCTCGCCGGCATCTGCGATCTCGCGGACCGTTACGGCGCGCTCGTGATGGTCGACGATTCGCACGCCGTGGGTTTTGTCGGCGAACACGGGCGCGGCACGCCGGAACATTGCGGCGTGCTGTCGCGCGTCGACATCATCACCGGGACGCTTGGCAAAGCACTCGGCGGCGCATCGGGCGGCTACGTTGCCGCGCGCAAGGAAATTGTGGACTTACTACGGCAGCGTTCACGTCCGTATCTGTTCTCGAACACGCTGACGCCGAGCATCGCGGCGGCATCGCTGAAAGTGCTCCAATTGCTCGCAAGCGCGGAAGGCGCGCAACTGCGCACGCGCGTACGTGAAAACGGCGCTCACTTTCGCAGCAAGATGAGCGCGCTCGGTTTCACGCTCGTGCCGGGCGAACATCCGATCATTCCCGTGATGCTCGGCGACGCGCAACTCGCTTCGAAAATGGCCGATGCGCTGTTGAACGAAGGCGTCTATGTGATCGGCTTTTCGTTTCCGGTTGTGCCGAAGGGCCGCGCGCGCATCCGAACGCAAATGAGCGCCGCGCATACGACTGAACAGATCGACCGCGCTGTGGATGCGTTCGCGCGCGTCGGTCGTGAGCTTGGTGTCATCTGAGACGAGGCGCATATGAAAGCACTGGCAAAACTCGAACGCGCGCCGGGCCTCACGCTGACCGACGTCAAAGTGCCCGAAGTTGGCCATAACGATGTGATGATCCGCATCACGCATACCGCCATTTGCGGCACCGACATTCACATCTGGAAGTGGGACGACTGGGCGCAAAAAACGATTCCCGTGCCGATGCATGTCGGGCACGAATACGTCGGTGAAATCGTCGAGATGGGCGAGGAAGTACGCGGCTTTTCGATTGGCGACCGCGTGTCCGGCGAAGGGCACATCACATGCGGTTTCTGCCGCAACTGTCGCGCGGGACGCCGGCATTTGTGCCGCAATACGGTGGGCGTGGGCGTGAATCGCGAGGGCGCGTTCGCCGAGTATCTGGTGATTCCGGCGTTCAACGCCTTCAAGATTCCGCCCGAAATTTCCAACGACCTCGCCGCGATTTTCGACCCCTTCGGCAATGCCACGCACACCGCGCTATCGTTTAACCTGGTTGGCGAAGACGTGCTGATTACCGGCGCCGGACCGATCGGCATCATGGCGGTGGCGATTGCGAAGCACGTCGGCGCGCGTAATGTCGTGATTACCGACGTCAACGACTATCGCCTCGGACTCGCGCGCAAAATGGGCGCGACGCGCGCGGTGAACGTGTCGCGCGAATCGTTGCGCGACGTGATGGCGGACCTGCACATGGCTGAAGGTTTCGACGTTGGCCTGGAAATGTCCGGCGTACCGAGCGCGTTCACCAGCATGCTCGAAGCGATGAATCACGGCGGCAAGATCGCGCTGCTCGGTATTCCGCCCGCTCAAACAGCAATCGACTGGACGCAGGTGATTTTCAAAGGCCTCGAAATCAAGGGCATTTACGGGCGTGAGATGTTCGAAACCTGGTACAAAATGGTCGCGATGCTACAGAGCGGCCTCGACTTGTCGCCGATCCTCACGCACCACTTCAAGGTCGATGACTATCAGCAAGCGTTCGCGACCATGCTCTCCGGCGAAAGCGGCAAGGTGATTCTCGATTGGACGGCCGTGTAGGCAAGACAACGCTTGCCGTGTGAGAACAATGCAGCCTACAACGCCCGCACTGCCCTCACGTGCCTGCGGGCGTTCTGGCAAATTCGGCCTGAATACGAACATGTACATCGTCGCCGACTGCCGGATACCACGTCGCTAAACCGAACTTCGCGCGACTGAAATGCCCGTCCGCGGAAAAGCCGAGCGTGTCTTTTTTCGTCAGCGGGTCGAACCCGAAACCGTTGAACGTGACCTCGAGCGCGACTGGCTGCGTGACCCCGTGAATGGTCAGATCGCCCGTCAACATGCCGCGCGCTTCGCCGGTGCGCTCGAATTTCGTACTGACGAAACGAATCTCCGGATAGCGTTCCACGTCGAGCAGGCTCTCGCTTTTCACCATCT
This sequence comes from Paraburkholderia rhynchosiae, assembly GCF_002879865.1. Classification (GTDB taxonomy): domain Bacteria; phylum Pseudomonadota; class Gammaproteobacteria; order Burkholderiales; family Burkholderiaceae; genus Paraburkholderia; species Paraburkholderia rhynchosiae. Next base: position 206,935 of record NZ_PNXY01000007.1, read on the forward strand.
TGTCGAGTAGCGGCACATTCGTGTCGATGCTCGCGGCGTCGATCGCGATAGACGTACTACTCCGATCGAGCCCGCCTTCGTGCCAGTCCAACTGCCCCGTCTTGCGATCGAAACGCATCGTAAAGCGCGAATACTTGAAGTGCTCGACGTCGAACGTAATGCTGCAATGGTCATGGTCGAGATCGTAGCGTCCCGCCGGTACGCGCGCCTCGTTCTGGCTGACCGAATGCGTGAGCACTTGCAGAGGCGTGCAGGCCATTGCCGTCAGCAGCGTTGCAGCAAGCAAAGCGCGCACGATCACGGCGCGGGCAGTCAATGTGCTCATGAATGGATTCCGGTTGATTCAGCGCGATCAAGATAACAGTTCGTGCGAGCCACACACAAAATGCGATAAACCTTGACGAAGGAGAATGACCGTTCTACCCTTTGCACATGGCAACGAATACGACTACCGAAAGAACCTTGGCGCCAGCACCGGCGCCCAGCGCACGTGACCGTCTGCTGGACGCTGCCGAAGCACTGATCTACGCGGGTGGCATTCATGCGACCGGCGTCGATGCCATCGTCAAGCAGTCCGGCACCGCGCGTAAAAGCTTCTACACGCATTTCGAATCGAAAGACGCGCTCGTCGCGGCCGCACTCGAACGGCGCGACGAACGCTGGATGAACTGGTTTATCGCGGGCACGCAGCGGCGCGGCACAACCGCGCGCAAACGGCTGCTCGGCATGTTCGACGTGTTAAGGGAATGGTTCGCGTCGCAAGATTTTCACGGCTGCGCGTTTCTGAATGCAGCGGGCGAGATCGCTTTCGCGGACGATCCGATCCGCGTCGTCGCGCGGGAACATAAGGAACACCTGCTGGCTTTTGTGCGGACGCAATGCGACGAGTTCGTCGCGGAATCGAATGGGGACGCGAAGCGCGCCGCGCGCTTGTCGCGTCAGTGGCTGGTCTTGCTCGACGGTGCGATCGCCGTGGCGCTCGTGAGCGGCGAGCCAGACGCCGCACTCGACGCGCAAGCCGCCGCCCAGACCTTGATCGACGTGCCGTCCATCGGCAAGCGAGATGCGTCCGCAAGCAACAAAGCCTCACGTCAATCTTCAAGCAAGCCCCCGCCATCCCGGCGGACCGCAACCTGATCCCAACCCGACCTGACAAGCGAGGAACCCTCATGGCCGATTCGATTGAAACCCGCCCGCCGGTGCCGCCGTTCACGCGTGAAACCGCAATCCAGAAAGTTCGCGCCGCTGAAGACGGCTGGAACACGCGCGACCCCGAACGCGTATCGCTCGCCTACACGCCGGACAGCGTGTGGCGCAACCGCGCCGAATTTACGCATGGCCGCGCGGAAATCGTCGGGCTGTTGCGCCGCAAATGGGCAAAGGAACTCGACTACCGTTTGATCAAGGAGTTGTGGGCATTCACCGATATCCGCATCGCCGTCCGCTTTGCCTACGAATGGCACGACGATTCGAACAACTGGTTCCGGTCGTACGGTAACGAGAACTGGGAGTTCGACGAACATGGCTTGATGGCTCGCCGTCACGCCAGCATCAACGATTTGCCGATCCGTGACGCCGACCGTCTGTACCACTGGCCGCTCGGCCGCCGCCCCGACGATCATCCGGGCCTCTCGGATCTCGGTCTGTAGACATTCGCCACACGACGTGAAGGCGCACGCCCGCCTTCACTGCTTTTCCATCAGTCCTCCGTTATGGTTGTGTAGCCGTTTGCCGGCACGTCTTGTGCCCGCAAGCCCGAGTGCGTCTTCAACATCGCATGAGTGGCTTGCGGTACAGTGCGCGACGGGCGGCACGCACAAATACCAGAACAGCATTACACCGGCGCTCGACCGGCGATGGAGAGGACATGCATCTTCGGCAGATCAGCAAGCACATTGGACACACAGTGTTCGCGCTCGTCGCGGGCCTCGCCGGCGCATCCGCGGCCCACGCGGCCAGCTGGTGCGAGGGTGGCGTATGGGCCGACGCAATGCTCGGCTCGTATCACATCAACCCCGACCCGGACACTCACTTCGAGCCGTTCAATCCGGGCCTCGGCGTCGAATGCTGGCTCAACAATCAATGGGCGCTGACGGCGGGCGGTTTTCGCAATTCGTTGAGCCGGCCTTCGTATTATGGTGGCGGCGTCTGGTCACCTGATTTCCTGCATTGGGGCATCGTGCGAATCGCGGCGATGGGCGGCATCATCTCGGGTTACAACTACGGCAACTGGGGACTCGGCCGCGACCATACGATCGGGCCGGTGCTCGCGCCGCTTGTCATGGTCGAATATAAGCGCGTGGGCGCGAACTTCATCGTGGTTCCGCCCATTCCGTCCGACCGCCTTCCGTTCACCATCGGCTTCCAGGTGAAGGTGAAGTTCTAGCCGCGTGTCGCGCAACATCAGGCTAGTGGCCGCCTCTCGATGCTGTATCGAAGAACTCAACGAACCGCGTCAGCACGCCGTTCTTGAGCGTCATCACGTGAATCCACTCGCTTTCGACCGCTTTGCCCGTCGATCGGATCGTGCCTTTCACGAAGCCGAGTATGACGATATTGTCTCCCGCGTCGATATATTCACGCGCTTCGAATAGCGCGATGTCGTCGCTTTCCGCCAGCGCCCTGAAGAATCCGGCTACCTCGTTCCTGTCGCGGCATTCTCTCGGAAACGGCATCGAGGCCGGACCGACGAGGCGCCATTCCACGTCCTCCGCGATGACCTCGAGTATCGCGGGAATGTCGCCCCGCTGAAACGCCTCATACATACCTTTGACCACTGACAGATTCGTGCTCATTGCTGTCTCCTTAAAAAGAATCGTATTGGCGGACGTGGCGGTTGTTCGTGGCAATCTGCGCGTGCGTTCAACTGCCGGGGTCGGCGAAGTTTGTGCACTAGCGGCTCTCGCGTCGAGCGTGCGGGCTCAGGCAAAAGCCTGTGCTCGGGTGCGCCGCAAATAGCTGGGGATTCGCTGGTGGCTCTATGAACATAGGCAAGCCTTGTCACGAAGTGAAGCGTTATTCGCGGCAGGTTGGAAGGCTTGTTTTGATTAAGTGCACCACACACGCGAGCCTTCACCAAGCCGTGTCGATTCGACGTTCCAGCTGTTATCCAAAGCACAGGACAAGGCGGTATAGCGCACGATTGTTCAGCCAAATCCTTTCGCACGCACTGCGTTAATGATGCGGCTGTATTTGCCGATAAACAGTAACCGCCGTCAGGACCGCAACGTCACCGAACAACATGCCTCTCATCTTTTTAACCGATATCGAAGAGCCGCCTGCCGATCCGCTTCCCGGCTTTACGAGAACCGCTCACGGCTCTCCAGTATCATTGCTTCCTTTGTCCCACCACCGCCTTGGAGCCTCTTGTGCCCGCGCGTTTGTTCCGCTCCGCGAAAGCTGACCGTAACCGTTTCATTGCGCTCTACGTCAGCATGGCCATTGGCTTGCTTGTCGCCGCCGGTCTGTTCGTGTACGAAGCGCGGATCATCGTCGCCGACGGTCTGCGCGACGAGGAAGCGTTCGCCGTGCTCGGCGCCGTGAACCGGGTGCTGCACGATCTGGAAAACGCGGAGACCGGCCAGCGCGGCTATCTGCTGACCGGCGATGAAAGCTACCTCGTGCCTTACCGACAGGGGATTCTCGATCTGGATGACACCGTGCTGCGGCTGCAGCAGGTGGCAGGCGGCGACGAAAGGTCTCTCGAACTCGTGCGCCGCGTCATGCATGGGAAGACGGACAAGGTGACGGAACTCGCGCGCACTATCGAACTGGCGCGCAGCGGCAACCGGGCAGCCGCCATCGCGCTCGTGCAGACGAACGAAGGCAAGCGTTATATGGATGCACTGCGCCAGGACCTCGGACTGTTGCTGAGCGACTGGCGCGAGAGGCGAAAGGTGGCCACACAGGACGCTCACGAACGCCTTATGTTCGGAAGCGCTGCGCTGGTAGCCATCGCTGTGCTGGTGTGCTGCCTGATGGTCTATACGATTTATGTGCAGCGGCGTGCGTTCGCCCGGGTGCATGCGTACTCGAATGCGCTCGATCAGCAAGCCGCCCAAGATACATTGACGGGACTTCCGAACCGCCGCCGGTTGCTTTCAGCCATCGACGCGCTCGCGGGCGACACCATGGCGGAGTCGCATCGAATTGCGCTTCTGTACCTCGATATCGACGGCTTCAAGAATGTCAACGACGCGATGGGCCATAGCGCAGGCGACGTATTGCTGCGCCGGCTCGGCGAATCGTTGCGAATAGCGACGAGGCAGAACGATATGCTGGCCCGCGTCGGTGGCGACGAGTTCGTGCTGCTCGCGAGCCATTGCGGTGACGACACGAAATTAAGAGAGCTCGCGGAGCGCCTCGTCTCGAGCGTTCGCGCCGTCGGCGACAAAGAGTACGGCGGCCGTTTTCCGATTGGCGTGAGCATCGGCATTGCCACCTTTCCCGATCGAGTCGGGACGATCGCGGGCTTGCTCGACGTCGCCGACGCCGCCATGTATGTGGCAAAGCGTAGTGGCCGCTCCAGGTACAGCTTCGGCGCCTCGCGAGGACCGGACCGCTCCAACGTCGTCAAGCTGATGCGATAGCGCATCGCAAGAACACACTGCCCGCGCTCGCATCCCGCCAAAGGGTGAGCAATTCCAGGATGGTGAGGAATTCCAGGAGACCCCATCACCTTCGACGCAAAGGTGAGACGTTCCAGGAGACGGCGCAGCGCTCGCAATGGTGAGTCATCCCAGGATTCTGGTCGCACCTTCAACAGTTCTGCGTGATTCAGGCGCAAAGGTGAGGAGTTCCAGGAGGTCGCCGCAAAGGTGAGCCATTCCAGGAGATGACTCATCGCTTTCAATCGCGCGTACCTGCGGGGACTGCCAATCTCCTTACCACAGGCGCAGAACTCGCTCGTTAGCAGGAAGGAAAGCCTCGCACCGTAGCGGCGCGCTATTGCGCAAGACCGCAACAACCTCGTCACGGTGCTCGACGCTCCGATTCCTGAAAACCTGTCGCGCACAGCTGGCACATGGAGTTCGCGCTCCGGACATGCTTTCGAGGCAGTCCAATCTCGTGGCGTTGTACAAGGTGTTGGGCGGTGGATGGGAGGGTGCCTGAAGCTGGTCGAGCGTGCTTAGGTGAGAAGATTCGGGAGCCGGCGAGGTGAGAATATGCGTACCTGTCGGCGCACTTTAATGTTTAAGGTGAGAGAATTCGGGAGCGTCGGTATCGGGCGTTTCATCTCTCACCGCTCGCATTTCTATTGTTAGTCCGCGCCGTGCGCGAGCGCAATGCGCGCCTTCGCTTCGGGGCTATTCGCGACGAAGTATTTCTTCGACCACGCGCCGTCTGGTGCAAGCATCAATCGCTCGTGAGCGCCGCCGTGCTGCTGACGGATCGCCAATGCGCGTGCTCGATAGTGCTCATAAAGCCGCAGAAACTCCGCGAGGTAACTGCTGGCAATCCGGCGGTCGCGAATCTCCAGCAGGTTCTCGTCGTTGAAATGCTCCGAGTTGTTGCTCATATTGGCTGAGCCTGTGTAGACGATCGGATTTGCGCCCTCGGCGTCGATCACCAGAAACTTGTGGTGAATGATCACAGGCGCATAACCCGGCGCGCTTTCCCCAGGAAAGAGGCGCAGCTCGGGCTCGAAGCCTGCCGGAACCGTTGCGGGTGAAAAGTATTCCGCATCGATCACGTCGTGCTTGTCGCGGCCACGGTGGTACAGATCCATGTTGGCGAGCGCGGTCGTCGTCACGATCTGTCCGTTTTTCCGGGCCTCTTCCGCTACTTCCGCCGATTTCGCGCCGATGTGATTGACGAGCCCAAACATCATCAGTCCTTTGTCGCCGGCCTCGAAGCAGGCGTCCCGCAGCGGCTCGTCTGTCGGCATGAAAAGACAGAACGCCACAGACTGCTTCGCATTCCTGATCGCTTCGACAATCGTATCGATCTGCAGGCGCGAGTTTTTCGGTTCCGGCGAGAAGCACACGCGCACCTTCGCGCTGCCGATCGTGACAGGCTCCGACCAACCGGGCGCGAGCTTCGCTGTATCGGCAATGCTGGGGTTGCTCGCGAGCGCCTCGGCGCGATTGCTATAAAGCGTGGCGAGTTCCGGCGAGTCGAACAGATGCAGCACGTTCGCCTGCTCCGTGATGCCCTCGATTGTGAAGTTTGCCGACCCTGTCAGCACGCGCGCGGGCACGGCTTGTCCATTGCCGTTGTCCGTGACGATGAACTTGTCATGCATGATGTGCGTCTTGTCGCGTGGCGCGAACGTGGCGGCATCGGCGAGCTGTTCGACGGCGGGTTGATTCGGCGATGGCGCCGGCGGCTTGCCCTTCTGCGACACTTCGTGCGAGTCGTATACGATCGCGAGCGACGCCTTGCCCTGCTTCGCGCCGAACTCTGCAAACGCCGGAATCGCCCAGAGCGGATCGGTCAGGTGATACACGGCCGAAGCCGCGCGATGCGCCTGCTTCAGCGTCAGCGCGAACACATCCTGTAAATCGTTCGCGAGCCAGGTGCGCAAGCGCAACGCCTGCTCCGCCGAAGGCGCCGCATCCGGCGCGAGATGCAGCGCCGCAACTTTGCGCGCAAATGCTTGCGAGCTGACCACCGCACGGTTGAACCACGTGCCGATGCCTGCCTCGATATGCGACGGCAACGTCAGCTTGCATTCGCCCTTCTGCGCGTCGAGCAGATGCAGCGCGCCCGGCGTACCGACAACCGGATACACGAGATACGTGAACGACTTCTCGCGGTCTGCTTCGTCGATACGTGCGTCCCACCACATGAACTTCTGGATCGGCGCCTCGTTGGTCGACGCGTCTTGTTGCGTGTCCGGCACGGCGCCGTTGAACGTGAGCCGGTTGGGCAGCCAACTGCTCGCTTCGCGCTGCCGTCCATCGGCGGAAAGAAAACCCGGCGTCCGCTTGATCGCGAAGCCGAGAAAATCGTCGCGCTTGCCGCCTTCGGGCCAATCGAACGCGAGTAATACGAGTGTCGGAGAGAGATAGCTGCGCACGCTGACGTTCATTGCGTCGCTCCATGGTGTCGGACGGAGTTTCAGTCTGGACGCGCAGTTTGTTGGAATAGTGACAATGCGCAATTTAATGACGATCAATTAACGGCATAGCCACGGAAAACTTGAGAAAAGAATTTGCGGCTTTGAATGCGCGGAAAAGAGTGTAGTCATCGCTTAGTAACACGGCTCGGCAATACTCGGCAGCGCTGCAAGCAGGGATCTTATTTCGCACAAAAACGCGCTGCTCCAAACGAGGGCGGACGCGAAGACCAGAATCCGGGGTTCACATGACTATTCGTCATCGCATCACGCTATTGGTTGCTTTGATGTTCGTCGCGTTGTCGGCGATCGGCGGCTACGCCGTTTATCAAACGCGCGGCAGCGCAGCCGAAGTGCGCAAAGTCACTGAAGGCGTGGTGCCCAGTGCGCTCGCTTCGGCCGACCTCGTATCGCAAGTGAAGGACGTCCAGCTCGCCACGATGACGCTGGTCTACGCTCCCGACGGCGACGTCGTCGCGCAGGCGCAGGACGAACTGAAGAAGAAAAGAATCGCGCTGCAACAGGCGCTCGCCGTGCAGGCGAGAGACGCCGCGAGTCACGCGCAAAAGGGCCTCGTTTCGCAGGCTGGCGACAGTCTCGGCAACTATTTCTCCGCCATTGCCGAGACGGCGAAAATGAAAGCGGACGGCAAGAATGAACTCGCGCAGGCGTATCTGTTCGCGAACGTCGCGCAGTATCGCGACGAAATGGAAGGAATTGTCGAAACGCTGCGCGTCGAGAAAAACCGCGAGAAGGATGAAGCGATCACCGCGCTCAACGCCACGCTCGCGACCACGACGACGGCAATCGCTGTCGTTACCGGCATTGCGATTATTTTGCTGACCGCAATTGGTGCATTGCTTTACCGTCAGATCACGCGCCCGCTTAGCCGCATGCAAGCGATGATGAGCGAGATCGCATCGAGCCAGGACTTCACGCGCCGCGTACCGGTGGGACGGCTCGATGAGATCGGCCATTCGATTGTCGCCTTCAACGGCATGATCGAAAAGATTCAGGAAAGCTCCGCGCAACTCAAGCAGAAAACCGCCGACATTCAGGCGATGTTGCAGAACATGCAGCAAGGCATCCTGACGGTGATCGACGGCGCTGTGATTCACGCCGAGTATTCGGCGTATCTGGAAGACATCTTCGAAACGAAGGATATTGCCGGGCGCGGGCTGATGGATCTCGTGTTCGCGGATACTGATCTGGGCGCTGACGCGTTGTCGCAAGTCGATGCCGCCGCGCATGCCTGCCTCGGTGAAGACTGCATCAACTTCGCGTTCAATCAGCATCTGCTGGTCGGCGAGATTTCGAAGCGCATGCCCGATGGCCGCGTGAAGATTCTCGATTTAAGCTGGTCCGCGATCACCGACGAAAACGACACCATCGTGCGCCTTATGCTCTGCGTGCGCGACGTGACGGAGTTGCGCAAGCTCGCGGCCGAAGCCAGCGAACAGCGTCGCCGTCTCGACATGATCGGCGAAATTCTGGCGGTCAGCGAAGAGAAGTTCCATCACTTCATCGAGAGCTCGGCGGGCTTTGTCAGCGAGAACGAGCGCATCATTCGCAAGCATTCGGAAGCGGACCATGCAGCAATTGCCGAACTGTTCCGCAACATGCATACCATCAAGGGCAATGCGCGCACGTATAACCTGCAGCATCTGACGGACGTGGTTCATGAAACGGAGCAGAGCTATCACGAACTGCGCCAGCCGGACGCGGACCGCTCGTGGGATCAGGAGCATCTGATGCAGGAGTTGACGCGTGTGCGCGAGGCAATCGAGAGCTACGCGAAGATCAACGAACAGAGTCTCGGCCGCAAGGGCAAAACGCAGCATAACGACGCGGGCGACGCGGGCCGCTACGTAATGGTCGAGAAGGAACAGATCCAGCGCACGTTGAATCTGCTCGACAAGACCGACGCACGCGATCTTCACGAGCTGCAAACCATGCGCGACACGCTGCGCCGGAATTTGCGCGCGCTAGGCAGCGAAAGCATCCGCGACGCGCTGTCCGGCGTGCTCGGGTCGCTGCCTTCGCTCGCGAGCGAGTTGGGCAAGCCGGCGCCGAGCGTGCATATCGACGATAACGGCTACCGTCTGCGTGGCCAGGCGGGCAGCACGCTGAATAACGTGTTCATGCATCTGCTGCGTAATTCTATGGATCACGGCATTGAAAGCGCCGAGGCTCGCAGCGCGCAAGGTAAGACGCCGGCTGGCTCGATATCGATCGAAGTCGGCGTGGACTGCGGCGCATTACAGATTACGCTTAGCGACGATGGCCGCGGTCTCGCGCTCGGACGGATTCGGGGGATTGCGACGGAACGCGGCTGGATTGGCTCCGAGGAAACGCGGGACGACGAAGCCATTGCAGAGTTCATATTCCGGCCTGGATTTTCGACGGCGGAGACGGTCACGGCAGTGTCGGGCCGCGGCGTCGGCATGGACGCCGTGCGCGACTTCCTGACGCGCGAAAACGGCAGCATCCAACTGCGCTTTACCGACGACCGCAAGGGCGCGGCGTTCCGTCAATTCCAGATGATCGTGAGTGTGCCAGACAGCGTTGCCGTCGATACGCTCGGCATCGAGGCTCGTAACGAACACGGCGAACTTCCGATCCACGCGATGACGTGCTGAGCACTGTTTGCGCCGCAGCTCGCGGCGCCCTTCAAGGAATGGTTGTGATTCAACAGTATTTATTGGCGGCGCTGACGGGCAGCGCAGTAACCGCATTGCTCGGATTCGCCGCGCATCGGCTGCACACAGCGAGGCTCACTGCGCGGCTGCATACCGAAGCGCAAGCGCGGATCGATTCGCTCAAGGCGGAGCAGAGCTCACCCGACGCATCGGCCCAGGAACGCGAGCGGGCCGAGCATGAGCTGCAAACGCAGACCGCCCATCTGCGCGCCGAATTGATGCAGCAATCGGCAACCGTCGACGAATTGCGCACGACGCTGAAAGCCGTTACCGAAGACAAAGCGCAGTTGGCGCAACAGGCCCGGCAGATCGCCAGCGAGGCCGCGCGCCTGAAAAGTCTCGGCGCGGCGTTCGAGCGTTGGCACGAACAAATGATTTCGCTGATGACGCAAAATCACGACATGCACGCAAAGAACCAGGAGCTGTCGTCGATCGTGCGGCATGTGGTGATCGTGTCGTTGAACGCGTCGATCGAAGCGGCGCGTGCCGGTCCCGCGGGCCGCGGCTTTGCGGTGGTGGCCGGCGAAGTGCGCACGCTCGCCGCGCGTTCTGAAGAGTTGTCCAAGAGCTATCGCGACAGTCTGCATCGCAATGACCTGACCACGACCTCGACGTTTCAGGACATTCAGGCGGGCGGCAAGATGATTGCGGCGTCGCTTGCCAGCGTGGAGTCGATGGCCAATCAGTTTCATTCGAAGCTGGACGAGGTGACGGCGTGATTACGGCGCACGCAAAAGACAGCTTCGAGCGCATTTTTCGCAAGGCCGCACAGGCGCGCTTGCCGTTGAGCCCCGACGACTGCTGCGAAATCGTGCCGATTGCGCAAGCCGACGCAGGCGCGACGCACCGCACCCAGGTTGTCGTGCTGACCATTTCGTCGATCGTGTTCAGGCTGCTGCTGATTCTTCACTTCGACGAAAACGACAGCACGCGCAACTACTACCTGAAAGACGCCGACGAGCGGCCGTTTCAGGAAGCGTTTCTGGAAATCTGCAACCTGTGCTGCGGGGCGATGAACCAGGAACTGCTGCGCTATTTTCCGGACCTCGGCATGTCGACGCCTTATGTGTTGAGCGCGCGTTGCTTGCCGCATCTGCATGAGCTGAAGCCGGGACTGCTGTCGTCGTATTCGGTGACGCTCGACGGCACCGCTCGGCTTGCCGCGACCGTGTGCGTCTGTGCGTCTGCGCCCGTCGACTTCATTGCGGACACCAGTGCCATTGAAGAAACCAGCGGTGAGCTGGAGTTGTTTTGATCGTCAACGGATTGTTGTGACAGGAAATAGATATGTCGAAAATTCTGGTAGTGGATGACTCAGGCGCGGTGCGCGATGAAGTGGCCAGCTTTCTGAAGAAGAACGGTCTTGATGTCGATACGGCGGTGGACGGCAAGGACGGTCTCGCGAAACTGAAGGCGAGTCCCGGAATCCGGCTCGTGATCAGCGACGTCAACATGCCGAACATGGACGGCCTCACGATGGTTGAAAAGATTCGCGGCGAACTCGCGAACAAGACCGTCAACGTCATCATGCTGACAACGGAAAGCAGCCCTGCGATGAAAGAGCGCGGCAAGGCGGCGGGCGTTAAGGGCTGGATCGTGAAGCCGTTCAAGGGCGACGCGGTTCTCGAGACGTTTCGCAAGCTCGCGGGCTAAATGCGTTTGCTTGCGCTGCTGGCGCGAGTGTCTGCCCTGGCCAAAGGTGAGGGTTTTCGGGAGCGGCTCGGTGAGCTTCCTTAACGCTGGTGTTGCGCCCTTTCCTGCCGCTGAAATGCGCTAAATGTGCGAGATGTCCAGCCGGCGCGGCGATGAAAGCAGGTCCTAAGGCCGCTTCGCCGGTTCAAAGGTGAGGAAATTCAGGAGCCAATGAGTCGTTTAAGGATCCGTGAGCGACTGGATTGCCGGGGCCTCACCGTCGCATGTGTACGAAGCAGCGGGTCGTGAGTCGCCGCATATCGAACACCGAGCGTAAAACCTCTTACCTGGGTATGCAGATCATTGGTGCCCTCCCAAAGGTGAGAGTTTTCGGGAATCGTCTGTCGACGCACTGCGGTGCGGCGCCCAGTAAGGCTTTGCGGCCTGTCCCTCAGATCCAAAGGTGAGGGTTTTCGGGAGTCGTCCAATCCCGCATTTCGTCGGGACTGGTACGCTGCGTGTGAAAGGTGAGGGTTTTCGGGATCGTACGGTTCAGCGCTTGCCTTGCGAACGCGTCGTGTCGAGCGACGCTGAATACCGTTGCACATACAGCGCAATTCGCGCGATGACCCGTGACAAAAGCCCATAAATCGTCTGCGCGTGCGCTCAAAGGTGAGACTTTTCGGGAGCCACGATAGTCGCGACGCCTCAAGCTGATTTCGCCATCTCGCGGATGTCGGCCACGGGTGTCTTACCGAATGCATCGCTGAGCGCGTAGTCGAGCAATTGAGCCGCGGCTTGCTCGGGCGTCGACAACCGACCGCTGCGCTTGAGGTCTTCGAACTTCTCGCGCATGGGGAACTGCTCTATGTCGGTGCCGCGAATTTCCGCCTGCATGTTTGTATCGATCACACCCGGCGCGAGACTGCAAATACGCAGCGCGCGGTTTGTGTCGAGTGCGACGGCGCGCGCATGATGATCGAGCGCGGCCTTCGTCGCGCAGTAGACGCTCCAGCCGGCGTATGCCTTGCGTGCCGCGCCACTCGAAATATGCACGATGCGCCGATCGCTTGCGTCCGGGCTCGCTGCGGCGAGCGCACTCGCCAGCATCAGCGGCGTAGCCACGTTGAGACTCACCGCGGTGGCGATGGACGCCGCGTCCTGCTCTTCGACCCGACCTATCGGCTGCACCATGCCCGCGTTGTTGATCAGCAAGACGGTGTGCGCGCCGCTGACAAACGCACGCAGCGCGTCGGTCGCCAGCCATTGCGCGACGCGGGTGGAATCGGCCAGTTCGAGCTCGATCTCTTCTAGCAACGCAGGAAAGCGCTGTTTGAGCGATGCATGACGCGAGCGGGCGAGGCCGAGCACGGCGACATCGCGTGCGAGCAGTTGTTCAGCGAGCGCCGCGCCGAGGCCGCGCGTATGTCCGGTGACGATGGCGCGGATCGGAGAAGATGAGTTCATGGCGTTCCTTGATTGTTAGGCTTGAGCACGCCGTTATCTTCTCACGCATGTTTCTGTCGCGCAGCGGCGGAGCTCGCGCGCAATTCTTTCAGGTTGCGCGAAAGCGCTCACGGTATTGCGTCGGCGTTACGCCGATTCTTTTCATGAAGACGATACGCATGCGGTCCGCAGTGATTCCTTTGACGATGGAAGCTGCAGTACAAAAGTGCGCCGCAATCGAGCATACCAAACGCGCTTTTGCGCCGCACGTTGAGCGCGTTTCGTTGATCCAGGCTTTCACGCATTGAAGGACTACGCGGCGGCTGCGCGGCTGCATATGGGATGATTACCGCTGACCGAACTCACGGCGCCGCGCCATGGTGATCAAAAACCTGCTTCGCAAGCTCGACCTCACTACGCTCCAACTTTTCCTCGCCGTCTACGAAGAAGGCACGCTCACGCGCGCCGCGGAGCGCGAGGCGATTGCCGTGTCCGCCGCGAGCAAGCGCCTGCTCGAACTCGAACAGGCGGTGGGCGCCACGCTGTTTCAGCGCAACGCGCGGGGCATGACGCTCACACCCGCCGGCGAAACGCTGCTGCATCACGCACGGCGCGTGATGCGCGACATCGAAAATATCGGCATAGAACTGGCGGGCCACGCGAGCGGCGTGCGCGGCTATGTGCGGATGATGGCCAACCTGTCCGCCATCGTCGAATTCCTGCCCGAAGATCTGCGCGCATTCCAGTTGCAGCATGAGCGTGTGAAGCTCGACCTCGAAGAGCGGCCGAGCGGTGGCGTGGTCGAAGCAGTCGACGACAGCCTTGCCGACCTCGGCATCTGCTCCGGCGACGCGGATACGCGCGATCTGCACGTCGAGCACTACCGGCGCGATTCTCTGGTGCTGGTGATGCGCGACGATCATCCATTGGCAACACGCGAGAGCGTGACCTTCGCCGAAACGCTCGACGGCGATCACGTCGGCCTCCACGCCGCGAGTTCCATCAACGCGCGCACGCATATGGCCGCGCGTCAGGCCGGCAAGCCGTTGCGGCTGCGCATCCACGTGCCCGGTTTCGACGCGGTTTGCCGGATGGTGCAAGCTGGCATGGGCGTCGGCGTGTTGCCGCAAAAGGTGTATCAACTCATGGGCCGTCCTCTTGGGCTGGTCGGCGCGCCGCTCGAAGACGACTGGTCCGAACGCAGCCTCGTGCTCGTGGTGCGCGACGTCGATGCGTTGTCGCCGGTGAGCCGTCTGCTGTTCGATCATCTGCGTTCGGTGGAAGCGTCGGAAGGCCCGCCAACGCCAGCGGCATGAACCCGCGCTGCGCCTGAGCGTTCGCCGTTCGCGAACGGTCGTTGGCGAATTGCGGTTGGACGCTGCCGCGGCATGCCATCAAGCTGTCTCTCAACAGAAAACTGCATCGGAGACAGCACATGGGTGGACCCCTTCAGGGTATCCGCGTCGTCGAGATCGGAACTCTTATTGCCGCGCCGTTCGCCGCGCGCCTCATGGCCGAGTTCGGCGCCGACGTCGTCAAGATCGAAGCGCCACACACCGGCGATCCGCTTCGCAAATGGCGCAAGCTGCACGAAGGCACCTCGCTCTGGTGGTATCTGCAGTCGCGCAACAAGAAGTCGGTTTGCGTGAATCTCAAGTCAGCCGATGGTGTAGAGGTCGTCAAGCGGCTTGCGGCTGAGGCCGATGTCGTGATCGAAAACCTTCGTCCCGGCGCGCTCGAAAAACTCGGCATAGGCTGGGATGTGCTGCATGCGATCAATCCGAAACTGACGATGGTCCGCATTTCCGGCTATGGCCAGTCGGGTCCATATCGCGACCGACCGGGCTTCGGCGCGATCGGCGAGGCGATGGGCGGCATTCGCTATACGACGGGTGAAGTGGACGGCGCGCCGGCGCGCGTCGGCGTGAGTCTTGGCGATTCGCTCGCTTCGCTGCACGGCGTGATCGGCGCGTTGATGTCGCTGCTTCGCGTGAAGACAGGACAAGGCGAAGGCCAGGTGGTCGATGTGTCGCTCGTCGAAAGCGTCTTCAATCTGATGGAAAGCCTGGTGCCGGAATACGACCTGCTCGGCCACGTGCGTGAGCGCAGCGGCGGCGCGTTGCCAGGCATTGCGCCGTCCAACACGTATCCCACTGAAGACGACGGCTACGTCGTGATCGCCGGCAACAGCGATCCGATTTTCCGGCGGCTGATGCAGGTGATTGGTCGCGCCGATCTCGCCGACGATCCGGCGCTCGCTCACAACGACGGCCGCGCCAAACACTGCGCGATGCTCGACGAGGCCATCGCCGCATGGACCTCGCACCATTCCACCGACGACGTGCTCGCCGCGCTTGAACGCGCGGAAGTGCCGGCGGGACGCATCTATTCAGTGGCGGACATCGTCGCCGATCCGCACTACCAGGCGCGCGATATGTTGCTGCAGGCGCAATTGCCGGGCGGCGCGTCGGTGAAGATGCCGGGCATCGTGCCGAAGCTGTCGGATACGCCAGGCAAAGTGCGCTGGCAAGGTCCCGCGCTCGGTGAACATACCGGCAGCGTGCTGCGCGAACTTGGTTTTGCAAGCGAAGAAATCGAGCGGCTGCGCCGCGAAGGAGCCGTGCAATGAACCACGCGTCGAACCACGTATCGAACACGCCGTTTGCAGACAAGCTGATCGTGCAGGAAGTCGCGCCGCGCGACGGCTTGCAGATCGAACCCACATGGGTCGATACCGCCGACAAGGTCGCATTGATCAATGCGCTCTCCACGGCAGGCTTTACGCGCATCGAGGCGGGCTCGTTCGTGTCGCCGAAAGCGATTCCCGCATTGCGCGACGGCGACGCGGTGTTCCAGCGGATCGAGCGGCACGCGGGCGTGATTTACGTGGCGCTGGTACCGAACCTGAAGGGCGCCGAGCGCGCGCTCGCTGCAAAGGCTGACGAACTCAACCTCGTGATGTCGGCAAGTCAAACGCACAACCGCGCGAACATGCGCATGAGTTGCGAATCGTCGCTGACGGCGTTTGGCGACATCGTGCGTCACGTGAAGGGTTCGGGTGTGCTGCTCAATGCATCGGTGGCGACCGCGTTCGGCTGCCCGTTCGAAGGCACGATCGACGAGGATCGCGTGATCGGCATTGTCGACACGTATCGCGAGATGGGTATCGAGGGCATCACACTCGCCGATACCACCGGCATGGCGAACCCGCGCCAGGTGACGCGGCTTGTCGCGCGGGTGCTTGAACGGGTGGAGCCCTCGGCGCTCACGCTGCACTTTCACAACACGCGCGGGCTTGGGCTCGCCAACGTGCTGGCCGCCTATGAAGCCGGCGCGCGCCGCTTCGACGCCGCGTTGGGCGGCCTCGGCGGTTGTCCGTTCGCCCCGGGTGCATCGGGCAACATCTGCACGGAAGATCTCGTGAACATGTGCGACGAAACGGGCATTCGCACCGGGATCAATCTGGAGAAGCTGCTTGCGCTGTCGCGAGCACTGCCCGCCTTGCTCGGTCACGACGTGCCGGGGCAAGTGGCGAAGGCGGGGCGCAATAGCGACTTGCATCCCGTGCCGGACTACGTGTTGCAAATCTGAAGTTTTCCTTGATCCACTAAACGACCGGACGGCACTGCCGAATCCGGCAATGGAGACGAACATGAGTGACCTGGGCGCAATTGCAACCGGCGGCCGTGAGCAAAGCGCGGATGGCGCCGCGGCCATCATCCGCAAAGTGGCGTGGCGGCTGATGCCGCTGATCATGATCTGCTACCTGTTTGCGTTTTTTGACCGCATCAATATCAGCTTCGCGAAGTTCCAGTTACAAAGCGATCTCGGCTTGTCCGATACCGCGTATGGTCTCGGCGCGAGCCTGTTCGTGATCGGCTATGTATTGTTCGAAGTGCCAAGCAATCTGTTCCTGTACAAGGTCGGCGCGCGGCGCTGGATCGCACGGATCATGATTTCGTGGGGACTGGCGACGGCGGCAATGGTGTTCGTCAGCAACGAATGGCAGTTCTACGGGCTGCGCTTTGTGATCGGCGCAATGGAAGCGGGCTTCGCTCCGGGCGTACTGTATTACCTCACGCTGTGGTTTCCGCCGAGCTATCGCGGACGTATCACGTCGATGCTGTTTCTCGCGTCGGCGTTCTCGGGGCTGGTCGGTGCGCCGCTTGCGGGGCTCGTCATCGGGCATATGAACGGCGTGCTAGGCATGCCGGGTTGGCACTGGCTGTTCCTGCTCGGCGGGCTGCCTTGTGTGCTGCTTGGTTATCTCGTGTTGAAGCTGCTGAAGGACCGCATCGAGGACGCGAACTGGCTGTCTCCCGCTGAAAAGTCATTTCTGGCCGAGCAGATCGCGCAGCAAAGCCGTCATCCGGACACGGGGCATTCGTTGCTCGGGGCGATCAGGACGCCCGGCTTTCTCACGCTGGGGCTCATCTACTTCCTGATTCAGGTGGCGTCGTACGGATTGAATTTCTGGACGCCGCATCTGATCCGCGTGGCGGGCACGCATAATCCGACGCTGATCGGTTTGCTTACGGCGGTACCTTATGTGTGCGGCGCGATCTGCATGGTGGTGGTGGGGCGTTTGTCCGACGCGACGGGCGAGCGGCGCAAATTCGTTTTCGGCTTGCTCGTGACGTCGGCAATTGGATTCTTTGCCGCGGGCTTCTTCGACAAGCAGACCGGATTCCTGATCGTCGCATTGGCTGTGATGGGCGCGGGCGTGGTGGCGTCGATACCGGCATTCTGGGCGTTGCCACCGAAGCTGGTCACTGGAGCAGGCGCGGCCGGCGGCATCGCGTTGATCAATACGCTCGGACAGTTGGGCGGAATCGTAAGCCCGATCATGGTCGGGCGAGTGCGGGATTTGACTGGCAGCACCACGCCGGCGTTATATGTGATCGGCGCGATGAGTCTGGTTTGCGCGGTGATCGTATTGCGTGGGTTGCCGGAGTCGCTGCGACGCAGGGACGGGGTGCGGTGAGGGAGCGGATTTTCGGGCGATGCCGTGTCGGGTTGCCCGCAGTGGAGACAGCGCGGGATTGAGGTGTCGGGTCAAGTACTTGGCGTTTGTTTGCGGAGGTTGTCCACAGGCTTCTGAACAGATTCTGTGGACAACTTTGGAGGTTGGGCTTGCCGCCGATGTCCTGCGGGCTTCACGTCGGTCCTGTTCGTGCACAGGTGGCGCCACGAGGGCGGCTTTGGCCATTGCATGATGCCTTGCGCGGCGCGCATATGCAGAAAGTGTCTCGCGGTCCTGACGCAATGAAAACCTGATTTCGGCAGTTGCCGGATTTCGTGATCGTCATCTTCCTTATACAGCGCCTGTGCCTTAACGGGTACAACCGTTAAGGATGACTACGGAAAGCCGCAGGCATGGCGACCGGAAACAGTTCATGCAGTGGCCGCCCGATGGGCGGCACAGCTAACGGCATGCACAGTTCACGAAGTCGCCGTTCATACGCAACGGCCCTCGGGGCGGTGCCCCATGTCAATCTGAATTTTCCGCATGCTTCTTCCCGTCATTCCTGCATAACCCGCTCGGCTGCCCGCCCGGGCCGGCGCGCACATCATGCCGGGCGCCATCGCGACGCAGAACGGTATCCCGCAGATCAACATCAATCGGCCCTCCGTGCTGGCGTCTCGATGAACATGTATGGCCAGTTCAACGCGCAGAAGAACGGCACGACCCCGAACAATTCGCCGGCCATCGTGCAGACGCAGCAGGCTGGCATGATTAACGGCAAGTCGCTCATTACATCGCTAGAAAGCGTACAAGCGTCAGTCGGGGCACGATCCAGTCGCTTGGCGGTTATCGGTAGCCCTCGCCGAACAGCGCGGCATCTATCGAATATCAGGGCGCCATTTGCTACGGCGAACTGCTGAACGGGGCGATGTACGCGACATTGATCCGGCCGGCTACAACCGGGTCGCTGCAGATTTCATCGGCCAGCGTGAGGCGCCGCGCTGGGGCAGTAGTGGATGAGCGCCGGCCGTGTTTTAGCCCTGCGCAAAAGCTTCCCTAACCCTACCGACCCTACCGGCGGGGTCGCCATAAACCCGTTACCCTCAAGCCTTCAACCCCGACCCCGCCACCTCTTCCCGCGACTGCACTTGCAAAACCGCATCCCGCTTATCGAGCAGATGCTGCCGCAGAATCGCGCTCAGCCTTTTCCCATCCCGCGCCTCGAGAGCCTTCAACATCTCGTCGTGATCGTGGATTGCGCGGTCCCACTTCGGAATCTGAAAGTTCGACCTGAAGCGCAGCGCCTGCAAGCGCCGGTTCACCGCGATGTAAGTTTGCCGCAGCGCTGAATTTCGCGCGGCTTCATTGATCTTGTCGTGAATCGCCTGATTGCGGCTGTAGTAGCCGGCCAGGTCGTTTTGCGCGCGGCAGGCGAGCATCGCGTAATGCAGTGCCTTGATCTCAGCGAGCTCGGCCGCCGTCATGCGCTCCGCCGCGAGTTCGCCTGAGAAAGCCTCCAGACCGCTCATCAATTCAAAGGTCTCGCGCAACTCGGCCTCGGACATCTTCGACACCGACGCGCCCCGGTTCGGCGAAATCTCGATCAGCCCTTCAGCAGCGAGCACCTTGAGCGCCTCGCGCAACGGCGTGCGGGAGATGCCGAGCGTTTCACACAACTCGCGCTCGTTCAGTTTCTTGCCGGGTTCCAGCACGCCTTCGACGATAAAGCGGCGAATGTGCTCGACCACCGTGTCATGCAAGCGCTGACGCTCCACCTTCGGCAATACCGACGATGCCGCTAGGCCTGCGTCAAATTCCGAATTTTGCATACAAACGTCCCTCGTGCCTCGTTGGATGTGATTTTATCCGAACCGCGTCGACGACGTAAGCGCGCGGGTAAACACCGGTCTCACAGCCCTGTTTTCGTCTTTCGCTCGGCCAAGTTCGTCTGATATAGTTTTTTGCATGCAAAATTCAATCGGAGGAACCCAATGCTGAAGTTAGATTTTCATCCCGCCGGCCGTCACTTCCTGCAGATTCCGGGGCCGAGCCCCGTGCCCGACCGCATCCTCCGGGCGATGAGCTATCCGACCGTCGACCACCGCGGCCCCGAGTTCGGCGAACTGGGTCTGAAGGTGCTCGACGGGATCAAGAAGATCTTCAAGACGCAGCAGCCCGTGGTGATCTACCCCGCGTCCGGCACCGGCGCATGGGAAGCGGCGCTCTCGAACACGCTGAGCCGCGGCGATCATGTGCTGATGTTCGAAACGGGCCACTTCGCAACACTCTGGAAAAAAATGGCGGAGAGCCTTGGGCTAAAGCCCGAGTTCCTCGGTTTGCCAGGCATCGAAGGCTGGCGGCGCGGAGTTCAACCGCAAATGATCGAAGAGCGTCTGCGCGCCGACACGCAGCACGCGATCAAGGCGGTGTGCGTCGTTCACAACGAAACATCGACGGGCGTGACTTCCGACATCGCCGCCGTGCGCCGCGCAATCGACGCCGTGGGTCACCCCGCGCTGTTGCTCGTCGACACCATTTCGGGGCTCGCTTGTGCAGATTATCGCCACGACGAATGGGGTGTCGACGTCACCGTTTCAGGTTCGCAAAAGGGCTTGATGCTGCCGCCGGGCATCAGCTTCAACGCGATTTCGCCGAAGGCCGTGGCCGCCAGCAAGCACGCTAAACTGCCGCGCAGCTTCTGGGACTGGAGCGAAATCGTCGAAATGAACAAGACCGGCTATTGGCCGTACACGCCGAACACGAACCTGCTGTATGGCCTTCACGAAGCGCTCGAAATGATTCTCGGCGAAGGGCTCGACAACGTCTTCGCGCGTCACGAGCGTCTCGCGGAAGCGACTCGTCGCGCGGTGCGTGCGTGGGGTCTCGAGATTCAGTGCGCCGATCCGGCGGTGTATAGCCCGGTGCTGACCGGCGTGATGATGCCCGAGGGCGTCGATGCCGACGCGGTGCGCAAGCTGATCTACGAACGCTTCGACATGTCGCTCGGCACGGGCCTCGGCAAGATGAAAGGCCGCATGTTCCGCATCGGTCATCTGGGCGACTGCAACGACCTGACACTGCTCGCGACGCTGGCTGGCTGCGAAATGGGCTTGCGGCTCGCGGGCGTGCCGCTTAAGGAAAGCGGCTTGCCTGCCGCTATGGACTGGTTGAGCGAGCCGACGCAAGCCTCCGGTTTAAGGGCGGCAGCCTGAGCGAGCCGGCATAAACGCCAGCATCAAACGCCAGGCAGCCGCGCTGAGTGGGAAACGCGCAAGCAAACGCACAAGCAAACGCGCAGAAAAAAGCGCGCAGCCAAACGAAGGCCAAGAATCAACGAAAGCAAGCATCAACGAAAGTCAGTTCCTTCATGAAGCCGCGCACAGAATGCGGCCCTGAACAACATGCGATGTTCCCGCGGCGCGCGCCGCCGCGGCAACGACGAAGCGCGTCATTTCAGGCGCGCCGTCGATACATGCAAATGGAGAGAGACGATGAAGCGGTTTCGTGTAACGAGTGCGACCAGTATCGTTCTAGTGATGCTGTGCATCATGTACTTCATCACTTACCTCGACCGCGTCAACGTCAGTACGGCGGCGGCGGGTTTCGGCAAGGAATTCCATCTTTCGCATACGGAAGTCGGCCTGGTGTTCTCGGCCTTTGCTTATCCGTATCTGCTGTTTCAGATCATCGGCGGTTGGGTGAGCGACCGGTTCGGCGCAAGACGCACACTGCTCGCATGCGGCGCGATCTGGGGCATCGCCACGTTGCTGACCGGTTTCGCCGGCGGCCTCGTCTCCTTGCTGGCGGCGCGCGTGCTGCTCGGCTTCGGTGAGGGCGCAACGTTTCCGGCTGCGACATCCGCAATGGCGCGCTGG
The DNA here is from genome assembly GCF_002879865.1 of Paraburkholderia rhynchosiae. GTDB lineage: Bacteria > Pseudomonadota > Gammaproteobacteria > Burkholderiales > Burkholderiaceae > Paraburkholderia > Paraburkholderia rhynchosiae. The sequence continues at coordinate 228,613 of NZ_PNXY01000007.1, forward strand.
GTCGCTAAAGAAAAACGCGGCTTCGCGCAGGGCATCACGCATGCCGCGTCGCGCATCGGCAATGCGGTCGCGCCTGGCCTCATCGTGCTCGTGATGGCGAGCTGGGGCTGGCGTGAATCGTTTTACATCTGCGGGGCGTTCAGCTTGTTGTGGGTCGTCGTATGGGCGTTCACGTTCACCGAGCATCCAAAAGATCACCCGCGTATTACGAAGGAAGAACTCGAGATCCTGCCCGCTCCGAAGGTGAAGTCGGCAGGGGTGCCTTGGGGCAAGCTGTTTCGCCGGATGGCGCCGGTCACGATCGTGTACTTCTGCTACGGCTGGACCTTGTGGCTGTTCCTGAGCTGGATCCCTCAATACTTCCTGCACAGCTATCACCTGGAATTGAAGAAGTCGGCGATCTTCGCTTCGGTCGTGTTCCTGGCGGGCGTGGTGGGCGATACGCTCGGCGGCATCGTGACCGACTACATCTTCAAACGCACCGGCAGCCTGAAGCGCGCACGTAGCTGGATGGTGTCGGTGTGCATGATGTTCTGCCTGCTGTCGTTGATTCCGCTGATGTTCACCCACAGCCTGTATCTGTCGATGGCGTGTCTCGCGTCGGGCTTCTTCTTCGCCGAGATGACGATTGGACCGATGTGGGCGATCCCCATGGACATCGCACCGGAAGCCTCGGGCACGGCGAGCGGCATGATGAACACGGGCTCGGCGCTCGCGGCGATCATCTCGCCGGTGGTGGGCGGCTTCCTGATCGACTACTTCGGCAACTGGGAGTTGCCGTTCGTCGGCAGCATGCTGTTGATGGCGCTCGGTGTCGTGCTGGCGTTCCGCATGCAACCGGAAAGCAAGTTCGCCAACGGTCCTGCGGACAAGGGGCAGGTCTCCACCAGCATGGGCATGTAAGCGCGATGCTGAACTCCTCTCACGCCGACGCTATCGACATGACGACACAACTCGTTAGCCGGCTGCTTGCCGACGCCCGCCGCAACCACGCGACGCTCGATAATCTGCCGCCGGATCGCTCGCCCGCCGACGCGCAAGCGGCGTATGCGATCCAGCACGAGATTCTGGCCATCTCGGGCGCGCGCATCGGCGGCTGGAAAATTGGCGCGAAGTCCGACAGCGGTCCGATTCAGGGCGCGCCGCTGCCGGACGTCGACCTGCACGCCGATCGCACCCGTCTGCCGCAAGCAGCGTTTGCGCCGTTAGGGCTCGAACTGGAGATCGCGTTTCGCTTTGGCCGCCGCTTCGAGCCTTCGACAACGTCCTATAGCGAAGCCGACGTGCACGCGGGCATCGCCTCGTTTGGCGCGACGATCGAAATCGTCGCGAGCCGCTTCGCCGCGTGGCCCGACGTCGACAAGCTCGCGCAACTCGCGGATCTGCAGAATCACGGCGCGCTGATCGTCGGCGAATTCCTGCCGTATGACGAGCGTTTTCCGTTTGCCGCGCCTTCGCTGCGCTTCGACTTCGAAGGACGCGATGTCGTCGAATTGACGCCCACCAATCCGGCCGGCGATCCGCGGCGTCTGCTCAGGTGGCTCGTCAATCACGCGAGCTCGCGTGGCATCCCGGTGACGCCGGAAATGGTCGTCACTACCGGTTCATACACCGGAATGTTCTTTCCACGAAGCGCGGGCACGGCGCACGGGCGCATTGAAGGGCTGCCGCCCGTCAGCGTTACGCTGTACTAACCGTTTGCGCGCTCACTGCACTTGCCGCGTTTTGCTCCAACAGACGTTATGACGAATCCCACTTCCGCTTTACTGGTCAAGCCGATTCATCTGGTGCCGTCCGCCGCGCGTCTGACGACGCCGCTCGCGCAACATCTGCACAAGTCGTTGCGCGGCGACGTGTTATTCGACGCGGCGAGCCGCGGCCGATATGCGACGGACGCATCGATCTATCAGATCATGCCGACGGGCGTGGTCGTGCCGCGCGATCAGGACGATCTGCGCATCGCGCTGGAAATCGCCCGCAGCGAAAAAGTGCCACTGCTTGCGCGCGGCGCCGGTACGAGTCAATGCGGGCAAACGGTCGGCGAAGCGCTCGTGATCGACACGAGCAAGTGGCTGAACAACATCGTCGATTTCGACGCCGAGGCTCGCACCGTCACCGTCGAGCCGGGCGTCGTGCTGGACCATCTGAACGCGTGGCTCAAACCGCACGGTCTATGGTTTCCGGTGGATGTGTCGACGGCCGCGCAGTGCACGATTGGCGGCATGGCGGGCAACAATTCGTGCGGCTCGCGTTCCATCGAATACGGCAACATGGTGCACAACGTCGAGGCCATCGACGCGATTCTCGCCGATGGCAGTGAAGCGCGTTTCGCATCATTGCGCGAAGCGCCGCAAGGCGCGCGTTTGCAGCAGATACTCGAAGGCGTGAAGCGGATCGCGCAGCGCGAGCGCGACGAAATCGTGGCGCGCGTGCCGAAAGTGTTGCGCCGTGTGGCGGGCTACAACATCGACCTGTTCGATTGCCAGAACCCCCGCGCTTATACCGACGACGGCGTGGCCAATCTAGCGCATCTGCTGGTCGGCTCCGAAGGCACGCTCGCGTTCAGCCGTCAGTTGACGCTGAAGCTCGTGCCGCTGCCCGCGCATAAAACGCTGGGCGTGGTCAACTTTCCGACCTTCTGGCAGGCGATGGATCTCACGCAGCACATCGTCAAGCTGAAGCCGGTGGCAGTGGAGCTGGTCGATCGCACAATGATCGATCTGGCGATGAGCAATCCCGCGTTTCGTCCGGTGGTCGAAAAGGCGCTGGTCGGCGAGCCGCAAGCCGTGCTGCTCGTGGAATTCGCCGGCGAGTCGCTCGACGCGCAACACGAGTCGCTCAGGCAGCTTGCCGAATTAATGGCCGATCTCGGCTTGCCCGGCTCAGTCGTCGAAATGCCGGATATGAATGCGCAAAAGGCGCTGTGGGAAGTGCGCAAGGCCGGGCTCAACATCATGATGAGCATGAAGGGCGACGGCAAGCCGGTGTCTTTCATCGAAGACTGCGCGGTGCCGCTCGAACATCTGGCCGAATACACGAGCAAGTTGACGGAGGTGTTTCATCGGCATGGCACGGAGGGCACCTGGTATGCGCATGCGAGCGTCGGCACGCTGCATGTGCGGCCGATTCTCGATATGCGCCGCGACGGCGCGATCAAAATGCGCGCAATTGCCGAGGAGGCGGCGGCGCTGGTGCGCGAATACAAGGGCGCCTATTCGGGCGAACATGGCGACGGCTTGTGTCGCGGCGAATGGGTTGCGTGGCAATACGGGCCCAGGCTCAACGAGGCGTTCAGCGAGATCAAGGCGCTGTTCGATCCGGACAACCGCTTCAATCCCGACAAGATGGTGCGTCCGCCGAAAATGGACGATGCTCGCAATTTCCGTTTCGCGCCGGACTACCGGGAACGGCGCATTGAAACGGCGTTGGACTGGTCGGCATGGAATGTCCAGCGCGATCCGCTGACGGGCCGCGAAAGCGCGCCCGGCAGCGGCAACGATCTGTCAGGCGGGCTCGCGAAAGCCGTCGAGATGTGCAACAACAACGGCCACTGCCGCAAGTTCGATGCGGGCACCATGTGCCCGAGCTATCGCGTGACGAAAGACGAACAGCATCTGACACGTGGACGCGCGAACACGTTGCGTCTCGCGATCTCCGGCCAACTCGGCGAAGCCGGATTAGCGAGCGACGACGTTAAGGACACACTCGATCTGTGCGTGTCCTGCAAGGGCTGCAAGCGCGATTGTCCGACCGGCGTCGATATGGCGAAGTTGAAGATCGAGGCCCGCGCGGCGCGTGTCAAACGTCATGGCCTGAGGCTGCGCGACAAGCTCGTGGCCTTCATGCCGCGTTACGCCGCAGCCGCGAGCCGCATGCCGGGCTTGATGGCGCTTGCCGATAATGTGCCGCTGTTGTCGGCGTGGTTCAAGCGTTCGGTCGGCTTCGCCGGCGAACGGAGCTTGCCGCGCTTCAGGAAGTCGTTTTTATCGAGCGCAACGCCGACCGTAAACGCACATGGCGCCGTGTTAAAGGAAGTGCTGTTGTTCGTCGACACGTTCAACAACAACATGGAGCCTGACAACGCGCGGGCTGCGCAGCAGGTGCTGGAGGCGGCCGGCTACACGGTGCATTTCAATACGCGTCAGGGCGAGCGGCCCGTGTGCTGCGGGCGGACATTCCTCGCCGCGGGTCTTGTAGATGAAGCGAAGCACGAAGCGCGGCGCATGTTCGATCTGTTCAAGCCATTCGTGGAGCGCGGCGTGCCGATTGTCGGTCTGGAGCCTTCGTGCCTGCTGTCGTTGCGCGACGAGTTTCTGCACTACGGTTTCGGCGACGAAGCGCAGCGGCTTGCCAGCCAAGCGTTCCTGTTCGAAGAGTTTCTGGTGCGCGAGGAAAAGGCAGGACGCTTGCAGCTCGCGTTAAAGCCCTTGGCCACGCCGCAGGCGCTGGTGCATGGCCATTGTCATCAGAAGGCTTTCGACGCCTTCACGCCCGTGCAAACCGTATTGAAATGGATTCCTGAGCTGAAGGTATCGACGGTGGAGTCGTCGTGTTGCGGGATGGCCGGCAGTTTCGGCTACGAAGCGGAACACTATGCGACGTCGCAGGCCATGGCGGAGTTGTCGCTATTGCCGGCAGTGCGCAAGATCGACGGCAATATGGTCATGGTCGCAGACGGCACGAGTTGCCGGCATCAGATTCACGATGGCACGGGCGTCGAGGCCATTCATGTGGCGCGCGTGCTCGCGATGGCATTGCAGTGATGCGCCAGAGGTCGGCCGGCCTCGAACGTCAGACCGTGACGGCCTGCCGGTACGCGGTAGGCGACACGCCCACGCCCTCGCGAAAACGGTGGCTGAAATGGCTGGCGTTCGCGTAGCCGCATAGTTCGGCGACTTGCGCGAGCGGCAGCGCCGTGCTGCGCAACAGCGTGCGGGCGCGCTCGAGCCGCTGCTGCGCGATCCACGCAGCGGGCGGCAGTCCAAACGACGTGCGGAACATGCGCGCGAGATGAAACTCCGACAACGCCGCCACGCTCGCCAGTTCGCCGAGCGTGAACGGTTGCGCAAGATGGCTCTCGATGTAGTCACGCAGGCGCCGGCGAGTCGCCACGGACAAACCGCCCCTCAGCGATAAACCGATCCGGCGCACGCCTTGCGCACGCAGCAACAGACTCAGCACTTCATGCGCGGTTTCGTTGGTGCGCAGCAAACCGTCGGCGTCGTCCCAATGTTCATTCGCGAGCGACTGACACAGACCGGCGATGCGGGTGTCTTCGAAATAGGTGCGATCGGCGAGTGTCAATTCGCGCGGCTCGCGGTCCAGTTCCTGCACGGCGCGCTGCGTGAAGTGCTCGGGCAGGAAGTAAAGGTGCATGAAGTGCATGTGCCCGCGCACCCACCAGCGCGATTCGTGGTCGCCGGGCAATGCGCACAGTCGCGACGGCGCGCCGTAACGCCCCGGCATTTTCTGACGCTCGGTGCGATAGCCGCCATCCAGATAGCACGACAGCGTGTGGTGGCCGGGCCGGTCGTACACCGTCTCGGCGACTTCCGTGTCGCGCGTCCAGACGGCAATCGCCAGGCCGTCGCCGAGCCACGCGAAGCGGTCCAGGTTCGCGTTCGAGCTGCTCAGCGTGTGACACACCGACTGAATGCCGAACGGCGTTTCAGTAGCGTCGATCACAGGGACGGGCGGGCTCGTGTTCACGGAACGGGTGGATATCTGGTGCAAGGGATAAGCGCCAGTATACGGCCAGCCACGCACGCAGTCATACGCGGCCGCGCCTTGCCGCGAAAAGTGCGCAATCCTGGACAAGTCCCGCCGCTTGCGATCACGCATAGTAGAACTCCCGTATTCGCTGTTGCAGGCTTGATCCATGAATCTGTCGCTTTATGCCGTTACCGTTCTGATCTGGGGCACCACGTGGATTGCGATCAAATGGCAATTGGGCGCGGTGCCGCCGCCGGTGTCGATCGCGTGGCGCTTCTGGATCGCCGCATTGGTGCTGTTCGCGCTGCTGCGCATCATGCGCCGGCCGATGTGGCCGCCGCGCGCCGCATGGCGGTTACTGTTCGCACAAGGACTGGCGCTCTTCTGCGTCAACTTTTTATGCTTCTACTACGCCGAACAGGTCGTGCCGAGCGGCCTGGTCGCGGTGGTGTTCTCGACCGCGCCGCTGCTCAACTCCATCAACGGCCGGCTTTTCATGGGCCGCACATTGCAAGCTTCCGCAATTGCGGGCGCGATGCTCGGCCTCGTCGGTATTGTGTGTCTGTTCGTTCAGCAGATGAGCGGGCATCTCGGCGATCACGCTGCATGGCTCGGGCTTGGCATCGCGTTTCTCGGCACTTTGTGCTTCTCGGCGGGCAATCTGTTGTCGAGCCGCATGCAGTCGATGGGCCTGCATCCGTTCGCTACCAATAGCTGGGCGATGCTGATCGGCGCCAGCGTGCTGACAATCGGCAGCGCGCTGGCCGGCTTCTCGTTCGCCATCGAGCCGTCCGCACGTTATCTCGGTGCGCTCGCGTATCTCGCGGTGTTCGGCTCGGTGATCGGCTTTACCGCGTACCTGATGCTCGTCGGGCGCATCGGCCCGGAGCGCGCGGCCTATTCCACCGTGCTGTTTCCCATCGTGGCGCTGGCGGTATCGACAGTATTCGAGGGCTACCAGTGGTCCGCGTTGGCCGTAGTCGGATTGCTGCTGGTGGTCGCCGGCAACCTGGTCGCGTTCGATATGACCCGGCGACTCTTCGGGCGGCGAAGTCACGCTTAGTCAGCGCATGGTTCATGCGCGCGAAGGCGAGCCTTTGGGGAAATGGCAATACGTAAAGAGGACGTAAAAAGGCCTGAATAACTCCAATTGGTGAGCTCTTGCGCGAGCCTGACAAAACTCACCGATTCATTCTCGCAAGGCCGCGCTACAGCAGAAAAACTGGCTCTCCGCGCGAACTTATGCGCATCGAATATTTGCTTTGCTAAACACTTTAAACAAATTTTTAATCAATTAATTCACGCGTTTTCTATGCGACGATAAAAGCGTCACTCGCAAGGAAAAACCGTCGTGAAACTCCTCTCCCGTCTGGGCATGGCATTGATGTTTTGCCACAGTCTTTTTCCCGTTACCGCATCGGCGCAATCACAACTCACGTACAGCACGTCGTGGATTGGCAATAGTTTTGGTTTCGGCGACAGCAAATGGGTGCAGCAGGATATCCAGGCAATCAGCGTCGGCGCCGACGGTACTGTTTATACGAATGCGCCATGGGACGAGAGCGGCAGCGAAATCGCCGCGTATCGGGCGGGCGACAAAGTCGGTGTCGCCGGCTTCACGCACGGTTGGGGCGCCGCCGGTGGCGATGCCGTCGCGGTGAACCCTACGTATCTGTACGCGGCGATGTCGATCGGTAGCGAGAACAACAGGCTGGTCGGCACGGACTATCCGCCGGCTGGGCAGACCTGGTACGGCATTACGCGCCGCACGCTGGCGAATCTCTCGGCCGGCGTCGCGTTCAGCGGCGGTGTGGGCAACAGCGCGAACGCAACGAAGAACAGCTTTTTGCCCGTCGACACGGTGACCACAGGCACCGACGCGGCCATCCGCGGACTCGCCGCCACGGACAGCGAACTGTACTTGTCCGACACCTACGCCAATCGCATCGTCGTGTTGAACGCGAACTCCATGCAGCCTTTGCGCTCATGGAGCGTGAGTTCGCCGGGACGCATCGCTATCGACACGGATTCGACGTTATGGGTGATAAGTGGCGTATCGTCAGGGATACTAACTATTGTGCACTTCACTGCCAACGGCGACGCGCTCGCCGGCACGTTGCCGTTGCCTGCCGGCGCGATTCCCGCCGACATCACCGTCACGCCGTCAGGACAAGTTCTTGTCGCGGACAATGGCCCGTCTCAGCAGATTCTGGTCTTCAACAAGGACGCCAACGGTCAGCCGCAAGCCGCCGCGCCGCTCGGCACGCGCAACGGCCTTTTTCACGTGGTCAAGGGCGTGCCCGGCAACTGGCGCTTCAATGGCATAACGGGTATTGGGCTCGATCCGGCGGGCAATCTCTACGTCGCACAAAACGGCGAAGGACCGCGGCCGCCGGGCTCGGCATCCGTCGGGCAAGGCGCGGTTCTGGAAAGCTATGTGTACAGTTCGCACGCGTTCAACTGGCGGCTGTACGGCCTGACATTCGTCGACAGCGCCGCGTTCGATCCGGCCACGCCGACTTCCGTCTACACGGGCTCGAAGCGTTTTACGCTCGACTATAGTCAGCCTGCCGGCCACGAATGGTCATATGCGGCGTTCACGCTCGATCGTTTCGATTATCCCGACGGTCCGACGTTTCACCAGCCGCGCGGCGTGCGCGGCGAGCCGATGGTGCGGAGGATCAACGGCCAGCCGTTTCTCTACACGCTAGATCCAGGCGCACATTATCTGAACGTCTATCGCTTCGATACCGCGCGTGGTCAGATGGCGATTCCGTCGGGCCTGCTCGCACAAAATCCGCAGCCGGGCACGTGGCCTTCTGGGCAGCCGAGCTATGGCGAATGGCTGTGGCGCGACGTCAATGGCAACGGCGTCGTCGACACGAGCGAGATCACCAGCAATCCGTCGACCGGCAGCACAGTGGGCAACGGCTTCTGGTGGGTGGACACACCTGGCAACATCTGGCTTGCGACGCCGCTGAGCGGCATCCGCGAGATGCCGTTGCAAGGTCTCGATTCCGCTGGCAATCCGATCTACACCTACGCAAGCTCGAAGATGTTCGCGATGCCGCAGCTGTTCACGCGGCTCGCGCGGTTGGTCTACATCGCGGAGACGGACACCATGTATCTCTCCGGCTTCACGAGCGCGATTCCGTGGGACTCGACGCATTGGAAGGAGGCCGGCCCGGTGCTCGCGCGCTACGACAACTGGAGTGCGGGCACGCCCACGCAGCAGTACGCGGTCTCGCTGCCATGGAACACGCAGACCACGCCGCAGACGACCACGGTGGGCGTCGCGGTGGCCGGCGACTACATCTTCGTTGCTGAGTTGTACACGGCGAAGGTGGATGTCTACGACGCGCGCACCGGTCAGCCGGTCGGTTATATGACGCCGGGCGCGAGCGTGGGCAACACGAGCGGATGGGTGGATGTGTATCTCGGCATCAGCGCGGCGAAACGCGACAACGGCGAGTACGTGATCCTGGTCGAAGACGACGCGCGCGCAAAAATCCTGATGTATCGGTGGACGCCTTAATCCCGATCGTGTTCGCGCCGATCACGAATAGACGGCAACGCGCGATCGGTATATAACAACATGAAAGGATGGCTCGTTCACCGACGCTTCAAACGGAGAGATGCTTCATCATGACGCAAGACGTAACGCCTAAGCCGCCCACGGGCGACCGGCCCGATCTGGAAAACCTCGACGCAGCGCTCAGTCACGTGGATCAGCAGGTGTCCTCCGGCAGCATTGCGTCGGGCGCAGCCAAGGGCATTCTGTATAGCCTGATCGAAACGCTCGGCGCATTTGTCGGCGATCCCGATTTGCCCGAGCACGCGCGTTCGGGCTATGAAGGGCTGCTCGAAGCCGCTCGCGAACTGCGCGCGAAGCTGGAGCACTAACCGGGGCTCGCGGCTTTGCGGTTGCGATTGAAAGATTAGCGCTTGACGATTGCGATTCGTCATCGCAATCGCGCGCCGCGTCCGGCCACGCCGCTGTCTGTGATAAAAAGGCGCACTGTTTCCAACATTGCGCCTTTTCCATGTTTTCTGTGTCCGCTATCGCGTTATTGGCCGCCGGCATCGTCGTCGTGCTGCTTACGCCGGGGCCTACCAATACGTTGCTCGCGTCGGCGGGTTTGCGCCAGGGCGTGCAGCGCTCGCTGCCGCTCGTCGCCGCCGAACTCGCCGGCTATCTGGTCTCTATTTCCGTCTGGGGACGTTTCCTCGCTCAAGCCGCGCATGCATTGCCGTGGCTGCCGTCGCTGCTGCGCGTGGCAGCGGGTTTGTACATCGCCTGGCTTGCCGTCGATATGTGGCGCGCGGCCGTCGCGTTGCCCGATTCGACGCAGCGGACCAGCGGCATGCATACGCTTTTCATCGCGACGCTGCTCAATCCGAAAGCTCTGCTGTTTGCGGGCACGATCTTTCCGGCCGCCGCTTTCGCACATTGGCCGACTTATCTCCTGGCGATGCTGACGTTCGCGTGCCTGCTAATGCCGATCGCGCTCGCGTGGATCGCGTTCGGCGCGGCGCTCGGCAGCGGCAAGTTGAAGTGGCTCGATCCGGCGAAGATGCAGCGCGGCGCGTCGATCGTGCTCGGCGTGTTTTCGCTGTCGCTAGCGTGGTCGGCGTTGCATTGACTGCGCGCGCGGGCCGCGCGCTTACACTTCGACGCGGTCGCCGACGCTGCCTCGCACGCTCAGCGCTTTTCGCCACTCCGGCGGTGCGGACGTGATTTGCAGTTGCGGCGTGCCATGCCAATCCGCGCAACGTTGCAACGCGCGCCGCAGATCACCGGCGAGCCGCGCACTCGGACGCACGCCCGGTTCAATATGCACCGACTTCAATTCGAAGACGCCTTGCGCGCGATGCGCTTTCGCATCGACGCGGCCGACGAGGCGCCCGCGGCTCAGCAGCGGCAGCACGAAGTAGCCGTATTTGCGCTTCGCCGCGGGCGTATAGCATTCGATTGCGTAGTCGAAGTCGAATAGCGCGGCGGCCCGCTTGCGGTCCCACACGACCGGATCGAACGGCGATAGCACCGTTGTCACCGTTGAGGCGAGCTTGCCGCTTGCCGCGTCGTCGAGCATTGACGCGAAATCGCGATGGACGAACGTGTCCTGCTTCCAGCCCGGCACCTGAACGGAAATCAATTCGCCGCGATCGGCGAGCGCGCGAAGTTCGTCGTGATAGGGACGGCGCGGCAGCCTGTAGTAGTCCGCCACCCAGTCCGCCCGCGCGACGCCGAGCGCACGACACGTGCGGCGTAACAGTTCATCAGTGACGGTGCGCGCCGGCGGCAGATCGCGTGCGTCGTTCCAGCCTGGCAATACGCGTTCGGTGAGATCGTAGACGCGCTGGAAATTGCGCCGCTCCGCGACCATCAATTGCCCGATGGCGAAGAGCACTTCCAGATGGCGCTTCTCGGGCTTCCAGTCCCACCATCCGTTGCCCTTGCCCGCCTCCCGAGCGAAATCCGCCGAACGCACCGGACCTGTGGCGCGGATATGCGCAAGCAGCTTCTCAATGTCCTCGCGATGCTTCTTATGCCAATCGGCCGCGTATTTCCAGCCCATGCCGCTCGGATCTAGCATCCGATGGCGCAGCAGGCCGTAGTCTTCCGTCGGGACGAAACAGGCCTCATGCGACCAGTATTCGAAGAGCTTGCCTTCGGCAAGATGGTCGTCGAGCCATTGTTGCGGATAGGCGCCGAGCCGGCTGAACAGCACAAGATAAGGACTGCGCGCGACGACGTGAATCGTGTCGATCTGCAATTGCGCCATGCGGCGGATCGCGTCGAGCACGTCGGCCTTCACGGCTTTGCGGCGCGGCGGCGTCAGCAAACCTTGTGCGGCCAGATGCAGCGTGCGGGCGGCGGAAAGCGGAAGAATCTTCACGCGAGCGTCGTTCAGTGAGTGACTGCGATGGCGGGCACAAGCCCGGCCTGAATCAGCAGACGCTACTGTAGCGTGAATGCGGCAGAGAGATTGGCGATGGCGCGAAGCGCCTGAGCGGCCGCGTCACGGTCGCGCCTTCTCTCGCGCTAGAAGATTACCAGCCGCGCCCGTGATGTTTGTCCCAGCCGCGATGACGGCCATGATCGTGATGCCAACGGCGGTCACGATAATAGTCGTCACGATAGCCGTAACCGTAGACAGGCTGAGGCGCGTAGATGACCGGCGGCGACGGCGCGTAGATCACCGGCGGCGCGGCGTACACGGGACCCGGCGTGTTGACGAACACGCCGACATCCACGCGGGCAAAGGCGGCAGTCGATGCGCAAGCGGCGGCAAGGCCGAAGGCGGCGAAAGCGATCGCGCGTTTGATCATGCTTGTCTCCTGTGATCCGATGAAAGATGTTCCCAACGCCGTCCAGTTGCTGTCGAATGGCTGACGTTCATCTTACGAGGCAGAAAGACAAGCAGGTGCAACGAGTTGAAGGCGTGTGTAACAGGGCATTACCTCGGCGGCCCTTTTTACGGCGCGGCGGAACCACGCGCAGGCTCCGGCTTCGGCTCCGGCGTCCTCAGGCTACCGATGCAACCGCGTCATCGGCGGAAACCGCCAGCAGTTGATGAATCTGCGCGACCACCGCCGCACCTTCGCCGACCGCCGCCGCCACGCGTTTCGTCGATCCCGCGCGCGCGTCGCCGATCGCGTACACGCCCTTCACGGTCGTCGCGAGGTCGCAAGCCGACGCGCCGTCCACGCCGGTGCCCGTGAGCACGAAGCCCTTTTCGTCGAGCTCGACGCCGCAGGTGCGCAGCCAGTCGGTATTCGGATCTGCGCCAGTGAAGAGGAACAGATGCCGCGTGTCGAAGTGATCGGTGCCGTCGGGCAAAGGCTTTTTCAAGGCGACCGAGGCGAGGCCGCTTTCGTCCGCGACGAGCCGGCCGATCTCCGAATTCGGATGCACCTCCACGTTCGGCAGCGAGCGGATCCGGTCGATCAGATAGCGCGACATGGTGGCTTCAAAGCCGCTGCGCCGGATCAGCACGTGGACCTTCGCCGCGTGCGACGCCAGATAGACGATCGCCTGGCCGGCCGAATTGCCGCCGCCCACGAGCACGACTTCCTGGCGCTTGCACAGCTTCGCCTCCACGGGCGACGCCCAGTAGTAGACGCCGCGTCCATCGAAACGGTCGAGCCCTTCGAGCGCGGGGCGCCGGTAAACCGCGCCGCTCGCGATCACAATGGTGCGCGCGGTAACGTGGCCGCCGCATTTCAGCTCGAGCCGGTACGGCGCCTCGCCGCAGTGCAGCGCCTTCACGTGGACCGGAATGGCGACGTGCGCGCCGAATTTCTGCGCCTGCACGAACGCGCGTCCGGCCAACGCCTGACCGGAGATGCCGGTCGGAAAGCCGAGGTAGTTCTCGATCCGTGAGCTGGCGCCGGCCTGGCCGCCGGGCGCACGGCTGTCGAGCACGATCACCGACAAGCCCTCGGACGCCGCATACACTGCGGTGGCAAGCCCGGCCGGTCCTGCGCCGACGATCGCGACGTCGTAGACCAGCGAGTCGTTGAGATCGGGTAGAAGCCCAAGCGAGGTGGCGAGTTCTGGCATGCTCGGATGACGCAGCACCGAGCCGTCCGGGCAGATCACCAGCGGCATGTCTTCCTGCTGCGCGCCGAATTGCTCGACGAGACGCAACGCGTCCTCGTCGCACTCGTCGATCGTGGAATGCGGATGACCGTTGCGCGACAGAAAGCCTTGCAACATCACAAGCCGCGCGTCGGTGCTGCTGCCGATCAGGATCGGCCCGCCCGCGCCTTTTTCGATCAGCGACACGCGCCGCAAAATGAGCGCGCGCATAATCCGCTCGCCGAGTTCCGCTTCCGCGACAAGTAGTGCCCGCAGTTTTTCCGGCGGAATCAGCAGCGCCTCCACGGCGCTGAGCGCCATACCGTTGACGAGCGCATGGCGTCCCGACAATTGACCGACTTCGGCAAGGAAATGCCCCGGACCATGCTGGCCGATCACGACTTCGCGGCCGATGCCGTCGCGCTGATAGACCTTCACGTGCCCTTCGAGCAGCACGAACATGCCAGGACCGGTGCGGCCGGTCTCGAACAGCAGTTCGCCGGCCCGCCATTGGCCGACCTCGCCGAACCGGCGCACGCGATCGATCTCCGCGGGGGTGAGCGCGGGGAACATCTGATGCATGCGCGTGGACAGATTGGAAAACGGCGCGTCGGCAACTACCGCTTCCGCTTGCGCTTCAGGATCTAGAGTCGAAAGCATTGAACCGCTCTCCTTCGGTGTTTGTTGATTGATTGAACGAAGGCGCGGCGGCGCGCATGCAAAAGCGCGCAAGCGGCAACGCCCGCGGCGTCAAACCGCCTTCGGCGCGATGTGCTCGACCGCGGCTTCGGGCGGCGGCATGCCGGGCAAGGCCTCGACGGGCCTGCCGGAGTCGCGCCAGGCTTCCATGCCGCCGCGCAACGGCAGCACGTCGGCAAAGCCTGCTTCGTTCAACTGCTTGGCCATCCATGCGGCCGAAATTTCATTGGGACACGAACAGTAAATCACCAGTTTCTGATTGCGCGGATACGTGGCGACGATCTGATCCAGGTGCCGCTCGTCGGCGAATTGCGAGCCGGGAATCACGAAAGGATCGAGCTTGCGTTTCTCGTGCGAACGGATATCGAACAGCACCGGCGTGTTGCCCGCCGCGACCAGTGTGGCGAGTTCGTCCACTTCGATGCGAGCCGACGCGAGTTTGTTGATCAACTGACGACGGCGAATCCAGCGGTACGCCGCGTACAACAGCAGCAGCGCGACAGCGACGACGCCCGCCGTGCGTCCCAAACGCCCGGCTGCGGCGAACACCATGTCGATCTGCTGCGCGAACAATGCGCCGATGATGAGCCCGGTGCCCGACCACAACGCAGCGCCGATGCTGTCGTACGTGAGAAACGTGCGATAGCGCGTGCCCATTGCGCCGGCCATCGGAATGGACACGATCGACAGACCGGGGACGAACTTCGCGACGGCCAGCACGCGCACGCCCCAGCGGCCAAAAAACCGCTCGGTCTTTTTTACGCAGGTGTCACGCGACAGCGACAGACGGCAGATGGTTTTCAGCGTATTGCCGCCGTACACACGGCCGGCGAGATACCAGGCGCTGTCGCCGATCAGCGTGGCGAATATCGACAGAATGAGTACCGGCAGCAGTTGCGTGCCGACCGAACCCGGGTGCATCGCGGCCATGGCGCCGAACAGCACGAGCGAGGGCATAGCCGGTACGGGCAGGCCGATCGAGGCGGCCAGCACGTTGGCGAAGATGAGCGCCGGCCCATATTGCTCGACGAGATCATGTAGCATCGACTTACATCCGCGGCCTTTTCAGGCACGGCGCAGTAGGAAAGCAAAGGAGAATGGGGGGATTATGGACCATTTTCAAGGCGTGCAATGGCCCTGAAAAACGCCGGTTATTCGGGGTTTGGAAGCGCTACCGCCACCCGCTCGATGCCTGAACAGTGCAGGCTGGAACTTCGAACCAGGCGGGAGCCTCGCGCGACCCGAATAAAGTGAGAACGATTGAAGCTCGCGCGGCCTGAAGAAAAGCGGCGCGCGACGAATACGCAATGGCACTCAGCAATCGCAACGCCGAGTATCCGCTGCACACACGCGGCATTCACGCCGAAGCGCAGTGCCGCGTGCTTCCCTTATTGACGATGATTGTGCTGCTCGCCTGGCAGTTCGGCGCCGTGCGCGCGAATCGCGGCAATCAGTTCAGCAGGCGTGATTTCATAGCGCACTTCGCGATGTATGCCTGGCTTGCGCTCGTCGACTTCGACCAGAAGAATGCCTTTGCCGTCTTCTGTCGATTCGAGGCGCAGCGAACGCAGTTCGCGCCCGGTTGCGTCGTCGTATTCGGTGAGCAGGGCCATTGACCCGGAGGACCCGGTAGTGCGCATCGAAGTTGTCCTTGTTCCGTTGTTGATCGAATCATTGTACGGGCAGCATCACGCGCCGTCTGTCGCGCAATGTTCACGCTTCGGGGATTGACCGATGCGTCTGCGTGCTTGCCTCGTCGCCGCCGCGCGCGTTGCTTGGCGCGGCTCGCGAAGCGACGCGCATGCGATGACGTCCCGCAGCAATAATCAGTTTAACGCGACTCGTCGCGACGGCGGACGCATTTTTCGTGCCCCGCGGCGGTGCAGTCCATCTTCGAGACTGTCATGCGGATGACGTGCGTCCTGGTTAGACAGCGCGACCCGCGCGACGAACTGGCGGCGGCAAAAAGGCCCGATGCGAAACGCAGACTCGGCTCGCGCGCGCAGCTTTGCAGACTGCAGGTTATCGCGGTCTGTTCCGCGCCTCGCGCATGCGTTCCAGGTCGAGCAGTTCCGACGCGCGCAAGGGTGCGTCGCCGGCAAGAAAGAACTCGTCCAGTTGCGGCGGCGCGGCTGTCGTGCCGCTCAACATCGCGTGAACCTGCCCGCGATGATGGATCTGGTGCACGAAGAGATGCGGCAGCATATTGCCGATGCTTTCGCGTTGCACACCGACGGGCGGCCCACGATCGATTCCCACCTCGCGCGGCAGGTCGTCGTCGGTGAGCGACTCGCAGAAGCCGAGCAACCGATGGTCGCTGTTCGCCTGCGCATCCCACAGTTCTGCCGCACGTGCGTAAGGCACTTCGTCGTCGAAAATTGAGAGGCCCTCCCCGCCGCCGACCAGCGCGTCGTAGTAGTACCGGTCCACCAGCAAAATGTGACTCAACGTGAGCTGCAACGACGGGAAGAAGCTCACTCTGCGTTCGGCAAACGCTTCGTCGGTCAGGGCGAGGCACGCGCGGTAGAGGCGCAGGTTGGACCACGCGTTGTTATGCGCCATCGCGGTGAAGTGCGAAGACAAGAGATCGCGCGGATCGGCGCTTCGCGAATCGGAACGGATCATGTCGGCCTCCATCGATGCTGATTGGCATAAATTCGTGGGCATATCCCAAGCACAAATTGGCCCTGCTCAAGCAGCATAAATCGTGTGCAAAAAAACGGCCCGTCTGTTTGGGACGGGCCGCTAAACGCCGTTGTTACTCGGGTCAGCTGCCCTTGCATTCATTGGGCACTGACGCTTGCATCGTGAGGCGTCGTTACCTCGCTGTCGAGGTAGGAGTAACGCCGATCTATCAGATCAATGCGGCGTCCTCACGCTCTATCGTGCGCGTTGTGCGGGGCATGCTGACGTGTTGCTGCCGATCTCGGGTAGTGCGCAGCATCGGTTAACAGGCGCGCACGCGTCGCCGAGGCCGCGGCCCCTCGCGCGGGCGCCGTTACGCCCGATAGCGCCGCTCATACACCGTTCCCGCACGCCTGGATACTGCCCGCGTAAAAGGTGCCGGATGCGTCGCGTCGCACCGTCAAAAGGACTACACTGCGCCGGTAAGGCCAGCAGACGGAGTTCGCCACGGAGATTGCAGCGGTCTGCCTGCGCGAATCCGTCACTCATGCGAGCCGATGCAGAAAATCCTCGACCGTACTCAGGAGTCGCTTGCGCAAGCGTTCGCTTCACTCGCAAAGAATGCGAGGCGCCAGCAGCGGGTTTATCTGGCGACAATCGGTTCGTTAATGTTGATGGTGGTGATTTTTGCGCTGGTACTCGCGGTCGTCGCGGCGCTCAAGCAACTCGAATATCGCCGCACGTTCGCCTCTCAGAATGCAACTGACCTGTCGCTGCTGCTGCATCGGGAAGAGTCGTTCTTGCGGCGCGCGGAATTCACGCTCGACTATTACTACAGCGCCACAGAAGTACGGCGCGCGCCCGATGCGGTAGAGCGATCGATCGCGCAAACGGGCGCGGCGCGCGGCAAGGTAGACCGAGTGGACGCGGACTTCGACATCGTCATTGGACAGGCGACGCGTGCCGCGTGGGGCACGCGATTCGGCGACAATCTCGGGCGGCTGTACGAATCCGCGCAATCCACACTCGTGACGCAGCAGGCGTTCGAGCTACAGCAACGCGCGACGCTGATCGGTCTCGATGAAAACTACGCCGTGATTCTGCCTTCGCTGGCCCGATCCGTAACAGGCGCAAGCACCGAGGCTGAGGTCTCAGCCACGCCGCCGCCGCAAGAGACGGTCGCCGGCACGCTGCGTGAGACGATCGAACGCGAACTGCAGTCGCAAACCGGCAAGCGCGTGCCGGGCAAGGGCGAGCGCGTGTGGGTCGGACCGTATCGCGATCCACTGGAAAACACGTCGGTGATGTCGGCGGTGAGCGCCTATTACGAAGGCGACACGCCCGTCACGCTGATCAGCGTCAGCATTCCACTGGACGTGCTCGCCGCGCGCATTGCGCCGCCCGACAGCGCGGGCGCGACGCTGCTGATGGCGCCCGACCGCCGCTTCCTGGTATCTTCCGCTGCACTCGACGCGCAAACCGGCGCAATGCTGCAACAGACGGTGGCCGAGACGCCGCCTCACGTCTTTCACTACGGCCGCGAAGGCGCGATTTTTCATGAGCCGTTGATGCAGGGCTTCGGCTCACTCGTCGGCTACGTGCCGTGGGGCGTGCTGGCCGTGGCGCTCGGTTGGCAACTCGCGGCGATTGGCGGCTCCGCGTTGCTGGTTTTGCTGGCCATCGCGCTGACCGCGCGCTTCTTCGGGCTGCGGCTCTTGCGCAATGCATTCGCCGAGACCTCGCGCGCGCTGGAAAGCGAGACTATCAATCACATCCTGGTGAGCGCGACGCCGATCGGGCTGTGCATCGTCCGGCAAAGCGACTACTCGATACTGACTGCGAACGCGCTCGCCACCGAGTTGCTGCAGATCCAGCCAGGCACGAGCCGGCTGCCGCCGCATATTGCCGCCGAGTTTCTCGCTCAGGCGCCGGATCAACCTTCGGTTACGGCGTTCGCGCGGGTTGCCGCCTTCGTCGCGGCCGCGCAGCAGCAGCCTGTGGCTCTGCCGAACGCGAACGCGCAAACCGTGTCGGCATCGAACGAAGCGGGCGACACGCCCGCGCAGTTTCTGCAAGTCACCTACGCGCCCGCTCGTTATGCCGGCGAGAACGTGCTGTTCTGCGCGATTCTCGACGTGACGGCGCAGCACACGCTCGAACAACAATTGCGACAGGCCCAGCAGACGTCCGAGGCCATGATGCGCGCGCGCACCAATTTTTTCGCGGCGATGAGCCACGAAATCCGCACGCCGTTGAATGCGCTGCTCGGCAATCTCGAACTGTTCGCGCGCACGCCCGGTCTGGAGGCGCACGCGCAGCGGCTCGCCACCTTGAACGTGGCGGGCGATGCGCTGCGCCGTGTCGTCAACGACATTCTCGATTTTTCGAAGATCGATGCGGGCGAGATGCTGTTGATGCGCGAGCCGTTTGCTCTCATCGACGCTTTCGAGAGCATCGCGCTTTCCTACGCGCCGATGCGCAGCGAACGTGCCGTCCGTTTCTTTTCTCTGCTTTCGCCGACGCTCGACCGTACGGTGATCGGCGATCGGATGCGGATCGCGCAGATCGTCAACAACCTGTTGAGCAACGCGTTCAAGTTCACGTCGAGCGGCAAGATCACGTTGCACGCGGAAGTCACCGACGATGCGCAAGGCCGCCCGGTCCTCAATTGCCGCGTGTCCGATTCCGGGCCGGGCATGGGCGAGGAACTGGTCGCGCGGCTCTTCAAGCCGTTCGTGCAAGGAGAGGCAGGCACGTCGCGAGGCGCGGAAGGTACCGGCCTCGGACTCGTGATTTGCGCGCGCTTATGCCAGTTGATGGGCGGCACGATTTCGGCGGAAAGCGTGTTGGACGTGGGCAGCGTATTCCATATGTCGATTCCGCTCGCGGCGGCGCCCGGCGACATGTTGGCGTCGGCGCCGGTCGTCGCAGCACGGGGAACGTTGCTCACGTTGTGCCAGGAGCGGGAGGCCGCCGAGTTGCTGGACCGCTGGCTCGAGCACTTCGGCTGGACCGGGCATACGGTGCCCACGCTGGTTGCCGCGCAAGCGTGGCTTAGAGTGAATCGCCCTAAGGCGCTGATCGTGTCCGGCGCATACGATCTCGATGCAATCGCCACGTTACGCGCGTTGCAGCCGGTGAGCGTAGTCTGGGTCACGCGAGCGGGTCCGCATCGACCGGAAGCGCGCGGCGAGGGCGTGCTGGAAGTGAGTGAATTCAGCCGGACGGCGGTTCGCTCGGCCATCGAGCTGGCAGTAGAAGGCACGCCCGCCGCAGCGGCGCCGGCAATGACGACCGCAAGCAAAAGCACAAGCGCAATCGCAAGCGCCGCAGTGCCTTCTCTGACGACGCATCCGGCGTTGCAAGGCCTCACGGTTCTCGTCGCGGAAGACAACCCGCTGATCCAGAGTTTGATCGCAGAACAGCTTGCCGCGCTCGGGTGTGTGCCGACCATCGCCGGGGATGGCAAACAGGCGCTCGGCTTGTTCGAACGGACGCCTTTCGACGTCGTGCTGACCGACATCCACATGCCGGCGATGGACGGCTACGAGTTGTTCGTCGCGCTGCGCAAGCTGGATGCGGACGTGCCGTTGCTTGCCTTTAGCGCCGTGGCCGAGAACCAGGAAGCGCAAAGCTGGCGCGAGCGCGGTTTTAGCGGTTACGTGTCGAAGCCGGCGTCGCTGGGCGAACTCCAGGCCGCATTGCTCGCGGTGGCGCCTGCCGCAGCGGATAGAGCGGCGCGTGCCGTCGCGCCGGCGTCGGCGTCCGCCGCGGCGACGGAAAGCACCCTCGCCGCGGACGACAAAGCGCGCTACACCGCCATGCTCAAGGAGCATCTGAAAAACGACCTGCCGCGCCTGCTCGCCATCGTCGATGAAGAAGACCGGCAGGCGTTGGCCGGTTGGGCGCATAGCGCGAGCGGCGCGTTCGTGATCGTGCAGGAGTCGCGGTTCGTTGAAGAATGCAGGCAGCTGCAACGGCTATGCAACGACAGCGAACGTTGGATCGCCGAAATGGATGAACGAGCCGTTTCGTTGCACGACGCTTTGTGCGATCACTACCGCGTCGACGAAGAGTCGACGCACTGATCTTGCGCGCGGCCTCGGCGATTAACCGGGCCGCCGCGCGATGAAGTCGATTTCGACCAGCGCGTCGCGCGCGAGCGCCGTCACGCCGATGCAGGTTCGAGCCGGCAGCGCGTTGGCGGGAAAATAAGCGCGGTAGATCTCGTTCATCGCCGCGTAATCGCGCTTGAACTCGGTCAGGAAAATGCGCACGGCGACCACGTGTTGCAGACCGAGGCCGAGACCTTCGAGGACGAGCATGAGGTTATCCATCACCCGCCTGGTCTGGGCGACCACGCCTTCGGGAAGCGGCGCGGCGTCGTCAGTCGGTGAGGTCGGCATCTGGCCGGTGAGGAGCACCCAGCCGTCGGCTTCAGCGGCATGGGAGAACGGGCCGACCGGCGTGGGTGCGCCGGGAATCGTCCAGAAAACGGGGGCTGAGTTCATGACGGTCTGCGCCTGGCGGCTGCGAGTGTCGGACTGACACAATAACCGATCAAAACTCGTGATGCCGGCGCTGTGGCCGGCATCCATCCCGCAACACCCCGATTACACGAGCCCGGTGGTGTAATACACCGCGATGACGAAGAAAACCGCCAGCGTCTTGATTACGGTTACGGCGAAGATGTCGCGATACGACTGACGGTGCGTCAATCCGGTTACCGCCAGCAGCGTGATCACCGCGCCGTTGTGCGGCAGCGTGTCCATGCCGCCACTCGCCATGGCGACCACGCGGTGCAGAACTTCCATCGGAATATGCGCGGCCTCGGCGCCCTTGATGAACACGTCGGACATTGCCGCCAGCGCGATACTCATGCCACCGGACGCCGAACCCGTAATGCCCGCCAGCGAACTGACCGACACCGCTGCATTGACGAGCGGGTTCGGAATGCTCTTGAGCGCGTCGCCGACCACGAGAAAGCCCGGCAACGCCGCGATCACACCGCCGAAACCATATTCCGACGCGGTGTTCAGCGACGCCAGCAGCGCGCCCGCCACCGCAGCCTTGGTGCCGACCGCGAAACGCTCGCGCACGCGGCCAAAGGCGGTGAGCACGACCATGACGATGCCAAGCAGCAGCGCGCCTTCGACGGCCCAGATCGCTACGACGCTCTTGATGGTCGTTGTGACCGGCGTGTGAACGCCCGGCAGGATATCCGGTGCGACGGTATACGACGTGCCGTAGACGTCCGGAATCCAGCGCGTCAGCACGAAGTTCGCGACACCGACCAGCACGAGCGGCGCGACCGCGAGCAACGGATGCGGCAAGTGCGTCGACTCGACACGCTCCGGCTCATTGACGAGTTCCGTGCCGTAGCCTTCGCCGGTCGCCATGGCCGCGCGGCGGCGCCATTCCAGATACGTCAGGCCGACCACGATGATGAACAGCGAGCCGATCACGCCGAGCGCCGGCGCGGCCCACGACGTCGTCTTGAAGAACGTGGTCGGGATGATGTTCTGGATCTGCGGGGTGCCCGGCAGCGAATCCATCGTGAACGAGAAGGCGCCGAGCGCGATGGCGCCAGGCATCAGGCGTTTCGGGATATTGCTTTGGCGATACAGCTCGGCGGCAAACGGATAGACCGCGAACACCACCACGAACAGCGAGACGCCGCCGTAGGTGAGCAGCGCGCACACCGCGACGATCACCGCATTGGCGCGCGAGCGGCCGATATAGCGAATCGCGGCGGCCACGATCGACTCCGAGAAGCCGGACAGTTCGATGACTTTGCCGAAGACGGCGCCGAGCAGGAACACGGGGAAATAGAGCTTCACGAAGCCGACCATCTTCTCCATGAAGATGCCGGTGAAAACCGGTGCGACGGCGGCGGGATCGACCAGAAGAACGGCGCCGAGCGCGGCGATCGGCGCGAACAGAATAACGCTGTAGCCGCGATACGCGGCGAACATCAGAAACGCCAGCGCGGCAAGGACGATGACAAAGGACATTGAGTCTCCAGAAGCTTGGTTTGTTCTACATGTACGCCGTCCCGAGTTCGCGACGACATGGCGCCCGCGAACGCAGGTTCCATGCCATGCGGCCTGGCAACGGCGTGTGCGTTGATTCGACCGGGCGAAGCGGGCAAAGCGGGAAGACGCGGTGCCGCAGATTGTACCCAAACGTCTCCGAATCGGGACGCGAGTCGTGCAAGGTTTGCCCGCATCGACGGTAAGCCATGATGGATAAGCTTGTCGGCGATCTCGTCGCTGAGATAAGCTTGTCTACGAATGGAGACAACGACAAATAGAACGATACCCGGAGACAGCGACAACATGATGAACGACTGGGCGGGCCTTCCCGCTACCTATGGCGACGTCCTGCGCCGCGCGATGGATTCGCTCTTCCGCACGTTTGAAAACTTCAGCGAGGGCACGTTTATCGTCGATGCCGAAGCGCGCGTCGTCTGGATCAACAAGCGTTATGCCGCGCGTTTCGGTTTTGCGGACCCCGAGCAGGCGATTGGCCGCGATTGCGAAGCGGTGATTCCAAACAGCCTGATGCGCGAAGTGGTGAAAACCGGCAAGCCGATCCTGCTTGACATTCTGGAGACGGATCGCGAGCCGCTGGTCGTCACGCGTCTGCCGCTGAAGGACGATGCTGGCGAAACCGTCGGCGCCGTCGGCTTCGCCCTGTTCGACGAGCTAAAGGCGCTGACGCCGCTTTTTTCGCACTATTCGCGCGTGCAGCAAGAATTGATCGCGACGCGCCAGTCGCTGGCACAGGCGCGCCGCGCCAAATATACGTTCGGCAGTTTTGTCGGCACGAGCGCGGCCAGCCTCGAAGTGAAGCGCCAGGCGCGCCGCGCGGCGCAACTTGAATCGCCGGTTCTATTGCTCGGCGAGACGGGCACCGGCAAGGAACTGCTCGCGCATGCGATCCACGGTGGCTCGGCGCGTGCAAATCAGCCCCTCGTGACCGTCAACGTCGCGGCGATTCCCGACACACTGCTCGAAGTCGAGTTCTTCGGCGCGGCGCCCGGCGCCTACACAGGTGCTGATCGCAAGGGGCGCGTCGGCAAATTCGAACTGGCGAACGGCGGCACGCTTTTTCTCGACGAAATCGGCGATATGCCGGTGCCTTTGCAGGGCAAGCTGCTAAGAGTGTTGCAGGACAAGGAGTTCGAGCCGCTCGGTTCGAACCGGATCGTGCGCGCCGACGTGCGGATTATCGCGGCCACCTCCGCGGATTTGCCTGCGCTCGTTGCGGCGGGAGGCTTCCGCGCAGACCTTTTCTATCGTCTGAATGTGCTGACAATCCACGCTCCGCCGTTGCGCGAGCGCGCTTCCGACATCGAAGCGCTGGCGTACGCGATGCTCGAGGATCTGTCGACGCAGGCGCGCGGCGGCAGCCACTTCGAATTGGAGGACGACGCGTTGCGCCTGCTGTGCTGCTACCGATGGCCCGGCAATGTGCGCGAGTTGCGCAATACGCTCGAGCGCGCCGTGATGCTGTCCGACAGCGAGCGGATCGACGCGCGGGCGCTCGCGCCGTTCATCGGTTCGGGGCAGGGCGGCGTGCTGACCGCGAACGTGTCCGCGCCGAGCGCTCAGCCGCAGCCTGCTGCCGCAACCGTAGGCGCGGCCGGAGAATCGTCGTGGAGCGAGGCGATGGCGGCGTTCGAAAAACGCTTCCTCAGCGACGCTCTGCGCGCCAATGGCGGGCGCGTGATCGACACTGCGGCGCAGATCGGCATGGGCCGTGCGACGCTCTACAAAAAGATTGCGGCGTATGGCATCGACGTGTGACAAAAGTCGCTTTGCATTGGATCTCGTTGCATTGATCTCATGGATTGAGTCACGCAGCAGTCACGCAGCGTAATTGCCGCGTGGCACAATCGCGTGATCGAAAAACAAGACGTGATCGGGGTTTCAAATGAACCGGAGCTTCTCTTCCTTCGTCAGCCGCGTCTTCGCCATGCTGGCCATCGCAGCGGGCACCGCGCTGAGCGGCTGCAGCAGCAGCGCGCCGCTCTTTTTGTCGGACGGACGCCCGACCACGCTGGTTCAATGCCCAGCGGGTTCTGACTCCTGCGCGCAGCAGGCCACGGTAAGTTGCGGCGGTGCATTCGACGTCGTGCGGCGATCCACAAATAGCGGCACGCTGAGCCTGATCTACGCCTGCCGGGCAAAGTGACGGCACCCGGCCGTGCACTGCTCGCACGGCCGCGCGATCGATACACCCTCCCACCGTTGCGCAACTCGTCGACGAATTGCGCACAATGCATTGCATTCGTCCTCTTGCAAAAGCGCTGGTTTTAATCCGGTTGCCTTGGCCGCCAGGCGATTGCGCGGAGGGCCGCCTTTGCATAATTGCACGAGCGTCATAAATATCTTCGTCCAATGCGGCTTTGTGAAGAAGCGGGATTTCACGATACATATAATCCCTTACTTCGGATTTACTCCCGAGTGGCTCGACGTCAATAAAAAGTCACGGTATTTTTTGCACTGGAGCGAAGTCGGTGCGCCAGGTAACGGAACGCGAAGTGCCGTAGCAGTATTCTGTTTTCACAGGTTCGCCACAGCATGCGAGCAGCAGCTTTTGCCGGATGGGGAGACCACGCGCAAAAGCGAGGAAGAAGTTGCCGACTAACGAAAATCGCGCTTTAAGAGCGGCACAATGTGCGTTTCATTGCGTTTCGAATTAAGTCAACGCGTATTCCGGGGAAAACAATGAATCATCAACAACTCGAAAAAGACATCGAACATCTCGAACACGTCATTTCACACATTTCGGCCGAAGACCGAATACCGCTTTCGTATTGGCGCAACCGCATTGATTCGGTTTCCGGCGCGGTCCGTATGCCGGCGCAGGCCAACCGCATCAAACGTCTCAATGCCGCGCTTGCGGCGTTGGAGAAGCGACAAAAAGCATGACGGGCGTTGCCGGTCACCGTTGCCTTATAGTGTCCGATCGGCAACGTTGAGCCACGACAATCAATCGACATGCAACCAGCGGGATTTTCACCGGCTCGGCTTACGGCCCTGACGAGCACCATGCAGGGCTACGTGGAACGAGGCGATGTGGCCGGCGTGGTGTCGTTGGTCTGGCGGCGCGGCGAGACCGGCTATTTCGAGGCGCTCGGCCTACGTGATGACGCGGCGCGTTTGTCGATGCAGCGCGACACGCTGTTTCGCATCGCGTCGATGACCAAGCCGGTGACGAGCGCCGCCGTCCTCATGCTGATCGAAGAGGACAAGCTCGCGCTCGACGCGCCCATCGCCCAGTGGTTGCCCGAGTTGTCCGCGCCACGTGTGTTGCGCGACCCCGGCGGCCCGCTGGACGACACCGTTGCCTTGTGCGCGCCGCTCACCGTGCTCGATCTGCTGACGCATCGCGCGGGCTTTGCCTATCACTTCACCGCGACCGGTCCGTTGGCGCAAGCCTACTCGGTAGCGTTCAACGGCTTCGACGCGCGCGGCGATATGAACATGTGGCTTGCGCGCATCGCCGGTTTGCCATTGATGTTTCAGCCCGGCACGCGCTGGCACTACGGCATTTCAACCGACGTGCTCGGCGCGCTGATCGAGCGAGTGAGCGGCCTGCGGCTGGGCGAGTTCTTCCGCACGCGGATTTTCGAGCCGCTCGGCATGCGCGATACCGCGTTCTGGGTGCCGGAGCCGCAACTCGCGCGCCTTGCGACGGCATACCGTGTCGATCCGGGCACGCGGCGGCGCGTGGTGGAGGATCATCCGTCGGCCAGCCGCTGGGCGAATCCGGCGCGCTTTCAGAGCGGCGGCGGCGGGCTCGTCTCCACAGCTCAGGACTATCTGCAATTCGCGCAGTTGCTTCTGCGGCGTGGACGGGTCGGCGACACGCGTTTGCTGTCGCATCGCTCGGTCGATCTGATGCGCTCGAACTTTCTGACGCGCGACCAGCGCCGCGTCCCGGCGTTCGGTCATGCCATGTGGGCAGGCCAGGGGTTCGGCCTGGGCTTGTCCATCGTCGACGATCCCGCGCAGCAGTTGCCGCACGGCTATCGCTCGACGGGTTCATTCGGTTGGCCCGGCGCTTTTGGCACGAGCTGGTTCGCCGATCCGGTCGAAGACCTGGTCGGAATCATGCTGATTCAGCGCCGCGACATCGAACCGTTTTCAATGGCCGTCGACTTCGAGCGCCGCGTGTACGATGCAATCGACGATTGAGTCCGCGAGCCTCGCCGACACCGGCTGTTCTTTTAACGCGGCACAATGACGGGCTCCCTATCCGGCGTTTTATTCGTCTGATAGCGTCCGCACTTGAGATCGCCAAACCAATGGAGCATCCGTCATGGCCTCGTACAAGCAGTTGACCGCTCAGCTCGAAAAGCTTCACAAGGAAGTTGCGGCGGCTCGCGAAAAGGAGATCGCGGCAGCAATCGCCGACATCAAGCAAAAGATCGCCGAGTACGACCTGAGCGCCGAGGAACTCGGTTTCGCAAGCTCGCGCACGGTGGCGCGAAAGACTCCTTCCGTTGCCAAATATCGCAACCCCAAAACCGGTGAGACATGGAGCGGTCGTGGCCGCGCGCCTGCCTGGCTCGCAGGCAAGAATCGCGAGCGTTTTCGGATCGAAGGCTAAGACCTGGCCGCGCCGGGCCTTGTCACGCGTTACGTGGGCCGCTGCCTGAAGCCACGCCGCGGTGAGGCTGCGGTGACGCCGCAAGCGGTTCTCTTCTCACCGTCCGGCGGTCCCGAAAACACTCACCTTTCGAACAAATCTGGAAAGCGCGTCCTCGGTTCCGACTAGCCGCTCAGGCGATGCTGCATTATTTCGGTGAGCCTGGTTTCGCCGATCGACGCACCTCGGCCACGGTGAAGGCGATGAGTGCAACGCGTCTCACCGATGCCCCCGAAACCCGCGCCAGCCTTTGCTGGCGGGTGTTCCCAGGCTCTGCGAAGAATCGCAGAAGGCAATACGAACATCCATCTGCGCACGTCGGCGAGGAATCGCCGCGTGGTCAACGCCGCGTCCCAGGTGCGCGAATTACTTCGCGCATGCTCACCTTTCGCCGTCCTATGCGACGCGTCACCGGAAGTCCCGAAAACTCTCACCTTTGCGCGCGCGTCACCGCTCGCGATTCACCGTTTCCTGCATGGGCGCCTGAAACGGATCATTTGGCGTTGAACGAAGCGAGCGCCGGCCACTGGACCAAGGCGAGCGGCTAAGCGCCGTCGAAGCGCAGCGCCTGCTCCGCTCCACTAGCCGCCGCAGCCATCCACTCCTCGCGGGAGGCCTTTTCCCCGTCCGCCGTCGCGGCGTGTATCATTCGTTCCCTGCGCTGTTCTGCGCTGGCGATTACCCGTATTGTCGAACGCTCGTTCCCGACCTGTTTTCCGACGCGGCCCGGTTGCCATAGTGATGCGGGTTCCCGACCCGACTCCCGCAGCTCGACGCCGCCGCGCACGCGTGGCCGCCCGGAAGCCGCAAGCTTTCGAAGACCGCCGAACCCCTATCCGTGACCGCCAGACCCGATGTCAGTCTCCGAACTCAAACGCCGCCGCACTTTCGCGGTCATTTCCCACCCGGACGCGGGTAAAACCACGCTGACCGAAAAGCTGCTGCTGTTTTCGGGCGCGATTCAGATCGCGGGCACCGTCAAGGGCCGCAAAAGCAATCGCTACGCGACGTCCGACTGGATGGAGATCGAAAAGCAGCGCGGCATTTCCGTCGCCAGTTCGGTGATGCAGTTCGAGTACGGTAACGCCGTCATCAATCTGCTCGACACGCCAGGCCACGAAGACTTCTCCGAAGACACGTACCGCGTGCTGACCGCGGTCGACGCCGCGGTGATGGTGATCGACGGTGCAAACGGCGTCGAAGCGCAAACGCTGAAGCTGCTCGAAGTCTGCCGCAGCCGCAAGACGCCGATCGTCACCTTCATCAACAAGCTCGACCGTGAAGTGCGCGAGCCGCTCGAGTTGCTGGACGAAATCGAGCAGCATCTTGGTGTGGCCGCTGTGCCGTTCACCTGGCCTATCGGCATGGGCAAGGAATTCCAGGGCGTCTACGACATCCAGCGCGACCAGGTTCGCGTGTTCCGCGCCGGGCAGGATACGGCGGGCGGCGCGGTGGAAACGCTGCAAGCGTTGAGCGACGAAGAAGGCGAGCGCCGCTTCGGTCATAGCTGGACGAAGGCGAAGGAAGAGATCGATTTGATCACCGGCGCCACGCCCGACTTCGACCGCGAGCAGTTTCTCGCCGGCCAGCAATCGCCCGTGCTGTTCGGCTCGGCGATCAACAACTTCGGCGTGAAGGAAATTCTCGACGCGCTGGTCGACCTGGCGCCGCCGCCGTCGATGCGTATGACCGTGCAGCGGCCGGTCATGCCCGACGAGCCGAAGTTCACCGGCGTGGTCTTCAAGGTGCAGGCGAACATGGATCTGGCGCACCGCGACCGCGTGGCGTTCATCCGCGTATGTTCGGGGCGTTTCGAGCGCGGCATGGCCGTGAAGGTGACGCGTTCGAACAAGACGTTCCGCGCCAACAATGTCGTGACCTTCCTGTCGCAGCGGCGCGAGACGGTGAGCGAGGCGTATCCTGGCGACATCATCGGTATTCCGAACCACGGCACGCTCAGTCTCGGGGATACGTTGACCGAAGGCGAAGCGCTGCAATTCGTCGGCCTGCCGTTCTTCGCGCCGGAAATTTTCCAGACCGTCGAAGTGGTCGACCCGATGCGCGCGAAGCAACTCGGCGAGGCGCTGAAGCAACTCGGCGAGGAAGGCGCGATTCAGGTGTTCCGTCCCGAGGTGGGCGGCTTGATGATTCTCGGCGCGGTCGGCCAACTGCAGTTCGAAGTGGTGTCGCATCGTCTGTCGACCGAATACAAGGTCGACGTGCGTATGGCGCCCGCGCGCTACCGCATGTCCCGCTGGGTCACGTGCGACGACGCCGCCGAACTGCGCCGCTTCACCGATTCATACGCCGCGCGAATCGCGCTCGATGCATCGGACGCGCCGACGTATCTAGCCTCACACGTGTCGGAGATCGAAGTCGCGCAGAAGGCATGGCCGAAAATCGTGTTCAACGAGTTGCGCGAGCATTCGGGCGCGCCGTTCAAGAAGGCGATGTAACGCCAGACCAGCAGTTCGCGAGCGTAGGTGGCTTGCGGAGTCTGCAACAGCGAAAAAAAGCCGCGTGTCATGCACGCGGCTTTTTTCGTTGTGGGCGCGCTGTCTGCCTCCGGTGGTCAGCGGCACTAAAAATCGTAGCGCGCGGCGGCGCTGATCAAGCATCGTTTGATATGGCTCGCGTAGAGTCCCGAGAAGCGCCGCGCGATGGCCTCACTTCGCCTATGCTGACGAAGACGCGCGCATCGACGCCCGAGCGGCGCGCCATTCTATCCGCGGAGCGCCTGTGACCGTTCGCAATCTCGACGCGTTGTTCCGACCGAAATCTGTCGCTGTGATCGGCGCTTCGGAGCGGCCCGGCAGCACCGGCGCCATGGTGTGGGCGCGCCTGCTGGAAGGCGGCTTCGAGGGCCCGCTGTGGCCCGTCAATCCGAAGTACGACACGCTAAGCGGGCACGCCGTAACCGGCGATGTCGGCGACCTGCCGCAAGCTCCCACCGTCGCGCTGATCTGTACGCCGCCGGCGAGCTGGCCTTCCATCATTCACAAGCTCGGCGGATTGGGGACGCGCGCGGCGATCATCGTCGGCGAGGCGCGTTCGGATGACGACCGGCTCGCGTTGCGGCATGCGCTGTCGGCGGCGCGGCCGCATCTGTTGCGGATCGTCGGGCCGGGCAGCCTGGGCGTGGTGTCGCCGGCGCTGCGCGCGCATCTCGGCGCGCCGTCGTGCACGGTGAAGGCGGGCGGCGTCGCCTGGGTGTCGCAATCGAACGCGCTAACCAATGCGGTGCTTGGCTGGGCGCACGCCCGCGGCCTCGGTTTTTCGCACGCGGTCGCGCTGGGCGGCGAGGCTGACGTGGATGCGGGCGACGTGCTCGACTATCTGGCCAGCGACCCCGGCACGCGCGCAATTCTGCTCGAACTCGACAGCGTGCGGGCGGCGCGCAAGTTCATGTCGGCGGCTCGCGCGGCGGCGCGCAACAAGCCGGTGCTCGCGCTGCGCTCGGGCCGTGCCGATCCCGCCGACGGGCTTTACACCGCCGCATTCCGCCGTGCCGGCATGGTGCGCGTCGACGCGCTCGACGATCTGCTCGACGAGATCGAGACGCTCGGCGTGGGCCGCGTGGCGGCGGGCGCGACGGCGACGCTGATCACGAGCGACCGCGGCCTCGCGACGCTCGCTTGCGACGCCTTCGCCGCAGCCGGCAATGCGCTCGCACCGTGGCCGGAAGAAGCGTCGCAGGCGTTGCAGCAGGCGCTGCCGCACGCGGTCGGCGGCAATCCGCTGCAACTTGGCGACGACGCGCGTCCCGAGCACTTCGGCACCGCGCTCAAGCTGCTCGCCGAACATCGCGGCACCGGCACCGCGTTCGTGGTTCACGCGTCGACGCATGGCGCGCCGGTCGGCGACGTGGCGCAGGCGTTGATCGCGAACCAGCGGTTCGCGTATCGCGGCTTGCTCGCATGTTTCTTCGGCGGCGTGGACGCGGCCACGCGCGACGCGTTGCACGCCCAAGGTATTCCGGTTCACACGACGCCGCAGCGGCTCGCACGCGCGTTCGCGCGCCTCGTCGATTACCGGATGGGACGGGAATTGCTGATGCAGACGCCGGAAGGTTTGCCGGCCCACATCCCAGAGGCAATCGAGGCCGCTCAGGTTCAGGCGCGCGCGGCGCTTGCGGCAGGTGAGCGCCAACTAACCGGCGAAGCGGCGGCGTGCTTGCTGGAGCGCTTCGGATTGGAGATAGAAACGCCACGCGTCAGCGCAAGTTCGGGTGCCGTTGAAACGTCGCGTGACTCAGATGACTGCACGGAAAACGCGGCCGGGTCACTAAAAAAACCCGTGGTCGATATCGCCGTCGAGCTTCACGACGACGACAACTTCGGTCCTGTGTTCCGCTTTACGGCGCCGTCGGCTGATGGCGTTTCAGAGCCCTTGCGCGTTTATGGTTTGCCGCCGCTCAATCCGACGCTCGCGCGCGACATCGTCACGCGTTCGCCGTATGCGCGGCTCGTCGCACCGGAGCCTGCGTTAGCCGCATTGACGGCGCTCTCGCAAGCCGTCTGCGACGTCAGGGAAATTGTCGGGCTCGCGCTCACGCTGCGCGTCTACCGCGATCACGTGACGGTCGTCGATCCCACGCTCAGTATTGCGCTGACGCGCAGCCGCCTCGCGATCGTCCCATACCCGCGCCGCTTCGAAGAGATTCTCGACTGGCAAGGTCTGCGTGTGACAGTTCGGCCGATTCGCCCCGAAGACGAGGCCGCGCATCACGATTTTGCCGAAGCGATGACGCCGGAAGATCTGCGGCTGCGCTTTTTCGGAGCCGTTGGCAGCTTCGACCACTCGCAACTCGCGCGGATGACGCAGATCGACTACGACCGCGAAATGGCGTTGATCGCGACCGTGCAAAACGAAGAAGGGATTTCGCGCACGCTCGGTGTGGTGCGCGCCGTGGCCGACCCGGACAACGAAACGGCGGAATTCGCGGTCGCCATTCGCTCGGATCAGAAAGGGCGGCGGCTCGGTCAGTTGCTGATGGACCGCATCATCAAATACGCGCGGGCGCGTGGCACGCATTGGCTGATCGGCGAGGCGCTGCGTGAAAACGGGCCGATGATCGCGCTGGCGCGATCGAGCGGCTTCACGATTACGCCGACAGAAGATCCGGGCGTGGTGGGGTTTCGGATGGCGCTGGACAACGAAGCCGACGAGCAGAAGAGCACGGAGACTACTCGCAACGTGCCTTGATGTGAACATGGCACGGCCCCGCGATATAGGGGGGCTCATCAGCCGGACATGAGGCGAAGGCCTCACGTCCCGCAGACTGATCGACTGGATCGATCAGGCCGGCAATTTGGCTACGGCTTCATCAACTTGCGCGCGCGTCACCGACAACTCCTCCAGCCATGCATCCGCATACACCGCGCCCGTCTCGCGCTCCAGACGCGCGATTGTCGCCGCACAACGGTTGGCGTCCTTCGGCGTCGCGATGAACGACTTGACCGATTCGCCGGCCGTGAACGCATCGAACAGCGGCACGCGGATGTCGTCCGGCAGCGGGCGCGTCGTCCACTGATACGGCTTGCCGTTGAACGTGAACGATGGTGGCAGCACGCGTTCTTTCTTGGCCGCCGGAATCAGGCCGTAGGTGCGCGCGGCGTCGCCGATCTGCTCCGGCGAAAAGAGTTCGTCGGGGCTGATGTCGAATTGCTGGATGAAGGTCTCGATGCTTTGCATCGCCGCAGCGCGGTCGTCACGGCGCTTTTGCGCATGAGCGACGATGTCGCGCAGTTCGTCGGCTTCTTCAGGCGTGATCGTGAAGCTCGACTGCTTCTGCTGGAGTTCGGAAAAACGCTGGAATTCGGAATCGGTCAGAAGTTTCGCCATTGCTTGTCGATGGGCGCGCACGAATGAATTCATGCGGCGTGATTTTTGAGAGGGTCGCCATTCTAAACCATGTGCGCAAGCGGCCGGCATCGAGCCAGGCAGCCGCGCTAATCCGGTTCACGTAGCGACGCGTCAACAACCTTCTCACTGAACATCGACAGCGCCTGAACCGTCTCGCGCAGCAGCGCGGTCGCGGCTTCGAGCGTCGGCGCGACGTATTCGTCGATGCGCCGCAAATACGGGCACGTGAGCGCCGCGATTGCCTGGCCGGACGGCCCCTGAACCGGAAACGTGACGTCGGTCACGCCGAACGTCTGCTGGCTGTCCTTCTGCGAAAAACCCGCCGCGCGAATCCGCTCGCACGCCTGTTCCAGCGCCTCGCGGTCTATCGTCACCTCGCCCTTGACCTTGGTGTGTTCGGCAAGCATCTGCGCGCGCTGTTCGACGCTTTGAAACGCGAGCATCACGCGGCCCGAGCCGGTGTCGATCAGGCCGACTCGCGAACCGAGCCGTACCGACATGCCCCATGTGCCCGGCCCGTCCACCTGCGCGATCACGAGCAGATTGCCGCGGTCGTACACGGCAAGGTGACACGATTGCTCGGCGGCGTCGGCGAAACGTTGCATCAGCGGCAACGCTTCCGAGATGAGCCGGTTCATCGGCGGATGACGATGAGCGAGCGCATACAGCTTCAGACTCAGCGAGTAGCGATCGCCGCCTGTGGAGCGCACCACATATTGCCGCGCGACCAGACGTTCGAGCATCCGATACATCTCGCTGGCATTGCGCCCGAGCAGCTTCGTGATCTCGGCGCGGGTCAGTCCTTCCTTCTGCTCGGCGAGCAGTTCCAGGATGTCGAGACCTTTGTCGAGCGCGGGAGCGCGGTAACGGTCAGCGTCGTCTTTATCTTCTGCGTCCATCGTAAGCGAGTTCCGTGGGCTGTTGTTCCCGGTTGGTGGCGCTTGAGTGTAAGTGCGGCGAGCGATCTCGTGCGATCGAAGGCGTCCAGGGAAAATACGGACGCCTGGTGCAGTGCACTTTGCTTGACTTCATAAAGTTCGTATATGAATAATGCGTTCATTGGTGAATGCACGCGCCAATACTTGTAAAAAAGCGCAGGACGGAGTGCCGGCGTCCATGACCGGTCCACGCAGTTCATATAACGCACATCAGGAGACAACCATGTCGTTCGCGAAAGGGCCGCATGCGGCTCGCAGTTTGGTTCGCAGTTCGTTCCGCCAGTCGCTTTTCACCGTGGCCGCTGCTGCGTGCCTGACGGCGCTCGGCGTTGCCGGCACCGCGCAAGCCGCCGACGCGGGCAAGGTCGGTCTCGGCCTGCCCCTGCTGACGTCGCCGTTCTGGCAGTCGTACAACAACTATCTGCCCAAGTACGCGAAGGAGATGGGCATCGACATCCTCGCGCCGGTCAACTCGAATGGCGATCCGGTACAGCAGATCACCGACATGAGCAACCTGCTGAACCTCGGTGCGAAGGGCATCGTGGTCGGCCCGCTCGACTCCGCCGCGATCAGCCGTGCGCTCGATGCCGCGACGTCCAGGAATGTGCCGGTCGTCGCCGTGGACGTCGCGCCGACGCAAGGCAAGATCGCGATGGTGGTGCGTGCCGACAATCACGCGTATGGCGAGAAGGCGTGCAAGTACATCGGCGATCACGTGAAGTCGGGCAAGGTCGTGCAGATCATGGGCGACCTGGCTTCGGTGAACGGACGAGACCGGTCCGAGGCATTCCGCTCCTGTATGAAGGGCTATCCGGGCATCTCGGTGCTGGAAATTCCGGCGGCCTGGAAGGGCGACGTCGCGGCTACCGGGCTCGACAGCCTGCTCACCGCGAATCCCGACGTGAAGGGCATCTACATGCAGGCAGGCGGCGTGTATCTGTCGCCGACGCTGCAGACCTTGCGCCGCAAGCAGATGCTGTTTCCCGCTGGCGATGCAAAGCATGTCGTGATCGTCAGTAACGACGGCATTCCGCAGGAGTTCGACGCGATCCGCCGCGGCGACATCGACGCAACCGTGTCGCAACCCGCCGATTCGTACGCGAAGTACGGCCTCTACTACATCAAGGCGGCGTTGGCAGGGCAAACCTTCAAGCCGGGCCCGACCGATCACGGCAGCAACATCATCCAGCTGGCGCCGGGCATCCTCGAAGACCAGTTGCCCGCACCGCTCGTGACCAAGTCGAATGTGGACGACAAAGCTTTGTGGGGCAACACCGTCAAATGAGCGAGCTGACGCCATCCGTGCCTGTAGTCGAAGCGTTTGACGTCACCAAACGCTACGGCTCCACGGCCGCGCTGAAAGATGTGAGCATCCGCGTGATGCCCGGCGAGTCGCATGCGCTCGTCGGGCGCAACGGCGCGGGCAAGTCGACGCTCGTGTCGATTCTCACCGGCCTGCGCAAGCCCGACAGCGGCGAAGTGCGTTTCAACGGCGCGCCCGCGCCGTCGATCGCGGATCGCGATGCGTGGCGTGAGCGCGTGGCCTGCGTCTATCAGCATTCGACGATCATCCGCGACTTGAGCGTCGCGGAGAATCTGTTCATCAACCGGCAGCAGTCGCGAGGCGGCGTCATCGACTGGCAAGCGATGCGCCGCGACGCGCGCGCGTTGCTCGATCACTGGAAGATCGACGTGCGTGAAAACGCGCGTGCCGGCGATCTGAGCGTCGAAGCGCGGCAACTCGTAGAGATTGCGCGTGCGTTGTCGTATGGCGCGCGCTTCATCATTCTCGACGAACCCACCGCGCAACTCGACGGCGATGAAATCAAGCGTCTCTTTCGACGCATCGGCGAATTGCAACGCGAAGGCGTGACATTCCTGTTCATCTCGCATCATCTGCAAGAGGTGTATGAGATTTGCCAGGCCGTCACCGTGTTGCGTGACGCGCGGCATATTATCAGCGCGCCGGTTTCCGCGTTGCCGCGCGAAAAGTTGATCGAAGCGATGACCGGCGAACGCGGCGGCCTCGCTGTCGCCGATGCGGCGGCGCGCGACGCACTGCCGGCTAACACCGCAATTGCGCTGCGAGTCGATCAACTAAGCGGGTCCGATTACGACGACGTGTCGTTCACCGTCAAGCGCGGCGAAGTGGTCGGTTTGACGGGCGCGACGAGCAGCGGGCGCACGAGCGTGGCCGAAGCGATTGCCGGCTTGCGCGCCGCGAAACGCGGCACGATCAAAGTGGACGGCGTGACATTGCCGCCCGGCGATGTGCCCGCAGCCCTCGCGCACGGCATTGGCTGCGTGCCGAAAGACCGCCATCACGAAGGCCTGGTGTTGACGCAATCGGTCGCAGAAAACGCGTCGATGACGATCGCGCGCCTGCTCGGCAAGTTCGGCATCGCGACGCCCGCGAAAAAAAACGCCTTCGGCGAGAAGATGATCGACGCGCTCGGCATCGTCGCGCAAGGACCGGAGCATGTCGTGTCGGGCCTCTCGGGCGGCAATCAGCAGAAGGTGGTGATGGCGCGCGCACTCGCCACCAATCCCAACGTGCTCGTGCTGATTGACCCGACTGCGGGCGTCGACGTGAAATCGAAAGAAGCGTTGCTCTCCGTCGTGGATCGTGTGCGCGAGGAAGGCAAGGCCGTGCTGGTCGTGTCCGGCGAGCTCGACGATCTGCGCACCTGTGACCGCGTGCTGGTCATGTTCCGAGGCCGTGTCGCGGCCGAATTCCCCGCGGGTTGGCAGGACCACGACCTCATTGCATCCGTTGAAGGAGTCAGTCTCCATGAAGAATAGTGTGCCCAGTCCTGCATTCGGTACGGCGCAGGCCCACGGCCATCCGCAACCGTCCGCCCCCCAGGCGCCGCGCGGCAAACGCGTTCGTTCCGAACTCGCGCGCTTGCGTGAACTGGCGTTGTTGCCGGCGCTCGTGTTGCTAGTTGTGATCGGCGCGTTGATTAGCCCGAGCTTTCTCACGCGAGCCAATCTGATTAGCGTGCTGGGCGCATCGGCGGCGCTGGCGCTTGTCGTGCTCGCCGAATCGCTGATCGTGCTGACCGGCAAGTTCGATTTGTCGCTGGAATCGACGGTCGGCATTGCGCCCGCAGTAGGCGCGATGCTCGTGATGCCGGCTGCGTCCGCGGGTTTCGGCACGCAATGGCCCGCGGCGGCCGGCTTGCTGGCGATCCTCGTGGTCGGTGCAGTGATCGGCGCGATCAACGGCTTCCTGGTGGTGCGTTTGCGGCTGAATGCGTTCATCGTCACGCTGGCCATGTTGATCGTGCTGCGCGGCATGCTGGTGGGCGCGACCAAGGGCGGCACGCTGTTCGATATGCCGTCGTCGTTCTTCTCGCTCGCGACCACCATCGTGCTCGGCTTGCCGTTATCCGTATGGCTCGCCGGCGTGGCCTTTGCGATCGCCGCGTTCATGCTGCGCTATCACCGCCTGGGCCGCGCGTTGTACGCGATCGGCGGCAATCCGGAAGCGGCGCGCGCGGCGGGGATTCGCGTCGAGCGCATCACGTGGGGCGTATTCATTCTCGGCAGCATGCTCGCCTCGATCGGCGGGCTGATCGTGACCGGCTACGTCGGCGCGATCAATGCGAACCAGGGCAACGGCATGATCTTCACGGTGTTTGCGGCGGCGGTGATTGGCGGCATTTCGCTCGACGGCGGCAAGGGCTCGATGATCGGCGCGCTGTCCGGCGTGCTGCTGCTGGGCGTCGTGCAGAACCTGTTGACGCTCGCTCAGGTGCCGTCGTTCTGGATCCAGGCGATTTACGGCGCGATCATTCTCGGCTCGTTGATGGTGGCGCGCCTCGCGAGCGGCGAAGGTCAGAACTAATGCAACTGTCTCACGGAGAACTCTTTTGACCAGCCGCCCAATGCAGACGGATTCGCGTCTGATCCTGCTCAGTCCCGACGACAACTGCCTGATCGCGGCGGCGCGTCTCGACGCCGGCACGCAAGTGGAGATCGAAGGCGAGTGCGTGACGCTGACGGGAACCGTCGAACTCGGTCACAAGGTGGCTCGCCGCGAACTCGCGAAGGACGACAAGGTGCTGCGCTACGGCGCCGTGATCGGCCACGTGACCGAAGCGGTGCAGCGCGGCGCGCATCTGCATACGCACAACCTCGAAAGCGATTACCTGCCGACTTATACGCACGACGCGGGTCATCAATTCGTACACCACTGATTTGCGCACAACGACGCGGCCTCGCGCCGCGCTGGAACGATCATGACTGACACTTCCGTAGCAACTGCCAGCACGCAGCAGCCGATGCTCCAAGGCTACCCGCGCAGCGACGGCCGCAAAGGCATCCGCAATGTGGTCGCGGTGGCGTATCTGGTCGAGTGCGCGCATCACGTGGCGCGCGAAATCGTCACGCAGTTCCGCGAGCCGCTCGACGCGTTCGGCGACGCGCTTGCCGACGCTTCAGCCGAGCACGAACCACCCGTGCATCTGATCGGCTTTCCCGGCTGTTATCCGAACGGGTACGCGGAAAAAATGCTCGAGCGGCTTACCACGCATCCGAACGTCGGCGCGGTGTTGTTCGTCTCGCTGGGATGCGAGAGCATGAACAAGCACTATCTCGTCGATGTGGTGCGCGCGAGCGGCCGGCCCGTCGAGGTACTGACGATCCAGGAAAAGGGCGGCACGCGCAGCACGATCCAATATGGCGTCGACTGGGTTCGCGGCACGCGCAAGCAACTCGCTGCGCAACAGAAAGTGCCGATGGCGTTGAGCGAACTGGTGATCGGCACGATTTGCGGCGGCTCGGACGGCACGAGCGGCATCACCGCGAATCCGGCGGTGGGCCGCGCGTTCGATCATCTGATCGACGCGGGCGCGACCTGCCTCTTCGAGGAAACCGGCGAACTGGTGGGCTGCGAATTCCATATGAAGACGCGCGCGGCGCGGCCGGAACTCGGCGATGCGATCGTCGAATGCGTCGCGAAGGCCGCGCGCTATTACTCGATTCTGGGCCACGGCAGTTTTGCGGTCGGCAACGCGGACGGCGGCCTCACCACACAGGAAGAGAAATCGCTAGGCGCGTATGCGAAAAGCGGCGCATCGCCGATTGCCGGCATCGTCAAGCCGGGCGATATTCCGCCAACCGGCGGCCTGTATTTGCTCGATGTCGTGCCGGATGGCGAACCGCGTTTCGGCTTTCCGAACATCAGCGACAACGCGGAAATCGGCGAGCTGATTGCGTGCGGCGCGCATGTGATTCTGTTCACGACCGGCCGCGGTTCTGTGGTCGGCTCCGCGATTTCTCCGGTCATCAAGGTGTGCGCGAATCCCGCCACGTATCGCAATCTCGCCGGCGACATGGACGTGGATGCGGGCCGTATTCTGGAAGGCCGCGGCACCCTCGACGAAGTGGGGCGTGAAGTGTTCGAGCAGACGGTGGCCGTGTCGCAGGGCGCAGCGTCGAAATCGGAAATGCTTGGACATCAGGAATTCATTCTGACGTACAAAAGTTTCGAGCCAGTCGGGCCTGCTTGTTTGCCGTCGAGCGCCGCGCCGCTGAGGCGCGCAGTTGCTGTGGAGTCGCACTGAGCGTTGGCTTGGCGTTGGCTTGATGTGTGATAAAAAGACATGCAACAGCAACCATTTGCATGCGATGAGAGCAAGAAGGAGACACGCTCAATGACTGCAACGAACGGTTCGAAAATCCAGCAGCGCCGCCGCGTTGGCCGCGGCGCGCTGGAAGTCACCGGATTGAGCCTCGGCACGGCGCCGTTGGGCGGCCTTTACCGCGATCTGTCCGATGAAGACGCGCATGCGACCGTCGCTGCCGCATGGGCCGCCGGCGTGCGTTACTTCGATACCGCGCCGCATTACGGCCACACGAGAGCGGAGCATCGTCTGGGCGACGCTCTGCGCCGCTATCCACGCAGCGAATATGTGTTGTCGACCAAAGTGGGGCGCCGCTTCGTGCCGCGCACCACGCCCTACGACGGCAAGGAAGGCTGGCAGGATCCGCTGCCCTTTGAAGCCATCTACGACTACACGCACGACGGCATTCTGCGTTCATTCGAAGACAGTCAGCAGCGCCTCGGCATTGTCGAGATCGACATTCTGCTGGTTCACGACATCGGCCGTGTCACGCACGGCGAGAACAATCCCCATTACTGGCGGCAACTGACCGAAGGCGGCGGCTTTCGCGCGCTCGACGACCTGCGCTCGGCCGGCGCGATCAAGGCCGTGGGACTCGGCGTCAACGAAGGGGCGGTCATACTCGATGCGATGGCCGAGTTCGATATCGATTGCGCGCTGCTTGCGGGCCGTTACACGCTCCTCGAACAGACAAGTCTCGACGACCTCTTGCCGGCATGCGAAAAGCGCGGCATCAGCATCCTGTTAGGCGGCGCGTTCAATTCGGGCATTCTGGCGCGCGGCGTCGAGGGCGATCTGAAATTCAACTACGGCGAGGCGCCGCGCGAAGTGATCGAGCGCGTTGCGCGGCTGGAAGCGGTGTGCCGCGATTACGGCGTGCCGCTCGCCGCGGCGGCCTTGCAGTTTCCATATGCGCATCCGGCGGTCGCCACTGTGCTGACCGGCGCGCGCAGTGCCGATGAATTGCGTGAGAACGCTGCGTCGTTCGAGTTGCCTATTCCCACGGCGTTGTGGTCCGCGTTGCGCGAGGAAGGCTTGCTCGACAGCCGCGCGCCCGCGCCAGAGGACTGAATCTGAAGATGCATATCGATGCTCATCAGCACTACTGGGACCCCGCTCGCGGCGATTACGAATGGCTCACGCCGGAGCTTGAGATTCTGTACCGGCCATTCGGCCCGACGGATCTGAAACCATTGCGAGAGACAGCAGGCATCGACAGAACGGTCGTCGTGCAGGCGGCGCCGACCATCGACGAAACGCGTTATCTGCTGGACATTGCGCGCGAGGAGCCGTCTATCGCGGGCGTAGTCGGTTGGGTGCCGCTTCTGCTACCTACCGCGCCGTCCTTGATCGGAGCGCTCGCGCAAGAGCCGAAGTTCAAAGGCGTGCGGCCGATGCTGCAAGACCTGCCCGACGATACATGGATCGCGAACCCCGATCTCGCGCCGGCAATCGAAGCGCTGATCGAGCACGACCTCGCTTTCGACGCACTGATCTACGCGCGGCACGTCGAGCATGTGGAGACATTCGCGGCGCGTTTTCCGGCGCTGCGCATTGTCGTCGACCACGGCGCGAAGCCGCCTATCCGCTACGGTCGGGCGGGCTGGCAAACATGGGCCGACGCGATCGCGCGGCTTGCGAAGCTGCCGGGCGTGTATTGCAAGCTGTCCGGTCTCGCCACCGAGGCGTCGCCCGGTTGGACCGAGGAGACGCTGCGGCCCTACGTCGAACTTTTGCTGGCTACTTTCGGTCCGGCGCGCCTGATGTGGGGCAGCGACTGGCCGGTGCTTGAACTGAACGGCGATTATCTGCTGTGGCATTCGGTGGCGAACACGCTGCTTGCGTCGCTAAGCGACGACGAGCGCGAAGCGGTTTTTGGCGGCAACGCCGCCGCGTTTTATCGACTTTGACGTGACGTAGACAAGTTAGCCCATTCAACTGGAGTCGTAGATGACACAAAGACTGGCCGGCAAGACAGCATTGATTACCGCGGCGGGGCAAGGCATCGGCCTCGCAACCGCCGAAATGTTCGCGCGCGAAGGCGCGCGCGTGATCGCCACCGACATTCGCCTCGACGGGCTCGCCGGCAAGCCCGTCGAGGCGCGCAAGCTCGACGTGCTCGATGGCGCCGCGATCAAGGCCCTGGCCGCTGAAGTCGGCCCGATCGACGTGCTGTTCAACTGCGCGGGCTTCGTGCATGCAGGGTCGATCCTCGAATGCAGCGAAGAAGACTGGGACTTTGCGTTCGACCTGAACGTGAAGGCGATGTACCGGATGATCCGCGCGTTCCTGCCGGCGATGCTCGAGCGGGGCAGCGGCTCGATCATCAATATGTCGTCGGCGGCGTCGAGCGTGAAGGGCGTGCCGAACCGCTTTGCGTATAGCGCGTCGAAGGCGGCGGTGATCGGGCTGACCAAGTCCGTCGCCGCGGACTTCATCACGCGTGGTGTACGCTGTAACGCGATCTGCCCGGGCACGGTGTCGTCGCCGTCGCTCGAACAGCGGATCGTCGAGCAGGCCGCGGCGCAGGGCGCGACGCTCGAAGCCGTGCAGGCCGCGTTCATCGCGCGTCAGCCGATGGGGCGCATCGGCAAGCCCGAGGAAATCGCTGCGCTGGCGCTGTATCTCGCTTCCGACGAGTCGTCGTTCACCACCGGTCACGCGCATGTGATCGACGGCGGCTGGTCGAACTAACGCATGAGCTGAGCGCAAAAGCCGACGCACAGGCCCGCGCCCCTGACACACGAACTGAACACCACTGAAACCAGAGGAAAGTGCAACGATGAAACTGCTTCGTTACGGGCCGAAAGGCCAGGAAAAGCCGGGCCTGCTCGACGCGCAAGGCAAGATTCGCGATCTGTCCGGCGTGGTTGCCGACATCGACGGCGCGGCGCTCACCGACGAGAGCCTCGCCAAATTGCGCACGCTGGACGCGGCTTCGCTGCCGGTCGTGGAAGGCAATCCGCGCATGGGCCCGTGCGTCGGCAAGATCGGCAAGTTCATCTGCATCGGCTTGAATTACGCGGATCACGCGGCTGAGTCGAATCTGCCCGTGCCGGCCGAGCCGGTGATCTTCAACAAGTGGACGAGCGCGATTTCCGGTCCGAACGACGACGTCGAAATTCCGCGCGGTTCGAAGAAGACCGATTGGGAAGTGGAACTCGGCGTCGTGATCGGCAAGCCGGCAAAGTATGTCGACGAAGCGAACGCGCTGGATTACGTCGCCGGCTACTGCGTGATCAACGACGTGTCGGAACGCGAGTGGCAGATCGAACGCGGCGGCACGTGGGATAAAGGCAAGGGCTTCGACACGTTCGGTCCCATCGGCCCGTGGATGGTCACGCGCGACGAAGTCGCCGATCCGCAGAACCTGAGTCTGTGGCTCGAAGTTGACGGTCACCGCTATCAGAACGGCAGCACAAAGACGATGGTAT
This sequence comes from Paraburkholderia rhynchosiae, assembly GCF_002879865.1. GTDB lineage: Bacteria > Pseudomonadota > Gammaproteobacteria > Burkholderiales > Burkholderiaceae > Paraburkholderia > Paraburkholderia rhynchosiae. The sequence goes on from NZ_PNXY01000007.1 coordinate 271,763, forward strand.
TCGGCGTCGCGAAGCTGGTCTCGTACGTGTCTCAGTGCATGAGCCTGCAACCGGGCGACGTCATTTCGACCGGCACGCCGCCGGGCGTCGGCATGGGCGTGAAGCCGAATCCGGTGTATCTGAGGCCGGGCCAGACGATCCGTCTGGGTATCGAAGGTCTCGGCGAGCAAACGCAGAAGACTTACGCGGCGGAGTGAGCCGTTGTCAACCGGCGGCGAGCGCGCAAGCGTTAATTCGCCGGTTCGTGGTCGCCGTTCTCGCCGATCCGGTTGACGGTGCCCTGTGCAACCGCGACGAGTCTCTCCCGGTTGCCCTCCATCACAAAGATGTTGCATTGGCAGGTCGCCTGATGGCGGCCTGCGTACACCACCTGCGCCCGCGCGATCAGCGTGCCGTTCACGGCGGGACGCAGATAGTTGATCTTGTACTCCCCCGTTACCACCTTCGGCCCGAGCGAGAGCGCGCCGGCAAACGTCAGCGCGTTGTCTGCGAGGTAGCTGATCACCCCGCCATGCACGAAGCCGTGCTGTTGCCGCAGCTCGTCGCGGATCGGCAAGCTCAGCGTCAGTTCATTGGTGCCCGTATGCATCAGGTCTGCGCCTAACAGCACGCTGAACGGCTGGGCATGCAGTGCGCCGCGCGCCCGGTCGAGTAGGTCGGTCATTGTGATTCCTTCGAGGAAGCCCCGCAGTGGCATCGCGCACTGGCGTGCGCTCGTCAGTCCCTACCCACTCTAGGAAGCGCCGACGCGCGCCGTCAAGGTGAATCGGAAATATCTGCGCGGTACGCGCGAGTAAACCGACAGAAATTCAGACGTTGGCCGATGTAAAAGCTATGTAAGACGATCTTTGACGTACTTGGTCTTCAGCCAGGCAGGTTGCTGCCGTTAACCCTGACGTAGCTTCCGTTATTCTTTGCCTTCAGGTGTTCACGATGTTCAGCAAGATCAAGGTCGCATCCGGCCTGTTGTGTGTTCTGGCCGCGTTTTGCGTTTTCCAGCTTGTCACGGTCGGTCTGGGTTTCTGGTCATTGACGCGCACCCATGACGACGTTGGCGATCTGTCGAACATTGCGCTGAAGCAGGTGGATGCTGTCAACGAAACCACGCAGCATCTGATGGACGCGCGCATCAACCTGTCGCGCGCCGGTACGCGCATGGTGCGCGGCGGGGCGGAGCCGACTGACATCGTTCAGCACGCGCGCGAGCAGCTGACGGCCGCCGAGCAGTCGTTCAGCGCCTTCATGAGCGCGCCGAAGACCAGCGACGAAAACGGCGCCCGCGCGGCGGCGCTCGCCGAGCGCTACAAGAAGCTGCACGGCGCGCTCACGGAGCTCGCGCAGTTTCTCGACGCGAACAACATTCAGGCATTTCTCGACCAGCCGACGCAGTCGTTCCAGGACGCTTATCTGACCGAGTTGCACACCTTCACGCAGTTCGGTAACGCGGCGAGCCGTGCATCGCTCGATTCAATCGATACGCGCATGGACACCTTCCGCGCCGTCAGCATCGTGATTCTGCTGGCGCTGGTCGGCGGGACGTTTGCGGTTTACATGGCGTTGCGCCGCGGCGTGGTCGCGCCGCTCGAGGAAGCGGGCCGTCACTTCGACCGCATCGCGCAAGGACGTCTCGATCAACCGATCGCCGCGCGCGGCACCAACGAAATCGGCCGGTTGTTCTCGGGCCTCGCAAAAATGCAGGCGAGCGTCGCGCGCACTGTGCGGACCGTGCGGGAATCCGCCGACTCGATCCACCTTGGCGCCGATGAAATTGCGACCGGCAACGCCGATCTTTCCGCACGCACTGAGAACCAGGCGGCATCGCTCGAAGAAACCGCTTCGAGCATGGAGGAATTGACGGCCACCGTGCGTCAGAACGCCGATCACGCGCGCGAAGCGAACGCGCTCGCCGAGACCGCGCTCGAGGCGACGTCGCGCGGCAGCGAAGTGGTCGACAAGGTGGTGGACAAAATGCGCGGCATTGCGCAGAGCTCCGACAAGATCGCCGAGATCATTTCGGTGATCGACGGCATTGCGTTCCAGACGAATATTCTCGCGCTCAATGCGGCCGTCGAAGCGGCGCGGGCCGGCGAACAGGGCCGCGGCTTCGCGGTGGTGGCCGGCGAAGTGCGCGGGCTGGCCCAGCGTAGCGCGCAGTCGGCCAAGGAGATCAAGACGCTGATCAGCGAATCGGTCGCCGAGATTCAGGGCGGTTCCACGCTGGTCGAGCATGCCGGCGAAGCGATGAGCAACGTGTCCGCCTCGATCTCGCGCGTCACGCAGATGATGGCGGAAATCAGCGCGTCGTCGCTTGAGCAAAGCACGGGCATCGAGCAGGTGAACCAGGCAGTCGTGCAGATGGATGAGATGACGCAGCAGAATGCGGCGCTCGTCGAGCAAGCGGCGGCAGCGGCGGCTTCGCTGCATCAACAGACCCAGCAGTTGAAGCAGGCGGTTTCCGTGTTCGAAATTTCGGAGGCTGTGTTGCGCACGCAACAGATCGACGACATGCCGACGGAAACTGGACAATTTGCGTTGTCCGGAATGCGCGCAATTTAAATCGTTCGCGCTCAAGAATCGGGCAACCGGAAAGAGAAAATGGCCCGCAAAAGCGGGCCATTTTGTACTAGACGCAAGCGCCTATGGGTGCCTCAAAGTACCGTTGGTACTTAGGCCGGCTGGATGTTCGCAGCCTGCTTGCCCTTCGGGCCTTGCTTAACTTCGAACGACACCTTCTGGTTTTCCTGCAGGGACTTGAAGCCGCTGCCTTGAACTTCCGAAAAGTGTGCGAACAGGTCTTCGCCGCCGTCGTCCGGCGTGATGAAACCAAAGCCCTTTGCATCGTTAAACCACTTCACAGTACCTGTTGCCATTTTTGATCCAGTAAATGTTGTGTATTGCATTCGCGACCGCTATTTCTCAACTCGAGATCGAGCGCGAAGTACGAGTTGTATCACGTCTTTATGACGGACGCCAATCAACAAGTATTCGGGTATTCCCCGGCTTCGGTCTTTTTGGAACGTCGAGGGCGCAAAAAAGGGCGCACCTGCGGGTAGGGTAAACTGTGCGTATTACTCTTCCAGGAAAAACATTGACACATTATCTGCAAGAAGAACTCACGTCGTTCTGGAGTCGTTTGACCCCCTATCTCGCGATATTGGAGTCTAAATCACCTCAGGAAGGCGCGCCGGACCCGGTCGGTCGCATCACCGTCGATGCCGATGACCGCCAGGCTTTCGCCCTCCACACAACCGACCGAAAGCCACAAGGCGATGTGTCGGATACGCCTACCGGCCAAAGCGCCACTTATATGCGATTCAGATCAGACGGGAAGGACTGGAGCCCCTGGCAGCGCGAGGAGTATTGATCGACCATGCGGTTTGAGTCAGTGCCGGCTCACTTTGGTGCCGGCGCGTGACGATAGTGATGAACCGACAAACTGACGTAGGGCTGGCTTCAGGCCGGCAACGCGTCAAAAGCGGTAGCGAGATGGTAAGGCGTGGTCGACGGCATGTCGGCCCGCGCCACCTCTCCCGCTGAAGTCTTGCATTCAAACCAGCCTTCCGGGCGCAGAAAGCGCCGCTGGAACAATTCGATCTGCCGCGGCAGAACCGCATTCATAGCCGGTTCGTCATGGCTTGCGAGTGCGCGCAGATATTCCGTTTGCGCCCAGATACGCTGCGTTGGGTCCTTGATCCGCCCGTCTTCATCGAGCGATGCATACACGCCGCCCGTTTCCTGATCCACGCCATTGCGTTGCGCATAGGTGAATGCGCGCGGCATGGCTTCCACGAGACCCGAGCCTTCAAACATGGCGCCCGCCTGGTTGACCAGCCAGAACCATTCGAACTGATGGCCGGGTTCCAGGCGATTGTCGTGCGTGCCGATCGGCAATTCGGCGATGCAGCCCGAAGGCGCATGCACGAAGTGACGCGCGACCGCGCCGGCGAGTCGCCGCAGCGCGGCGTCGAAAGCGTTGTCGCGAGTGGCTTCGCGGGCAGCTAGCCACGCTTCGGTCAGATGCATCAACGGATTCTGGACCGGCGTGCCGGTGACATGCGCGAAGTCTGCGGTGAGTGCGGCGTTGAAGAGGTCGTCTTCTGCGGCAAAGTGCGACTGAATCAGCGCCGACGTGCGATGCACGATTTCCAGCGCGTCACCATTGCCGGAGCGCCGGCCATATTCCGCGCAGGCAAACACCACGAACGCATGCGTGTACAGGTCTTTGGCCGTGTCGAGCGGTGCGCCGTGCTCGTCCACGCTGTAGAACCATCCGCCGTGTTGCGTGTCCTGAAAAGTGCGTGTGAGCGAATCGAATAGAAGCTGTGCGTGGGCGGCATCGCCAGCTTTAGAAAACACGAAGAGTTGCCGCGCGCAGGCCATTGCCCGATAGCGTTGTGAGGGTGCCGGACGGTGGTCTTCCGCGCTGAGTGCTTCGTGGGGCAGCTTGAGCGCGTTGTTGAAACCGGGGCCGCGCCACATTGGCAGAATGACGCCATTAAAGTGATCGCGTAGTGCGGCGGCGAGTGCGATCGTTGAGGCGGCGGTAGGGTTCGTGCTCGGCATAGTCAAGTTCGTCAAATGCGACATTTCAAAGCGCCCGTGGACGCGCGCCTGGTAAAGCGGGCCCGGTTCTGGCGATAGTGCAACTGCCGGCAGAAAGACTGGCAAAAAGCCGGCAAAAAACCAGCAGATAACCGGCAGATAACCGGCAGACAACTGGCAGACAACTGGCAGACCATCGGCAGCAAGCCGCGCGCGCGGGGGCAGCGTGCGGCTTAGGATAAAGCAAACCAGTGTCAGCCGGCGCCCAATATGGACGAGGAAAACGCTTCATAGTTTCAAGAAGGAGAAAGACGATGTTGGGCAACCTCGAACTCATCTCCCGTCTGGTATTGGCCGCGGCGCTCGGCAGTGTGATCGGCTTCGAGCGCGAGCGTCTGTCGTGGGCTGCGGGATTGCGCACGCATATGCTGGTTTGCGTGGGCTCGGCGCTGATCATGATCGTGTCCGCCTACGGCTTTGCCGAAGTGCTCACGGGCCAACACATCATGCTCGATCCTTCGCGGATGGCGGCGCAGGTCGTTTCAGGCATCGGCTTTCTCGGCGCGGGTTCGATCCTGCTGCGCGGCGAAATCGTGCGCGGGCTGACGACGGCGGCCAGCCTGTGGTCGGTCGCCGCGATCGGGCTCGCGGTCGGAGGCGGGCTGTACACGGCGTCGATCGCGGCAACCATCATCATTCTGATCATCCTCGCGGGCATCAAGCCGCTCGAGCGGCGGTTCATCACGGTCAAGCAGCGGCGCCAGGTGACCATGATCGTGGAACGCGGCGCCATGACATTTCACTCGCTGCACGACGAACTAGGCGCCGCGAGCCCGCGCGTCAAACAATTCGTCATGCAGCAGAGCGACGAAACGCCAGAATGCGACGAGGTGATGATCACCTTGCACCGCGTGTCGAATACCGAATACGAGGCGATTTGCGCGCGCTTGCGTCAACTGCAGGGCGTCAGGGAGTTCCGGCAAGACGACGCATCGCCTTGAAACGGAAAATCGTCGGCGAATGGCTTCGGTGGCGGTGAGCGCCATGCGACAATGCGGTCTCGAAAAATTCCAATGGCATTGACGAGCGGTGCCGGCGCCTGCTCCCCGGCGACGACCGCTTTTTTCTCTATGGCAGATTCCGCAGTATCCACGCAGTCCCGGCCTCCGCGCGCCGCTTCCCCGAAGCAGCGTCAGGCCACCGTCTCGACCGAAACCGAAAAAAAGCTGGCGCGCGCCGCGCGCTCGGCACAACGCCTCGCGCAACTGAGCGACGTTCCGCGCGACGACAGCACGCTCGACCTGTTCCCCGACGATCCCACCCGCGCCACGCTGGAAGCGATGAACATCGACGTCCGGCAAGGCACGCTGCATGGATTTGAATTGCCCGATGTCGTGCTGGCCGCCGTCGGCGCTCTCGATCCGCCCGCCGACAACGCGTCGCCGGACGCAAAGGCGGCGCGCCGCGCACCGCGCGCAGTTCGGGCCGACGAGCCGGCAGCGGTTAATGCTCAATTGAGTGGACTGGAAATCGAGTCGTCGACGGAGGCCGAGCCTGAGGTCGGGCCGAAGGCGAGCGCTCCTGATCTGGCCGACGAGGACAAAGCCGTTGCATCGGCGCGCGATGCCGCTTTGCCGCTTCCACCCGCCATGGCCGCCGCGACGGTGGCGCGCAGTGTGACCGCGCTGCGCCAGGCCGCCGCCGAGCGGGGCGGTGCGACAGCCGATACGGCGGCTGGCGCTACGTCTGAGGCAAGTGGCAAACCTTCGCCGCTAGTAAGCGAAACCACAGTTGCCGGGCACGGGGAAGCAGCCACGGCCGAAGCGGACGCCACGAACGCCACGAACGCGCGCACTGAAGGCGCTTCGCTGGACTCCGAAAAAGCATCAGCACGAGAGACGAAACCGCCCGGCGGCACGGCGGCGTCCGCCCAAGCCCGCGCAAGTTTCGCCGTGCCCTGGCAAGAAGCGCAACGCGTCGAAGCGGCGGCAGCCGCTTCGCGCGCCGCGCCGGAACTCGACCGCGCGCGGGCGACCGCGTTCGCGGACACCGTCGACGCGCTATACGGTGTGATCGCCGATCAGCGCCGCGCGGCGACCGACCATTCGCGCCGCATGAAATGGATGCTGTCGATCGTGGTCGGCGCGCTCCTGATGACGGTCGCAATCGGCATCACGCAAACCTTGCTGTTGATGCGCCTCACGCGTGAGACCACCGCTCAGCAACACCGCGTCGAACAGATGATGCAAAACCAGCAGGCCGCGACGGCCAGCCTGCTCGACACGCAAATGGCGATGGCCAAGGCCGCCGCTGCAAATGCCGCGCGGCCGCCGACCGCGCCGACAGCGCCGGTGCTCGCGGCGTCGCAGCAAGCCGCAGCCCCGGCATCCACGAATGGCAAGCGCGCCGCGCGCGCACAGCACGCTCACAAGCCGAAAACGGCCAACTCACATTGAATCCGCGATAGCCCGCCGCGCCGGCGAAACGCCGGCCGCGGCGGCAATCTCCGCCCCTTTGGCCTGATAGGCGCCGTAAGGCGAAGGCCGCCGACAATCCGTCGCAAACCAAGTCCCGCGCTCTACACTCTCGATGCTGTAGCGTAGCCGGACCGGGCACGCCAGCGCCTCATTTCACCGAAGCCAACATGCCGACTAGCGAACACAAATACTGCGTCGAGGACCTGATCACCGCGCTTCTGCGCGATCAAGGCATACACGAGGGACATTGGGCTCTGAATATCGAGTTCTCCGCCACGGGAGCCGCCGTCAAGCCGCAAGACCAGCCGACGCGCACGCTGCCGGGACTGATCGTGTCTGTGAACAGCGCAACGCTAGTGGGCGCCGACGCGTCGGCGCAAGGTTCGATCGACGCCGCCGTGGTCAATCCCCGCCAAAGCGCACCGGCGAAGCGCCGCGCGGCTAGCCCGAAACCTGGATCCACCCCGCTGCAATAGGCGCTTGGACCGAGCAGAAAGCGTCTCAAAAACGGGGACGTTGTCGTGTTGCAACGCAATATGACCGTCCGAGCGGTACCGCATGGCGCCACACCGGAAAAATGCTGCATTGCACTAGCTTTTGCCTAGGGAAAACCCTATAATGATTCTTAAGGGAATACCCTAGCAAATGCAGTAACCAACCGGGAGTCGCCATGAGCTTCATCTTTGCATTGTTCCAAAAGGTCAGCGACCTCTTTACGTCGCCCCATCTGCCGCTGGATACGGACTACTCGTATGCAGCGCGTGCCCGCGAGGCAGAGCGCGTGCGTAAAGCACAAGCTACGTTGTTCGGCATCAAGCTGACCGACTAATAGCTCGCTGTACCGGCCTGCGCGCGGTTATTGCGCCGGGCCCGCACCTCAAGTGCGCATGCGTCATTTCAAGCCACTGCCCGCGAAGCGCGTGCCGTGGCTTTTGTTTTATCTGAGCGGGTAGCAGGCCGTCATTTGTGCGCTTCTTCGCGTCAGTTCGACGAGGTAGCGAGCCGTCGAATATTTCCCGGCCGAAATGAATGTAACGGCGGCTCACACCATCTTGCCGCGCAATCGGCACGGTTGGCCGCCAAAGCCTTCGCGACGGGTCGCGTAGGCGACATCAAGAGTCCGCCATCCGTCCCTTTCTTTGAAATGTGCGCTTACAAGTGCTCACGTCTTCATGCGGTTCGCGTCGCTAAAGTTCATCTCAAGCGCACGGCGTCTTGTGCGGGCCACAAAGAGTTCGAGGCTCGCGGAACACGGTGCCGGCTTGATTCAAACTTTGACGGGAGAGAACTATGAAAGCTTTCAACAAAACATCGCGTTCGATCATCGCGGCTCTGTTGGCCGGTGGCGCCATGCTGGCAGCGGGCGGCGCGTCCGCTCAGGAACGCGTGATCGTCGAACGCGGCCCGGGACCGGCCGTCTACGGCCAGCCGCACATGATGCCGGTGGGAATGTCGATCGACATCGGCTGGCATGGCGATCGTTATTACGACGGTCACCGCTACTGGGGCCACGACGAGTGGATGCGCCATCATCCGCACGACAACGACCCGCGTCATCATGGCCGCGACGAACACCGTCCGCCGCCGCGCTACTGATCCGCGCATGACGTCGCCGCCTGACGCGGCGTGAAAAAGGGCAAAGCCGGCTCTTCCTCGCGGAAGGCCGGCTTTGCTGCGTTCGGCACTGCCAACTTGCGCGCTGCGCTATGCTTTAACGCTTTCATGGATGGCAGCGGGAGAGCGGCGTGAGCGAGGCAATGAAGACAACGATAGGCGTAGTGGGCACCGGACTGATGGGCGTCGGCATCGCGACGCAAAGCGCATTGCACGGTTACCGGACGATCGTCCATGACGTCGACGCGGCGCGTCTTGCGAGCGTCGCGCCGAAAGCGGAAGCGGTGCTCGACGAATTGATCGACGCCGGCCGCATCGACCGGGATGCGAAACGGGCGGCGCTCGCGCGCATCGAGACACACGCGGAACTGGACGTGATGGCGTCGGCGGATTTCGTGATCGAGGCGATTCCTGAGGTGCTCGAGTTGAAGCATCGCCTGTACGAAAAATTGATTGCGCTGCTCGCCGCCGACGCGATTCTCGCCAGCAATACCAGTGGTTTCCCGCCAGACCAGCTCGTCGCTCCGTTGCGCGCGAAAGAGCGCTTTGTCATAGCCCATTTCTGGAATCCGCCGCACATGATTCCGCTCGTCGAAGTCGTGCCTGGAACCGCAACCGCGCCCGAAGTCACGGCGAAAACCGCCGAGTTGATGAGCGCGATCGGCATGGAGCCCGTGATTCTGGCCAGGGCAATTCCCGGCTTTGTCGGGAACCGCCTGCAGTTCGCGGTGTTGCGCGAGGCGCTGAATATCGTGCGCTCGGGCGCGGCGACGCCGGATGTGGTGGATCGCGTCATGAAGGCGTCGCTCGGACGCCGGTGGGGAATCGTCGGTCCACTCGAAGCCGCGGACATGGGCGGGCTGGATACCTTCCTCGACATTTCCACTCATCTGATGCCGGAACTCGCAAAAGACGAAGACGTGCTCGATCTGCTGCGTCAGCAGGTACAGGCGGGGCGTGTCGGCCTGCGCAGCGGTGCGGGTTTTTATGACTGGGACGAAGCGCATCTGGCGCAAGTGAAGGAAGGGCGCAAGCGGCTGATTCGGCGGGGATGAGAGGGGAAGAAAGGCAGGGACTGCGGCCGGACGCCGGCGAGAGCGGCGGAAAAACTGGCTCGGCGCCTCGACACCCATAATCGTGAGGTGTCGGTCGAGCAAATACAGGCTAAAAGCTGTAAATCGCATTTGAAACCTTTAGCCTGTAAGACCCGCCCGCAGCGCCCCGCACAACTCTGCGGTATAAGTACCGCTCGTGCTCGCTACCGTTTACATTCATGCCCCACTACTTCTACGACCCCGCCGCCGGCCATAATCTCCCGCACGATCCGTTCAAAGCCATCGTCGCGCCGCGCTTGATCGGCTGGATTTCCTCGCGCGACACCGAAGGCACGCTGAACCTCGCGCCCTACAGTTTCTTCGGCGCGTTCGCGAGCTTCCCGCCGATCATCGGCTTTTGCAGCGAGGGCCGCAAAGATAGCGTCGCCAATATCGAAGCCACCGGCGAGTTCGTGTGGAACCTGGCGAGCAAACCGCTCGCCGAGCAGATGAACCGCTCGTCAGCGCCCGTCCCGGCGCACGTCGACGAATTCGAACTCGCGGGACTCACGCCTGCGCCAGGGCGTAACGTGCAGGTGCCGCACGTCGCCGAAGCGCCGGCTGCGCTCGAATGCAAGCTGCTGCAAGTGGTGCATCTTCATAGTCTCGATGGCAAGCCGATGGACAACTATCTGTCGCTCGGCCAGGTGGTCGGCGTGCACATCAACGACGCGTATCTGAAGGACGGTCTGTTCGATACCCACGCCGCGCAACCGATCATGCGCGCCGGCTATCGCGCGGATTACGCGGAAATCGGCGACATGTTCCAGATGTTCCGCCCGACCGCATAGACAGCGGCGAGCGAAATCGCGCCGGGCGAGGCAGCGCTCATTGCGTCGCCGGTGGCCGCCGACGCGAAGGCCGCGAGGCCCGCGGCTTCGCTGTCGAAACGGTATCGCCGCTTTTCACCGCAGTCGACCCATTGGATGCAGCCACCGCTTCGCCATCCACCGCGTCCACCGCACCCACCGCGGACGCAACTGGCGCCGCTACCGTCACCTCAGCGGCAGTAGCGGCGGGCACCGGCTGAATGGTGCGCGCCATCGAACTCACGAGCACCGCGCGAGGTTCGTTGTCGTAAATCACGGCCCGCACTCGCGGATAAATCTGCCGCTCCCAGCGCTGCCCGTTGAATACGCCGTAATGCCCGACGCCGGTCTGCACATGGTGCGTCTTCAGATACGGCCGCAATTTGTCGCACATGTCCTGTGCGGCGAGTGTCTGGCCGACCGCGCAAATATCGTCCTTTTCTCCTTCGACGGTGAGCAACGCGGTACGCCGTATCTTCGACGGATCCACCACGCGCCCCATTACTTCCAGTTCGCGTAACGGCAGCGCGTGCCGCTGGAAAACCGTATCGACGGTCTCCAGATAAAAATCCGCGGTCAGATCCATCGTCGCAAAGTACTCTGCATAGAACGAGCGAATAGTGTCGGCTTTCGTGTGATCGCCTTTGGCCCGCTCGTAATGCATGGTTTCGAACGAGTCGAGATGCCGGCTCAGATTCATCGACATGAACGCGGTCAGTTGCACGAATCCCGGATACACGCGCCGATGCGCGCCGGGAAAACCGAACGGCACTGCGCTGATCAGGTTCTGCTCGAACCACTCGATCGGCTTGCTCTTCGCCAGTTCATTGACGCGCGTGGGATTGACGCGCGTGTCGATCGGACCGGCCATCAGCGTCATGCTGGCGGGTTGCGCGGGATGATCGTCGTCGGCCATCAGCGCGACGGCGGCGAGCGCGGCAACAGTCGGCTGACATACGGCGAGCAGATGCGCGCCGGGTCCGATAGTTTCGGTGAAGTCGATCACGTGCTGCACGAATTCGTCGAAGCCGAAGCGGCCCTGACTCAGCGGCACATCGCGCGGGTTGTGCCAGTCGGTGACGTACACGTCGTGTTCGGCGAGCATCGTGCGCACGGTGCCGCGCAGCAGCGTCGCGAAGTGGCCGGACATCGGCGCGATCACGAGCACGCGTGGTTGCGGCGCCGCCGGCGTCGTCTGCTTGCGAAAGTGGAGGAGTGAACAGAACGGCGTGCGCGCAGCGATTTCTTCGACGACCGCGACAGGTTTGCCTTCCACGATCACGCTGTGGATCTCGAACGGCGGCCGCACGGGAGTGAGCCCCGCGAGCGTCAGCAGATCGCAGCCGGCGCGCAGCGACCGCCCATGCGAGGTCGCGCCGAACGTGGCCCATGTGTCGAGCGAACGGTTCACCAGCGCTGCGCCGTGACGTATTGGCAGCATCATGTCTGCGAAGGCTTGATAAGTAGAGTAGGCGAACAGGTTCATGCCTTCGCAGGAGCGTTGGAAGTCAAGGAGCCCGAATAGAAGGCAAGTCATATGCCAATTGCGTTAATGCACCAATAGGGCCGCGGCGATGCATTGGCACAGCATTTGCGCGCCTGGTCCGGGCGGGCCGAAGTCGCCGCGCTTTGGTGCGCGCGCGCACGGCAGCGTGCATGCGCCCAGTCGGGCGCCGCACGAATGCGTCATCTGGAGGAGACACGTATGGCGAACACCACGCTTACCATCAGCAGCAAGAACTATTCGTCGTGGTCGCTGCGCGGCTGGTTGCTGACGCGCTTTAGCGGCTTGCCCTTCGATGAGATCGTGATGCCGATCGACGATCCGGCGGCGCGCGCCGAACTGCTGCTTCTATCGCCGTCCATTCTTGTGCCGTGCCTCTTTCACGACGGCATAAAGATCTGGGACACGCTCGCCATCGCCGAATATCTGAATGAGGTGAAGCCCAAAGCGCTGCTGTTGCCGAAGGACATTCGCGCGCGTGCGCATTGCCGCTCGATTTGCGGCGAGATGCACTCGGGTTTCGCTTCGCTGCGCTCGGCGCTGCCGATGAATCTCAAAGCGCATTTCCCCGGCTTCAAGGTATGGGCGCGCGCGCAATCGGATATCGACCGTATCGTGACGATCTGGAGCGAGTGCCTGAAACAGTACGGCGGTCCGTTCCTGTTTGGTGAGCGCACCGCGGCCGATGCGATGTACGCGCCGGTCGTCACGCGTTTCGTGACCTACGACGTGAAGCTGGATCCGGATATCGTCGAATACGGGCAGCGCATCATGGCTTTGCCCGAGATGCAGCAGTGGGTCGCGGACGCGCAGCAGGAAGCGGAAGAGATCGACGAGCTGGACGTCGAGTTCTGATGAGCCGCAGATGCGCTTGAATGACGCGGCAGCCACCACGCGTCGTCACGTGCCGCAAAGCTGCTAGTTGGCCACGACCGAGCCGCTACGTATCCGCTACCTAACCGCTACCTAACCGCTACCTAACCGCTACCTAACCGCTACCTAACCGCTACCTAACCGCTCCGTAACCGCTCCGTAACCGCGACCCCGCGGCGACTCAATCGCGTCCGCTTTCCAGCTTGAACACGCTGACCACTTGCGCGAGACGCGCGGCGTGCTCGCGCAACTCGGCGGCTGCGTCTTCCGCTTCGCCGACAATCGTCGCGTTTTGCTGAGTCGCTTCGCCGATCTGCGTAACGGCGAGGTTCACCTGTTCAATGCCGCCCGATTGTTCGCGCGATGCAACGCTGATCTCGCCCATGATTGAGCGCACCTGGCCGACCTGCTGAACGATGCCTTGCATCGTCGTGCTGGCTTGCTCGGCGATCTGGAAGCCGCTTTGCACGGTCGCCGTCGATTCCGCGATCAGACCTTCGATCTCCTTCACCGACGCCGCGCTGCGCTGCGCGAGCGCGCGCACTTCGGAGGCCACCACCGCAAAGCCCCTGCCGTGCTCGCCCGCGCGGGCCGCCTCGACGGCCGCGTTCAGGGCAAGAATGTTGGTCTGGAATGCGATGCTTTCGATCACGCTCGTGATCTCGGCAATCTTTTGGGACGAACGGCTGATCTCGCCCATCGTCGATACCACGCGTTCCACTGCGCGGCCTCCTTCGAGCGCCGCGTCCGCCGCGCGCGTGACCAGCGTGTTGGCTTGCGCGGCATGGTCCGCGTTCTGTTGCACCGTCGACGTGATCTGCTCCATGCTGGCTGCGGTTTCTTCGAGGCTGCTCGCTTGAGTGGCGATGCGCGAGGCGATATTGCCGCTGCCCGCGGCGATCTTCTCGGTGCCTTCCGACATATCGGTCGACGCGCTGCGCACCTGCGAAACGATACGCGCCAGACCTTCGCCGATGCCGTCGATCGAGCGCATCAGGCGGCCGATTTCGTCAGCGCGTCCGCTTGCGCTCTTCGCCACGCGCACGCTGAGATCGCCTGACGCGAAGCGCTCCGACGCCTTGGCGGCTTCGTCGAGCGGCCGGCTCACGAGGCGCCGCACCGCGAACAGGAACACGACCGCGAACACGCCGACCAGCGCGAAACCCAGCAGCATAAAGTGATTGCGCGTGGAGGTGACTTCGGCCATTACTTCGTCGCGCGGCGCGACGCCGCCCACCAGCCATTGCCATTCCGGCACCGTCACGAACGAGACGAACTTGTCGCGCGCGCCTTGCTCGCTGAGGGTGGCGTCGGCGGAACTGTATTCGAGCCGGCCTTCCTTCATGTCGAGCATTTGCTGATACGGCGCGTTCGCATTGTCCGCGGCCTGGCCGGCGGCGGCCGGATGCACGATCAGCTTGCCGCGATCCGCGCCCTTCGACGCGTTCAGCACAAAGTAATACCCGCTGTCGCCAATCTTCAGCTTGCGAATGCCGTCTTCGACCTGCTGGATTTCCCCATCGACGTTCACGCCAACAAAGAGCGCGCCGATCACGCGGCCGCTCGCATCGGTAACCGGCCGGTATTGTGTGATCCAGCGCTTGCCGAAAAGCGCGGCGAGTCCCGTGTATGTCTTGTTCGCGACGACCAGCGCATAGGCCGGTCCCTTGCGGTCGAGCAGCGTGCCGATTGCGCGTGAGCCGTCCTGCTTCTTGAGCGAGGTCGTCACGCGTACGAAATCATCGCCGCTGCGCGCGAAGATCGTAGCCACCGCGCCGCTGCGCTCGAGAAACTGGTCGGGAATGCTGAAGTCCATGTTCAGAACTTTGTCGCCGGCCTTGAACGTGGGTGTGGCCACACCGTTGACGTCGATCTTCTGTGTTTCGTCGAGCGTGTACGTGGTCGGCAGGAAGCTTGCGAACATCGACGTCGAACGGTCGACTTCGGCTGACAGCGCCTTATCGAACAACGTGATCATCGCGGCGATCGAGCGGTCTTTGTCGGCGATGCGTTCAAGCACCTGGTCGCTGACCTGCTTGCCGGCGCTGCGCGTGAGCGCCCACGTGAAGGAGGCGAAAATCAACGCCACCAGCACGCATGAAAGTACGGCGAGCCGGGCGCCGACGCTGGCGCGGCGCAAAGAGAGAAATTGCATGGGCGTATGCGGAGTAAGAGGGACAAACGACGCACGGCGAGTGCACGGGCACTCGCCGGCAACGTGTCTTGTTTACGGCCGCATTTAACGCATTCTTTAGCAAGGTGGAAGGGTTCCGTAATCGTGCAACGCCCCATAAGCGCTTGATTGCGCTCGACATGGACGCCCGGGCGTCAGGACCCGGAGCGCCAGGTGCGCAGCAATAGCGCGTTCGTGACCACACTGACGCTGGAAAATGCCATGGCCGCGCCGGCCAGCATCGGATTCAGCAAGCCGAACGCGGCGAGCGGAATGCCGACCAGGTTGTAGACGAAGGCCCAGAACAGGTTCTGCTGGATCTTCCGCCAGGTTTTGCGCGAGATGTCGATCGCGTCGGCCACCAGCGCCGGATCGCCGCGCATCAGCGTGATGCCGGCCGCGTGCATGGCGACGTCGGTGCCGGTCGCCATCGCGATGCCAATGTCGGCGGCGGCCAATGCGGGCGCGTCGTTGATGCCGTCGCCAGCCATCGCCACGATGCCCGCGC
Source organism: Paraburkholderia rhynchosiae (assembly GCF_002879865.1). Lineage (GTDB taxonomy): Bacteria > Pseudomonadota > Gammaproteobacteria > Burkholderiales > Burkholderiaceae > Paraburkholderia > Paraburkholderia rhynchosiae. The sequence goes on from NZ_PNXY01000007.1 coordinate 287,357, forward strand.
TGCGGATCTTCAGGTCGCGGATCACGCGGGCCTTGTCGTCGGGCAGCACTTCCGCATGGAATTCGTCGATGCCGAGCGCGTTCGCGACGCTCGCCGCGCTGCCGTGATTGTCGCCGGTCACGAGCACGCTTTCGACGCCCAATCGCGCGAGCCGCTCGATGGCCGCCCGCGCGGTCGGCTTGACCGTGTCGCCGAACGCGATCAGCGCGAGCGCGGCGGGCGCTTGCGGACCGCGCTGCATGAGCCACGACACGGTGTTGCCCGCGGCTTCGAGTTCGCGAGCGCGCACCTTTGCTTCCGGCGATAGCGCGATGCCCAGCTCCTGAAGCCAGCGCGTACTGCCGAGCGCCAGCGTGCGGCCGTCGACGTCCGCTTCGACGCCCCGGCCCGCGATTGCGCGCGCGGCGCTCGCGGTGAGTGCTTTCGCTTCGGACGCCGCCGCTTCGTGCGCTTTGACGACGGCTCGCGCCAACGGGTGATCGCTTTGACGCTGCACGGCGGCGGCGAGCGCGAGCGCGTCGTCGCGTTTGATATTGCCGACCGCTTCGAACGCCGTCACCGACGGTTGGCCGATCGTCAGCGTGCCGGTTTTGTCGAACGCAACAATATTCACCTGATGCGCGGTTTCCAGCGCCTCGGCGTCCTTGATCAACACGCCGTGCCGCGCCGCGACGCCGGTTCCGGCCATGACCGCCGCTGGCGTCGCGAGTCCGAGCGCGCACGGGCAAGCGATCACTAGCACGGCGACCGCATTGAGGATCGCCGTTTCGCCGCCCGAGCCCGCGATCAGCCAGCCGATCAGCGTGAGCGCGGCAATCGCGAGAATTGCCGGCACGAAGATTTCGCTGACGCGGTCGACGAGCCGCTGGATCGGCGCCTTCTTCGCCTGGGCGCTCTCGACGAGGCGAATGATCCGCGCCAGCGTCGTTTCAGCGCCGATTGCGGTGGTCGTCACCGCAATCGCGCCTTCGCCGTTGATGGAGCCGGCGGTCACTGCGTCGCCCGTCTGTTTGGCCACCGGCAGGCTTTCGCCGGTAATCAGCGATTCGTCGATATGGGTGCGGCCTTCCAGCACCACGCCATCCACTGCAACGCGCTCGCCGGGCCGCACGATCACCACCGTGCCGACTTTCACTTGCGCGAGCGGCACTTCCCGCTCGCCCGCGCCGACGCGAATGCGCGCGCGGTCGGGCCGTAGCGCCTGGAGCGCGCGGATCGCGTCGGTGGTTTGACGCTTGGCGCGCGCTTCGAGCCATTTGCCAAAGCGCACGAGCGTAATGACAACCGCCGACGCCTCGAAGTACAGATGCATCGCGTCGCCCGAATGCCCCGCCAGCTGATACACGCTGATGCCGTATGCCGCCGACGTACCGAGCGCCACCAGCAAGTCCATGTTCCCCGCGCCGGCGCGCACGGCCCGATAAGCCGCGCGATAGAAACGTGCGCCGAACACAAACTGCACGATCGACGCGAGGCCGAATTGCAGCCACGGCGGGAGCATTGCGTGTACGCCGAACCATTCGCCCGCCATCGGAACGACGAGCGGCAGCGTCAGCAAAGCGCAGAGGAGCACGGCCGCTAGTTCGCGGCGCGCGTGGCTGAGCTTGCGGTCGGTGGTCGCAGTGGCGGCAGTCGCAGCGGCGGTGGGTTCTGAAGCGCTGGAGAAGTCGCCATCGGCAGTTTCCAGCGCGGCATCCGGCGGCGCGACCAACGCTGCTTCGTAGCCGGCTTTCTTGACGGCGGCGATCAGCGCGTCGGCGCCGGTAGCCGCGTCGGTCAGATTGACGCTTGCGGTCTCGGTCGCCAGATTCACCGACGCCCCCGCGACGCCCGGCACCTTCGCCAGCGCCTTTTCGACGCGCATCGCGCACGAGGCACAGGTCATCCCGCCGATTTCGAGTTCGGCGGTGTGAGTCGGGCTTGCGCTTGTCGAGCGCGGGGCAGTGGCAAGTTGGGTCATGGTGGGAAAGGCTCGTGCCGGCATTGGGCCGCATAATGAAGCCTAGTATCGACCTTCCCATGATGGGAAGGTCAAGAACGTCCTTGCGACGAGCCGCGCGACGAAGCCGCGCATGCAACGGCCCGTCGTCGTGCGAATCCGGCTTGCTCGTTCACGTCAAGGCGCTATTCACGCCTTTGCGCTTGCCTGGTGAGCGAGGATACGATACAACGCGATGTTGTCGGCGATACGACCGCGGACTGGCTGCGCTGGCTTTTGGGAGACCGCGCGAGCACGGTTGCGCTCGCGCCGACGTCTCCCTTTGGACAGCACGTTCCGCCCACTGAACGAATGATAAAAAATCGCCGAGCACTGTTGACGAGTTACTGGACCTGCGCATCGTTCGCAGGCCTCGCATTTCTTACTGGTTGCGCATCTGCGCCGTCCACGACGCAAAAGACCACCGGCTGGATCAAGGACGAAGTCGCCGATTCTTATGTATTCGGCTATCCGCTGGTACTGATGGGCGTCGCGCGCGACGCGGCGATTGGCACCGATCCCGGCCGGGCGCCGCTCAATACGCTGCGCCATGCGCAGGCGTTGCCGCCCATCGGCGCGGCCAATCCGATGCAGCCGAGCCTCGATACGCTGGATTCCACGGGCTGGCTCGATCTCGGAAGCGAGCCGGTAATCGTCTCGCTGCCCGACTCGCGGGGCCGCTACGTCGATGTCCGCGTGCTCGATATGTGGACCAATGTGGTGTGGTCGACGAGCGATCAATTCGCAACCCGCGCGGCCGGCATCAAGGCGCAAGCCATCGCCTTCGTCGGAACGGGCTGGCAGGGCGACCTGCCGAAGAACGTGAAGCGCGTCGACGTGCCGACCCGCAATGCCTGGGTCAGCGTGCGCATTCAGTCGAACGGCGCGCGCGATCTGACGGCGGTTCGCAAGCTGCAGCGCGCGATTCGCGTCGCGCCGCTCTCCGTCTATACGGGCGACACGCGTTCGGCGTCGATAGCGCCGCCGCGCAGCAATGCGGATGCCGCCGCTGCCGCCGGCGCATCGGGCACACCCGCCGCACAAGTTGCCGCACTCGACGCAAACGGATTCTTCAACCGCCTTGCGCAGGCGCTGCCCGACAATCCGCCGACACCGGCCGATCCGCATGCGCTTAAAATTCTCTCCGATCTTGGCGTGACGCCGGGCGAGGCTGCAAAGCTGCCCGCCGCATCCGACGCGATTGCAGCCGGTCTCGCCGATGGTCACGAACGCGTGGTGACGCCGCCGTCGAATTTGCTGACCGGCAATGGCTGGAACTGGTTTGGCGACGGCGTGGGCAATTACGGCCCGGACTATGCATTGCGTGCCTACGCGGCGTATGCCCACCCCGGCATCGGCACGAAAGACGACGAAGTGCGCGCGGTCGCTACTCAGGACAGCGACGGTCATGCGCTCAACGGTGCGAACCGCTATGTGATTCACTTCGCGCCGAATCAGTTGCCGCCGGTGCGCGGCTTCTGGTCGATCACCGCTTATACGAAAGACGGCGCGCTCGGCGAAAGCGCTCCGGCGCGTATGGCGGTCGGCGATCGCAATGGCGCGCGCCGCAATCGCGATGGTTCGCTGGATGTGACGGTGTCGTCGGCTCGCAGCAAGAGCGGTAACTGGCTGCCGGCGCCGCGCGCCGATCTGCAACTGGTGCTGCGCTTGTATGCGCCAAAGCCGCAAGCCACCGACGGCACCTGGCAGCCCCCGGCCGTGGTGCGTCAGTAAACAACGGCGCGAGTCAAATCCCAATCAGCGCGTGTCCGTCACAACGCCACAGTGAAGGACGGATACGCGACTCTCTAGCGCGGGCAATTGTGTAAGGCCCGCTTACATTTCTATCGCACGAAAGATTGACGACTTATACTGCCGCTTGCGGGATTTTCGTTTCGCGGCGGGCTTGCCGCCGCATTACCCAAAACCGAGCATGGCAAGCCTCAATAAAGCATCATTCGCCTCTTCCATACAGACCGTGCGCGACGTCGCGCAGTCGCGCCGCACACGGCGCGTCATCACAGGTCTGCTGATCTTCATCGTATTGTTCGGTCTGCTGGGCTTTTTCGCGGCGCCGCCGCTGATTCGCCACATCGCCGAACAGCAACTGAGTAAACAGCTCGACCGGCCCGCAACCATTGGCCGCATCTCGCTCAATCCCTATACGCTCAAACTCGAAGCCGACCGTGTGCATATCGGCGAGCGCGGCGGCGCTGGCAATTTCGTCGACATCGAGCGGCTTATCGTGCGACCGTCATGGAGTTCGCTGTTTCGCGCAGCGCCGATCATCGACGAACTGCAACTCGATTCGCCGCGCTTTCATATTGTTCGCTACGGCGCGCAGCGCTTTAATTTCACCGACCTGATCGAGAAATTCGCGAAGCAGCCGGCCACGCCGGACAGCAAGCCGACGCAATTTTCCGTGTCGAACATTCGTCTCGAAAACGGCCAGATCACCTTCGACGACAAACTGCTCGGCGCGACTCACGTGATCGATCAATGGAAGCTCGGCATTCCGTTTATCGCGACGCTGCCTTCGAAAACGGATATCTTCGTCGAGCCTTTATTGCGCGCGCGGATCGACGGCAGTCCGCTTGCCATCGACGGCAAGACGAAGCCGTTCGCGGCGTCGCGCGAGTCGGAAGTGTCGTTGCGCTTCGAGGGGCTCGACGTGCCGCGCCTCATCTCCTACGTGCCGACCAGACTGCCGGTGATCGTACAGGCGGGCAAGCTGTCCACGGACCTGAAGCTCAACTTCGTGATGTCCAACGAGGCGCCGTCGCTGCGCGTGGCAGGCACCGTCGATCTGAATGACGTCGACGTGCAGGACCCGAGCAAGGCGCCGTTTTTTGCGGCGCGCGCGGTGCATGTCGTTGCCCGCACGCTCGAGCCGCTCAAGAGCATCTATCACTTCGACGACATTCGTATCGATGCGCCGAGCGCAAATCTGGCGCGCGACAGGAACGGTGTGTTGAGCGTCGAGCGGATGTTCGCGCCGGCGCCGGCTGCCGCAAAAACGGCGGCTGAATCGGCGAGTGCGCCGGCGGCTGCGTCGGCCCCGGCTGCGGCGCAACGCGCGGCGAGTGGGCCGGCTGCGGCATCAAGCGCGAACGCGGCGCAAAACGCAGCGCAAAAGGAAACGCCAAAAACCGCACCGCCGCTCGATCTGTCGATCAAACGCTTCGTGCTCAACGATGGCACAGTGAATGTGCGTGACGATGCGGCATCGCGTCCCGTCGACGTCGGGCTCGAACAGCTCGCCGTCACGCTGACCGATTTTTCCACGCTCGCCACAGCGCCCGCGCATTACACGCTGAATACCGACTTCAAGCGTAACGGCGGTTCGCTCGGCGCGGCGGGCGCATTTGGGCTCGCCGCCAAAACGGCCAGCGCGAAGCTCGATCTCAAGTCACTGAACTTGCCGCTGCTGCAACCGTATCTCGACACGGCGACCGCGGCGCAGGTGACCGACGGCGCGCTGTCCGCGACGGCGAATATCGGCGCAAACTGGTCCAAGTCGCCGGCAGCCGTGATGGTCGCCGATACGCAACTCGACTTGCGGTCGCTGAAAGTGGCCGCGCGTGGCAGCAACGAGCCCCTGATTTCGCTCGCGCAGGGCAGCGTGAAGGTCAAGCAGGTGGATCTGAACGCTCGCACGGCCGATGTCGCGAGCGTCGACACAACCGGCCTCGCGGTTGACGTGCAGCGCCTGAAAGACGGCAGTATCAATCTCGCGTCGCTCGCCGGTCCGCATGAAGCCGAGCCGCAACGCACCGCAATCCATGCGGCAAAGAAAGCGCAGGCCGAAGGACCGGCATGGCACTACAAGGTCGGCGAGCTGAGTCTGAAGGACGCGACGACCAATTTCACCGACAACACCACGCCGCAGCCGGTGAAACTGGGCATTGCGCCACTGCAACTGAAAGTGCTGCAGATCAGCGACGACTTGAGCCGTCCGCTGCCGGTCGAATTGCAAGCCACGCTGAACAGGAAAGGCACACTCGAGCTGAAGGGCGACGTCACTGCGACGCCGCTGAAGGTCGCCGTCAAGGTGAACGCGAACCGGCTCGACGCGGCGGCTTTCGAACCGTACTTCGGCAGCAAGCTGAACGCGGCAATTGCGAGCGCGCTGCTCAATGCGAGCGGCGATCTGGCGTTGAGCCAGGCGAAGTCGTTGAAGGCGAGCTATCGCGGCGACGTGGCGCTCGTCGACGTGCGGATGCTCGACAAGGCGACCTCGGACCCGTTCGCCGGATGGCGTTCGCTCGCGCTGTCGAAGCTGAAAGCGGATTACGACGAGCGCGGCACGTCGGTGGACGCGGAGCGCGTCACTTTCACGAAGTTCTACGGGCGCGTGCTGCTGGACGCACGAGGCAAGCTCAATCTGAACGACGTCGTCGCGCATGAAAGCGGCGCGGCACAGTCGCTCACGCGTGACAAGCACGACAAGGGCGGCGCGGAACCCGTGCCGTTGACGCCGCCGACGGCGTCGGCTGTCGTTGCCGCGTCGGTGCCCGTGGTGGCGTCGGCGTCCGCGCCTGCAACTGCATCTGCATCCGCGCAAGCGTCGCCCGCCGTACCCGCGACGGTGACGGCCGCCACGCCGCCGCAGAGCCCGGTCAAGCTGCACTTCGGCCAGTTGGTGTTGCAGCAGGGCCGCGTGACGTACACCGATAACTTCGTCAAGCCGAACTTCACCGCGAACCTCGTCGGCATTCAGGGCACGGTGGGCGCGTTTGGCACGCAGTCGACCACGTCCGCACCGGTGGACATCGCTGCCAAAGTGGCGGCCAATGGTCCGCTGTCGATTCGCGGCACCGTCAACCCGCTGATCGCCAAGCCGGCGCTCGATCTGACCGCGAGCGCGCACGACATCGAGCTGACCAACCTCACGCCGTATTCCGCGAAATATGCGGGCTATCCGATCACCAAGGGCAAGCTGAATGTCGATCTTCACTACAAGCTGGAAAACGATCAGCTGAATGCGGACAACCACCTGTTCATCGATCAGCTCACCTTCGGCGATCACGTCGAAAACGACACGGCGACAAAACTGCCGGTGCGCCTCGCGATCTCGCTGCTAAAAAATTCGCGCGGCGAAATCGACGTGAATCTGCCGGTGTCGGGTTCGTTATCGAATCCAGAATTCAGCATTGGCGGGCTGATCTGGCATGCGGTGCTCAATCTGCTCCAAAAGGCGGTGACCGCGCCGTTCTCACTGATTGCCAACGCGTTCGGCGGCAGTGGCGAGGAGTTGGGTTACGTCGAATTCGAACCGGGCTCGGCGCAACTGACGGACGCCGACGACAAAAAGCTCGATACGATCGTGAAGGCGCTGGCCGACAAGCCGTCGATCAGAATGGATCTGATTGGCCGCGTCGACCCGAAGATCGACGAGCCGGCGTTGCGCACGCGGTATGTGGATCGCCTCGTCAAGCAGCAGAAGATCAAGGACGTGGTGGGCAACGGGCAGAGCGTGGATTTGTCGAACGTTACTGTCGATCCTAACGAATACGACAAGTATCTGACGAAGGCCTACAAGGCCGCGGACTTCAAGAAGCCGCGCAATATTGTTGGGCTGACGAAGAGCTTGCCCGACGACGACATGAAGAACGCGCTCGCCGCCAACGCGCCCATCGACGACGCCAGCTTGCGGCAGCTCGCGCAACTGCGGGCGCAGAGCGTGCAGCAGTACCTGGAAGGCAAGATCGACAGCAGCCGCGTGTTTATCGTCGCGCCCAAACTCAGCGCCGACGGCATCAAGGACAAAGGCGCGACCACGCGAGTCGATTTCGGGCTGAAGTGAGCGAGGCGGCGTGACCGTTTGCAGCTACCGCCGGGAGCGTGGCAAGCGTTGCGACCATTACGCTCAGGCGGCGCGCGTCGGCTTCTTCAGCGCGGTTTGCTCGATCACGCGCGCGAGCGTGTCGAACGCGGGCCGAATTTTTTCGTTGGGCACGCACGCGTAGCCGAGCAGCAGTCCACGTCGCGCCGGCGGATCGCTGTTGTAGTAGGTGGCAAGCGGCCGCACAATCACGCCGGCGGCGAACGCAGCCGCCGTCACGGCGCGATCGTCCGCGTGATCCGGCAGGCCGAGCACCAGGTGCAAACCGGCTTCGTCTCCCATGACCGGCAGTTCATTGCCGAAACGCGCGGTGATCGCGTCGATCAGAATCTGCCGGCGCTCGCCATATAACGCACGCATACGCCGGACGTGCGACGTGAGATGGCCGTCCATGATGAAGTCGGTCATCACCGCCTGCTGCATCAACTGACCTTCGCGATAAAGCTCGGCCACGCCCGTGCGAAACGTATCCACAAGATGCTCCGGCGCGATCATGTAGCCCATGCGCAAGCCGGGGAACAGCATCTTGCCGAGGCTGCCCACGTAGATCACCTGACCGGCGTCGTCGAGTCCTTGCAGCGACGCAAGCGGCCGGCTGCCGTAGCGAAACTCGCTGTCGTAATCGTCTTCGATAATCCATACGTTGTGCAGGCGCGCATATTCGAGCAGCGTGCGGCGGCGCGCGAGACTCATCACCATACCAAGCGGATACTGATGCGACGGCGTGACGAGCGCGAGACGCGGCGGCTGCTGCAAATCCTGCTCACGCGGATTGAGGCCTTCGTCGTCCACCGGCACGGGCACCAGCGTGATGCCCGACGACTGCAACACGCTGCGCGCGCCCCAATAACACGGTTCCTCGACCCACGCGCGGTCGCCGACGTCGGTCAGAAGGCGCACCGCCAGATCGATCGACTGGTGAATACCCGTAGTGATGATGATCTGATCCGGCGTGCAATTCACCGACCGTGCGACCCGCAAATAGTCGGACAACGCGCGGCGCAGCGGACGATAGCCGCCGCCGGGCGCATACGTCAGCAGATCCGGGTTCGCTTCTTTCCACAATCTTGCTTGCAGGCGGCTCCAGGTTCGTGCCGGGAATTCCGACACGTCGGGTACCCCCGGCATGAACGCGCCCCACTGTTTCGCGGACACGCCGGCTTGACCGATGAGACGCCGCCCGCGGCTCGACAGATCGTCCAGATCGCGCTTTGCCGGCTTGCCGGGAGCCGCCACCGGCTTGCCTTGCGCGTCGACAGCCACGACCGCCGGCTTGCGCCGCGCGTTGACGGCGGCGCTGTCCGGCTGCGTGTCGGCGACATAGGTTCCGCTGCCGGTGGTCGAGATCACATATCCTTCGGCCGTCAACTGATCGTATACATGCAGCACCGTATTACGCGCGATGCCTAAATCTTCCGCGAGCATGCGCGAGCTGGGCAGCTTGGTGCCCGGCGCCAACTGGCCGGCGAGGATCGCCTGCTGCATCAGCCGCAAGGTCTGCCGGTAGATCGGTTCGGCAGCCGCGCGATCGAGCCTGGCGGCGAGCCAATCCGACAAGATGATCGTGTCCAAGTGGTTCTATCCGGAATAATGAAATGGTTCCATATTGTAGAACCGTAACGGTCTATAGTGGGCCACGCAATTGATGCAAGCCCGCTGTTTTCGCATGGGCAGCCGGCCGGACCGCAGAGGAGACTACGGCGATGAAAACGGATGAAGTGATCGTCAGCTTTCGAGGTGTGCGCAAGACGTACGACGGCGAAACGCTGGTCGTCAAACAACTCGATCTGGACATCTATCAGGGCGAGTTCCTGACGCTGCTCGGGCCGTCGGGGTCGGGCAAAACCACCTGTCTGATGATGCTGGCGGGTTTCGAATTTCCCACCGGCGGCGAGATCTGGCTGGACGGTACGTTGCTCAATACGGTGCCGCCGCACAAGCGCAACATCGGCATGGTGTTTCAGAACTACGCGCTGTTTCCGCATCTGACCGTCGAGCAGAACGTCGCGTATCCGCTGACGGTGCGTAAGCTCTCCGCGGAAGAGCGCGCGCATCGCACGAATAACGCGCTGAAGATGGTGCGCATGGAGAGCTTTGCGAAGCGTTACCCGGCGCAACTCTCCGGCGGACAACAGCAGCGCATTGCGCTTGCGCGGGCGCTCGTGTTCGAGCCCAAACTCGTGCTGATGGATGAACCGCTCGGCGCGCTCGACAAGCAGTTGCGCGAACACATGCAGTACGAACTGAAGTCGCTGCACGAGAAGCTCGGCGTGACGTTCGTCTACGTCACGCACGATCAGGGCGAAGCGTTGACCATGTCCGATCGCGTTGCTGTGTTCGATAAAGGCATCGTGCAGCAGCTCGATACCGTGGACCGTCTGTACGAATCGCCGTGCAACGAGTTCGTCGCCAACTTCATCGGCGACAGCAACAAGCTGCGCGGCACGATCGCGAATGTGGACGGCGAGTATTGCGAGTTTCACCTGGTCGACGGTACGCGGCTCACTGGCCGCAACATCGGCGGCGCGCGGGCGGGCACGCCGGCGGTCGCGTGCATCCGGCCCGAACGCATGAAGCTCGCGAGTCACGGCAACGGCGCGGCGCGGCCCGGCGCCAACGCGCTCAGCGGCGAAGCGCGCGGACTCATCTATTTCGGCGACCACGTGCGCATGCGCTGCGGCTTGCCGCAACAGGACGAATGCTTCGTCAAGGTGCCGCTCGGCACCGACGCGCTCAATGCCTTCGCGCCCGGCGCGCCCGTCGCGCTTGAGTTTGCGCCGGAACATCTGCGGGTATTCGCGGGGGCTTGATCGCGTGAAACGCGCGCATCATTGCACGAAGCAGAGCAGTCAGCAGCACATAACAAAGTCGCATCACTGAGCCGGAAAACACCACGAAAGGAGAGCAACACACCATGAGCAAGATCGGGAAATCGCGCTGCGCCATCGCTGTCGGTGCTGTCGCGCTCGCGCTGGGCGCCGTGCAAGTCAATGCAGCCGAACTGACAGTTGTCAATTTCGGCGGTGCAAACGGGGACGCGCAAAAGGCGGCATTCAACCAGCCGTTCGAGTCGCAGAGCGGCAGCAAGGTGACCGCTGTCGAATACAACGGTGAGCAAGCCAAAGTCAAGGCGATGGTCGAGGCCAAGCATGTGAACTGGGACGTGGTGGAAGTGGAATCGGGCGACATCGGCCGCGGCTGCGACGAAGGCCTGTACGAAAAGCTCGACTGGTCGAAGATCGGCAAGAAGTCGGATCTGATTCCGGAAGCACCGCAAGCTTGCGGCGTCGGCTTCTTCGTGTGGTCGACGGCGCTCGCATATAACGCCGACAAGCTGAAAACCGCGCCGTCCGGCTGGGCCGACTTCTGGGACGTGAAGAAAATCCCGGGCAAGCGCGCGATGCGCAAGGGCGCGCGCTACAACCTCGAATTCGCGCTGATGGCCGACGGCGTCGCGCCGAAAGACGTCTACAAGGTGCTCGCGACGAAGCAAGGCCAGGACCGCGCGTTCAAGAAGCTCGACGAGCTGAAGCCGAACATCCAGTGGTGGGAAGCGGGCGCGCAGCCGCCGCAATTCCTGGTGGCGGGCGACGTGGTGATGTCCACGGCCTATAACGGCCGCATCGATGCCGCGCAGAAGGAAGGCAAGAACCTGAAAGTCGTGTGGAACGGCAGCATTTACGACCTCGACTATTGGGCGATTCCGAAGGGCACGCCGAACAAGGCGCTGGCTGAGAAGTACATCGCGTATACGCTTTCGTCGAAGCCGCAGCAGGACTACGCGCACCACATCGCTTATGGTCCGGTGAACGTGGCAGCGATCAAGGCGCTCGACGCAAAGACGCTCGCCAATCTGCCGAACTCGCCGGCCAACGGCAAGAACGCTGTGTTGCAGAACCTGTCGTTCTGGACCGACCATGGCGACGAGCTGGAGCAGCGTTTTTCGTCGTGGGCTTCGAAGTAAGTCGTGGAGTTTGATGGCGCGGTTTTGCAGTAAGCAAGGCCGCGCCGTATCGGTGCAATGGGAACGCGCGCGCTCGTTCGAGCAATGCCGCGAAAGTAGGAGACGGGTGTGACTACGATGACGATCGCCGCCGATTCGACGCAGGAATCAACGGGCCGGCTCAAGCGCGAACTGAAGGCCGCGGAATCCAGAAAGCGCGCCATGGCGCTGCTGCTGGTTGCGCCGCTCGCAATTTTCCTGCTGCTGATCTTCGTCGTGCCGATTGGCGCGTTGCTGACGCGCGCAGCGCAGAATCCGGAAGTCGTGAACGCGCTGCCGCATACGCTGAGCGCCTTGAGTTCGTGGGATCGCAAGACGCCGCCGCCGGATGCCGCCTACGCCGCGTTGGCGACCGACCTCACGGCGGTCGCGGACAGCGACGGCATGGGTGCACTCGCGCGACGGCTCAACGTGGAAATTCCTGGCTATCGCTCGCTGGTCGCGAAGTCGGCGCGGGCGATGCCGTTCGTCGACGACAACAGCAAGCCCTTGCAACTGACCCCGGCGCAATTTCGCGCGAAGTTCGCCGAACTCGACGAACGCTGGAACGACATCGCGTACTGGCAAGCCATCGCCAAAAACGGCAGTCCTTATTCGCCGTTCTACCTGCTCGCCTCGCTCGACCACAAGCAGGACGCGTTCGGCCACATCATTGCGACCGATCCGGATCAACAAATTTATCTGAGCGTGTTCAGCCGCACCTTCGTAATCGGCGCGGCCGTGACGCTCTTTGCGCTGCTGCTCGGTTATCCGCTCGCCTACTGGATTTCGACACTGCCCGAGCGTCGCGCGAATCTGGTGATGATTCTCGTGCTGATCCCCTTCTGGACATCCATCCTCGTGCGCGTCGCCGCGTGGATCGTGATCCTGCAAAGCGAAGGGCTCGTGAACAAGGCGCTGGTCGGCAGCGGATTGCTGCATGATCCGCTCGCGCTGCTGTTCAACCGTACCGGCGTCTACATTTCGATGACGCATATTCTGCTGCCGTTCATGATCCTGCCGCTCTATAGCGTGATGAAGTCGATTCCGCCGACCTATCAGCGCGCGGCCATTTCGCTCGGCAGTCATCCGTTCGCCGCATTCTGGCGCGTGTATGTGCCGCAGACTTATCCGGGCATCGGCGCGGGCGCGTTGCTGGTTTTCATTCTGGCGATCGGCTACTACATCACGCCGGCGCTGCTGGGTGGCCCGAACGACCAGATGGTCAGCTACTACGTCGCGTACTTCACCAACGTGACGATCAACTGGGGCATGGCGTGCGCGCTCGGCGGCCTGCTGCTTGCCGCCACGCTCGTGCTGTACGTGATCTACGGGCGCTTCACGCGTTCGTCGCTGAGCCTTGGCTGAACGGAGCCTATCGACATGAAACTTGCCAAGCCCCTGTTCGCGCCGCACACGTCTTTCGTGGAGCGCGCGTGGTACTTCACGTTGCGCGCGCTTGCCGTGCTCACGCTGCTGTATCTGATTCTGCCCGTCCTGGCGATCGTGCCGCTGTCGTTTTCGTCGAGTACATTTCTGGTGTATCCGATTCCGGGCTGGTCACTGCGCTGGTATCAAAATCTGATTGCGTCTGACGAGTGGCGCATGGCGGCTAAGAATAGCTTTATCGTCGCGCCGTCCGCGACCGTGGTCGCGACTGTGCTCGGCACGCTCGCGGCGATCGGACTCACGAAAGCGAACTTCCGTGGCAAGGGCTTGCTCATGGCGATCCTCATTTCGCCGATGATCGTGCCGGTCGTGGTGGTTGGCGTCGGCATGTATCTGTTTTTTGCGCCGCTCGGGCTCGCCAATACTTACATCGGCTTGATTCTCGCGCATGCGTCGCTCGGCGTGCCCTTTGTCGTGACGACCGTGGCCGCGACGTTGCAGGGTTTCAACTACAACCTCGTGCGCGCGAGCCTGTCGCTCGGTGCGAATCCGGTGAAAACCTTCTTCCGCATCACGTTGCCGGTGATTGCACCGGGGGTGATTTCGGGCGCGCTGTTCGCGTTCGCGACTTCGTTCGATGAAGTCGTGGTGACGCTATTCCTCGCGGGAGCAGATCAGACGACGCTGCCACGGCAGATGTTCACCGGCATCCGCGAGAACATCAGCCCGACTATTGCTGCGCTCGCCACCATCCTGATTGTTTTTTCGACGTGTCTGTTGCTCGCGCTCGAATGGCTGCGCGGTCGCAATGCGGCGCGGGCGGTCAGAGCTTGAGTGCCGGTTAATGCGTATCACGAACTTTATTGATGGAGCATGACAATCAACAACTCATGACATCGTTCTAAGATTCATCCCATTCCGCGGGCTTCTGCGTCTCGTCATACTTTTATCTCTCGATAAGAAGATGCGCACGACGCAGACATCTAATGAAAACCCCGCTAACCGTGCTTGTGTGTGCGCTGACACTAACAGCTTGCGCGGACCACGCCGCGCGCGCACGGCTCGGCATCGAAGACTCCACCCTGCTCAAATCCGGCATTGGCGCCTCGCAAGACGAGGCGGCAGGCGCGGCTAACCCGCAATGGGTCGACACCTACGCACCCGTCGTGAGCGGCGGTCCCGCGCTCGCATCGTTGCAAGCGCGGCTCAATCGGATGCCGCCGGAACAGAACGGCTACTTTCGCGCGAAGGCCCAATGCTGGATCGACGCCGGTCAACAGGCACGGCAGGCCGGCGACCATTGGGGCTTCGTCGAAGAGGCAACCGGCCAGGCAGCGACGATCGCCATGGGTCTAGAAAACGGCACGTCGCTATCGGCTGCTAACCCCGCGCTACGCACTGTGTCCACGGTGCGTCCCGATCTTTGGAAGATCGTCAATACCATCAAGTCGGATCCCGCCATTGCCTCTTGTCGCGAGGCGCAACAGCCGCTCGCGTGCGCCGAAGTCGAGCTGATGCAAGCGGGTCACGACGCATGGATGCGGAGCTTCTCAAATGCTGAAAAGCGTCTGCCTGATGTACAGGATAACTTGCGCAAGTCGGCGCAAACGGCGCTGCAATGCAAGCAGAACGTACAGGCGAGTGCAGCGGCGCCGACTGGAAAGTTGCACAAAGCAGTCATGCTGCGCGCCGACTCTCTATTCCGTTTCAATGGCGGTAACGATGCGGCAATGCTGCCCGCGGGCAGACGCCAGCTCGATGCGGTGGCACACGGTCTCAAAACGGTTCGCGGAGTTCGCGAGCTAAACATCACCGGATACACCGACCGTCTCGGCGACAACGCACATAACGAGAGCTTGTCCTTGCAACGCGCACAAACCGTGGCGCGCTACCTGCGCGCTCGCGGCGTCACATTGCCGATCGCGATCCGTGGCCAGGGCGGTGCGAACCAACTGGCTGACTGCCGGCAAACGAAGCGCGACGACATGGTGCGATGCCTCGCGCCAAACCGCCGCGTGGAGATCGAACTGGTAGCCGATTCCTAAGGTGCCTTTGCCTCGCGGATGGATATCGCGGTCAGAAAAAGAACAACGGCGGACACCCGTCAGGCAGTCCCAACCGGCAACGGAAGTTTTTCAGGAGAAATGCAACACATGTCAACTATTCTGATTATCGACGACCACCCTGCGTTCCGCATGATCGTGAGATTGCAGCTAATGCAGTTGCTTTCTGTGGAAGACGTGATCGAGGCGGACAACGGCCAGACCGCTGTCGAAATGGCCCGGCAATACAAGCCGGACCTTGCCATACTGGATCTCGACATTCCGCGCATCAGCGGGCTCGATGTCATTCCGCGCCTCAAACTCGTGCATCCGCCGATCCGCGTGATCGTGCTGTCGGGGCACGACCCGGCCACGTTCGCGCCGCGTGCGATGCGCTCCGGCGTTCACGGTTTCGTGGGCAAGTCGCAGGAGATGAAGGAAATCATGCGCGGCGTGGAAGCGGTGCTCGCGGGCTATACGGTTTTTCCGGTGGCACCGAACGGCGCGAGCATTGCACCGGGAGGCTCACCGAGCGGTGAAGAGGGCAGAATCATGCTGCTTTCCGACAAGGAACTCGTGATTTTGCAAATGCTCTCGAAAGGCATGTCGAACAAGGCAATCGGCGATGCGCTGTTTATCAGCGACAAGACAGTGAGTACCTACAAAAGCCGCATCCAGGAGAAACTCGGGCTGTCGTCACTGGCAGCATTGATTGAGTTCGCTTCGTTGCACAAGCTGATCGACTAGATGTTGCGGCCATGAAAAAAACGAGCTTGCATGACAGGAAAAACGCCGGCCTCGGGCAGCGGGGGCAAGATGCCGATAAAGTAGAACACCAGCGGTCAACGCAAGTCTCTGCTCACGCCGCTGGGGAATCCGCGCAGCCGGCTGACGGTGATGTACAGCCATGTGATTCTCGTGATGCCTCGCGGCATGCCACCAGAAACTTTAGCGCTTCTTTTGAACCATCTGAGCCCTTGCCACC
Source organism: Paraburkholderia rhynchosiae (assembly GCF_002879865.1). GTDB lineage: Bacteria > Pseudomonadota > Gammaproteobacteria > Burkholderiales > Burkholderiaceae > Paraburkholderia > Paraburkholderia rhynchosiae. The sequence continues at coordinate 303,578 of NZ_PNXY01000007.1, forward strand.
GTTTGAGCCCTTTGAGCGCCGTTATCTCGACGCGCTTGCAGAAGAAGGCATCGATCTCGACGCATTTCTGGACGGCTGGTGTCGAGCGATGCATGACGACCTCGGCCGTCTCTGCGATCTGCGTCGGAAAGGCGAATTGGCCCGTCTGCCAGGTTTGCTGCACAGATTGAGCGGAGCCGTGGGTCTGGTCGGCGCACAGAGTCTGATGGAAGCGTTGCGGCACGCGAGTCTGCTGCTCCCTGAGCACAATGCCGCTTCAATCGATGCGCTCACAGCACGTACCAGAACCTTGATCGCGCAACTCGAAGCAAGGCGCGATGCACACCGGGGCGGCAGACCATGAACAGGCCGCTAGCCTTGATCGCGGGCGATCTGGCGCTGCCCAGTTCGCGCCCGCTCGCGGGTTTGCCGCCGCCTTTCGGCTCGGGGCGACGGCTGACCTCCAGCTCGGAGCCACGCGCACCGCAACGGGCAATCCCTGGCGCGCCAAGATATACGGCGTCTGCAAACCGTCGCAGCAGACTTCCGTCGAACGCCAAGTTCCTGTTCTTCTACAAGTTGCCGCAGCGGTCTGACCATTCCAATCGTTTCGACGAGCAATTGGCTGAAGCCCGGCGTTACCTTGAAGCGGACAACGTACGTCCACGTTCGTCCCGTTCAGACCGTGTACTCGGCGCCACCATTTTCGTGGGTTGCAGCATTGTGCTCGCCTGGCTGCTGGCGACCTGCTCCACGCACGACGCCGCCGACAAGCTCACGACAGCCGCAAGAGGACCTGCCACGGCGGTACATGCGAGCCCTGACCCAGCTCGTTCACTAGCAGAAGTGCAATCACGGCTGGTCAAAGCGTCGGCACGGGCGACGGAAGCATCGCAATCGATCGTCCAGAGCGCGCCTTCCGTAGCGAACCCGTTGCGCCAAAGCGCGCATCGCGCTGAACCAATGCGCTTATTACAGCGGGCGGAGCCGCAGCCTTCCGGCCGCGCGCCCCGCCATATCGCCGTGACGAACCGCCTTGCAAAAACCGATCGTCCGGTCGCTATCGTGCCCATCACACAGAGCCAAATCGAGCAGCAAACTGCATTGAGCCATTCCATCGTTTCGCCAGCGCGTCCTTCGGTACCGGAGCAACCGGAATGGGGCGCATCGCAATCGTCCGCGCAGGATTCAGCCGAGCGGGCCGCATTGCTCGATTGGGCCGCGCAGCAGCGGCGCGCGAATGTCAGTACGCGTGCAAGCATGCCGGTGCCGGTGCCGGTGCCGGTATCGAAGCCGGGCGACGTCGACTGGAATGCTCATATGACCCAGCGCCGGATTACCGATAATCCCGCCGCCTTCCAGGCAAGTGGCGCGCAGCAATAAGCGGCAAAAAAAACGGCGAAAACAAGCGGCGAAAAAAAAGCCCGACCAAGGTCGGGCTTTAAAGGTTGGCTGCGCCCTCCACAGGACGCAGCCCCTGCAAAACAGCCAAGCCGTTTGCGTTGTCGTGAGGCTAAGCAGCCAGCAGCGAACGCAGCACGAACGGCAGAATACCGCCGTGCTTGTAGTAGTCGACTTCGATCGGCGTGTCGATACGCAGCAGCACCGGAACGCGCTTTTCCTGGCCGTCCTTGCCGCGAATCACCAGCGTCACTTCCTGCTGGGGCTTGAAGTCTGCGCCGAGGCCTTCAATGTCGTAGGTTTCTTCGCCGGTGATGCCGAGCGATTGCACGCTATCCGAGCCCTTGAACTGCAGCGGCAGAACGCCCATGCCGACCAGGTTCGAACGGTGAATCCGCTCGAAGCTGCGTGCGACCACAGCCTTCACGCCCAGCAATTGCGTACCTTTCGCTGCCCAGTCACGCGACGAGCCCGTGCCGTACTCTTCGCCCGCGAACACGATGGTCGGCGTGTCCGCGGCGATGTACTTCATCGCTGCATCATAGATGGACAGTTGCTCGCCGCTCGGCTGATGAATCGTCAGGCCGCCTTCCACACGCGAGCCGTCTGCCTTCGCCGGGATCATCAGGTTCTTGATCCGGACGTTGGCGAACGTGCCGCGCATCATCACGTCATGGTTACCGCGGCGCGAGCCGTAGCTGTTGAAGTCGGCCTTCTGCACGCCGTTTTCCTTCAGCCACTTGCCTGCCGGCGAGTCTTCCTTGATTGAGCCGGCCGGGCTGATGTGGTCGGTCGTAACCGAGTCACCGAAAATGCCCAATGCGCGCGCGTTCGTGACCGCTGCGATGCTGTCTGCCGGTGTCATCGAGAAGTCATTGCCGAAGAACGGCGGCTCGGCAATGTACGTCGACTTCGGCCAGTCGTAGACCTGACCTTCTTCGCCTTCGATCTTGCTCCACAAGTCGCCCTTCTTGGTCAGCGACGAGTAGTTCTTGCGGAATGCTTCCGCGTCCAGCGCGAACTTGAGCAGGTCGTTGACTTCGTCGCTGGTCGGCCAGATGTCGCCGAGGTAGACGTCCTTGCCGTTCTTGCCCTTGCCGACCGGCTCGGTCATCAGGTCGCGCGTGATGTTGCCGGCGATTGCGTAAGCAACGACCAGCGGCGGCGAGGCCAGGAAGTTCGCGCGGATGTTCGGGTGAATACGCGCTTCGAAGTTACGGTTGCCCGACAGCACCGCTGCGGCGACGATGTCGTTCTTCGTGATCGCTTCGTTCAGTTCCGGCGTCAGGTCGCCCGCGTTGCCAATACAGGTCGTGCAACCGTAAGCGGCCAGCGTGAAGCCGAGCTTGTCGAGATACGGCAGCAGGCCGGTTTTCGTCAGGTACTCGGTGACGATACGCGAGCCCGGAGCCAGCGACGTCTTGATGTGCGGAGCGACCGTGAGGCCCGCCTCGACAGCCTTCTTCGCGAGCAGGCCGGCGGCCAGCAGCACGCTCGGGTTCGACGTGTTCGTGCACGACGTGATCGCGGCGATCAGCACGTCGCCGTTCTTCACGTTGACGCCATTGCTCGTGGTGTATTGGGCGTTCAGATCGGCTTCCTTCTTCGCAAAGCCGTTTTCCGCGACCGGCTTCGAGAACAGGTCGCTGAAAGTCGACTTCACGTGGCCGATTTCGATGCGGTCTTGCGGACGCTTCGGGCCAGCCAGCGATGGCGCAACCGAGCCGAGATCGAGCGTTACGACCTTCGTGTAGTCGATGTCGCCGTCCTTCGGAATGCCGAACAGGTTCTGAGCCTTGAAGTAGTTCTGGAACGCCGAGATTTCAGCGTCCGTGCGGCCCGTGCCCTTGAAGTAGTCGATCGTCTTTTCGTCGACGGGGAAGAAGCCCATGGTCGCGCCGTATTCCGGCGCCATGTTGCCGATGGTCGCGCGGTCCGGCAGCGACAGCGAGCGCGTGCCTTCGCCGAAGAACTCGACGAACTTGCCGACAACCTTTTCCTTGCGCAGCAGTTCGGTGATGGTCAGCACCAGGTCGGTGGCCGTCACGCCTTCGCGCAGCTTGCCCTTCAGGTTCACGCCGACCACGTCCGGCGTCAGGAAGTACACCGGCTGGCCGAGCATGCCGGCTTCAGCTTCGATGCCGCCTACGCCCCAGCCCACCACGCCGATGCCGTTGATCATCGTGGTGTGGCTGTCCGTGCCGACCAGAGAATCAGGGTAGTACACCGTGTCCGCGCCTTCGGCCTTCTTATGCACGCCGCGGGCGAGGTACTCGAGGTTCACCTGGTGAACGATACCGACGCCCGGCGGCACGACCTTGAACGTGTCGAATGCCTGCATGCCCCACTTCATGAACTGGTAACGCTCGTTGTTGCGCTGGAATTCCAGTTTCATGTTCAGATCGAGCGCGTTCTTTTCGCGGAAGTGATCGATCTGCACCGAGTGGTCGACCACCAGATCGACCGGGACCAGCGGCTCGATCGACTTCGGATTCTTGCCCACGCGCTGCGCCACGCCGCGCATTGCCGCGATGTCGGCGAGCAGCGGCACGCCGGTAAAGTCCTGCAGCACGACGCGCGACACGACGAACGGGATTTCGTCGACGCGCGCAGCGGTCGGCTTCCAGTTCGCCAGTTGCGTGATGTGTTCTTCGGCGATTTTCTTGCCGTCGTAGTTACGCAGCACCGATTCCAGCACGATTCGGATCGAAACCGGCAGGCGGTCGATCTTGATGTTCAGTGCCTTGCCGAGTTGCGGCAGGGAGTAGAACTTGCCTTTGCCGGAACCGCTGTCGAATTCCTTGAGCGTTTTGTGGAGGTTGTGGGCCATGGTGTTTTCCTTGGTTTGATCGCGGAACTACAGTACTTAACTTGATCAGATGACGTACAAATCGACGTACTCATTGACCGGCATGGCTTCGAGCCGTGCCTGATCCAGCGACACGTCGAGAATCGCCAGTTGTTGCTTGACCGGAAAGCGGCGCGCGAGGTTGGTCTTGAACTTCTCGACCAGCAACGGAATTCCGTCTTCGCGACGACGCTTATGACCGATCGGGTATTCGACTACGACTTCGTCGAACTGCGATCCGTCGTTGAATTCGACCGTCAGTGCATTGGCGATCGAACGCTTCTCGGGATCGTGGTAATCCTTCGTGAACTGCGCGTCTTCCACACAGACCATTTTTGCGCGCAGTACATCGATACGCGCGTCCTGCGCGACCGAATCTTCGTAATCCGCGGCCGTCAAGCGGCCGAAGATCAGCGGCACCGCGATCATGTACTGAATGCAATGATCGCGGTCGGCCGGATTATTGAGCGGCCCTTTTTTATCGATGATGCGGATCGCGGCTTCGTGCGTGCGGATCGTGACATTGCGGATGTCCTCCACACGTTTGCCGTGCGCGACGAGCTGCGCTTGCAATGTCATCGCCGCTTCCACGGCGGTTTGCGCGTGGAACTCGGCCGGAAACGAAATCTTGAACAGCACGTTTTCCATCACGTAAGAAGCGTACTGGCGCTGGAACTTGAACTCGTTGCCTTTGAAAAGCACGTCGTAAAAGCCCCACGTTTTTGCCGTCAGCACCGACGGATAGCCCATCTCGCCGGTCTTCGAAATCAGCGCGAGGCGCACGGCGCGCGAGGTCGCGTCACCCGCGGCCCATGATTTGCGCGAGCCGGTATTCGGCGCATGGCGGTACGTGCGCAGCGCTTGCCCGTCGACGAGAGCCTGCGAGACCGCATTGATCAACTCGTCGCGCGTGAGGCCGATCAACTGACCGACTACTGCCGTTGACGCGAGTTTTACCAGCAATACATGATCGAGCCCGACCTTGTTGAAGGAGTTTTCGAGCGCGATGCAGCCTTGAATTTCGTGCGCCTTGATCATCGCGATCAGGACGTCTTTCATCGCTAGCGGCGCCTTGCCGGCTGCGATGGCAGTGCGCGAGAGCCAGTCGGCCGTCGCGAGAATTCCGCCGAGATTGTCCGACGGATGGCCCCATTCGGCAGCGAGCCACGTGTCGTTGAAGTCGAGCCAGCGGATCATGGCCCCGATGTTGAACGCGGCCTGAATTGGGTCGAGCTGGAACGACGTGCCCGGCACCTTCGCACCGTTGGCGACGATCGTGCCCGGCACGATGGGTCCCAACAGCTTGGTGCAGGCAGGGTAAGTGAGCGCCTCGAGTCCACAGCCCAGCGTATCGATCAGGCAATGACGCGCAGTTTCCAACGCGAGCGCGCTGTCGATCTGATAGTCCAGAACGTAATCGACAATATCGACCAGGACTTTGTCCGGATCGGGTCGTACGTTGGAAATCGGAGCGGACATCGAGGGCTTTCCTGATGACGATGCGTTAGTTGCTGGTCTTGTCGATTGCGTTCGATTGCGTCGGAGCCGGTGCGCCTTGCGCCATGGCTGCCGTCTTGCACTCGTCGGCCAGACGCGAGCTGTCCTTGTCCGAGAACAGCATTGCCTTCGTCGGGATCACGACGAGATCCATGCCGGTTGCGGCGTCATGGAAGCGGTCCGCGCCCGTGGTCGTGGATTGACGCGGCAGATTGTAGTTCTTGTTGGCCCAGTGAACCGTGACGATCTGGTCACGCTTCATGTCGCCCTTCAGGTCGAAAGAAAGGCCTTCGTTGCACGACCACTTTTCCGCGCCTTCCGGAATCGCATCGACCTTCGCTTCCTTCGCCGGATTTGCCTTGCGCTTGATCAAACGGCGCGGTTGCGGCTTTTTCGCCACGGCCTTCGCGGCAGGCTTCGTGGTGGTCGCCGTTTGCGCGGCGGCGTCAGTCGCGACGGTCAGCATCGTCGTGGACAGGGCGCCAATCACGGCGGCGATCATCAGCTTGTTCATGGAGAAAACCTTTCTATCTAATTTCAGTTGAACGGTGCGCGGCCTACCGGTCCTGGCGACCGCGGGGTTGAACTGCACGCGCCTTGAAAACGCACAGCGACCGCTATTTTCTCCTATTTAGCGGCAGGTACTTCAAATTCTCAGGTCCGGTGTAATTCGCGCTCGGACGGATGATCTTGTTGTCGATCCGCTGCTCGATGATGTGTGCACTCCAGCCGGCGGTGCGTGCAATCACGAAGAGCGGCGTGAACATCGCCGTCGGCACGCCCATCATGTGATACGACACCGCGCTGAACCAGTCGAGATTTGGAAACATCTTTTTCACTTCAGCCATCACTGTTTCAAGTCGCTCGGCGATATTGAAGAGCTTGTTGTCGCCCGCTTCCTTCGAGAGCTTCTTCGCCACTTCCTTGATGACCTTGTTGCGCGGGTCTGAAATCGTATAGACCGGGTGACCGAAGCCGATCACCACTTCCTTGTTCTCGACGCGCTTGCGGATGTCGGTTTCGGCTTCATCCGGCGTCTGGTAGCGCGACTGGATTTCGAACGCGACTTCATTCGCGCCGCCGTGCTTCGGTCCGCGCAGCGCGCCAATGGCGCCGGTGATCGCCGAATAGATGTCGGAGCCCGTGCCCGCGATCACGCGGCCGGTGAATGTCGACGCGTTGAATTCATGCTCCGCGTAAAGATTCAGCGACACATGCATCGCCTCGACCCACGACTTCGGCGGCTCGACACCATGCAGCAGATGCAGGAAGTGACCGCCGATCGAGTCGTCGTCCGTCTCGACTTCAATGCGCTTGCCGTTGTGCGAATAGTGGTACCAGTAGAGCAGGATCGAGCCGAGCGAGGCCATCAGCTTGTCGGCAATGTCGCGCGCGCCCGGCAGATTGTGGTCGTCCTTCTCCGGCAGCACGGTGCCGAGCACCGAGACGCCGGTGCGCATCACATCCATCGGATGTGCGGCGGCGGGAATCCATTCGAGCGCGGCCTTCACGTTCGCGGGCAGGCCGGCAATGCTTTCAGCTTGGTCTTGTAGGCAGTCAGTTCGGCCTGCGTCGGCAGCTTTTCGTGCACCAGCAGATACGCGATTTCCTCGAATTCACAGTTACCCGCGATGTCGAGAATGTCATAGCCACGATAGTGCAGATCGTTGCCGGTCTTGCCGACCGTGCAGAGCGCGGTGTTGCCAGCCGTCACGCCGGACAGGGCGACGGATTTCTTCGGTTTGAAGCCGCCTTGTGCGTCGGCGGTTTGCGTTGTCTCGCTCATCTCCCGCGCTCTCCTGTTTGCCTGCTCATTGCTCCACTTCCACGAAAAGCGGCGCTGCGTCTGGCGGGATGGCGCGGCCAGTGGATCGCGCGCGACGCAGTACCGACCAGTAATAGCGGTAGCTCGCACGGTCGTGCAACGTATCGTGATGGCGCGTGGGTCCCCATTGGGCGGACTGCGCGGCCAGAAGAATTTCCGTAGCCGTCGCGATCTCGTCATCACGCGGCGCGAACGCGGCCACAATCGCCTCGATTTGCGCGGGATGAATGCTCCACATGCGCGTGTAGCCGAACTCGTTGCGGGCTCGCGCGGCGTCGTTTGCGACCACGCTCATGTCGCGCACTTCAGTGCTGACGTTGTGCGACGGCACCTTGCCGTGCGCATGACATGCAGCCGAAATCTCGAGCTTCGCACGCCGCACCAGCGGATGATCGAACTGGCCAGGTGAGCGCATTGCGGTATCGGGAATCGCGCCGTCGTGCGCGGAGACGAAATCCATCAGGCCGAAGCTCAACGCTTCGACGCCGGGCAGTGCGGCCAGGTCGAATACGCGTGTCAGCGCGCCGTGGGTTTCGACTAGCACCTGCACCGGCACCGGCTTCGCGATGCCCAACTCACGCCGCGTGGCCTCGATGAATGCGACCATTTCCGCGGCGTCGGGCACGTCGCGGATCTTGGGCAGCGTGATGTAAGCAGGCGCTCGCTTAGCCGCGCCTAGGATCAGACGGACGTCGTCGCGCCAGTGGGGATGGTCGAAGTCGTGAATCCGCACGCCGACGCGGCCAAAGCGGTCATGCTCGCTGCCCAGCAGCGACGCGACCAGTTCCGCATGCTCCGCTTCACGGCCGACTTGCGCGCCGTCTTCACAGTCGAGCGTGATGTCGAACACGGGCCCCAGCTGTTGCTGCAACGTGAGCGATTTCAGCATCAGCTTTTCGCTGCCGGCGTAGTGATCGCAGGCAGGCAGCACAGCGGGCGGCACTTCGCCGTCAAACAGCACTTCGGCGGGTGTAAGGGCGCGCATCTTCGGCGTCAGGGGCGTGGGTGGTGTTGAGGGAAATCTGATTCGGGCACGCTCCGCGCGGCCATGACGGCAGATACGCAGAACGCGCTCGGATCAGATGCGAACCGATCGATTTGCTCCGGTTCGCAAGAAAAAAACCGGAACCTGCGGCAGTAACGCCTGGGGTCCCCGGAGTTGCCGCTTCGCGCCAGGCCCCAAAGGGACTTTGCGCGACACGGAAAACCTCGGGCAGCCCGGCGTTTTCTCACGAGTTCCGGTTGTTCTGCATCAGATGCTTAGCCGAGCAGATGCTGAACGCCTTCGCGCTCTTCCAGCAGTTCCTGCAGCGTGCCGTCCATCTTCTCGCGCGAGAACGCGTCGATTTCCAGGCCTTCCACGCGTTTGTATTCGCCGTTTTCGCAGATCACCGGCACACCGTAGATGATGTCTTCGGGGATGCCGTACGAACCGTCCGACGGGATACCCATGGTGACCCACTTGCCGTTCGTGCCGAGCACCCAGTCACGCATATGGTCGATTGCAGCGTTAGCCGCCGACGCTGCCGACGACAGGCCGCGCGCTTCGATGATCGCCGCGCCCCGCTTGCCGACGGTCGGGATGAACGTGTTGCGGTTCCATTCGTCGTCGTTGATCAGCTTGGTCAGATCCTGACCTTCTGCGGTGGCGAAGCGGAAGTCCGGGTACATGGTCGGCGAGTGGTTGCCCCACACAGCCAGTTTTTCGATCGATGCGACCGGTTTGCCCGCCTTGGCGGCCAGTTGCGACAGCGCGCGGTTGTGGTCCAGACGCAGCATGGCGGTGAAGTTCTTCTTGGGCAGATCCGGTGCCGACTTCATCGCGATGTAGGCGTTCGTGTTGGCCGGGTTGCCGACCACCAGCACCTTCACGTCGCGGCTTGCGACTTCGTTCAGCGCCTTGCCCTGAACCGTGAAGATTTCAGCGTTGGCCGACAGCAGGTCCTTACGCTCCATGCCTTTCGAACGCGGACGCGCGCCGACCAGCAGGGCCACGTCGGCATCTTTGAATGCGACCTTCGGGTCGTCCGTGATCACGACGCCCGACAGCAGCGGGAATGCGCAATCATCCAGTTCCATCACGACGCCTTTGACGGCGCCTTGCGCTTGCGGCAGGTCGAGCAGTTGCAGGACAACCGGCTGGTCCTTGCCGAGCAGATCGCCGTTGGCGATGCGAAACAGCAGGGAGTAAGCAATTTGACCTGCGGCGCCGGTGACGGCAACGCGCTTTGCGGGCTTAGCCATTGAGAAATCTCCAGGACGATGCGTTAGACGCTAGGGAAAACGCCATTCTATATGCGCGTTCAGCGAAGCGTTGTGAAACACGGCGGAATTCACGGTTCGCGGACGGCCCGCCAATTGCGAGGCCGGCAGCGGCGCTGCGGCAAGACCGCCATGCCGGAAACCTGTACTACCGAGCGCTCCAACCCGACGCTTCGCGCCAAGCCCCCGAAAGGCAGGAAAACCCGAGAGGGCCCGGCGTTTTCTTGAAAGAGCGGGAGCGGACGTTGAGGCGCCGGGGTAGCCGCTGCACGGCGCGGGCTCCTGCAAACAGCGCGTTTCGGCAAGCGTCTGACCAACGAATGGCGGCGAATCGAAACCTGGACTGCGTGGGAACGGCGTGGTGCAGAGTGGCTGCCAAGGCCTCGCGGCGCTGCGGAACGAAGTGCAGTTCACAGCGTCCAGAAAACCCGCAAACCCTTGCTCGACAAGGAGTGTAGGAGTGGCCAGACACAAAGTCAACATTATCTTATGTCTTATATAAGACACATCTATTGTGGGAGAAATGCTGGACGCGGCCCAGCCCTTTATGATGAAATGCGCGGATGAATTCGAACCCGGCCAACACCACGAATCCGAGCGGTCAAGCGGCCGCGGGCGAAGGTGTATCCGCGGCCGTCCCTGCTGCGTCGCCCACCTTCAGTCCTCTTTATCAGCAGATCAAGGGGCTGATAACGCAGAGCCTCGAAAGCGGCGAATGGAAGCCCGGCGAGATCATTCCTAGTGAAGTCGAATTGGCGGCCAGATACAAGGTCAGCCAAGGCACGGTTCGTAAGGCGATTGACGAACTGGCCGCCGAAAACCTGCTGGTGCGGCGGCAAGGCAAGGGCACGTTTGTTGCGACGCACAACGAAGATCGCGCGCAGTTTCGCTTCCTCCGGTTACTGGCCGATGACGGCGCCGAGCATCCGCACGTGAGCCGCCTGCTCGAATGCCGGCGCTTGCGGGCGTCGGCGGACATCGCCCGGCAACTCGAACTCAAGCCTGCTGACCCAGTGGTGCTAATCAAGCGTCTGCTGCAGTTCGACGGCGAAGTCACCGTGCTCGATGAAATCTGGTTGCCTGGCGCCGTATTTCGCGGGCTCACGCTCGAGCGGCTGTCGGAGTACAAGGGTCCTCTCTACGCAATGTTCGAGACCGAGTTCGGCACCCGCATGATCCGCGCCACGGAGAAAATCCGCGCGGTGGCGGCCGAACCTTCAGTGGCCGATCTGCTGCATGTGCCGCCGGGGTTTCCGCTGCTGTCGGTCGAGCGCGTGTCCTACACCTATGGGGATCGGCCGGTGGAAGTCCGGCGCGGTTGGTATGTCACAACCGGGTATTACTATCAGAACGATCTCAGCTGAATCGGCTGGATCAAGGCGCGGCGTCTCACGCGCGCGCCTCTTTGGCGGCGTCTTCATTGCAGGTCCTGTAACGGACCTGTCGGGGTTTTCGCTGCAGCGCGATATGAAAAGGCGCTAAAATTGCGGATTAGTGTGACTACATAGTAGGGGTCTAGCATGGCTGAAGCGGTAAAAAAACCGAGGCCGGAATTCCGGAACATCGGTATCGGGCAGATCTTGACGGCGTACCGTCTTCCGCTGGCGGGGCGCGTGTCGATCCTGCATCGGCTGAGCGGGGGTCTGCTGTTTGTGTTCCT
>NZ_PNXY01000080.1 GCF_002879865.1 Paraburkholderia rhynchosiae
TTCTGGAATTTGCTCTTTCGAATGAGCAGTCCTTCGGAAGTCATGTCGGCAAGGCGCAGGTTCAGGGCCTCCGAGATCCGCATGCCCGTGGCTAACAGCAGGGCAATTAATGTCGCATACGTTTGTGGTTGCAACGTGCCGCGAGGGCCCGATTGCAAGGCTGTGTTGATCAGGCGCTCAATGTCGGCGCAGGTGTACCTCCAATAGATATTCTACGTGGGCACGCGGAACCAAAATCTCAGGTCCGTGTTATTGAGAGGTCGAGTCATCTTTACGGCCGAGCAGATAGCCAGCGATCGTGCCAAGCAAGCCGATCGCCGGCGCGACTGTCTGGGCGTCGAATCCTGCTGTCATCGAAAAGAGGATGCCCACGACGACAAGCGTCAAACTTAGAGGCGTTAACAGAATGACTTTTGCAGGTGTCGCCAGCATATGACGCAGCAGGCGATTTTGAGGAAAGCCTCGTGAATGAAAGCGAGGCGCTCGAATCGAATGCGCAGTCGGCGAAAGTTGTGAAGCCACGAAATGGTCCGCTCTACGACCCAGCGTGTTTTGCCTAGACCGCTACCATGAGGCTGACCGCGTCGAGCGATTTCGGTTGCAATGCCGGCGGCATGCAGTGGACGTCGATATTTGTCGTGGTCATAGCCTCTGTCGCCCTGAACGACCCGAGGCTTCGATAGTGGTCTGCCACGCTTGCCGCCGATAGGCGGAATAGCCTCGACCAGCGCTTGAAGTTGAGTGACGTCGTTTCGGTTGGCGCCGGTCAGTATCACCGCGAGCGGGATGCCCTGCGCTTCGGTGATGAGGTGGTGCTTCGAACCCGGTCGCGCGCGGTCTGTGGGATTCGGTCCTGTTTTTGACCTGAGCCCACAGCGCGGATTGAAGAGGAATCGACGATGACGCGAGACCAGTCGATTTGGTCCGCTGCGCGCAATCGCGCAAGCAGCACCTCGTGCAACTGCTCCCACACGCCGGCGGCCTGCCAGTCACGCAAACGACGCCAGCAACTCATGCCGCTGCCGCAGCCCATCTCGCGAGGCAGTAGGTCCCAACGCAGGCCCGTCTGTAAGACGAAGAGAATGCCCGTGAGCACCGCACGATTGTCGAGCGGCTTGCGTCCTGGATAACGGGTTCGCCGTAGCTTGGGAGGGGGCAACAACGGTTCGATGAGTGCCCACAGTTCGTCGTCGAGTATCGGCTTGGCCATGTCCTTTTCGTCGTCGAAACAATGAAAAGGTTAACAGCATTCATCGAGGGTTAACAGCCCCTTCGTTCATTTTGTTAAAGGTTCTTAGACCTTTGATGACCTCGTTGGCCGACGCATTCGAATTTTTGAGCAATGAATATTGGACTAAAAGAACGCTCAAGCCAAAGGCCAGCACGATGACGGAGAGCCAGAATTCTCGGCTAGTCAGTAGCGTCACCGGAATAACGCTATTCGCCACGCCCTTCATCGCGTGATTCGTCGCGTCCGTAGAAGATGCAGCGCCCGATTGTGCAATGCAATTGCAGATTGGATTTAACAAAGCAATTAGAACAAGCGACCTGGCTTTCACGGCGACTCCGTAAGGACGTTTGTCACTTAGCATGATAGCAACGGGAATTGGCCGTTGTGTTCTTTACCGTACAGTTCGGATCACAGCGTCGAGCTAGTAAGCAGATGGGCAGGCACGCAACCGGCCGACCCCGCTCAATCCTGTCCGCTTACCGTATCAAACGAGCACATCGGATTGCGATGCCGGCTGATCACCGGGCACCCAGGTGGGAATTTAGTTCGACACTTCGGGGGAAATTACGGGCCGCATTGACACACAAACCACAATCCGGGCAATGGGATGGGGCGAGTCTCTGACGCTCATGGCGAAGGTGTCGGCAGTGTGGCGGATTGTGAATCCCGATATGCGCCAGACGGCCGATGAACTGATGAACTAGCAGCGCAAGGATTCATCGCAATGGGCCCAGACCTATTCTGGAGCGCGGCGCCCCGCGCCCGGCATCCAACTGTTGGACAAGACGACTGGGACAAGGCCGACAAGCTCTATGAGGCCTATGATCTCGACAAGGGTGCGGGCGATATCGCCACCACGGCCAAGGCAGCGCATGCGTTTCCATGCGCGTCCGGTAGGGTTGGCCCCATGGGCTTTCGCCTAGGCGGTCTAATGACCATTCTGATCGCGGTAAGAACCGAGGTCGATGCGGCGCTGAGCTACTGCGGCGGCCGGACCGCGGTGCACCTCTCGGAAGCGGTCAACGTCGAGGCGCCTGTCATGGTGCATGTCGGGGAGGTTGACGATTACATTTCTCGCGACGCGCAACAGGCTATTAAGACGGCATTCGCTAGCCGCCCTGAAGCAGCAACTACAGGGATTGCGTGTTTACGCCGACCGAAAATTCAGCCACATGTAGGGATCGCGCCGACTGAAAATTGAGCCGGGTAATCAACCTATCCTGCTAGTTTTTCTGGCAGGGTGTTTGGGGATGATCCCGATGACGATGATTGGCAAGGTGCGGCGGATGTTCCACCGCCAGAACAAGTCGGTACGCGAGATAGCGCGTCTCACAAGCCTGTCGCGCAACACGATCAGTAAATATCTGAACATGGATGTTCAGGAGGAGCCGAAGTATCAGCGGCGCTCCCAGCCGACCCGGTTGACGCCGTTTCATGAGGTGCTGGTGCAGGCGCTCAGTGTTGACGCACGGCGACCGAAGAAGGAACGCCGCACTGCCTGGATGCTGTTCCAGGAAATCAAGGCTGGCGGCTACGACGGCTGTTACTCGCGGGTGACCGATTTCATCCGGGCCTGGCGGCAAGGCGAAGGCAAGGCGGTTTCCAAGTCGGCGTTTGTGCCGTTGCGGTTCGAGCTGGGCGAGGCATTCCAGTTTGACTGGTCCGAGGAAGGGCTGGTCGTCGGCGGCATTTACCGCAAGCTGCAGGTGTCGCACATGAAGCTGTGTGCGTCGCGGGCGTTCTGGCTGGTTGCCTATCCGAGCCAGGGGCACGAGATGCTGTTCGACGCCCATACGCGCTCGTTCGCGGCCTTCGGCGGGGTGGCCCGCCGGGGCATCTACGACAATATGAAAACGGCCGTAGACAAGGTTCACAAAGGCAAGGGCCGCACGGTCAATCCGCGTTTCGCAGTGATGTGCTCGCACTACCTGTTCGATCCGGACTTCTGCAACGTCGCCAGTGGCTGGGAGAAAGGCGTCGTCGAGAAGAACGTGCAGGACAGTCGTCTGCGCATCTGGATTGAGGCGCGTGCGCAACGCTTCGGCAGTTTCGCCGAACTGAATGCATGGCTGGCGACCCGATGCCGGTCGTTGTGGGATCAGGTGAAGCACCCGGACTATCGTGAGCTGAGCGTCGCCGACGTGTTCGAGCAGGAGCGCGCCCATCTGATGCCGATGCCGACACCGTTTGACGGTTATGTTGAGCGCGCAGCTCGGGTGTCGTCGACCTGCCTGGTGGTGATTGGCCGCAATCGCTACTCGGTGCCGTGCGAATTTGCAGGCCAGATGCTCAGTACGCGGCTCTATCCGTGCCGTGTTGTGGTGGTGGGCGATGATGCCGTGGTGGCCGCCCATGAGCGACTGGCCGACGAAGGATCGGTGCGATACGACTGGCAGCACTATATCCCGCTGATCCAGCGCAAGCCGGGGGCGCTGCGTAACGGTGCTCCGTTCCAGGACATGCCCGAGCCGCTGCAACGCCTGCGTCGGGCGTTACTACGTGAGCCAGGTGGTGACCGGGTAATGGCGAAGGTTCTGGCGCTGGTCCCGGAAAGCGGTCTGGATGCCATAGTGGTTGCAGTCGAGCTTGCATTGGAGCAGGCGCCGCCCTCCGGGCGCGTGAGCGTCGAGCATGTGGTGAACGTGCTGTCGCGCATGCGCAGCGTGCAGATGCCGCCGAAGATCGAAACTGCGCTACAACTGACGACACCGCCGCTGGCCGACACATCACGCTACGACGGGCTGCGCCCGGCGCTGCAACAGCCGGAGGCCGGTCATGCGTGATCTGATCGTCGAACTCAAACACTTGCGGCTGCACGGCATGGCTGCCGGCTGGGCCGAACTGCTTGAACAGGTGAATGTCGAGGCGGCGTCTTCGCAATGGCTGCTCGAACGGCTGTTGCAGGCCGAGGTCGCGGATCGGGCCGTGCGTTCGGTCAGCCACCAGATGAACGCGGCGAAGTTCCCGGTGCATCGCGACATCGCCGGCTTTGACTTCGATGGCTCGCCGGTCGATCGGCAGCTCGTCATTCAACTGGCCAGCATGACGTTCACCGAGGGCGCGCACAACCTGGTTCTGGTCGGGGGACCGGGCTCGGGCAAAACGCATCTGGCGACCGCCATCGGCGTGTCCGGCATCATGCACCACGGCAAGCGGGTGCGCTTCTACTCGACCGTGGATCTGGCCAACTCACTGGAGCAGGAAAAGGCGCAGGGACGCGCCGGGAGGATCGCGGCGAGCCTGCTGCGCCTTGACCTGGTCATTCTGGACGAACTCGGATATCTGCCCTTCAGCCAGGCCGGCGGGGCGTTGCTATTCCACCTGCTGAGTCGCCTGTACGAGCACACGAGCGTTGCCGTGACGACGAATCTGGACTTCGCCGAATGGTCCAGTGTGTTCGGCGACGCGAAGATGACCACGGCATTGCTGGATCGTCTGACCCATCACTGCCACATCGTGGAGACCGGCAACGAGAGCTACCGTTTCCGCCATAGCAGCGCCAGTGCAAAGAAGCGTATCCGCTCGCGTGAAGCGGTGCGCAGAGCCGACGGTGCGAGCGCGAACGAATCAGCCTGATCGTCGCTTGCCGCGCAGTGGAAGCCGCTACGGGCTACGCCCTCCGCAGCTTCCACTGCGCAATACATCCTCACACGAAGGAGGACAAGCACTCCGCAAACCCATACACTTATCCACAACCGGTCCTGCTTCGGACCGGTCTCCACCCCGGCTCAAAGCTCGGTCGGCGCGGTGGCTCAAAGTTCATTCGGCGCGGACAGGGATTGCGGACAGGCACATGGATTTGGTCGACACCGCAGCGCACGCTATGACATCGAAGCCGCCGCGCTGGCAAACGCACGCACCGTGAATTTTTTCGAAGCATCTGGGTTGAGCGCGTGCGTTGCGGTTATGAACGTCCGCTCTGGAAAAATGTGACTGGCCGCTTCACGCCCTGAGGCGGTCAGTCAAGGTTTTTCCGAGGGCATGCGCAGCCCACATCCTTGACCTTGTAGCCTCGGGCGTCGCTCATTCATGAAACGGCGGATGTCGAAGAAACGTCGTGCGCT
>NZ_PNXY01000081.1 GCF_002879865.1 Paraburkholderia rhynchosiae
CGACGCGAGGTGGATCCTTCGGGGTCTGCCGTAAAGCGGAAGTATCAAGTCTCACACAGTAATGAAAGGAAGGTCAGGCCGTTGAAAGATGGCTGGACACTTCGTCAGTACGTTGAGTGAGCGACCGGGTTCGGAAGAGCCCGAAAAACAGTAACAGGTTTGAACTGAAGAGTTTGATCCTGGCTCAGATTGAACGCTGGCGGCATGCCTTACACATGCAAGTCGAACGGCAGCACGGGGGCAACCCTGGTGGCGAGTGGCGAACGGGTGAGTAATACATCGGAACGTGTCCTGTAGTGGGGGATAGCCCGGCGAAAGCCGGATTAATACCGCATACGCTCTGCGGAGGAAAGCGGGGGATCCTTCGGGACCTCGCGCTACAGGGGCGGCCGATGGCAGATTAGCTAGTTGGTGGGGTAAAGGCCTACCAAGGCGACGATCTGTAGCTGGTCTGAGAGGACGACCAGCCACACTGGGACTGAGACACGGCCCAGACTCCTACGGGAGGCAGCAGTGGGGAATTTTGGACAATGGGGGCAACCCTGATCCAGCAATGCCGCGTGTGTGAAGAAGGCCTTCGGGTTGTAAAGCACTTTTGTCCGGAAAGAAAACTTCGGGGCTAATACCTCTGGGGGATGACGGTACCGGAAGAATAAGCACCGGCTAACTACGTGCCAGCAGCCGCGGTAATACGTAGGGTGCAAGCGTTAATCGGAATTACTGGGCGTAAAGCGTGCGCAGGCGGTCCGCTAAGACAGATGTGAAATCCCCGGGCTTAACCTGGGAACTGCATTTGTGACTGGCGGGCTAGAGTATGGCAGAGGGGGGTAGAATTCCACGTGTAGCAGTGAAATGCGTAGAGATGTGGAGGAATACCGATGGCGAAGGCAGCCCCCTGGGCCAATACTGACGCTCATGCACGAAAGCGTGGGGAGCAAACAGGATTAGATACCCTGGTAGTCCACGCCCTAAACGATGTCAACTAGTTGTCGGGCCTTCATTGGCTTGGTAACGTAGCTAACGCGTGAAGTTGACCGCCTGGGGAGTACGGTCGCAAGATTAAAACTCAAAGGAATTGACGGGGACCCGCACAAGCGGTGGATGATGTGGATTAATTCGATGCAACGCGAAAAACCTTACCTACCCTTGACATGTACGGAACCTGGCTGAGAGGCCGGGGTGCCCGAAAGGGAGCCGTAACACAGGTGCTGCATGGCTGTCGTCAGCTCGTGTCGTGAGATGTTGGGTTAAGTCCCGCAACGAGCGCAACCCTTGTCCCTAGTTGCTACGCAAGAGCACTCCAGGGAGACTGCCGGTGACAAACCGGAGGAAGGTGGGGATGACGTCAAGTCCTCATGGCCCTTATGGGTAGGGCTTCACACGTCATACAATGGTCGGAACAGAGGGTCGCCAACCCGCGAGGGGGAGCCAATCCCAGAAAACCGATCGTAGTCCGGATCGCACTCTGCAACTCGAGTGCGTGAAGCTGGAATCGCTAGTAATCGCGGATCAGCATGCCGCGGTGAATACGTTCCCGGGTCTTGTACACACCGCCCGTCACACCATGGGAGTGGGTTTTACCAGAAGTGGCTAGTCTAACCGCAAGGAGGACGGTCACCACGGTAGGATTCATGACTGGGGTGAAGTCGTAACAAGGTAGCCGTATCGGAAGGTGCGGCTGGATCACCTCCTTTCTCGAGCTAGACGTGTCAAACGTTGAGCGCTCACGCTTATCGGCTGTGAAACTGGACAGGCTCAGGGGTCTGTAGCTCAGTCGGTTAGAGCACCGTCTTGATAAGGCGGGGGTCGATGGTTCGAATCCATCCAGACCCACCACTGTTTCTGCGGTGGCTGCGGCTAATCGGTCAACCCCTGGGTGGTAACAGACAGAGTATCTGTGCATGACTGGGGGATTAGCTCAGCTGGGAGAGCACCTGCTTTGCAAGCAGGGGGTCGTCGGTTCGATCCCGTCATCCTCCACCAATCCTCAATGCGTAGCGTTCTGCGGAAGTAGCAGGTGCAGAGTGCTGTGCATTGGCGATTGAGCCAGTCAGAGTGATACACGGTTATAGCAACCGTGATATCGGCTGTCGTTCTTTAACAATCAGGAAGAAGTAGTAAAGAGATTCACGAAAATACACCTTGAGATGGGTGTGTGAGTAGGTGAATCAGGGTTGTGATTGTATCAATGTATTTTTTAAGTGATCGAAAGATTGCTTTGGAATACGGCGCAACACGAATACTCAACCTGTAGCGAGTGTGAACGGTCGGTCCTTCGGATCGGCAGAGACACACCCGTTATAGGGTCAAGCGAACAAGTGCATGTGGTGGATGCCTTGGCGATCACAGGCGATGAAGGACGCGGTAGCCTGCGAAAAGCTTCGGGGAGCTGGCAAACGAGCTTTGATCCGAAGATGTCCGAATGGGGAAACCCACTCCGAATGGAGTATCCATGACTGAATCCATAGGTCATGAGAAGCGAACGCGGTGAACTGAAACATCTAAGTAACCGCAGGAAAAGAAATCAACCGAGATTCCCAGAGTAGTGGCGAGCGAAATGGGACCAGCCTGCATTCTTTATCTTCGTTGTTAGTCGAACGCTCTGGAAAGTGCGGCCATAGCAGGTGATAGCCCTGTAGACGAAAACAGTGAGGAAGAACTAGGTATGCGACAAGTAGGGCGGGACACGTGAAATCCTGTCTGAAGATGGGGGGACCATCCTCCAAGGCTAAATACTCGTGATCGACCGATAGTGAACCAGTACCGTGAGGGAAAGGCGAAAAGAACCCCGGGAGGGGAGTGAAACAGATCCTGAAACCGCATGCATACAAACAGTCGGAGCCTTCGCAAGGGGGTGACGGCGTACCTTTTGTATAATGGGTCAGCGACTTACATTCAGTGGCAAGCTTAACCGATTAGGGCAGGCGTAGCGAAAGCGAGTCCGAACAGGGCGTCCAGTCGCTGGGTGTAGACCCGAAACCAGGTGATCTATCCATGGCCAGGATGAAGGTGCGGTAACACGTACTGGAGGTCCGAACCCACTAACGTTGAAAAGTTAGGGGATGAGCTGTGGATAGGGGTGAAAGGCTAAACAAACCTGGAAATAGCTGGTTCTCTCCGAAAACTATTTAGGTAGTGCCTCGTGTATCACCTTCGGGGGTAGAGCACTGTCATGGTTGTGGGGTCCATTGCGGATTACTACGCCATAGCAAACTCCGAATACCGAAGAGTGCAATCACGGGAGACAGACATCGGGTGCTAACGTCCGGTGTCAAGAGGGAAACAACCCAGACCGCCAGCTAAGGTCCCCAAATATTGCTAAGTGGGAAACGAAGTGGGAAGGCTAAAACAGTCAGGAGGTTGGCTTAGAAGCAGCCATCCTTTAAAGAAAGCGTAATAGCTCACTGATCGAGTCGTCCTGCGCGGAAGATGTAACGGGGCTAAGCAATATACCGAAGCTGCGGATGCACAGCGATGTGCATGGTAGGAGAGCGTTCCGTAAGCCTGCGAAGGTGCACTGGAAAGTGTGCTGGAGGTATCGGAAGTGCGAATGCTGACATGAGTAGCGATAAAGGGGGTGAAAGGCCCCCTCGCCGTAAGCCCAAGGTTTCCTACGCAACGTTCATCGGCGTAGGGTGAGTCGGCCCCTAAGGCGAGGCAGAAATGCGTAGCTGATGGGAAGCAGGTTAATATTCCTGCACCATTGTTGAATGCGATGGGGGGACGGATCGCGGAAGGTTGTCCGGGTGTTGGAAGTCCCGGTCCTTGCATTGGAGAAGGCGCTTTGGCAAATCCGGGCGCGCAATTCAAGGGTGTGAGGCCAGTCTCTTCGGAGACGAAGCAATCGGAAGTGGTTCCAGGAAAAGCCTCTAAGCTTCAGTTCAACAAGACCGTACCGCAAACCGACACAGGTGGGCGAGATGAGTATTCTAAGGCGCTTGAGAGAACTCGGGAGAAGGAACTCGGCAAATTGGTACCGTAACTTCGGGATAAGGTACGCCCCTGTAGCTTGATGCGCCTGCGCGCAAAGGGTGAAGGGGTTGCAATAAACTGGTGGCTGCGACTGTTTAATAAAAACACAGCACTCTGCAAACACGAAAGTGGACGTATAGGGTGTGACGCCTGCCCGGTGCCGGAAGATTAAATGATGGGGTGCAAGCTCCTGATTGAAGTCCCGGTAAACGGCGGCCGTAACTATAACGGTCCTAAGGTAGCGAAATTCCTTGTCGGGTAAGTTCCGACCTGCACGAATGGCGTAACGATGGCCACACTGTCTCCTCCCGAGACTCAGCGAAGTTGAAGTGTTTGTGATGATGCAATCTCCCCGCGGCTAGACGGAAAGACCCCATGAACCTTTACTGTAGCTTTGCATTGGACTTTGAACCGGTCTGTGTAGGATAGGTGGGAGGCTGTGAAGCGTGGACGCCAGTCTGCGTGGAGCCATCCTTGAAATACCACCCTGATCTGTTTGAGGTTCTAACCTTGGTCCGTAATCCGGATCGGGGACAGTGCATGGTAGGCAGTTTGACTGGGGCGGTCTCCTCCCAAAGTGTAACGGAGGAGTACGAAGGTACGCTAGGTACGGTCGGAAATCGTGCTGATAGTGCAATGGCATAAGCGTGCTTAACTGCGAGACCGACAAGTCGAGCAGGTGCGAAAGCAGGTCATAGTGATCCGGTGGTTCTGTATGGAAGGGCCATCGCTCAACGGATAAAAGGTACTCTGGGGATAACAGGCTGATACCGCCCAAGAGTTCATATCGACGGCGGTGTTTGGCACCTCGATGTCGGCTCATCTCATCCTGGGGCTGTAGCCGGTCCCAAGGGTATGGCTGTTCGCCATTTAAAGAGGTACGTGAGCTGGGTTTAAAACGTCGTGAGACAGTTTGGTCCCTATCTGCCGTGGGCGCTGGATATTTGAAGGGGGCTGCTCCTAGTACGAGAGGACCGGAGTGGACGAACCTCTGGTGTACCGGTTGTCACGCCAGTGGCATCGCCGGGTAGCTATGTTCGGAAGAGATAACCGCTGAAAGCATCTAAGCGGGAAACTCGCCTTAAGATGAGATATCCCCGGGGCTTTAAGCCCCTTGAAGGGTCGTTCAAGACCAGGACGTTGATAGGTCAGGTGTGTAAGCGCAGTAATGCGCTCAGCTAACTGATACTAATTGCCCGTAAGGCTTGATCCTATAACAGGTGTGTCTCGACCCGCGTCAGCGCTTCAGCGCTT
>NZ_PNXY01000082.1 GCF_002879865.1 Paraburkholderia rhynchosiae
CGCGTTCCGCCGCAGCCAGCAAATGAAGAAACGGGCGCGGTTGGCCGCTGCATTCGGAGAACTGGGAAACGGCTGCTGGTGCAGCCGGGGATGTGGATTGCTCACTTGACACCGGCCCGCTAATGGGTGTCGACCATCTAATAGCGGGTGCGGAGTGACCGCATTTGCCGAGGGCGGCCGTCTCCGGGTTCCCGCTATCGGGCCAGCTCCCGATGCAAGGCCCGATACTCCTGTGAAAGTTTGTGTCCCGGATCAAGGTGAATGACGGGGGTCGCCTGCTGATGCGATTCGCGGATCTTCACGGACGAAGACAGCCGCGAAGCCAGCACTGGCAAGCCTTCGCTGATGAGTTCATCGACCAGCTTTTGAGGCAGGCTTGCACGAGGCTGGAACTGATTGATGACAATCCCCTCTACCTTTAGCGCGACGTTGTGGTCCTGCTGGATCTCCTTCACGTTTTCCAGCAACGTGTAAAGCGCGCGCCGGGAAAAGTCATCACAGTCAAACGGAATCAGACAACGCTCGACGGCGATCAGCGCGGAGCGGGTGTAGAAGTTCAACGCCGGCGGAGTGTCGATATAAATCGCGTCATAGGTGTCAAGTTCGTTGAGCGCGTCACGCAACTTGTAGATCTTGTAGCGGGATTCCAGCTTGCCATGCAACGCGTCCAGGTCAGGGTGAGCGGGCATAACGTCCAGATTCTCAAACGGCGTCGGATGAATGAAAGACGTGACTTCGACGGGCCTGAAGCTGAACGTGAGCGCTGTTTCAAAGAAGCCGGCGACGGTGGGATGGGCATCGCTGGCCTGCGAGCCGAGCAGGTATTGGCTGGAATTCGCCTGGGCATCCAAGTCAATAACCAAAGTGCGCAGACCTTCGCTGGCGCTGATTGCCGCCAGGTTGCAGACGATGGTCGATTTGCCCACGCCACCTTTCTGGTTGAATACGACGCGCCGCATGTTCTCCCCTTGAACGAAAGCTGTCCCAAAGCTCCCAGCATACCTGAGTCAGGGAACACCCTGCCGTCTGCAGTCAAACCGTAGCGGGAAGGGAGTGCGGCGTCGCGCAGCCGACCCGAACTGTCCTACAAAGTCAACAGCGGTTTCGCGGGGGCAACTGGTTGTTCGCACCTTGGGCTCGACGGATCGCGGGCAGCGCCGGATCGTGTGCGGTGGACCTCGCAGGCAGACCGGCGACTGCCATTACACCGACGATTACTACGCCAGTTTTAGGCGCATTGCAGGATGAAGAGGGTCCCGGATCCGCGAAATGGTCAATCTGGATACCCAAGAGCGTTACCGCCGACTACCGCGAACCGCTGTCGACCCGTTGGAGTCACTTATGCGTCACGCGCGACCGTCAGCTGCTAACCAGATACCTGACTTCACAGCTTGCCTGAGTAGCGTAAGTCCGACAGGAGATTCACGCGTTGCATCGCGGATGTTCAATGCCAGGCCGCGGCGCCGGTTCGCGTCTCAACGCGAACCGGCGCCATGTTTTTCTGCCATCACGCGTCGACAATCACTTCGAAACCGCCATAGATTAGCCGCTGGCCGTCAAAAGGTATCGGATTTTTATCTGGTTGCAGCCGCGGGTCGGTCATTACCGCTTTCATTCCTTCGTCTCGCGACTGATGCGACGGCCAGACAACCCAGGAGAACACCACCGTCTCATCATCCTTGCGCTTGATCGCCATTGGAAACGACGTCACCTTGCCCTCCGGCACGTCATCTCCCCAGCATTCGACCACCTTCAAGGCGCCGTGCTCCTTGAAGACGGCCGCCGCTCTTTCGGCGAACTGTCTGTAAACTTCGCGGTTGGCTGTAGGCACGGGGACAACAAATCCATCGACGTAAGTCATTCGCAATCTCCTTTTCCCATACGGACTATAGGTGCCGGTCGGCAGCGCATCGCAACACGACCGCCCATACGCACGACGAGCGGGGAGTCAAGAAATCGACAATAGTCGATTCCCTTGCACCGATGGCCTGCTTTGACGCTAAGCGGCGCTTTGAGGCATGGCGTCGGCCTGCTCACTTAAGCGGTTGCCCAATGCCGAGGAGGTTGCCCTCGCTATCTCGGAACCAAGCAGCTCTTTCGCCTACCCCACCCTTGGACGGGTAATTCCCTTGTATATCAGCGATCCCGTTTATCGTTTTGAGGCCGGGAAGATCGTATTCTTCGAACGCGACTCCACGCTGTCGCAGCTCACTAACGGTTGCCTCGATGTCATCGACCTCCCAGGCCATTTGTGTATGAGTCCCTGAGGCCGACGCAGACGACTGAAAGAGTGTGAAGTAGCCCCTGCCGCATTTGTAGCGGAGGCCACCAGCCCGTTCTTCCACCGGCTCAAGGCCGAGCCTGCTCGAGTAGAAAGTTCTTGCGCGAGCGAGGTCCTGCGCTGGGATCCGAGTTGCGACGTCGCTGTCTTGAAGCATGGAACACCTCTGAGGTCAAGAAAGCCCAAAGACTTTGTTCACTCCGTGCCGCGCAACGCTTCCGCTTTGCGGCCACGGAGTTTCTCTTCAGGAACCAGTTAGTCAGACGGGAACGCACTCATCGCCTTGATCTATCGTAGACCATGCGATACACAAAACAGTTGACCCCCGAATCCGCTTGGCGTCGGGACACCCGCCGTTTCTGGGCGATGCGATTTGGAAATACACGTGCACCCGACCTTGTTCGATGAAATCGAACCTTCCTTTGAATCACGTTGAACTACATTCGGTACCCCGTGGTCCACAATCACGAACATGGTTTCGAACCGAAGGCTCAAGTGCTCGAGGACGCGCCACACCTTGTGGGCCCAGGAATGAGTCAGCGACGGGTCGTCAGTCGCCGCGCCTTGAAGGTCCGCTCGCCGCGAGCAAGCGGACGCTCGCGACCCGATTGGGAAGGACCGTTCCTGGCCGTTCTCGGAAGATCCGGCCGTCGCCTGGCTCGACGGCGCGGAGGGCTCACAGCTACACTCAGTTCGACGTCTTCGGCGTTAGCGGTTCGAGCCCGGTCCCCTCAATCGCTGGGGCCGCGTCCGGCGATGACAGAAAACGGATCAGGGCCGCTGCGCCCGCTGGATTTTTGGCATTGGCAGAGATGCCCCCGGAAAACACCGTGTACCTTTGGACCTCCGCGGGCAGATTGCCGACCACCGTCAGCCCGTCCACCGGCAACAATTCGACGATCTGCTGAAATCCGATCTCCGCCTCGCCGTTCGCGACGACATTGGCGACCCGCTCGGATGGGATCATGCGGCTCTTGTTGTCCACCTGCTCCTGGATACCGAGACGCCGAAATGGTTCGCTGCCGATATAGACTCCATTGGCGTCGTCCGGATAGACGATCGACTTCGCGGCGAGCAGCGTGCGCCGCAGTGCCTCAACCGATCTGATATCCGGCTTCGGCGCCCCCTCGCGAGCCGCGATGCCAATTGCCGAGCGTGCGAA
Organism: Paraburkholderia rhynchosiae; assembly: GCF_002879865.1. Classification (GTDB taxonomy): domain Bacteria; phylum Pseudomonadota; class Gammaproteobacteria; order Burkholderiales; family Burkholderiaceae; genus Paraburkholderia; species Paraburkholderia rhynchosiae. The sequence continues at coordinate 3,444 of NZ_PNXY01000082.1, forward strand.
GTCCATCTTGCTGCCAGACACGACCTTGCCAGCGTTGACCTGATCGTCGAGTGCATAGCCGACCACGATCAGCACGTCTGCCCATTCGCCGCGCGGCGAGTCGCACAGGGATGGCATTCGCGGCTGTGCCCACCGCAGGCCCCCAGACAGTGACCAGCGTCTCGCCGGCCGCCTGCTCGAATTGTGGAGCCAGTGCGCGATAGGCTGACGCAAACGCGCCCGAAATCATCACCTTAACTTCATCTGCCGAGGCCCCGACGCTGCCCAACAATGCGCCCGTGACGCAGAATACGAGTACATGAACCCTCAGCTTGCGGCAAATCACGGCCCGCTCCATGTCGATCGGATGACCAAGCCCAGACATGCATCAAGTCTGAACGCCACTGATGATGTTCGTCGGCAGCGCGGCATCGCGCGCAGCACCGATTCCCCGCCAATTCGAAGTCCCTCGAGGCCGCCGTTTGCGCAATGGCCGCCGCGCACAACCATCCCTATGTGCGAAGGGCTTCGTCGACGTCGCCTTCAGCGCCTCAAGCGGGTACGACGATTACTTCGAATGGACAGCGTCAAGCAGGGCACGCGGGCGGAATTAATAGTTGACGTTATCAGCGCCATATTAGCCCGTTAGCGCTATCGGCAACTTTGGTTCGGCCGAGTGACAGCGCTCAGATATTGCTTGGCACGACGGTCAGCACGCGACCCGTTGGGGCCGGTGATCGCATCACGGCCCTAGCGTCGTGTTCGGCAGTAGAGCGGTCATTCGCCCGCTGGCCTCGTCGGCGAGTCATAGTCCGCAGCGGTCGCTCGGGCGACACAAACGTCAAAGTTGCGGATCGAGTAGGGCGACAGCGCGGTCCAGCAGCTTTTCGAGGAGCGGACGGCGGCGCCAGTCGTCGAGCGAAATGCGTTTTGCCTGGGCGACGTCGCGATCGAAAATCGCCGTCTGCTGGCGCGCGAAATCCCGGTCGTAGATGTTCAGGTTCGCTTCGTCGTTGAGCTTGAACGAGCGGCTGTCGAAGTTCGTCGAGCCGACCGACACCAGATACTCGTCGACGACAATCACCTTGCAGTGGAACATCGTCGGCTCATACTCGTACATCTCAACGCCCGCCGCGAGCAGGTCGCCCCAGCACGCGCGCGATGCCTCGCGCACCGTGTGGGTGTCGATGCGCTTGCCGGGCGTGATAATGCGCACCTTCACGCCGCGCTTCGCCGCCTCGACGATCGCGTTGATCGTCAGCTTGTCCGGCACTAAGTACGCGCTCGACAAGTGGATGGAGTGCGTCGCGGCGGTGATCGCCATGAGGTACAT
>NZ_PNXY01000083.1 GCF_002879865.1 Paraburkholderia rhynchosiae
CATAACTTTCGACGACTGCGCATCCGCTTCGAACGTCTTGCATTCATCCATGAAGCCTTCATGAAAATCGCCTGCTGCATCATCTGCTGGCGAAAACTGAAGAACTCATTTTGTTAACGCTTGTAAGGACGCCCGTCAGTCATCACTCACAGCGTATTCGCCAGCTCCCGGCCAGTGGCGGGGGCTAAACTTGAGCTTGCTCAGGACCAGAGACAAACAACGGGATCGCGACAATGAACAGGGAGCTAGGCGAGTAGGAACGCGCGGAACGCCGTCAGATCGTCGACGAGATGATGGCTGCGGGAGGCTTGGATAAGCTCGAAGTCGCCTATCTCGAAGCGTACGCGCGCGGTGACCTGTCGCTTGACGAGGTATCCCGGCGCATTATCGGGCGTGCTGAAGCCAAAGCTGAGCAAGTGATGGCCGAAGCAGCGGAGGATGCACACGCTTTCATGGCGCATTCCGAGATCGAGCAGCAAAGGATTCTGCGGCAGGCCGAACTCGAGGCGAAAAGGATTCAGGAGGTCCTTGGAGGTCCGGCTGAACGGCTTAGTGCGTTACTTTCCAGTGTGGAGAATCCTAGTGCGGCGATGCGGGATCTTCTCCTTCACGGAACGGAGGAGCAGCTAAGATCGACTGCGAAGTATCTCGCGTCAACGCTAGGCAGCGATGACGCGCTCGATGGAACCCTGCGGCAGATCCTGCGCGATATGCCGGCGCCGGAACTTCGCGATGTATGGCTCAACCGACTCCGGCCGATGTTGATTGAATGGCAGATGTTGTCGCAGGAACGGTTTCGAAAGCTTGATGCGGATGTGTCAAATCTGCTAAGTGCCTACCAGAAACGCCCCGGGCTGACGAGCGGACGGAAGTACTTGATCGCAGGAGTAGTGGTCGCCGTCCTCTTTTTCGTCGTGCGTTCGTTTTGGTCGAACTGACCACAGTACGTGAAAAATTTTCAACGTCGGGGCGCTGCGGCTTGGAAACCGCGTCACTGTGCTTGGTCAACGGGCCGATCGACGACGCGAACGGCCAACAGTCGGCCACCTCCTGCCCATCCGCTCGCGCGCAGCAGATGACATTCTGCCGTCTGCTCCAGTCAGATACCCTTTCATCGGTCTCACAGTAAAAGCAACCGGCACCAAACGCGCCGCTGAAGCTGGTGACCGTGCTGGAAGATTGGGCCGTCATTCGTCATTCAGGCAGTCGCGAGCGGCGGACTCCGGTACAACGCAAGACCCAACCTGTCGGACGCGGCCACGTGTCTACTGGGCTGCGGGCATTCATAGACGTGCTCAGGGAGGTAACGCATCCGCATAGGTGAATGACCGTTGCTGAGGATCCTGACCGACCGTTCAGGGTCGCCTACGGAAATCCGCCGCGCGGTCGCACCGCGCGATCGGCATTTGAACTGCGAACTTTAGCAACCGGCCATAAAGGGACACTCGACGGCGTTACCTACATAGCCGACAATCGCGTCCAATTCAATGACATGTAGTGTTCCGGGCGGATATCCATGCGAAATCGTGTTACGCGCGCTCTCCATGAGCGCGTCCTCCCTTTCATCCGCGCCGTCGCTGCTGCGTGCTTCTCGGTTGCCGCAGCGCCGCTCGCCGCTCATCCACATGTCTGGATCACGTACGCAAGCGTTGCGCGGATGGATGGGTCGGCATTGAGCGCTGTGCAGGAGAGGTGGACTTTCTCGCAGGGATTTCCGGTATCAATTGTCGGCGACCTGACGGGCATGCCGAACTCTGGACCGCTCAGTCCGAAGTACACTCGCATCTTCAGGCAGCAGGCGTTTGATTCACTGAAGGGGACCGGCTACTTTACACATGTCTTCGTGGACGGCAAGGCTGCGCACTTCGGCGAGGTCCGCGACTTCGCCGTCTCTATCGAAGGCGGCCGGATTGTCTATACGTTCGTGCTGCCGCTCGCGGATAAAGTCGACCTGAAGCGCGCGCAGGTGCAACTCGGCATTTGGGACGAAACTTTCTTCGTCGATTTTCAGGCGCTGTCCAAAAGCGGCGCTCCCATCGTTTTCGATGCGACGGCGGAAAAGACCTGCACCGCGCAAGCGTTCGAAGACAAGGTTCACGCCATATTTGGCGGTGCCATTTTTCCGCTTTCCACGAGGCTCTCATGTTGACCCCTGCGGGGCGCTACAGAATTCGCCGTAGCGCGTTTGCGCTCGTCTTCCTCATGATCAACGCCATGCACGCAACAGGAGCTCAGACGGTCGACGTCTTCGGAAGGACATCGTCGGGGGCGCCAGGCGAAGGCAATGTGCAGGCGCCGACGCCGCAGAATGGCGCTGAGCCGCACGTCGCAATGCTGGGCCCTGTGCGACGCGCGATTGCAGCAGGCGTCGTCCTTCAGGGACGCTTGAACGTTCAGCTTCAGGACCAACTCGTCGCGCAGCGCAATGGCGCGAGCGTGCTGGCCGGCTGGACTCTCATGCTGCTGTCGTTCGGATACGGCGTCCTGCATGCGCTGGGACCGGGACATGGCAAGATGGTCGTGAGCACGTATCTGGTGTCACATCGTGCTCGCGTTGGGCATGCCATTGCGCTCAGTGTATGGAGCGCCTGCGTGCAGGCAATCTCGGCGATTTTCCTTGTTGGCAGTGCGGCGTGGCTCGCGCGTGAGGGACTAGGCGGCGTGCTCACGCGAGCGGCGACGCTTGATCTTGTCAGCTACATCTCACTTCTGTGCGTCGGCCTCGTAACCGTCTGGTCGATCGTCACGCGTCGCGACTGCTGCGACGACGGGCGCATAACACTCATCCCTAAACGCCGCACGGGCTTGTTTGCGGCGAGGCGTAACAATGGCGACGTTCAGCACGGCCGTTACCTTAATGCTAGCTCGCTGGCGAGCCGGCGCGCGCGGGACTGGACGCGCGTGGACGAGAAGGCCGGGAACGTCTGGATCGCGCGGCAGATTGTTATGACGGGGCTGGCGGTGGGCGTGCGACCATGTGTCGGCGCGATCTTTGTTCTGATTGGCGCCCTCGCCAACGGCATGTTTATGGTGGGTGTATTGTCGGCGTTCGCTATGGCCGCGGGGGTGTCGATAACGGTATTGACGATTGGTCTCGCAAGCATCGGCGTCAACCGGCTGGTTTCCGGTCGTAGCCTCGCTCGCAGGCAGGTGCTGCAAATGATCCGCAAGCGTCTGGCGCTCGCAGGTGCACTGGTCATCACGCTGTTTGCTGCATGGCGGGTAGTCGCATTGCTGTCTGGCTGGCAACTGGCCACGCTCGCCTGACGGTCCTCCAGCGTTGACAGACAGCGAAGGTCCGTTGTGTGGAAAGTTGGAAGGCGGTTTCGGGTCGTCAACCGCGTGTCGCTGAGCTTTCCCTTTGGCGCGCGACGGACAGCCTTTAACGTAATTGCGATAACGGGAGATGCTGAATCGTCTGGAACTGGTTTTGCCAATACATTCTCGTCGACAGTTGCCCGACGTTCGTCGCAGGCATTTGACTGCCGGGTTGCGTACGGAATCGTGGAATGACGCACGGACAGTCGCGGCGATAACGCCTCCGGGGCAGACATTACCGAAGCGACTCAGCGAACCGCCCGCAACCCTTCCGGCCTGCTAGACTGCAAGCTACCCATGCAGACCATGGAGGGTGACATGATGTCCGTCTATGTGGTGAAGACCGGTGAGCAGTTCCTCTGCACCGCCGAGGACGGCGACATCGGCATGGCATCGGCGATTGAAAATGCCACGTCCTTTCTTTCGTATGAGGAAGCGGAAAAAGCGGCGAACGAGCACGCTGACCCCGGATACGAAATCGTGGCCGTCTGCGTTATCAGACACTGACGCGGAGTCCGCTGCTGGGCGCTCAGCGAGTGAGGCCACTGCCGATTTCGCTGACGCCATGCGATATGGTGCTCCGGTTGACTGCGTCCGAAATCATCTGCAAATGGGCCTGCGTTGCGCATCGAGATTCGCACAATGCGGTCGACGCGCGCGTTGATCGCCTTCATCACGGGCTCATGGCCGTGAACGACGAACCGTCTTCCATGAACGCTCTCGGAAGTGCCGCAAGCCCTCCATAACTTGCGGTGGAGAGTGGGGCGCATGTAGACCCGTCGCCCTGGCTATTCCCCCAACAGCCAACCGCCGTTTCCGTGAACCGCCGACATATCATCAGCAGCAAGCGTCTGCCTGAACCTGGTGTCGAAGATATGGATGTGCGCATCGCAAGCGTCGGCGGGCACATGGTGCTGCACCCCGGTTGAAGCGGCCTGTGTGTTCATACCTGCCCCCGCTTTTCTAACACCTGTGCGAACGCATCGACGGTGTGACTGATATCGGCATCGTCAATGTGGCGATGGGTCACGCACCGGATAGTTTTTTCGCCCCACGGACGAGTCAGTACGCCCAATTCGGCTAGCGCTTTGACCCATTGATGGCTGGACATTCCTGTCCCCCCGACCTGTACCTGCACGATAT
>NZ_PNXY01000084.1 GCF_002879865.1 Paraburkholderia rhynchosiae
GCTAAAGCGGCAATCGTCCAGGCGTTTGGGTCGGGATATTCGTAGTCCACGGGTGCATGTCCCGCCTCGACTGGCAGCTCGCTGCCAGTCCCACCAGTATCGATGAAAGCGGGACGGACTATCTATATCGGGTCGGTGAACGAAACCGCTCGCGCGGTAGGGGGCTGCGGTCCGACGCTGGAGGTCAGGGAGGGGCCGGTCGCGCGGTTTATGTTGGCGAGTGAGGCAATCCGCCTCGTTCCTCAACAGGAGCCGCATCATGACCTCCTCCCAACCGACCGTCAGCCCGTTGCGCCAGCGCATGATCGACGACATGCGTATGCGCCAGCTTTCCCCAAAGACGCAAGCCGGCTATCTGCGCATCGTCCGCGAGTTCGCCCGTTACCTTGGGCGCTCGCCTGATACCGCCACGGTCGAGGACCTGCGAACCTACCAGCTGCATCTGGTCGATCATGGCACCTCGCCGATATCACTGAACGCCGCGATCACCGGGCTCAGGTTTTTCTTCGAGACCACGCTCCACGAGCCCGAACTGATGGCCCGGATGCAGCCCGTGCGCGTGCCCCGTACGTTACCGGTCGTGCTCAGCCCCGATGAAGTCCGGCGGCTCATCGCCGCCACTGGGAACCTGAAACACCAGACGGCTCTCTCGGTCGCCTACGGCACGGGGCTGCGTGTCAGCGAAGTGGTGGCGCTGAAGGTCACAGACATCGACAGCCAGCGCATGACGCTGCGTGTCGAGCAGGGCAAGGGGCGCAAGGATCGCTACGCAATGCTCTCACCGGTACTGCTCGAACGCCTGCGGGTCTGGTGGCGTGTGGCCCGTGCCCAGGGCAAGATGCCCGACGGCGGGTGGCTGTTTCCCGGGCTCGACCCCGTCGATCCCCTCACGCCGAGGCAACTCAACCGTGCCATCCGTGCGGCCGCCGAGGCCGCGCAGATCGACAAGCGTGTGTCGATGCACACGCTGCGGCACAGCTTTGCCACGCACCTGCTCGAACAGAAGGTCGACATCCGCGTGATCCAGGTGCTGCTTGGCCACAAGAAGCTGGAAACCACCGCGCTTTACGCGCAGGTGGCCACCGAGCTGCTGCGCGAAGTCACCAGTCCGCTGGAGCGCCTGGCCGCCAACTGACCCGGCGCAGTGCCTCATGCCGGAGGTCGCGGACATCTTCCGCGCCCACGGGCCAGCGTGGCGTCGCACAGTCCACCTGAGTCTCGGGCAGCTGAAGGTGATGTCGGCCATCGAACAGTGCCGCAGCGCGGCGCTGGGCGGGCATGTGCTGCGCTGTTCCGGCTGCGCGCGCACCGAGATCGCCTACAACTCCTGCCTTATGGGAAGTTCTGTCTAACGGGGAGTTGCAGATCAGGTTTGGCGCGAAACCTACCGGCTGTAGCTGGTTTTGTATCTGGCCGGTCGCCATTTAACACCCCATAAAATCGCGGTCCTCCTTTGCTATGGTGGTTTGGCCTTCCCAGGCAACCCTCATAGGAGGATGTGATGCTGGACACCTACCTGGTAGCACCCAAAACCTTGAAACGCCTGCGCTCGGGACCCAGCGGAGTCTTCATTGACGACTTTGCTGACGCGCTTGAACGAGACGGATACTCTGCGGCCAGTGCTATACGTTACCTGCGAGCTGCCGACCATCTTGGTCGCTTCATGCTGGCACACGGCGGTACCCTGGCCGAGACTGGTCCACAAACCCCGGAAACCTTCTTTCGTCATCTGCCAACTTGCACTTGCCCGGAGGTAAGAGGTGGCAGGACCGGCCACCACGTCTATTTCGGCGCCAAACGCTTTCGCGAATACCTGATCGAGATCGGCGTCTGCCAGGACGACAAGCCTTCGATTGCAGAGATTCGGGAGCCCGCAATCGTGGGCGGTTTCCGGCGATGGTTGCAAAAGCACCGGGGGGCGAAGGAGCCGACCATTCGGCTCTACTGTCGTGATGCCGCAGTGATGCTGAAAGTGCTTGGCGATGACGTCAGCCAGTGGGATCCGAAGCAAATACGTACGTTCCTGCTGAACAGTGCTTGCAGTTGTGGTGCTGGTACCGCTGAAAAGCGGGTCACCAGCGCGCGAGCCTTCTTACGCTACCTTGGTGTTCACGATCTGTGTCGGCCGGGTCTCGATCAGGCGGTTCCGTCGTTGGCGCATTGGCGCCTGGCGTCACTGCCACGGTGTCTGAGCGCTGATGAAGTTGACCGCCTGATCGCCGCATGCGATGACGATTCACGCAGGCGTCTTCGAGATCGTGCGATCGTCCTCCTGCTTGTGCGACTTGGGGTTCGCGCAGGTGACCTGGCGAACCTTCGCTTGAGCGATATCGAGTGGGACTCCGGGACGCTACGTGTCTTGGGAAAGGGGCGCTATGAAGTTCGCCTTCCGCTGCCGCAGGATGCTGGCGAGGCACTTCTGCGGTATCTCGAATCGCAACCTCGGGTTGCCGGCAGCGACCATGTCTTTGTTAGAAACATCGCACCCGTCAAGCCGCATATCTCAGGCGACGGCATATCTTCGATAGTGAAGCGCGCACTAAAACGGGCCGGGGTGAGTTCGCCCGCCAAAGGCGCACATCTGCTGCGCCACACAGCGGCGACTGAGATGTTGCGTCACGGGCTTCCCCTCGAGCAGGTTGGCCTGATCCTGAGGCATCGCGGCATTGATACCACGGCGTATTACGCCAAGGTCGACGTAGCGCTCCTCAGCCAGATCGCTCGGCCATGGCCGGAGGTGGCGAAATGATGCCGGCCGTGGAGTCCTATCTTGCCGCGCGGCGTGCCGCCGGATTTAAACTGCTGAACGCAGACTATCTGTTGCGCAGTTTCGCGTGCTTTGCTGTCAAACGCGGTGAAATGCACGTTTGCACGCAGACAGCAATCGACTGGGCCGGCGAGGCTGCGTCGGTGGCCCAGCGTGACGCAAGGCTAAAGACCGTGTGTCGGTTCGCCCGGTACATGCGTATGGAAGATCAAAACCATGAACTACCACCCGCCCGCCACTTTGGTTACCGAAAGACGCGTCGCGTTCCGTTCATCTACACCTGCGCCGACATTGAGCGCCTGATCAACACAGCCTTGCAATCGGGCCCTCGCGGCACGTTGCAATCACAAACGTATGCGACATTAATTGCCCTGCTGTTAGCCACGGGCATGCGGATCTCGGAGGCCCTGAACCTGCGCCTTGCCGACATGACTTCCGAAGGACTGCTCATTCGAAAGAGCAAATTCCAGAA
>NZ_PNXY01000085.1 GCF_002879865.1 Paraburkholderia rhynchosiae
TAAAAAAACCGAGGCCGGAATTCCGGAACATCGGTATCGGGCAGATCTTGACGGCGTACCGTCTTCCGCTGGCGGGGCGCGTGTCGATCCTGCATCGGCTGAGCGGGGGTCTGCTGTTTGTGTTCCTTCCGTTCCTGCTGTACCTCTTCGACCAGAGCCTGACCTCCGAACTGAGCTTCGAAGTCTTCAAGGGCTTTCTCTCCAATATCATCGTCAAGCTCATCGCGCTGGTGCTCGCGTGGGCCTTCCTGTTCCACTTCTGCGCCGGTGTGCGTCACCTCGTGATGGACACCAATCACAACGCGGTGTCCAGGGAAAAGGGCAGGTCGAGCTCCATCGTGGTGCTCGTCGTCTCGTCGCTGCTCACGCTCGCCTTCGCGGCAAAACTCTTCGGAGCATTCTGAAAAAATGGCAGCTCATAACCGGATCGGTTCGAAGCGTCTCGTCGTGGGCGCGCACTACGGCCTGCGCGACTGGCTGGCGCAACGTCTCACCGCCGCCGTGATGGCGATCTACACGGTGATCCTGCTCGCGTGGTTCTTCGGCGCGCGCGATTTCTCCTACGAAGGCTGGGCGTCGATCTTCGCGACCCAATGGATGAAGCTTGCCACCTTCGTCACGCTGCTGTCGCTGTTCTATCACGCGTGGGTGGGCATCCGCGACATCTGGATGGACTACGTGAAGCCCGTGGGCACGCGTCTGCTGCTGCAGGCACTGACGATCGTCTGGCTGCTCGCGTGTGCGGGCTACGCCGCGCAGATTCTCTGGAGAGTGTAAAAGCATGGCTGCAATCAAGAATGCTCTGCCGCGTCGCAGGTTTGACGTGGTCATCGTCGGCGCGGGCGGCTCGGGCATGCGCGCATCGCTGCAACTCGCGCGCGCGGGCCTGTCGGTCTGCGTGCTCTCGAAGGTGTTCCCCACGCGCTCGCATACGGTCGCCGCGCAAGGCGGCATCGGCGCGTCGCTTGGCAACATGAGCGAGGACAACTGGCACTACCACTTCTACGACACGATCAAGGGCTCCGACTGGCTCGGCGACCAGGATGCGATCGAGTTCATGTGCCGTGAGGCGCCGAACGCCGTGTACGAGCTCGAACACTTCGGCATGCCGTTCGACCGCAACGCCGATGGCACGATCTACCAGCGCCCGTTCGGCGGCCACACCGCGAACTACGGCGAGAAGCCCGTGCAGCGCGCGTGCGCGGCGGCGGACCGCACCGGTCACGCGCTGCTGCACACGCTCTACCAGCAGAATGTGGCGGCCAGGACGCAGTTCTTCGTCGAATGGATGGCGCTCGACCTGATCCGCGACGCCGACGGCGACGTGCTCGGCGTGAGCGCGCTCGAAATGGAAACGGGCGACGTCTACATCCTCGAAGGCAAGACCACGCTGTTTGCCACGGGCGGTGCGGGCCGCATTTTTGCGGCCTCGACCAACGCGTTCATCAATACCGGCGACGGCCTGGGCATGGCCGCGCGCTCGGGCATCGCGCTGCAGGACATGGAGTTCTGGCAGTTCCACCCGACCGGTGTAGCGGGTGCGGGCGTGCTGATTACCGAAGGCGTGCGCGGCGAAGGCGGCATCCTGCGCAATTCGAACGGCGAGCGCTTCATGGAACGCTACGCGCCGACGCTGAAGGATCTGGCGCCGCGCGACTTCGTGTCGCGCTCGATGGACCAGGAAATCAAGGAAGGCCGTGGCGTTGGTCCGAACAAGGACCACGTGCTGCTGGACCTGTCGCACATCGGCGCGGAGACGATCATGAAGCGTCTGCCGTCGATCCGCGAGATCGCGCTGAAGTTCGCCAACGTCGACTGCATCAAGGAGCCGATTCCGGTGGTGCCGACCATCCACTACCAGATGGGCGGCATTCCGACCAACATCCACGGGCAGGTGGTGGGCACGGCCAAGGGCGCCGAGGAGCCGGTCAACGGCTTCTATGCGGTCGGCGAATGCTCGTGCGTGTCGGTGCACGGCGCGAACCGGCTGGGCACGAACTCGCTGCTCGATCTGGTGGTGTTCGGCCGCGCGGCGGGCAACCATATCGTGAAGCACGTGAAGGAAATAAAGAACCACAAGCCGCTGCCGGCGGACGCTGCGGACTTCGCGCTGTCGCGTCTGGCGAAGCTCGAGAGCTCGTCCTCGGGCGAGTACGCGCAGTCGGTCGCCAACGACATCCGCGGCACGATGCAGAAGCACGCGGGCGTGTTCCGCACGTCGGCGCTGCTCTCGGAAGGCGTCGAGGCGATCCGCGAGGTGGCCGCACGTGTGGACAACATCCACCTGAAGGACAAGTCGAAGGTGTTCAACACCGCGCGCGTCGAGGCGCTGGAAGTGGCGAACCTGATTGAAGTGGCGCGCGCGACGATGGTGTCGGCCGAGGCGCGCAAGGAAAGCCGCGGCGCCCATGCGCAGAACGACTTCGAGCATCGCGACGACGAAAACTGGCTGCGCCATACGCTGTGGTTCAGCGAGGGCGACCGCCTCGACTACAAGCCGGTGCACATGCAGCCGCTGACGGTCGAATCGGTGCCGCCGAAAGCGCGGACCTTCTAAGGCACAGATCAAAGGAATTCAGAAATGGCCAAGCGTACATTTGACATCTACCGCTACGATCCGGATCGGGACGCGGCGCCGCGCATGCAGTCGTACGAGATCGAGATCGACTCGCACGAGCGCATGCTGCTCGACGCGCTGGTGAAGCTGAAGGCCGTGGACGAGACACTGTCGTTCCGCCGCTCGTGCCGCGAGGGCGTGTGCGGCTCGGACGCGATGAACATCAACGGCAAGAACGGTCTGGCGTGCCTGACGAACCTGAACGACCTGCCGCAGAAGATCGTGCTGCGTCCGCTGCCGGGGCTGCCGGTGGTGCGCGACCTGATCTGCGACTTCACGCAGTTCTTCAACCAGTACCACTCGATCAAGCCGTACCTGATCAACGACACGCCGCCGCCGGAGAAGGAGCGTCTGCAGTCGCCGGAGGAGCGCGACGAGCTCGACGGGCTGTACGAGTGCATCCTGTGCGCGAGCTGCTCGACGTCGTGCCCGAGCTTCTGGTGGAATCCGGACAAGTTCGTCGGTCCGGCGGGGCTGCTGCAGGCCTACCGTTTCATTGCGGACAGCCGCGACGAGGCGACCGGCGAGCGGCTCGATAACCTGGAAGACCCGTACCG
>NZ_PNXY01000086.1 GCF_002879865.1 Paraburkholderia rhynchosiae
GTGCCGCTGCTGGTGCAAATGTTCCTCTGGTATTTCGTGCTGCCGGAATTGCTCCCCAGGTCGCTCGGCACCGCGATCAAACAGATGCAGCAGCCGTGGGGCCAGTTTTTTCCCGCGCTGCTTTGCCTCGGCTTCTACGGCACGGCGCGCATTGCGGAAACCTTGCGCTCCGGTATCCGGTCGCTGCGCGCGGGCCAGCGGCAGGCCGCGCTCGCGCTTGGTCTGTCCGGCTTCCTGGCGTACCGCTTCGTGATCCTGCCGCAGGCGTTTCGCGTCGTCGTGCCGCCGCTCACCTCCGAGTTCATGGCGACGATCAAATACTCCTCAGTCGCAATGACGATCGGCCTGCTCGAACTGACGGGCGCGGCGCGGTCGATGCAGGAATTCAGTTTTCACACCTTCGAAGCGTTCAGCGCTGCGACGCTGATCTACTTCGCGATCAACAGCGTGGTCGTCTATGGGCTGATGCTGGTCGAGCGCAGGTTAGCGGCGCCGTCGGCCGGCTCGCGCAAGGTATCGTCCGCATTGCCGCTGTCCGAAGTCGAATCATCTTAGGGCGGACATCATGACCTTACTCGGACTGAAAGAAATTGCCGCCTCGTTGCCGTATCTGCTGAAAGTCGGCCTGACTTTTTCGCTGACGCTCACCGCACTCGCTGCCGCATTCGGCCTGATGCTCGGCACGCTGCTCGCGCTGTGCCGGATGTCGCCATCCAGGCTGCTCTCTACTCCAGCAACGCTCTATGTGAACGGCATGCGCTCCGTGCCGCTGCTGCTGGTCATTTTCTGGTTCTATTTCCTCGCCCCGTACGTCGGTGCCTGGATCGTACATTCACCTACTCCGGTCGACGTCGGCGCGTATCGCTCCGCTGTCATCACCTTCACGCTCTTCGAGTCCGCTTACTTCTGCGAAATCATGCGCGCCGGCATTGCCTCCATTGCAAGAGGACAGGTGCAGGCAGGTCTCGCGCTCGGGCTCAGTTATCGTCAGACGATGATCGCGGTCGTGCTGCCTCAGGCCGTGCGCAACATGACGCCTGCATTGTTGACACGTGTGATTACGCTGTTCCAGGACACGTCCCTCGTGTATGTGCTTTCGATGACTGATTTCTTCGGTGCAGCGTCCGAGATCGCGGCTCGCGACGGCAGCACGGTTCCGATGTACGTGTTGGCCGCGGTCGTCTATTTCGGTATCTGCTTTGGCGCATCACGCTTCATCAAACGTTTTGAAACCGTGCGCCACGCGCACTGATCCGGCTGACTTATGTCTATGATCCAGATTGAAAATATCAGTAAATGGTATGGCGCCTTCCGGGTGCTGACCGACTGCAGCACGCAGGTGGCCGCAGGCGAAGTGGTCGTCGTGTGCGGTCCGTCCGGCTCCGGCAAATCGACGCTTATCAAGACCGTCAACGGTCTCGAAACAGTCCAGCGAGGCGAAATCCATATCGACGGGATCGGCGTCACCGGAGCTCGCGTCGATCTTGGCAAGATCCGCTCACGCGCAGGCATGGTCTTCCAGGGCTTCGAGCTGTTTGGGCACCTAAGCGTCCTCGAGAACCTGTGCCTCGCCCAGATGCGCGTACTCAAACGCGATCGCGGCGCGGCCCAGAAGCGGGCCATGCAGCTTCTCGAACGGGTCGGTCTCGCAGCACATCGTGACAAATATCCCGCAGCGCTCTCGGGCGGTCAGCAACAGCGCGTGGCCATCGCTCGCGCGCTGGCGATGGATCCAGCCGTCATGCTGTTCGACGAGCCAACGTCGGCGCTGGATCCGGAAATGGTCAACGAAGTGCTCGACGTGATGACCGATCTTGCCCGCGATGGCATGACGATGATGGTCGTCACTCATGAAATGGGGTTTGCGCAACGCGTCGCGGATCGCGTCGTTTTCATGGACGGCGGCCGCATCGTCGAAGACTGCAGCAAGGACGACTTCTTTGGCGACACCGCCGGACGCAGCGAGCGCTCGCGTCATTTCCTGTCGAAGATCCTCCATCACTAGCCTTCAAAAGAACCGATATGCAGGACTTTCCCATTTTCGATTCCCGCCAGGCACATCACGTGCGACTGGCCGATCTGCGCAGCGATACCGTCACCCGCCCCACCGATGCCATGTATGCGTGCATGCGCGAGGCGCCAGTCGGCGATGATGGTCTCGATGGCGACCCGACCGTTCAGGCGCTCGAAGAGGCTGTTGCGGCGATGCTGGGCAAGGACGCCGGGCTCTATGTGCCCACCTGCACAATGGCGAACCTCCTCGCGGCGCTAGCTCACACACGACGACACGAGCAGGTACTGCTCGAATCAACCGCCCATATGTTCACCACCGAGCGCGGGGGCTCGTTGCTTGCTGGCCTTGCTTACACACCAATCGAAGGCAAGGCCGGCGCGATGGACCTGGATCAGCTCGAGGCGGCCGTCCGGCCGGGTTCACACAGGATTCGAGTTGGCCTCATCGCGATGGAGACGTCACACAACAATGCCGGCGGCGCTGTATTGCCACTCGCACATATGCAGGGCGTCCATCAGATTGCGCAGGGGGCCGGCGCGTCCGCGCACATCGACGGCGCGCGCCTGATGAATGCGGCGGCCGCACTCAACCTGCCTGCGGCAACCCTTGCGCAACATGCGGAATCCGTTTCGCTGTGTCTCTCCAAAGGCCTGAGCGCACCTGTTGGCGCAGTGCTCGCAGCAAGCGATGCTGCAATCGCGAGAGCGCGGGCATATCGCAAGATGCTCGGCGGCACGCAGCGCCAGGCAGGCATCATGGCTGCCGCCGGCCTTGAAGCCCTGCAAACCATGAGCACGCGACTCGTGGACGACCACTCCAAGGCACGGGCGCTCAGCACGCGTCTGAACGGTCTCGGCGCGCCCTTGCCCTTTGCCGCCGGTGAACCTCAAACCAATATCGTGCAGGTACAGGTCGGGGGGACAGGAATGTCCAGCCATCAATGGGTCAAAGCGCTAGCCGAATTGGGCGTACTGACTCGTCCGTGGGGCGAAAAAACTATCCGGTGCGTGACCCATCGCCA
>NZ_PNXY01000087.1 GCF_002879865.1 Paraburkholderia rhynchosiae
GATCACTGCCGCTGCTGCCCGAGTCGGTGGCGAGTGCCACCCCGGGTGCGGCAGCGGCCGTGTCCAGTGTGAAGCTGAAGCTGGTCGCCGCCGACACGTTGCCGGCCACGTCGGTCTGGCGGACCTCGACGGTGTTCAGCCCTTCCTGTGCGGAGAAGCCGGTGCTCCATGCGGAGCCGCCATCGGTCGAGTATTCGGCCGTCGCGCCGCTCTCGACCCCACTGAGGCTGAGTGTGCCGGTGTTCGTGATGTGATCACTGCCGCTGCTGCCCGAGTCGGTGGCGAGTGCCACCCCGGGTGCGGCAGCGGCCGTGTCCAGTGTGAAGCTGAAGCTGGTCGCCGCCGACACGTTGCCGGCCACGTCGGTCTGGCGGACCTCAAGGGTGTTCAGCCCTTCCTGTGCCGAGAAGCCGGTGCTCCATGTGGAGCCGCCATCGGTCGAGTATTCGGCGGTCGCGCCGCTCTCGACCCCGCTGAGGCCGAGTGCGCCGGTGTTCGTGATGTGATCGCTGCCGCTGCTGCCCGAGTCGGTGGCGAGTGCCACCCCGGGTGCCGCAGCGGCCGTGTCCAGCGTGAAGCTGAAGCTGGTCGCCGCCGACACGTTGCCGGCCACGTCGGTCTGGCGGACCTCGACGGTGTTCAGCCCTTCCTGTGCCGAGAAGCCGGTGCTCCATGTGGAGCCGCCATCGGTCGAGTATTCGGCCGTCGCGCCGCTCTCGACCCCACTGAGGCCGAGTGTGCCGGTGTTCGTGATGTGATCACTGCCGCTGCTGCCCGAGTCGGTGGCGAGCGCCACCCCCGGTGCCGCAGCGGCCGTGTCCAGCGTGAAGCTGAAGCTGGTCGCCGCCGAGACGTTGCCGGCCACGTCGGTCTGGCGGACCTCGAGGGTGTTCAGCCCTTCCTGTGCCGAGAAGCCGGTGCTCCATGTGGAGCCGCCATCGGTCGAGTATTCGGCCGTCGCACCGCTCTCGACCCCGCTGAGGCTGAGTGTGCCGGTGTTCGTGATGTGATCGCTGCCGCTGCTGCCCGAGTCGGTGGCGAGCGCCACCCCGGGTGCGGCGGCAGCCGTGTCCAGTGTGAAGCTGAAGCTGGTCGCCGCCGATACGTTGCCGGCCACATCGGTCTGGCGGACTTCGACGGTGTTCAGCCCTTCCTGTGCCGAGAAGCCGGTGCTCCATGTGGAGCCGCCATCGGTCGAGTATTCGGCGATCGCGCCGCTCTCGACCCCGCTGAGGCTGAGTGCGCCGGTGTTCGTGATGTGATCGCTGCCGCTGCTGCCCGAGTCGGTGGCGAGCGCCACCCCGGGTGCCGCAGCGGCCGTGTCCAGCGTGAAGCTGAAGCTGGTCGCCGCCGACACGTTGCCGGCCACATCGGTCTGGCGGACCTCGAGGGTGTTCAGCCCTTCCTGTGCCGAGAAGCCGGTGCTCCATGTGGAGCCGCCATCGGTCGAGTATTCGGCGATCGCGCCGCTCTCGACCCCGCTGAGGCTGAGTGCGCCGGTGTTCGTGATGTAATCGCTGCCGCTGCTGCCCGAGTCGGTGGCGAGCGCCACCCCGGGTGCCGCAGCGGCCGTGTCCAGCGTGAAGCTGAAGCTGGTCGCCGCCGACACGTTGCCGGCCACGTCGGTCTGGCGGACCTGGACGCTGTTTGCGCCTTCGACAGCGCTGAAGCTGCTGCTCCAGTGCGCCCCGTTGTCGATGCTGTACTGCACTGTCGCGCCGCTCTCCACACCACCAAGCGTCAGCGCACCCGCGCTGGTCACGTGATCACTGCCGCTGCTGCCCGAGTCGGTGGCGAGCGCCACCCCGGGCGCCGCAGCGGCCGTGTCCAGCGTGAAGCTGAAGCTGGTTGCCGTCGACACGTTGCCGGCCACGTCGGTCTGGCGGACCTCGACGCTGTTCGCGCCTTCGACAGCGCTGAAGCTGCTGCTCCAGTGCGCCCCGTTGTCGATGCTGTACTGCACTGTCGCGCCGCTTTCGACCCCGATGAGGCCGAGTGTGCCGGTGTTCGTGATGTGATCACTGCCGCTGCTGCCCGAGTCGATCGCGAGTGCCACCCCGGGTGCGGCAGCGGCCGTGTCCAGCGTGAAGCTGAAGCTGGTCGCCGCCGACACGTTGCCGGCCACATCGGTCTGGCGGACTTCGAGGGTGTTCAGCCCTTCCTGCGCCGAGAAGCCGGTGCTCCATGTGGAGCCGCCATCGGTCGAGTATTCGGCCGTCGCGCCGCTCTCCACACCACCAAGAGTCAGCGCACCGGCGCTGGTCACGTGATCGCTGCCGCTGCTGCCCGAGTCGGTGGCGAGTGCCACCCCGGGTGCCGCAGCGGCCGTGTCCAGTGTGAAGCTGAAGCTGGTCGCCGCCGACACATTGCCGGCCACGTCGGTCTGGCGGACCTGGACGCTGTTTGCGCCTTCCGCAGCGCTGAAGCTGCTGCTCCAGTGCGTCCCGTTGTCGATGCTGTACTGCACTGTCGCGCCGCTCTCGACCCCGCTCAGGCCGAGTGTGCCGGTGTTCGTGATGTGATCGCTGCCGCTGCTGCCCGA
>NZ_PNXY01000088.1 GCF_002879865.1 Paraburkholderia rhynchosiae
AGAGAATGTTTCAAAAAGAGTCGTCCGAGCGCTGAAGCGTTCGCCAGCAGATCAGGCAACATGCGAGTTTAAGGAGCCCTTCATGGATGTCGGCACGACGCTCATATCGAGTGCGAAGGCGGCGAAATCCGTGCAGCCACGCATTGGTTCGCTCGACGACCCAGCGGACTTTACCGAGACCGCTGCCATGGGGTTCGCCACGCCGGGCGATCGATGTGGGGATGCCGGCAGCGTGCAAGGGCCGGCGATACTTGTCGTGGTCATAAGCGCGATCCGCATAGATTCGGGCCGGCTTGCGAAGTGGTCGACCGCGCAAGCCACGAACCGGCGGGATCGCATCGACCAGTGGAAGCAGTTGCGTGACGTCGTTGCGATTCGCGCCAGTCAGGATGACCGCGAGCGGCGTACCGTTGGCGTCGGTGGCAACGTGATGTTTGGAACCGGGTCGCGCACGATCGGTGGGGTTCGGTCCAGGCAGTATGACTTTCCGTGAGGTACAGGCTGGCCTGACGTGAAGAGTCAAACGCGGGTTAGCATTGCTGCCAGAGCCGCACGGTGTGGACTGAGCCACACCCGGCGACTTCCACCACGGAGGCCAGCATGGAACACGATAGCACGGTATACGTTGGGTTGGATGTCCACAAAGAGTCGATCACTGTCGCCTACGCGGTCGGGATGGGCGATGTGGAACTGCTGGGCAGGATCGGCACTACCAAGGGCGATATCGATCGTCTGTGTAAGCGCCTGCGTTCCAAGGGACGACGTGTGCGTGTCGTCTACGAGGCAGGACCGTGCGGTTATGGACTCTACCGTCAGCTGGTCGCGGAAGGATTTGAATGTATGGTGTGTGCGCCGTCGCTGATCCCAAAGAAACCTGGTGAGCGCGTGAAAACGGATCGACGTGACTCGATCAAGCTGGTGCGTGCACTGCGTGCTGGTGATTTGTCGGCCGTGTATGTCCCGGGGATTGAAGACGAGGCTTTTCGGGACCTGGCCCGCGCGTGGGTAAGCGCCAAGGATGATCTGAAGCAGGCACGGCAACGACTGAAGTCGTTTCTCCTCTCGCACGGGGTTCGATATCCAGGCAAGGCTGACTGGGGACCTTCATATCGACGCTGGGTAAGCCAACATTCCTTCAGCAACGAGTGGCAACAACTGGCATTCGAAGAACATCGCCGTACTCTTGGGGACCGGATAGCGCAATGCGATCGTCTTGAAGCGGCTTTGCGCGACGCGGTGGTCAACTGGCGGTTCTATCCTGCCGTCCTGGGACTGCAGGCAATGCGTGGTGTCCAGTTCACCACGGCTGTCGGGATGCTCGCCGAAGTGGGCGACCTCTCTCGCTTCGAGCATCCGCGACAACTGATGGCCTGGCTTGGTGTGACGCCATCGGAGCACTCCTCGGGCGATAAGCGGCGGCAAGGCAGCATAACCAAGACCGGCAACAGCTATGCCAGAAAGTTGTTGATCGAGGCAGCCTGGAGCTACCGACATCAGGCTCGCGTGAGCGAGAACATTGGACGTCGGCACGCCGGTCTCCCCAAGCGCATCATTGATCGCGCCTGGGACGCACAGGTTCGACTCTGTCGGCGTTATCGCAAGTTAGCTGCACGCGGGAAGAATGCCAATACCGCGGTCGTGGCGGTTGCTCGGGAACTCGCCGGATTCATTTGGGACATTACACGACTGTCGATGTCGCTCGCCATCCCGCGTATTGAACTGACTGCATGAACTTGATGATCATTTGTAAGAGTTTCCTGAAGGCGGCGTAGCCCGGTACTCGAGCAACCCGCGCAAAAACATCGCAACGGGCATCGCCCGATTTGCGTGCCCAGGAAGCGGCAGGCTCTTGAGACGGACCTCTGTAATGCGGTAACCAACCCGCGGATATCAGTGTGATACACCGTCGGCATTACTGCTACGCCGCCCTCAGGGAATTCAAATGTCCAATGCAAAACCAAAAACCGATCCGGATTGACATGGAAAGTCATATCAGGCTTTTCGCCCGCCCCAACCGCTCGAACAGAAGTGGAATCGATGACGACGCGAGAAAAGTCGATCCGGTCGGCGGCACGCAACTTTGCGAGCAGGATCTCGTGGAGCCGATCCCAGACGCCGGCCTGTTGCCAGTCGCGCAAGCGCCGCCAGCAACTGATACCCGATCCGCAGCCCATTTCGGCGGGCAGATCGCTCCAGCGAATGCCGCTTTTGAGCACGAACAGTATCCCGGTCAGCGCGGCCCGATTGGCCACGGGCTTGCGCCCCGGATACCGGAAGCGTCTCGGCCTTGCTGGCGGTAGAAGTGGTTCGATCAATGCCCACAATTCGTCGTCGATGATTGGCCTGGCCATCTCCTCGCTCCGCTCGTCACAACGGTCGAGG
>NZ_PNXY01000089.1 GCF_002879865.1 Paraburkholderia rhynchosiae
ACATAGTCGCTTTCTACAATCCGGTGCGGTTGCACTCCACGCTGGGCTATCTGTCGCCCGCCGCTTACGAGGCGAAACCGACAGCAAAAGAACCTATCTGCCTGTCCGAAATTAGTTGACCACTACAAGACCCTGTTTCGGAGCCGCGATAGCGACTTCCTTTTGCAGGACACGAGATTCGCATTAACAAAATGAAAAGCCTACACAGCTGCCAACGCAGCGGTCGACGCTCACATCAGGAATAAGCAGGACTCCGCCAATCGGTGGCGATTGAAGACTAGCTCCGTCCAGCGCAAATCGATCGGATTCACTGGGCCGTATTTGATATTCCGCTTCGCGGGAAGCAATCAGATCGGCGGCCCCAGTCGCTTCCGCAGCGCGGTTTGCATGTGGCAGCGGATAGCCGCACACCCTGCAGCTTGCGAAGATTTGCGGCGGACTTGTAATGGTGGGTCGTCTCCGCACTTATTCGGCTAATGGCCATCTTGCAGCCTAGTTTGCAACGGCGATCTAACCGCGTACAGTCGATTATTCTTCTTTGCAGGTAAGCTGGGCTAACCAAGACAGGCCCTTATCGTCACCCGAGCCTCCGCGTCGGTCTGTCGATGACGACTGTCCCGGCGGTTGCGGCGAACTCGGCGGGCGACGCGTGGCGCTCGAGCAAAGTCCCACACAACCCACCTTGCCGTCGAGCCAATTGGAAAACACCGGGCGAATCTCGATGTAACGGAGCTTGTTGCCAACGTAATGGCCGACTGACACGATCAGCGAAGCACGCGACCCCGAAGGCGGCCTAAAAGACTGCATATTTGCGGGAGTCCTCGATCCGGCATATCGGCGACCGGAACGGATAAGCAATGCCGGCAGTTCAAGATCAACAACAATTTGTCAGGAAACCTTAATGCCATCCGTCGTCAAGCTGCTTTGTGTTGCGGGATTCGCCTGTGTCTTGTCCTTCATGACGGCCCCCGTCAGCGCAAAGGACATTACATTTGGCTATGTGGCGGCCGGAATGCAATTCCCATTCAATGTTGCGGTCGTAAATAGCTTTGAGGACGCCGCCAGAGAGGCAGGGGTGAAGGCAATCATTCTTGACGGGAAGACAAGCGTCGAGTGGCAAGGCAATGCCATCGACGATTTGATCGCGCAAAAAGTCGACGGCGTCGCGGGCCTGCCGATTGATGGGCTCGTTGCACAAGATTGGGTCGATCGTGTCACCGCCCATAGTATTCCGTTCGTCTCTATTGCAACGGAAATCGCGTGCCGTCTCGCCCTCACTGTGGCTTGCATCGCGCTCGCGGGCGTGCTGCTCGTCATTCCGGCGACTCATGCGCAAATCGATCATGCTCAAAGCGTCCGGCGCCCATGACGCTACTAACTGTCAGACGCTGACGGCCTCTCGCTAGCTTCGCGAAATGGGCCTCGGCGGAACCGTCCACGGCACGCTGGGATGCGCTTCAATGAAGCGCGCCCTTGATGCGATGCTTGCGGCCGGCGTTTTGATGGCTTGCAATTGCCAACAAAAGGTGTACGGAACCCTCGACGAGGTCTGCGCTCGCAGCGGCTTAGAAAAGCCCTGCCGGCTGTGCCGCATCATCCCAACAGAAAATAATCGCTTCCTTTCGCGACGTCTCCCTTCCGCCGCCTCCGACCGTGTACTTGTGTCCACCGCCTCGATGTGAAAACCTTCGAACGCCCGACGGACGTCCGGATGATCGTTGAGGCTTACGATCGCCCTGCCCTTCAGCGATCGCAGGCGAACTGCCATCTCGACATATTCGGAAAACGGAAAGGGTCGGCTACGGAAGTTCGGGCCGCTGCCAGGGCTGGCTTAGTGCGGTGTCCATTCCATCTCGGCCAGACTCGGACATTCGACAGCCTCCTTCAATTCATTGACAATCGGTCGTCGGCGCGAGAATCACAAACCGCCTCACCTAAAACCGATCGAACGGGCAAATGCCAATGAATGAGCGTTACAGCCAGGGCACGTTGCAAAGGACGGTAACGCTTATCCAAAAGCGTTTTCACACGTCGACCGAGCGCTCATAAGAATTAGCGGCCCACGCGCTTGACGGGATTGATGCGCACGGACTCGATCCCGATGATTGGGAAACTGTAGTGGCCACTGTCAACGTCGTGGTTCGAGCGTGGATTTCCAGCGACGTAGGTAACTAGCCAGCGTTGACACCGCAGATCATTGAATGGGCGTTGCTCGGTATTTCGAATGATGATCATGTAGCCGGCCTCCTCGCCGCGGTTATGCGACGAGGGTTAAAGTCAGTTTGCGAACGCACTTTGACCCTGCGGAGACCGACATGAACTATTGTGGCATAGACCTGCATTCGAACA
>NZ_PNXY01000008.1 GCF_002879865.1 Paraburkholderia rhynchosiae
GCTTCGGCCTGCTGGCCGAGCCAGCGCGTGACGTTTGCGAGGCTGATCACATAGTTGCCGTGGTTCCTGAAGTTATCCGGCAGCGCCCAGTTCGGCACGCTCTTCGAGCCGGTTTCGGTGAGAAAGAGGAAGCGGTCCTCGGTCACTTCAACATCCAGAGGCGCGCCTTTTTCCTTCCAGTCCGGAATCAGCTCATTCAACGCACGTGGGTCCATCACGGCGCCCGAGAGAATATGCGCCCCGATCTCCGAGCCTTTTTCCAGCACGCAGACGCCAAGCTCGACGCCCTTGTCCGCAGCCAGCTGCTTCAGGCGGATCGCCGCGGACAGGCCAGCCGGGCCGCCGCCGACGATCACGACGTCGTATTCCATCGACTCGCGCGGGCCGCTGATTTCGCTGATATTCATTTATCCAGGTTCCAATTCGCCAACGCACCGCCCACCGTCCACCGCACTATAGAAGTTTCGTCCGACGCAACTCGTCAACGTCCGCTTCGCCCATCCCGAGCCAGTCGCGCAGCACTTCACCGGTATGCTGTCCCAACGTCGGCGGAGCGTGTCGGTATTGCACGGGCGACTCCGACATACGTATCGGATTGGCGACCAGCGCGACCTGCTTCGCCAACGGATGCGCCATTTCAATGCGCACGTTGCGCGCCTGAACATGCGGGTCGGCGAACACGTCTTCGAGGTCGTTGATCGGGCCGCATGGCACGCCTGCCGCTTCCATCACGGCGATCCATTCCTTTGTCGGACGGCACACCGTGGCGGCTCCGATCAATGCGACCAGTTCGTTCCTGTTCTTCACGCGCTGCGGATTCGTGGAGAAGCGAGGGTCCGCGCTCCATTCCGGTTTGCCTAACGCCGCGCACAGACTGGCGAACTGGCCGTCATTGCCGACCGCTACGATCATGTAGCCGTCAGCCGTCGGAAAATCCTGGTACGGGACGATGCTCGGATGCGCGTTGCCGATACGTCGAGGGATCGCACCACCGACGAGGTAACTCGTCGCCTGATTCGCGAGCGCGGCGATCTGCACATCCAGCAACGCAAGGTCGATATGCTGTCCTTCACCGGACCGTTCGCGACGTGCCAGCGCAGCGAGGATCGCCACGCTTGCGTACAGCCCCGTCATCACATCCGTCAGCGCGACGCCTACCTTCAGAGGACCTTCGCCTTCCGTGCCATCGGCACGACCCGTGACGCTCATGAGTCCGCCCATGCCCTGAATCAGGAAGTCATAGCCGGCACGCGCCGCATACGGCCCAGTCTGGCCAAATCCCGTTATCGAGCAGTAGATCAAACGAGGATTCAGTTGCTTCAGGCTCGCATAATCGAGGCCATACTGGCTGAGCCCGCCGACCTTGAAGTTCTCGATCAGCACGTCTGCCTTGCTGGCCAGTTGCTTCACGAGACGCTGTCCATCCGGTTCGCTCAGGTCAATGGTCAAGGACCGCTTGTTGCGATTCGCGCACAGGTAGTATGCGGACTCGCCCGTCGACTCGTCATGGGCATCGTTCAGCCACGGCGGCCCCCAGACGCGCGTATCGTCGCCGGTTCCGGGCCGCTCGACCTTGACGACATCGGCGCCGAGGTCGGCCAGCAATTGGCTCGCCCATGGACCGGCTAGCACGCGCGACAGATCGAGCACCCGCAGGCCATCGAGCGCTCCTTGTTGAAAAGTCTCGTTCATGGCGGGTCAGAACGCGGCAATGCCGGTAATAGCGCGACCGAGGATCAGCGCGTGAATATCATGCGTGCCCTCATACGTGTTGACCACTTCCAGATTCACGAGATGACGCGCAACGCCGAATTCGTCGCTGATGCCATTGCCGCCGAGCATGTCGCGCGCGACACGGGCGATATCGAGTGCCTTGCCGCAAGCGTTGCGCTTCATGATTGACGTTATCTCGACAGCCGCAGTGCCTTCGTCCTTCATGCGGCCGAGGCGCAAACAGCCCTGCAAACCTAGCGTGATTTCCGTCTGCATATCGGCGAGCTTCTTCTGCACCAGCTGGTTCGCCGCGAGCGGCCTGCCGAATTGCTTGCGATCGAGAACATACTGACGCGCGCGATGCCAGCAGTCTTCCGCCGCGCCCAGTGCGCCCCAGGCGATACCGTAGCGAGCGCTGTTAAGGCATGTGAACGGCCCTTTGAGACCGCGCACTTCGGGGAATGCATTCTCCTCCGGGCAGAACACATCATCCATCACGATCTCGCCCGTGACCGACGCGCGCAGACCAACTTTGCCGTGAATAGCGGGCGCCGAGAGTCCCTTCCAGCCTTTTTCAAGTACAAAGCCGCGGATCGCGCCTTCATCGTCTTTCGCCCAGACGACGAAGACGTCGGCGATCGGGCTGTTCGTGATCCACATTTTGCTGCCCGTCAGAAGATATCCGCCGTCGACCTGTTTTGCACGAGTGATCATGCTGCCCGGATCGGAACCGTGGTTCGGCTCCGTCAAACCGAAGCAACCTATCCATTCGCCTCTTGCAAGCTTCGGCAGATATTTCTGCCGGGTCGCCTCATTACCGAATTCGTTGATCGGCACCATGACGAGCGACGATTGCACGCTCATCATCGAGCGGTAACCGGAATCGACGCGCTCCACCTCGCGCGCGACCACTCCATAGCAAACGTAGTTGAGGCCGGCGCCGCCGTACGTTTCGGGGATCGTCGCGCCGAGCAAGCCGAGTTCGCCCATTTCGCGAAAAATGGCCGGGTCAGTGGATTCGTGACGAAAAGCTTTCAGTACGCGCGGTGCAAGACGTTCCTGGCAATACGCATACGCCGATTCGCGCACAAGGCGCTCCTCTTGCGTCAACTGCTGGTCGAGCAGCAATGGATCGTCCCATTGGAAGGACGGCGACTTGTGCTGTAAGCTCATTTCATACTCGCTTTTAAAAACTGTGATGCCGCAAATTTATCGATAGGTCCGTCGCGCGACAAACGATTTGTTCGCACTGACCTGTGCGAAAATCGCACAGGTCAGCGACAACCCGGCGAGTCACGAGCATGCGCAGAAAAATTCCGTCCACAGCGGCGCTGTCCGCATTCGAAACGGCCGCTCGTCATCAGAGCTTCACCAAGGCCGCGGACGAACTTGCCGTCACGCAAAGTGCCATTTGCCGGCAAATCGGTTCTCTCGAAGACTTCCTGGGTGTGAAGCTGTTTCGCCGCGACCGCCGGGGCGTCAGCCTGACGGAGGCCGGGCTTATCTACAGCAGGAAAGTGGCGTCGCGTCTGAATGAAGTCGAGCAGGACACGCTCGAACTCATGGCCAAGGGTGGCCATGGCGGCACGCTCGAACTCGCCGTGGTGCCAACATTCGCAACCAGGTGGCTGCTACCGCGATTGCCGCATTTCATTGCGGCGGGTTCGGACATCACCGTCAATCTCACGACACGTACGCGTCCGTTTCTATTCGACGACACCGGGTTCGACGCGGCAATTCATGCGGGGCTCGCGATTTGGCCCGGAACAGAGGGACTGTTTTTGATGCGTGAAAGTCTGATCGCTGTATGCAGCCCAACGGTGATCGCGCCGCGCACACGGCTGAACTCGGCAGACTGGCGGCGTTATCCGCTTCTGCAGCAAAGCACGCGTCCGTATGCATGGCGCGAGTGGTTTGCATCGCGCGACATGCAAGTGGAAGGAGATATGTCGGGGCCGAGATTCGAATTATTTTCGATGCTCGCCGAAGCGGCGGTTCATGGCATCGGCATTGCGCTGATCCCGCGCCTGCTCATCGAAGACGAGCTCGCGCGAGGCGTGCTGATTCAGGTGGCGAAGCACGAGTATTCGAGCGGCCGCTCATACCACCTGATCTATCCAGAGCGCAAAGCCGACAATTCGGCCTTGATGGTGTTTCGGGAATGGATCGCCGATCAGGCCGGACAATATCGGCAAACCATGGGGCTGGAATAACGGCCTCTTTGCTTCGGCAATTCAACCTCTGCATCTGCGGGACGGATGCGTCACGCGAGCGAGCACAGCCATCCGTCCGCAAGCGTGATCAGAACTTCACGCGCAGCCCCGCACTGGTGAGAAACTGCCTGTTCGTCGACGAAGGCCCGCCGCTGCCACCAATGAACGCACCGCTGAAGATGGTCCCTGCTGCTCCCGTCACATGCTGATATTCAGCCATCAGATAGATGTCGGTGCGCTTTGAAAGCGAATACGAAGTCATCAGATTGAACTGATTCCAGCGCGGCTTCGCATGCGCGGACGCGTTGGAATACGAACCGTTGGTGAAGGTGTATGACGCCGCGACCGCCCATGCCGGATTGAGCAGATAGCGGATGTTCGCTTCGAAATTGTCGAAGCGGAGATCGGTGGGCGAGCCGGTGGCGGCGGGCGCAAGCGTGCTGCCGCGATACACCGCCGTCGTATTGTCGTAATGCGAATGACTCCACACCAGGCCCAGCGTTGCGGGGCCAACGACATAAGCGCCACCCAGGCCCCACACCTGCTGGCGCCCCGCATGGAAGGTGGCGTCGCCCGAAGTGAATGAACCGTCGAGCGCTCCTGCCGCGCCATCGCCCGGATTGTCTATGCGCATATACGCAGCGCTTACCGTGAACGGACCATGGTTGTAGGTGGCGCCGGCACTGAACGCGCGATTGTCCGCGAAATCGCCCGCCTTGTTCGAGAACGCGTACAAGCTGCCGAACTTCAATCCGTTAATGTCGGGGCTTGCGTATTTGACTGCATTGTCGAGTCGGAAAAAGTCGCCGAAGTTGTCGTTGTCCATCGGGTGCATGAACTCGAGTCCGCCCACGAAGCTCTGCGCGAGACTTCGTGGAGCGAGAAACTCCACCACCGAGTCATACTGACGGCCGAGCGTGAGCGCACCATACGAGCTCGACAGGCCGACCCATGCCTGGCGGCCAAACAGACGCCCTCCTTGCTGGAGCCCGCCGGTGGTTCCGGTAAAACCGTTCTCGAGTTTGAAGATCGCTTGCAGACCGCCGCCCAGGTCCTCGCTACCGGTCAGCCCCCAACGGTTGCCGACAATGTTTCCCTGCGATGCAAAAACGTTGCTGTGACCTGCACCGCTCGCCGTGCGCTGATTGCTGACGTACGACACGCCATTGTCGATCAGCCCATAGAGCGTGACCGAACTCTGTGCATGGGCTGCTACACCTATGCAGCCGCAAATTGCGGGTACAAGAAGCCTCTTCATTCGTTGTCTCCTGCCAGTCGTGATATTTAGGTTTTTCTGCTTGTGCTGCGTTTTCGGCGAGCGACGCCGAGTGCCCCTGAGGGCCCCGCCTGATTTCAGATCAGGTCTTTGTCTCGGCGCTCACGCGACCAGTCAATTGAACGGCGGTGCCTTACATCATTAAAGCGCGAACGTTAGCATTGACGAACTGAGTCTAGTTGCGGCTTTTATGCATGTCAATCCGGAATTTGACTGCACGAATCAAGGGTTTATACGTAATTCATGCATATTCGACGAGGCCCGTCAGGTGATCACCCGCTTGGCGCAGCCTCCATTTCCGTGCTAACGTTAGTGCAACAGAGCACAGCGGACGCGATGCAGCGCGACCGCCGCGGGCATTCCATTCAACCTAAGGTTCAATCTCATGACCGACACAGTTTTCCTCACCGACTATGCGTGGCCCGACGACAGCGTCGAGCGGGAGATCGTCGAATCCGCCGGCATGCGGCTCATAAACGGACCGGCCGCGCCATTGCCCGCGTCCGGCATTGAAGCCATGGTCCGGGAACATCTTCCTTCCGCGATCCTTACATGTTGGGCGCCGGTGTCGGCCGAGGCGATTGCGGCGTCATCGCGATTGAAGATCGTTGCGAGGCTCGGCGTCGGCCTCGACAATATCGCCGTGCAGGCGGCCACTGCCCGCGGCGTGCGGGTGACGAACGTGCCGGACTATTGCGTTGAAGAGGTCTCCGATCATGCGGTCGGATTCGCGCTCGCATGGACACGCGGGCTGGTGTTCTTCGACCGCGAAGTGCGCGCCGGACGCTGGGCGCCAGCAGACGCCCGGCTTCGCCGCCTTGGTGAACTCACCTGCGGACTCATCGGCTTCGGCCGCATCGCGCGCGCCACTGCCCGCAAGCTCGGCGCATTCGGCTGCCGGCTCCTGACGCACGATCCTTTCCTGCGCGAGCCGGTCGCTGGCGTGCAAGCCGTCGAGCTCGACGAACTGCTGATGCAGAGCGACATCGTGATCGTGCATGCGCCGCTCACCGAGGGGACGCGTCGCCTGATCAACCGTGAGCGGATCGCGACAATGCGGCGCGGCAGCCTGTTGATCAACGTGAGCCGTGGCGGCATTGTCGATACGGGTGCCGTTATCGAAGCGCTGCAAAGCGGGCAATTGTCCGCGGCCGCGTTGGACGTGCTCGAATCCGAGCCACTGGTGCCGGACGAATTGCTGCGCCAGCCCGGCGCGATGTTGACGCCTCACGTTGCGTTTTCGTCGGACGCTTCGTTGCTGGAATTGCGCAGACGTGCGGCCGAAGAAGTTGTGCGGGTGCTGCGCGGCGAGGCGCCACGCAATCCGTGCAATCTGTCGGCGGTGTAACCGCTTTAACCGTTCCACTTCAACAAGTTCGCGATGACGCAACCCAACAGCCCCGACCCACAACTCGATGCGTTTCTCGTCGAGCACCAGCTCGCGTGCAAGGATGAAGCACTCACCTGGCGCCCGCTTACTGGCGGAGTCTCGTCCGACATATGGCGTGTCGATCTCGCGAAAGGCTCGCTCTGTGTGAAGCGCGCCCTCTCCACGCTGAAGGTCTCGGCAACCTGGGAAGCGCCCGTGTCGCGCAACGCCGACGAATGGGCCTGGATTCAATTCGCCGCGCGGCACTGTCCTGACAACGTGCCCATTCCCCTCGCTCACGACGCGAAGCTCGGCGTGTTCGCGATGTCGTTTCTTACGCCGGCGGCGCATCCGGTATGGAAGCAGCAACTACTCGAAGGCGATGTCTGTGCCGACACGGCCCGCGCCGTCGGACGGCTCGTCGGCCACCTGCACGCGGTCAGCGCCGACGATAGCGAGTTGCGCGACCGGTTCGACACGCTCGAAAACTTCCAGGCGCTGCGTCTCGATCCATACCTGATCGCGACGTCGAAACGTCATCCGGAACTCGAATCGAGACTGCGCTATCTGGCGCAGCGCACAGCGAGCATACGGACTGCGCTCGTACATGGCGACGTGAGTCCGAAGAACATTCTTGTGGGCCCCAAGGGGCCTGTATTGCTCGACGCCGAGTGCGCGTGGTTTGGCGACCCCGCCTTCGATCTCGCTTTCTGTCTGAATCATTTACTGCTCAAGTGCCTCGCTCGTCCGGATAGGCAGGAAGCGCTCATCGCTTCGTTCAAGGCCCTAACGGAAGCCTATTTCGACGAAGCAGACTGGGAATTGCGCGCGGCGCTCGAAGCACGCACGGCCGAGTTGTTGCCTGCGTTGCTTCTCGCGCGCGTTGACGGCAAGTCACCGGTCGAGTACCTCACCGATGATGCACAACGCGACCACGTCCGCGCGGTCGCCGCCCGACTGTTGCTGGAGCCTGTCGATTACCTGTATCAGGTGGCGCAAACATGGCGAGAAGAGATCGAGTCGCGGCAGTCTTGAGAGCGGCGCACCAAGCAACCTCTAGCCCGGACGCAGGAGCAAAACACAGGTGCCGGGCCTGCTAACGTTTGCTCGTTCCAGGTATATCCCTAGGCTCGCGGTACCGCCATAACATCGGCGTAAACGGCAAAAAGTCCCCGCTAATTCCTCTATTGACAAAGCATCCGGCTGCTTGCCACAATCTATGCGAACGTTAGCAAAAACAGGAGACATCGTGAAGCATGCCAACGCCGCTCCACTTCAGTCTGAGAGCACGACCACGGGCGATGTGCCGGTAGCGCTTCGCCGCGTCGTCACCGGTCACGACGCAAACGGCGCTTCGACCGTCGCACTGGATTCGCCCCCTCCGCGCTCCGACGCGTACCGGCATATTCCCGGCATGGTGTCGCGTCTCGTGTGGGCCACAGAGCCGGCGCACACCATCCCCTTCGACAAGACCGATCCGACTCCGGCGGTTACGAGCTTCGTCCCCGCGGTTTCAGGCACGCGCTTTCTCATCGTGACGTTTCCTCCAGACAGCGTGTTCTTTGCGCCGGACTTCGATCCGCAGGCAGCCGTCGCTGAAAACGTCGCGATCAGTCCGGGGCTCGCCGAACTCTTCGAGGAAGACGGCATGCACGCCACGCCAACCGTCGATTACTGCATCGTTCTCGACGGTGAAATCTGGCTCGAACTCGACGAGGGGCGCTCAGAACTGCTGCGCCAGCATGAGGTCGTCGTGCAGAACGGCACCCGCCACGCGTGGCGCAACAAAAGCGACCGTCCCGCCACGCTGGCCTTCGTGCTGATCGGAGCGCGCAGGAGCGAATGACGGCGAGGCCCGCTCATTCGAATACTCCACGCGGCAACGCACATCAACAACTTCAACAGGTAGACAATCGTTATGACTGATTCAACGATCGCCCAGCTACGCGGCAGACGCGTCTGGGACTCGCGCGGGCGCCCGACAGTGGAAGTCGAGGTCACGCTGCACGGCGGCGTGAGCGGTCGCGCCATTGCCCCCGCGGGCGCTTCGACCGGCAGCGGCGAAGCACTCGACCTGCGCGACGGCGGCGCTGCGTTCGGCGGCCTCGACGTATCCAACGCGTTATCGAAAGTCAACGGCGAGATTGCGAGTGCGCTCGAAGGCGCCGATGTCCGCGATCAAGCCGCTATCGACGCCCGCCTAGTCGCTCTCGACGGCACACCGAACCGCAGCCGCCTGGGCGGCAATGCGATCGTCGCGACGTCGATGGCCGTCCTGCACGCCGCGGCTGCGGCAAGCAGGCAGCCGTTATGGCGCTACCTTGCCGGAGAGCGCACCGTGCGTCTGCCGCTGCCGGAGATTCAGATTTTCGGCGGCGGCGCACACGCGGCGCGGCGCGTCGACGTGCAGGACTTCATGATCATGTGCCCTGCCGCGAAGAGCTTCACAGAAGCCCTCGAGTGGACGGCGGAGGTGTACCGCGCCGCCGGTTCATTGATGAAGCACGCGGGCAAGCTTCAAGGCGTCGCGGATGAAGGCGGCTACTGGCCGGCCTTCGACTGCAACGAAGACGCGCTCGACACGCTGGTGCGGGCCATTGCCGAAACAGGTTTGCAACCGGGCAAGCAGGTCGGCATTTCGCTCGACATCGCAGCATCCGAGTTCGGCCGCAACGGGCACTACACGCTCGCGCTCGATGGCCGCACGCTCGACACCGAGCAGATGATCGACATGCTGGGGCGCTGGATCGACACCTACCCGATCCTCTCGATTGAAGATCCACTCGCGGAAGACGACGTGGAAGGCTTCCGACTCTTTGCGAAAGCATACGGTTCGCGTTGCCAGATCATCGGCGACGACTTCCTTGTCACGAACGCGGACCGGGTTAGAACCGCGGCATCGGAAGGCACGCTGAACGCAGTTCTCATCAAGCCGAATCAGGCAGGCACCATCACGGAAGCCTATGCAGCTTTGCAAGCAGGCAAGGCAGCTGGATTCGGCACGATCGTCTCGGCACGATCCGGCGAAACGGAAGACGTCACCATCGCGCACTTGTCGGTTGGCTGGGACGCAGGCCAATTCAAGGTCGGTTCGTTCTCACGTTCTGAGCGCATGGCCAAGTGGAACGAGGTATTGCGAATCGAAGAAGCGCTAGGACGGCAAGCGCAATTCAGCGGATGGTCCGCGCTGCCTTTCATCGAGCGCCCCGTCTGAATCGTCATTGTGCCCGCCGCAAGCCCGCCATCAACAATCGAGAGGTCAATCATGCTGCCTGCAGTCAATCACCGGCCGCCGTTCAATATCACGCGCGCCAGCCATATCGTACTGAACGTCGCCGACCTGGCGAAAAGCCGGGAGTTCTACGTCGACATCGTCGGTCTTGTCGTCACCGCGGAAACAGCGGACACGTGCTATTTGCGCGGCCTTTCAGAAGCGTGTCACCACAGTCTCGTTCTCGTGCAGGCCGATAAAGGCGCAGCCGTCTGCAAGCGGATCGGCTTTCGCGTTTTCCTCGAAGAAGATCTCGATCTCGCCTACCAGTTCTTCAGGGACGAAGGGCTTTCCGCCGAATGGGTCGATGTCGCACATCAGGGAAGAACGCTGCACGTCTCAGATCCGTTCGGCACGAAAATCGAATTGTGCGCGCAAATGGAAACGCGTCCGCGCCTCTATCTCGACCGCAATCTATTCAAGGGCGCACACGCGCAGCGGATCGATCATTTTCAGATCTTCTCTCCGGATACCTACGAATCGTGTGCGTTTTATAGCAGGCTTGGATTTCGCAACTCCGAGTATCTCGCGCATGGGGAGCGGCTGCTCGGCGCATTCATGTACCGCAAGGGCACCTGCCTCGATCTGGCTATCGTCGAAAACGACGGACCGTGCATGCATCACTTTGCGTACATCGTCCCCGAATCGCACAACATCTTCACCGCATGCGACCTCGCGGGCATTTACGGTTATGCACACGAAGTAGAACGCGGACCGGGACGCCATGGTCCCGGCGGCATGCTGTTCGTTTATCTGCGCGACCCGGACGGTCATCGCATCGAGCTGTGCGACGGCCATTACCAGACTATCGACATCGAGATCGAACCCGTTCGCTGGGATGCCGCTTCGCTTAGTACGAGTGTGCGC
Organism: Paraburkholderia rhynchosiae; assembly: GCF_002879865.1. Classification (GTDB taxonomy): domain Bacteria; phylum Pseudomonadota; class Gammaproteobacteria; order Burkholderiales; family Burkholderiaceae; genus Paraburkholderia; species Paraburkholderia rhynchosiae. The sequence goes on from NZ_PNXY01000008.1 coordinate 10,710, forward strand.
TGGGGCCTGCCGGCGGAGCATCGCTGGTACTTCGAGGCGTCGCGCTTCGAAGGCGCGGAACTGCTCGAAACAGCCAACAAACCACGTCCCACGACACTCGAAACCTATATTCAGAACCGGCTCGCCAAGAGCTGACAAAGCAAGGATTAACCAACATGGCACGCGTCAACTATCTTCAGCGTTCGGATCTCGCAGGCGTCGACGACGCCCTTTTCGACCGGCTCGAACGCGAACGCAAGGTACCCACCGCGAACATCTTCCGCGCGCTCGCGCATGCGCCGGATATTCTGGACCAGTTCCTATCCTATGCGAACGCGATTCGTGCGTCGTCGATCAGCCCGAAGCTGCGTGAACTCGCCATCCTCACGGTGGGACACTGCACGGGCTCTCAATACGAAATTGCGCATCACCAGTCGCATGGGTTAAAGGCGGGCATCAGTCCGGAGCAACTGAAGGCGATTCCCGACTTCGAAACGTCGCCGCTTTTCAACGAAGAAGAACGTGCGGTGATGGCAGTCGCAAAAGAGTCGACGCTGAAGGTCGATGTGAGCGACAAAGCCTGGAACCGGCTCGTGCCGTTCCTGAACGACAAGCAACGCGTCGAACTGGCATTGAACATTGCCTGGTACAACTCGGGTGTGCGCATCATGGGCGCACTCGGAATCGAACTCGAGGAGAACTATCGCTGATCGCGGTCGAACGGAATGCGTAGTGCTTCCGCAAAAAAGACATGGCGTGCAATGCGGAAGTTTTCAACACAGAAAGAGGAATGTATGGAACGAACGATGGTTGCAGCGCGGCTGCATGCTCTCCACACCCCGATGACGCTCGATACCATTCCGGTGCCGAAACCGAGACCCACCGATGTGCTCGTTCGGGTCAAGGCATGCGGAATCGTGCCGAACATGGGCAACGTCATCAACAATTGGCCGACCTGGTTTCCGCATCAGCCGCTGCCGCAATTCCCCGCCATCTTCGGACTGGATCCTGCCGGGGTGGTCGAAGAGGTCGGCGAAGCGGTACTCAATGTCAAGCCGGGCGATCGCGTCTATGTGAGCCCGCTGCGTTCATGCGGATCGTGCAAGGCTTGCCGTGCCGGCCGGCGCAGCGAATGCCGCTACTACACGCTGAACGGTTACTTCAGTACGAGCCGCGACGGTCAACGCATCTTCGACCTGTATCCGTATGGCGGTTTCGGCGAATACATGACGGCTCCGGAGTACGCGATCGTCAATCTTCCTGGCAACATGAGCTTTGAACAGGCCGGCCGCTTCGGGTACATGGGCACGTCGTACGGCGCGCTGAAAAATGCAGCCGCGGGACCAGGCCAGGTTGGGCTGATAGACGGAATCACGGGCACGCTCGGCGTGGCCGCCACGGTGCTCGGTCTCGCAATGGGACTGTCGCGCATTCTTGGCACGGGGCGCGACGAAGCGCTGCTCAAACGTGTGAAGGCACTCGCGCCGGACCGCATCGAAGTGATGCAACTCGGCAAAGGCTCGACGGGCGAATGGGCAAAGTCGCTGACGGGCGGTGAAGGCGCGGACTTCGTGATCAGCGCGCTTGGCGCGAAGGCGCCTGCCACCACCATGCTGGACTCGATGAAGGGCGTTCGACGCGGCGGCAAAGTAGTGAATGTGGGCGGCGTTGCGGAAGACCTGCCGATCGACGTGAAGTGGCTGATGGATGAACAGGTGCAGATCATCGGATCGAACTGGTTCACGACGGCGCAGGGTCAGGAAATGGCCGACATGGTGAGCACGGGGGCCATCGACATGTCCTATCTCGAGCACCGCAGATTTCCGCTGGAGCGCGTCAACGAAGCGATTTCCGGACTCAAGGATCGCGATGGAGGCTTCAGCAACTATGTCGTGCTTCCGTAACTAGCGTCGAGGCGTGGCCGCGAGCGCAACTGCGTGGCAGTCGCGCTTTCGCGCTCGCGCCGTTCCCGATCATCTTCTTACCCGGTAAAAATCATGAAGGTCGTGCGATATTCGGTTGACGGAAGCGAGCAATACGGCATTTCCGGCAGCGACGGAAACATCCAGAGACTGAAGGGCTCGCCGCTTGAAGGACTGCATCCTTCCGGCCACGTCGATGCACTCGGCTCTGTTCGCGTGTTGAGCCCGTTCCACCGGCCTCGCGTGTTCGGTCTCGGGTACAACTACCACGCGCATTCTCAGGAAGTCGGCAAAAACACGCCCACACTTCCAGTGCTGTTTATGAAGCCCAGTACCACGGTGATCGGTTCGGATGAAGCCATCGTCTATCCACCCGACGGAGAAAACATCCATTTCGAAGGGGAACTGACGGTGATCATCGGCAAGGAAGCGCGCCATGTTTCCGAAATCGATGCACTGAATTATGTGTTCGGCTACACGTGCGGCAACGACGTGAGCGACAGGGTATTGCAGCGTCGCGAGAGCGAGTACGGCTGTCTTCTGATGGGTAAAGGCTATGACACGTTTGCGCCGATTGGTCCCGTGGTCGAGACGGAACTCGATCCGTCGAATCTTCGCATCCTGACTCGCGTGAACGGCGAACTGCGCCAGAACGGCAACACCGCCGACCTCGTATATGACGTGCCCGCGCTGATCGCCTACCTCAGCAAGTATATGACGCTGCTTCCTGGCGACCACATCATGACGGGGACGCCCGCAGGAGTTGGCCCGATCAGACCAGGCGACACGATCGAGGTCGAGATCGAAGGGATCGGGGTGCTTCGCAACCCTGTGGTCACTTCGGTCACTTCGGCCGCTTCAGTGGATGCCGGCCGAGCCAACAACCAGGCGGCATTGCCACGCTAGCCGAACCGCTCAGGCCGAAACGGCTTTGCATCGACGAAAGGCTGCGAGCCCGTCATCATCTCCGCGAGCAGACGACCGGTCACGGGGCCGAGCGTCAACCCATGGTGGTTGTGCCCAAACGCAAACCAGAGCCCTTTATGACGCGGCGCGGCTCCAATGACTGGCCGCATGTCGGGCGTGCACGGGCGCAAGCCGAGCCATGGATTCGCGTCGAGCCGCGCGCCGAGACCAAACGCTGACCTCGCCGTGCGCTCGGCCCGCTCCAGTTGGATGCCCGTGGGCTTCGCATCGCGCCGGGCGATCTCCACGCCCGTGGTCAGCCGCAGACGCCCTTCCATCGGCGCGACTACGTAGCCCTGCTCCGTGTCGACGAACGGCATCGACAGGATCGGTTTCGTGGGCTGGTAATGCATGTGATAGCCGCGCTTCGCGCGCAGCGGAATGCGATAGCCGAGCGGCGCGAATACCTGATCCGACCACGGACCCAGCGCCACGACGATTTCTTTTGCGCTGATCCTGCCCGACGATGTCTGCACGCTCCATGCGCCGGCTTCGGCTTTCAACGTGGTCGCCTCTCCCGTCAGCAGCGTGCCGCCGTCCTGCTCGAAAAGACGCGCGTAACCCTTCGTCAACGCGCCGGGATTCACGATGCTTTTGGGGTCCTGCCAATGCAACGCCCCGCAGAACCCATCCGCCACACCGGGCTCGTGGGCGGCCAACGCGGCGGCGTCGAGTGGCACGACTCGCAGCCCATATGTCTTCGCCGTCAATTCCGCGGCGGTCGCATTGCGCGCGAATTCCGCCGGCGTGCGGAACGCCTCCATCCAGCCTTTGCTGACCGCGAGGCTCACGAGACCCGCACGGTCGATCAACACATCATGCTCGGCGACGCTTTGACGAATCAAAGGCAGCATGTCGCGCGCCGCGCTCATGAGACGCTCGGGCGACGATTCCCACCAGAATCGTGCGAGCCAGCCCGCGAAAGACGGCAACGCGCGATAGTCCCAGTAGAGATCGGTCGACTGATTGCGCAGATAGCGCAGCAAGGTGCCGACATTGCGCGGAAACGCATACGGCACTACCGACGAACACTCGATCAGCCCGGCATTGCCGAAACTGGTTTCTTCGCCGGGAGCACGCCGGTCCAAGAGAGCCACGCGACGTCCGCGATCCTGCAAGTGCAGCGCAGCCGATACGCCGACAATCCCGGCGCCCAGCACGATTACATCGAAATCCATAAGCTCGCCCTGCTTACCCTGTTGGGACCGGAAGCATCCGTTCGACAACACGCACGGTGCCGGCGCGAATCTGCCCGCACCGGCTCTGCCATGCCTTACTTCGCGATGATGTCGCGATTGAAGTACTTCTGCGAAAGCGCGCTGAGCGTGCCGTCTTTCTTCAGAGCGTCGAGCGCGGCATCGATCTTTCTGGCGAGCGCCTTGTCGCCCTTGCGCAAGCCGAAGCCGGTCCCTTCGCCGAGCGTTGCGGGATCGCTGAGCGGCTGGCCCGCAATCGCATAGTCGTGACCCACAGGCTTCTTGAGGAAACCGTCCTCAACCGTTTGTGCTTCCTGGACAGCGGCATCGAGGCGTCCCGCCACGAGGTCCGAATACACCTGATCCTGATCGGCGTAAGAGACCACCGAGACCCCGGCATTGGCCCAGTGCCCTTTCAGGAAATCTTCCTGCGACGAACCTTGCAGCACGCCCACGCGTTTGCCCTGCATGCTCTTCACATCTGGCATCAAGCCGGAGCCGCGCCTAGCCACCATCACGATAGGCACCACGTAGATGGGGCGCGTGAAGTCGATAGTCTGCTTGCGCTTGCCGGTGATGTTCATGGCTGAATTGATGGCATCGAACTTACGGGCTTGCAACGCGGGAATCAGACCGTCGAATGCGTTTTCAACCCACTCGCATTTCACGGCCATCTTTGCGCAGACCGCATTGCCGACATCGACGTCGAAGCCCTGCAACTGGCCCGTCGGAGACTTGCTTTCGAACGGCGGATACGCCGCCTCGATGCCGAAGCGCAGAGTGTTCTGAGTGTCGGCGCTGACCGAGCCGACGGTACCGACGGAACCGACCAATGCAGCGGCGACGAAAAGTGAGAGTTTGAGCTTACGAAGCATGATGGTTCCCTGTCTGGTTGGGATCGCGAATCAGTGGCACGAATGACCGTCGCCTGTGTGCGTTGAGAGGCCGCGTGAGTTGTGAGGAAAAAATCGGGGGGAAACCCGCGAGAAACCCGGGAGAAAGCCGGGGAAAAACCCGCCCTAACGTTCTCTCTGGAACAACAGTCTATTCTGGACTCAGGCAAAAGCAAGCGATTTTCAAAATAAAAGTCCAGTCTGGACTTTTTGAATTTAGAATGACCATGACGCCGGACTTGGCAACGTTGTGGAGAGCAGGCAAATGGGCAAAGCAGAAAAGGCATTTCCTCTGATCGTCGACGAGGACACAGTTCGCGAAGCGTTACCTTATCTCGACGTTCGCGGAGCGTTGACGCAGATGTTCCGCTCACTCGCGACCGATACCGCCGTGCAGCCGCCGCAAACGCTCGCCCTCTTTCCGGGCGGCGCGGGCGACTTCATCACGTATCTCGGCGCGATGGCTCATGCTCAAGTGTTCGGCGCGAAGTTGTCGCCGTATATCGTGACCGGATCGAAGCCCATCATTACGGCGTGGACTGCGCTGATGTCGATGCAAAGTGGCCACCCGTTGATGTGGTGCGATGCGGGCTTGCTGACCATCGAGCGCACCGCCGGCACGACCGCGCTCGCCGTCGACCAACTCGCGCCGCCCGACGCGCGCAAGCTTGCGATCATCGGCGCGGGTGCTGTGGCCCAGGCGCATATCCGCCACCTCGCGGCGCTAAGGCCTTGGACTTCGATTCTGGTGTTCTCTCGCGATCTGAAGAACGACGAAGCAAAGCGGACGCAAGTCACCGCGCTTGACGAGCGAGTGGCCGTCTCCGCACGGATCGAAGATTGCGTGGCCAATGCCGATGTCGTGGCCTTGTGCACGTCGTCAGGCACGCCCGTGCTGACGAACGGAATGCTGGACAAACCGGCGCTCATCACGTCGATCAGCACTAACGTCGCGAACGCTCATGAAGTTCCGCCCGCGTGGATTCCCGACATGAACGTCTACTGCGATTACCGGCAGACGACCCCCGCCAGCGCGGGCGAGATGAAACTGGCTGCGCAGCAGCATGGCTGGCATCCCCGGAACGTGGCGGGCGATCTAGCTGAACTCGTGTCCGGCGTCGCCAGTAAGCCGTCTTATGAGAAGCACGCGTTTTTCCGGTCGATTGGGCTTGGCCTCGAAGACGTGGCGATCGCGTTCGAACTTTTCAGGCATTTGACAGCGCATTGACGGTCGTGCTGCGCGAGCGGACGCATATGTCGCTCATGGCAGAATGACGCATAAAACGCGGACCTGGCAGCACTCGACACAACGCGTTTCAGACATTGCGAAACTGGAACTTACCCATCCCTATGCGAAAGACCAAGACAACGGCCGCACGCCGGCTTCTTCTGGATCGGTACAGCCGTGTCGCCGACGGCATCGCGCTGCTCTTTTTCCCCTACGTCGAAATTGTCATTCACGACCTGCAAAGCCAGACCGTCGCGTACATAGCGAACAATCTGTCCAAGCGCGAACTGGGCGACGAATCCGCGCTGGAGGAAATCGATCATACGGTCGAGTCGGGCACCATCGGTCCGTATGAAAAGGTCAACTGGGACGGCAGGCGCATGCGCTGCGTGAGCACCGTACTCTTCGACGACGCCCGCGTTGCTGCTGGCGTAATGTGCGTGAACTACAACATCGCCGTGTTCGAGGACGTCAAGCACGTTATCGACCGCGTAATTTCAGGCGCGGGCGTGGTGAAGCAGCCTGAAGAACTGTTCAAGGACGACTGGCAGGAGCGCATCAACACGTTTCTTCACACCTGGCTTCAGGAGCGCCAGTTGGCGTTGAACTCGCTGACGCGCGACCATCGCCGGGAATTAGTGGAAGCGTTGTGGGCCGAAGGCGCATTCAAGGGCAAAAGCGCCGCGAACTATGTGGCGAACGTGCTGGGGATGGGGCGCGCCACCGTCTATCAGCACATCAGGGATCTGCGCGGCGCGGCCGCGTGAGTGTCCTGGTTGCAAGGGAGGTTGGCGGGCCGCGCGGAACGGATGGTGCGGATCGGCGGGATACGCCTCCCGCAGAACGATCAACGCCTGGCCAAACGCGCGCGCCAAAGCGCATCGACGCGGAAGAAACGGCAGTACCCGGCAGGAAGCGCCAGACGAGCAGCAGCAACGCCAACAGCGCGGGACACCAGCGTAAATCGGTCGGCACTTTTTCGCGGTGAGCGAGCCGCGCGTCGAGCATCGCGTCGCGCAACGAAGCGGCGTCCGTAAGGCGTCGATAACCGAAGCCGACCTGTTCGGCCACCTGCGCCAGATAATGTCCCTGCAACGCGGACAATTCCTCGTGGCTTTGCGCATGAGTCTCCGAAGCGTGCATCTGCGGAACCTGGACCACCTCACCCGCCTGCCAGTAGCCGGTGCGGTTGCCGGCCGCATCGGTGCGCGGAATGGGCGCTGGCTGATCGCCGCCAACGCCGATCAGCCAGCCCTTCACGTGCGCGGGATTAATATCCTGCTTGAGCGCATCCGACGGCAAGAGCGGCGGCGCCTCCTGCCCATCCGTGACGAACACCACAGAGGCGCCGTCACCCAGGGCCTGCGCGACGCGAACCGCCGAATAGACCCCGCCCTCGGCGATGCGGCTGTAGTTGGTCCAGCGCATGCGCCCGTCGATCCGATCGAGCGAGGCCAGCAGCGCATCGTAGTTGCCGCAGACTTCGACGGGCGACAGCAGCAGAAAGCTGCGCTGCCCCGTGAACGCGCTCCAGCCGACTTTCGAGCCGCACGGCAATTGCCCGAGCGCCTCGCGCATCGCGGCCCGCGCGAACACGAGGCGGCTCACCGGTGCGCCATTCAATACGAGATCCTCGACATCCATGCTCTGCGTGATATCCAACGTGACGATGTAGCTCGACGCATTGCGCGGCAACGTCACGGGAGGCAATGTGAGCGCCATGAGGAGCAGCACGAGTGCGGCCACCGTCATCCAGTGACGTCCCGCTAAGAAGCCACGCATTTGCGCGCCGAGGATCACGGCAAATCCCTGCTTTCCGGGTCGCGCACCTTGACGTTGTGCTGTTCCTTCACGTCAGGCGAGCCGGACGCTGAACGCGTTTCGGGCGCGAGCCACAAGGCCCGTTCAAGGTTGTAGCGCGCGTCCCAGTCGTCCGGTGCAATGCGCAGCAAGGTCCGGTAGCGCGCCTTCGCCTCTTCGACCATCGCCAGTGACTCAATCGCGCCGGAAGGGCTATGGCCGATTCCCTGACGCAAGTACAGATTGCCCAAGTCGAACAACGCCGCGCGTCCGGTTTCGTCGAGAGGCTGGTCGCGAATCAGCGACTCGAACAGCGGTCCCGCCGCATCGTAAGCGCCCTCTTTCGACAGCGCGATTGCGCGCGCGAGCCTGACTTGGGGAGCGTCGTCCTCGGTGCTCACCACGCTACGCGGTGTCGCTTTCGCCGCTGTTTTGTTCGCAGTAAGAGTAGCCGTCACCGACTGATTCACCTGCTGGGCGTGCTGCAAGCGAAGCCAGTCATAAGCCGCCACTGCCGCGCAGCACAGCGCGACGGTCGCGAAGATGATATGCACCGAGGCGCGCTTCATGACCACACCCTGACCTGAAAGAGCCGCAACGCCATCAGCAGCACGCAAGCCGCGAGCGCGGCCGCGAAGCAGTACGGACTCAAGTCCTCGCGCGGCAAACGCTCGACGAACGTAGTCAACGCATTTTGCTGCCGGTTGATCTCGGCCATTGCGTCTCTCATCGCTTTTGCATTGCCGGTTTGGAACAAACGATAAGGCGTCTTCAGCGACAGAAAATAGCGATGCAATTCCGCTTCAGCCGAAGACTCGCTCGCGGGAACCGCGGCGTTCAGATCGGGACTGTAGATGCTGCTGCGCAAGTAGATGAAGTAAAGCGCGATCTGATCGCGCAGCAACCCGTTTGCGATGAGCTGCCGCACGCGCGCGTCGAGCCTCGCGCCGCCGTCGGAGACGAGCACAATCGCTCGGCGGCTCGACGAATGTTGCTCTTTGAACTCGCCGATCGCCGTCAGCAGCCCAAGGTCGAGTTGCGTGTCCGGCATGCCGCGGCCCACGGCCGTGCCCGCGATAGCCGCGTCGATTGTGCGATGGTCGTAGGTGAACGGCATGGCAAGCAGCGGGCTCGTGCCGAACATCATGAACGCGAGCCGGTCGTTCGGCCGTTGCGCCACGAACTCGGTCAACGAAGCGCGCGCCACCTTGTTCTTCGATTCACCCGCGGTCACTTCGACACCTTTGCTGTTCATCGGCTCGTCCATGCTTGCACTGCGATCCATCAGAATGAGAATCTGCGCGCCGCTGCCCGTGCGCGACACCTCCCGATGCGGGCGCCCAGGACCGGCCAGGCCGACCACGATCGCGAACATCGCCAGCACCGCGCTGCCCTGAGCGATGGCGCCGATCCAACGACCGGCGCGATCGTCAGGCAGCCAGGCGATCCACGGAAACACGAGCGTATCGCCGCGCCGCGGCAACAGCGGCAGCATGGCTAGCGGCAGCAGCGCGAGCAACCATGGATGCGCAAAATCGAATGGCATGGTCATCGCTGATGGCGCTGTTCCGCGCGATACAGTGCCTCGCACAACGCTCGCAGCGGATAAACGTCGGCCGTCGACGCAGGCGTGAAGAAGCGCTCGGCCGATTGCCGGTAGAACTGTTCGAGTTGCGCGCGCTGCGGTTGCAGATACGGCGCTCGAACGAAAAGCCCAGGTAAAGAACCCGCGTGCACGACATGGCCCGCCGTTTCGTTCAGCGCGCGATGCAGGCAAAGCCATGCATCCGCGGATGCATCGGCGCGCGGCTCGGCGGACCACTGCATGCGCCGCAACTGCCGCCAGGCGCGCGCGAATGGCAGCCGCGCCGATTCGCGGGCATTGCGCCACAGCCACCACAGCGCCCACGACAGCAAGCTCAGCAACAGCAAGCCGAGCGCGAAACCTGCCTGCCGGCGCAGCGGTGCGGTCGGCACTGGTGGCGCCAGCCGGTCGGGCCGCATCGATTGCAGACCGCCCGCGTTGAAGGCGTTGACGGGCGTCGCGGGCCCAATACTGAGGGGCCACTGTGCGACCTGCAGCGTGGCACCGGACGACGCGGTCAACGTCAGCGCCGGCAACGCGATTTGCGTGAGCGTCGGCGGCACGTTGACGATCTGGTAGTCGATCGCCATCCATTTGCGACCGTCGGCATCGGTTTCGAGGCGAACACGCCGACGCTCGAGCCATGCATCGGTGCGGCCTATCGAGGGCGGCGCGACGGAGTCCACATCATGATCGCCGTCTTGCAGCAGAATGCGTTGCGTGAGCACGTCGCCGAGCAGATAGCCGAATGCGCGCGGCTGCTGAACCGTCGGCTGAAAGACCGCGCCGGTCGCCGCTGCGATGTTCGTAGCCGGCGTCAGCATCGCCGAGACGAACAGTAGCAAAACGATGAGCGTCATCGCGGCACGCATCCGGCGCAGTCGACCGACAGCGTTCATGCGACCGCCTCCAGAAAGTAGCGCGACATGGCCTCCGGATCGAAAGCGCTCTCCATGTAGAACGGCTCGATTCCGCGCTTGCCGAAGATCCGCGATAGTTCCGCACGACGTCGCACGACGCCTTCACGCCAACGTTCGCGCACGCTGCCGCGCAGCCACAGCGTGCGCCGCGCGCCGGATTCGGCGTCGCTGACGGCAAGCAGCGGCCCACCGTCGGGCGGCGCAATCTCGGCGGCGTCCCACACGACGATGGGCACCACGTACGCATGCACCAGCAGATCGAGCACGGCCGGCAAGCCGCCGAGCGGCCAGTGAAAATCGGAGACGAGAAAGACCAGCGCCTGGCGGCCCGCGAGTGTCGATGCAATGCGTTGCAGCGCCTCGATATTGCCGCCGCCGGAGGCCACGCTCGTGCTTTCCCGCAGCATTGTCGCGAGCAGGTTGCCGATGCCCCGGCCCGAGCGCGCCGGCATGAAGAGATCGTCGCGTGCGTGGGTATCGAAGGCCAGCATGCCCAACGGATCGCCAACGCGAAACGCGCTGTATCCCAACGCTTCGACGAAGTCCGCGGCGACCTGCAACTTCGTCTCACGCGTGCCGAAGTGCATCGACGCGGATACATCGACAAGCACCTGCACCGGCACCGCCGCGCGCTGCAAATGCACCCGCACCAGCCACTCGGAGCGCGCCGCGCGCACGCTCGCTCGCAGATCGAGGCGCCGCGGGTCCGGATAATCGAACAGGCGGCCGTGCATTGCAAATTCCTGGCCCGCGCCAAAGCTCGATCCCCGATGCGAGCCGGGACGAAACCCGGACGCGCGCATCGGCAAGCGGTAGTGAAATTCCGATATCCCGTTCATGGTTCAGGGCACGGCGAGCCTGTCGACGATCTGTGCGGTCAGTGCTTCCGAGAGTTCCTGACGGCGCAGTTCGTAGATCGGCGTGAAGAACACGCGATGCCCGAGCGCGGGCAACAGCACCGCATGAATGTCTTCCGGAATCAGATGCGAGCGGCCCGCGAGCCACGCCACCACGCGCGCCGCCCGCAACAGCGCGCTCATGCCGCGCGGACTCGCGCCCGCCAGGATCAGCCGCTCCATGTCCACGCCGTCGAGCGCGATGCCGAAGCGCTGCGGGGTTTCCGTTGCCTGCCAGATGTCGAGCACGTAGCGCTCGATCGTTTCGCTCGATTGCACACTATGCTGGATCGCCGCGCCGACCTGGTTCAACTGCTCCCACGGCACGATCGCGGGCGAAAGCCGCGCGAGCAACCGGTCGACATCGTGATAGTCGTCATCGAAGACGAGTGCGCGGCGCACCTCGGCGTCGTCCGGCGTCGGCATGCCCAGCTCGAACAGGAAGCGGTCACGCGCCGCCGACGCCAGCTCGAACGTCTCTTCCTTCTCGACCTTGTTGCGATCGGCGAACACCGTCATATGGGGGAAGCGGTATTCGCGATCGAACGCCCACACGGAGCGCTCGGCCATCGCACGCAACAGCAGCGACTGAACCTGCGGACGCGCGCGATTGATTTCGTTGAAGAAGAACGTAGTGAGGCCCTCGCCGTGCCGAAGAAGCGGACCCGGATCGATGCGCGGCCGGCCCTCGGCGTCGACGTACGTGTGATAGACGAGGTCGCCCGGCATCAGATCGATCGTGCCTTCGACACGCTCGAACTCGCCGCCCACGACACGCGCGAACGCGCGCAGCACCGTTGTCTTGCCGACGCCGACACCGCCTTCGAGCAGCACGTGACCGCGCGCGAACAAGGCCACCGTAATCAGACGGATCACCTGCTGCTGGCCGATCACGACGCTCGAGACTTCGTCCTCGATTTGCAACGCATGCAGACGCCAGTCCTGAAGCTGTTCGCTGGAACCCATCGATGCAATCTCCTATGGCAGGCACGCACACACACTGCGCCGCCGCCGGAAAAACGGCTCATGCGGATCCGTCGCCCACTGCGCGTATCAGCCCTCTCGACTTCGCGGGCGACGGAACGAACACTGCATACTCGCGCTCCAGATAAGCGGCGGCCTCCTCGAGCAGAAACTGCCGGAAAACCATGCACGTCGGCGATAGCTGCTTGGCGCGCAAATGAACGATCTGCCACGTTCGTTCGATCGGCGTACCGTTGACGTCGAGCAACGCAAGCTCCTTCGTACGCAGCTCCAGCAACAGCGTGTGCAACGAAATCAGACTTACGCCCATGCCCGCGATCACCGCCTGTTTGATCGTCTCGTTGCTGCCGAGCGTGACCACTTTCGCGGGCGTGAAAAGATGCTGCCGGAACATTTCCTCCGCGGCCATGCGGGTCCCCGAACCGGGCTCGCGCAACAGGAATGTGTCGCCGCGCAGTTCCTGCAAATCGAAGCGCCGCGCGTCGACAAGCGGATGGTCCACCGGCGCGATCACCACTTGCGGATGCCACGCGAGCGGCTCCGTCGTCGTGTCGAGTTCCGGCGGCGGACGCCCCATGATCGCAAGGTCGATCGCGTTGTCCTGCAAAAGGCGCAGCAGCGCGTCGCGGTTGCCGACCGAGAAATGCACGTCCACCTTCGGGTACAGATGCGAATACATGGCGAGCAGCTTCGGCGCGAAATACGTCGCCGAACTGACGATGCCCACCGCAATCGAGCCACTATCGGCCTGCTTGAGCGACGTCATCGCATCTTCGGCATCCTTGATTTCGCCGAGAATCCGGCTCGCGTGGTGACTGAACTTTTCACCCGCCTCCGTCAACGTCAGCTTGCGTGCAATGCGCTCGAACAGACGCAGACCGACAGCCTCCTCCAGTTGATGAATCTGCATCGATACCGCCGGCTGCGTCAGATGCAGTTCCTCGGCGGCTCGCGCGAAACTCGTATAGCGGCTCGCCACGACGAAAATCTGCAATTGACGCAAGGTCAGCGAGCGGATGAAATTCACGGCCGCGCGCCTGCTAACGGCTCGCACGCGGCGCGTTCGACGGTTTTACCGGCCCATTCGGCGCATGCGGTGCGTTCGGCGTATTGGGCGTATTGGGCGTATTTGGTCCATTCGGCGGCAGCGGCAGTTTTCGCAACACCGCCTGAAAACTCAGCGTCCGGCTGTGCAACGGATGCACGAAATCGTTGTTCGCGCCGGGCACGTCGGTACGAATCAGCGCGACTTCGCCCGGTACGGTATCGGCGATCAGGAACGTGTAGCGCTTCCCGATGTATTGAGCGAAGCGTTCGGCGTTGGGATCGCCGAGATACGGCTGCACGACAATCTGTTGCGCCTTCACCGGCTTGCCGTCGATCTGGCTCGTCACCGTTTCGATCTTCGGGTTGGCGGCGAGCGCGAGCCGCAGGCGCTGCTGGAAATAGCGGCGCTGGCCGCCCGTCAGCCGCTCCATCTCGGCGATATCGCGTTCGAGGAAATAGATGATCACCGGATTGCACTGCAAGCCACCGTTTGGCAACGGCACCGCGCCGCTGTGGTCGGACACCTGGGCATCACCCTTCGCGTTGTCCGGGCTCACTACTAGCACCTTGACGATGTCGGTGCCGTGCGCGGGCGGGTCAGAACTGAGCAGCGCGTAGTCGAGCTCGGTTTGCTGCGCAATGCCATGAAGATGATCGGTCGTGAAGATAAGCTGTTCGGCCTTGGAAATATCGCCACTGCCCGGCGCAGGCGCCGCCGCATGCACCTCGCCCGTGAAGCACGTCACGCACGTAAGGAATGTCATGCAGCTCGCGGCGCACACCGCGAGCACGCGCCGCCGTTCGCGGCGCAGATCGCCGCGCGCTGCTCTCATGGCGATGCATCCGCAGGCTTGCCGGCCGGCGCATCGACGGGCTTCAGAAGCGGCACTTCATAACTCGTCAGAATGCTGTCGATCTTCTCGTGGTTCGCGCCGATCCATTGATCGACCTTGTCCTTCCACGCTTTTTCGCCGTAGCGCACACCCATCGAGATCGTATAGTCGAAGCGGATGCCGGGCGCCGCCGGGAACGGCACGAGCTTCACCGAATCCCCGGAGCGCTTCGCGAAGTAACCCGCAATCGGTCCCCACAGAAAGACGACGTCGACATTGCCCGCCTGCAGATCCTTTTCGATCATCTGACCGGGATACTCCTGCGGATCGCCGCTTTGCACCTGATATGAGACCGCCTGATCGATCAGGTTATGACCGAGCAGCCAGTCGACCGCGGGCGTCTGCGAGAAGATGCCGAAGCGCAGCTTGTGCAACTGGTCCGGCGGCAGTTTCAGCAGATCGTCCGGCGTATTGATGCCCGCCAGCTCGGGCCGCTTCCTGAACACCATCGCATAGGTCGAGCGCAGATATGGCTGCGTCGTCGAGGTCATGTCGTAGCCTTTCGGCACGCCGATGATCAGATCGCATTTGTAGCGCCCGCTGTCTGCAACCTTCTCGCGCAGCGTGTGGCGCACGAAGCCCATGCGCTGCGGGAAATAGGTGTATTCGAGCTTGTAGCCGAAATCGCTCGCCATCTGGCTCGCGATGCGATTCTCGTAACCCTCGCCCTTGTTGTTTGACAAAGGCATGTTGTTCGGGTCCGCGCAGACTCGCAGCACGCCGTCGGCGCCGTCGTTGTTCGGCAGCGCCGCCTCGCCCTGGGCGCGCACCGCGCCACTGGCCAACGCTGCATAGCAAAGCGCGGCGGCCATCAGCGCGGCATGCGCGTGCATTAGTTTGCGATGACGCATCGATCACCTCCTGAAGTGGAACCGCCGGCGTTATTTCGCGTCGATGGCCTGCAGATCGCCGGGCTTGATCTGCCCGTCCGAGCGCCCTTTCAGATAGGCGTAAAGATTCTCCCAGTTCTTCTGCATCATCTGGCTGGAACTGAAGTCGGGCATGCCCTTCTCGACCCGCCCACCGAATACGGTGCGGTGAAATTCGTTCTTGTCGAGCGTCTTGAACGCTTCGACCAGCGACGGTCCCACCATGCCCTGCTGCTGCGCGCCGTGGCAGCGTTCACAGGCAAGCGCGCGCCAGGTCTTCCATCCTTGCAACGTGTTGCTGTCCACCTTGCTGCCATCGACCACCTTGTACGCCACCTGGGCAATCGCGGGATTGGTCTGGGCGTACGTGACAGGCAGCACGACGAAAAGGACGGGCACCACCGCCCGCAACAAGATTGATCGGCCTTTCATATGCAAACGTCTCCTTATTGATTAGGGCCGCGCCTCGATGCGTTTCACCGGCGCATCCGTGCAACCGCGCGGACCCGATAACTCGTATGCAAAACTGTATTTAACTGATTGGACTGAATCGCACTGCCGGCTGCCCGATACTTCACAAGGGCAAACCGGCCGCACGACTCAAACGGCCCGGCGTTTAACTGTTGCCGCCGGGAATGGCGAAGACAAAGAGCGTGCCGCCGAGCGCCGTGTACTTCGCGAGTTCACGATAACCGCCCACCGCGCCCAGGCCTTCAGTCGACTTCTCGAGACCCGCCGCCATGCCGATGCCGGCCCAGCCGCCAATGCCCGAGTAGACGCCTACATACTGCTTGCCCTGGTACTCGTACGTAAACACGTTGCCGATGATCCCCGACGGGGTCTTGAAGCGCCACAGTTCCTTGCCGTCCTTGATGCGGACTGCCTTCAGGTAGCCTTCAAGCGTGCCGTAGAAGGCCACGCCGCCCGCAGTCGCGAGGGCGCCCGACCACACCGAGAACTTCTCCGGCTTGGACCAGACGATCTTGCCCTTCGAGGCATCCCACGCAATGAAATTGCCCATCGCGTTCTGCTCGTTCGGGCCCGGATACATCGACAGCGTTGCGCCTACATATGGCTGACCGGACACGTAGTCGACATCGAACGGCTCATAGTCCATGCAGACGTGGTTGGTCGGCACGAGGAAGAGGCTCGAGTTCGGGTCATACGCCGCGGGCTGCTGGTCCTTCGAGCCGAGCGCCGCCGGACAGATGCCCTTCACGTTGTGGTCCGAGCCCGCTGCCTGCGTGGAATACGCCGCGTTGCGAATCGGCTTGCCGCTCTTCATGTCGACACGGTCGGCCCAGTTCACCGCCGGATCGAACTTCTGCGCGACGAGCAGTTGTCCAGTTTCGCGATTCAACGTGTAGCCGAAACCATTGCGGTCGAAGTGAACGATGGAAGGCACTTTCTTGCCGTCGATGTTCAGGTCCGACAGGATCATTTCATTCACGCCGTCGTAGTCCCACTCGTCGTGCGGCGTCATCTGATAGACCCACTTCGCCATGCCCGTATTCAGGTCGCGGGCCATGATCGACATCGACCACTTGTTGTCACCCGGACGTTGCGTCGGGTTCCATGTGCCCGGATTGCCGGTACCGTAGTAGACAAGGTTGAGCTTCGGATCCCACGCATACCAGCCCCACGTGGTGCCGCCGCCCAGCTTCCACTGATCGCCCTTCCAGGACTTCAGCGACGAATCCGCGCCCACCGGCACCATCTTGCCGTCGGCGTAGGTCATCGTCTTGTCGGGGTCCATCAGCATGTCCTTGTCCGGGCCCGTGCTGTACGCGGTCCAGACCGGCTTGCCGGTTTTCACGTCATACGCGATCAGACGTCCGCGCACGCCGAACTCGCCACCCGAGATGCCGGTCAGCACCTTGTCGCCGAATACGTGCGGCGCATTGGTGTTGGTTTCGCCGGCTTTCGGGTTGCCGTTCTGCGCGGTCCAGACCACTTCGCCCGTTTTCGCGTTCAATGCGACGAGCTTGGTGTCGGCCTGTTGCAGGAAGATCTTGCCGTCGCCATACGCGAGCCCGCGATTGACCGTATCGCAACACATCACGGACACAACCGACTCATCCTGCTTCGGCTGATACTGCCAGAGGAATGTTTGATCCTTCAGGTTGATCGCAATCACCTTGTTAGGGAACGGCGAGTGGATATACATCGTGTCGCCGATCACGAGCGGCGAGCCTTCATGGCCGCGCAGCACGCCGGTCGACATGGTCCAGGCGACCTGTAGTTTTCCGACGTTGTTTTCGTTGATCTGCTTGAGTGGGCTGTAGCGGTGATTCGCATAATCGCCTGCCTGCGCCGCCCAGTTCGACGGACTTTTGATGAGCCCATCGAGCTGCGAATCGGCCTGTGCAACGATAGAGCTCATGGCTGCCGACGCGAGGATCGCGAGCCCAAGAACCGTGGTGCGTAAGTTCATGTCTCCTCCAGAATGGTCTTGCTGTTCAACTCACGAATGACCCACGCTACCTCGTCGCACCGGGCGCGCCTTCACGGATGCAGGGTAACGATCAGCGCCATGCCCCAATCGTTGTCGGGTTTTGCGGCGCATGACGGCCAACGCATATTCCATGCCGGTATTGCATCGAGACCGAACCGCGTTCGCCGCCAGAAGGCGGTCCGCAAACGCCGCGCGGGCACACCGCATCGAGCCGCGCGCCGCGCCTCGGGCCTCGCCGGCGCCGTTGCCCGATAGCCGTGTGACGTTCGCATGACGTCCACATGAAACGGCAATCGTGTGCGAGGCGCTTCGGCGGTGTCACTGGGTGACACCACTGAAGCGCGGCATGTGGGACATACTGTGTCATTCCCCGATACGAAGCGTGTCCGTCGCGAGGCATCCAGCGAGCGAACATCTTCGCCCGACGCGGCCTGCGATTGGCCCGTCATTTGCAGTGCAACATCGGTCTTACCGGCCGATCCAACATCCGCGGAGCAACGATCATGGCAAATACGGAAAAGGTCTATTCCGACGACGAGATCCGGCAACGTCTCGCCGGTCCGCTACAGCACTGGTACATCGAAGACGGCTGGCTGCGGCGCAAATACCGCACGGAAGGCTGGAAGGGAACCTTGATGGTGGTGAACGCAGTGGGCCATCTCGCGGAAGCCGCCTGGCATCACCCGGATCTCACGGTCTCCTATGCATTCGTAATCGTGAAACTCAAGACGCATACGGCGAAAGGCATCACGGACAAGGACTTCGCACTCGCCACCAAGATCGAGTCGTTCATCCAGTGGCAGCCGGCCACCGAAGGCGGTCCGCTCGAGGGCACGCCAAGCGACGACCAGCGCTTTCGCTACATCAAATACGACGCGCCGAAACCGGCCGAGGGAACCGCCGCGGGCGGCTAGAACCAGGCGTCGCGCCGCGGGCCTGGTACGGCTTTCGCTTGAAGTCGTCCGCCGGCCCGCCGCGCCACGGCATACGCTGTCGCCACGGCGGCTCTTGCGGTCCACCCGGCTCAGGCAACATCGAGCCACGCACGAACAAGGACACTCGCAATGCAGCTTCACGTTCGCCGCCTTCCGCCTGATGCCACCGTGACGGTCGATGCACCGGCGCGGCTGCATCTGGGCTTCCTCGACCCGAACGCTTCGCTTGGACGCGCGTTCGGCAGTCTCGGACTCGTGATCGACGGCGGCGGCACGCGCGTCGAAGCACGGCTCGCCGAACGGGATCGCATTGGCGGCGCGGTGAGCGATGCGGAGCGCGAGCGCATCGCGGTCTGCCTCGAACGGCTTCACGCCGCCTATGACCCGACGCCCGTCGCCATCGACATTGCCCAGACGCCGCGCGCCCACGCCGGCCTCGGATCGGGGACGCAACTCGCGCTCGCCGTCGGCATGGCGTTCGTTCGTCTGCTGGGCCACGTCGCTACCAGCGCGGAACTGGCGAACCTGCTCGGACGCGGCGCGCGCTCGGGCATCGGTGTGCTCGGCTTCGATTCGGGCGGCCTGCTGGTGGATGGCGGACCGTCGGGCGATCTGCATCCGGGCGTGCCGCCGCTGCTCGCGCGCCAGCCGTTTCCCGAGAACTGGCGGGTGCTGCTCGTCAGCGACAACGCCCGCGAAGGCCTGCACGGCGCCGACGAACGGCGCGGTCTCGCCGCGCTCGCGCCGTTCCCGCAGAGACTCGCCGCGCATCTGTGCCACCTCGTGCTGATGAAGATTCTGCCGGGCGCCGCCGAGCGCAACATTGTGCCCTTCGCGCACGGACTGACCGAAATGCAGCAGACCATTGGCGAATACTTCGCGCCCGTGCAAGGCGGCGTGTTCGCGAGTCCCGACGTCGAACGCGCGCTGCGCGCCGTGGCCGCGCAGAGAACCGCGGGCATCGGCCAGAGCTCGTGGGGGCCGACGGGTTTTGCGATCGTCGGCAGCGCGCGTGACGCCGAGTGTGCGCTCGCCGCCGCCCGCGAGGCCACGCGCGGCATGCCGCATATCGAATGCACGCTCGTCGCCGGACGGAATCGCGGCGCGACCGTACGCTCCGCGCAAGCGCGGCAGCACCAGCGCATCGACGCAGCATGAAGTGCCTTTACTCCTCGCCGAGGCCCGCGCACCGGGCGGCCCATGAACGGGCGGTTCACGAACGCTCGCCCCACGAATGGGCGGCCCACGATTGGGCGGCCCACGAACAGGCGGCACGCCCGGCGCGCCCCGCCGGCGACGCAACGGCACACAGCACCATGCGGCATACACGGCATCGGCGCGATATGCGCCATATGTGTCACACGTTGCCCATGCGCCCGCGCGCGGCAGCTATCAGCCCTTCCGCTGCGCAGACCACGAGATCGCCACTGAAACGAGCCCCCTGCCATGTCCGACATCACTGAAAAACCCGCTGAAAGGCCCTACATTCTTCACATGTTCACGGCCACCCCGCAGATGAGTCCGTTCGACGTGAACATGGCCGCCGACGCCGGCTATCAGATCATCGTGCCGTATTGCGACGTCGAAGCC
Organism: Paraburkholderia rhynchosiae; assembly: GCF_002879865.1. Classification (GTDB taxonomy): domain Bacteria; phylum Pseudomonadota; class Gammaproteobacteria; order Burkholderiales; family Burkholderiaceae; genus Paraburkholderia; species Paraburkholderia rhynchosiae. The sequence continues at coordinate 30,868 of NZ_PNXY01000008.1, forward strand.
GGGATGGTCGCCAATCTGACTCAGGACGCGATCTTCTCGCGCGGCCCGAAAGGCGTGGCGCGCACCGGCATCTTCATCGGCGGGCGCGATGTGATGCTTGCCGCCGACATGCTCGACACTGCGCGCAAGGCCATGGTCCCGCCGTTCGAAGTGTCGGTGTTCGCCGATCCAAGCGGCGCGTACACGACCGCGGCCGCGCTCGTCGCGCTGGCCGAGCGGCATCTGACGAAGGCGTACGGGATGGAACTGGGCGGCAAGCGCGTGCTGATTCTCGGCGGCACGGGCGCTGTCGGGCGCGTGGCCGCGGCGATGGCGGCCTCGCTCGGCGCAGATGTGTCGATTGCGAGCCATTCCGACCAGGCGCGTGCGGTGCGCGTGAGCGACGACCTCAATCAGCGCTTCGGCATCGTGACCAAGGGTGTGAGCACGGCCACCCCCGCCGAGCTGCGCACGGTGCTGGGCGAAGCCGAGATCGTGCTGGCGACCGCCGTCGCCGGCGTGCAGGTGGTGAGCCGCGAGGATCTCGAACATGCCCGCCATCTGCTGATCGCCGCCGATGTCAACGCCGTGCCGCCCGAAGGCATTGCCGGCGTGAACGTGATGAACGACGGCAAGCCGATCGAGGGCGTGCCGACTGCCGGCGGCGCAATCGGTATCGGCGCGCTGGCGATCGGCAACGTCAAGTATCAGGTGGAACACCGGCTCTTCACGCGGATGCGCACGGGCGGGAAGCCCGTTTATCTGAGTTTTCCCCAAGCGTTCGACGAGGCCCGCGCCGTCGCGGCCGGTCTCGGTTGAGCGGCGGGTTGTGCGGAATTTTGCCCGACACCTTGCATGACCCATTACATAGGCGGCATTGCGCCGTTGCTGGAGCAACCATGAATTCGCGTCCATCTTCATCGCGTACGCCGTTCGTCGCGGTGGCCGGACAGTCCGCACGGATGCTCGCGCAATCCGCCGCGCGTGCGGGCTTGCGCGTCGTTGCGCTCGATGTGTTCGGCGATCGCGACACCCTCGATGCATCGGAGCTGTGGTTCGACATCGGCGGCGCGCCGTTGTCGATCGACGCCGCGCGGCTCACCGACGCTCTAGAACGCAGCGCGCGGCTGCCGGGCATGATCGGCTGGATCGACGGCAGCGGCCTCGAGCCGTTCGTCGCACAAGTGTGCAGCGTGCCTGGCCTGCCGCGCTTCATTGGCAATTCCGTCGACGCAAGCGCCGCGGTGCGCGATCCGCGGCGCTTTTTCGCGCTGCTGGGCGAACTCGATATTCCGCATCCGCCGGTCGCCTTCACGCGGCCCGCGCTTGCGCAAGGCTGGCTGGTCAAGCGTGCCGACGGTTGCGGCGGGACGCATGTCGAACCGCTCGCCACGCTCGCCCCGGCCTCCGATATGCGCGTTCCCGCGCAAGCCTATTTCCAGCGGCAAAGCCGCGGCCGCGCGCTGTCGGCCCTGTTCATCGCCGCTCGCGGCAGCGCGCGCGTGATCGGCTTCGCGGAACAGCTCACGTGCAGAATGGGCAACCTGCCTTTCGTGCACGCGGGATCGATCGGTCCGATCGATCTGCCGTCTCATGTCGAGGTGCGTGTGCGCGCGGCGATCGCCGCGCTTTGCGCGCGCGTCGGCCTTACCGGCATCAATAGCTGCGATTTTCTGCTCGACGGCGATTCGTTCGAACTGCTCGAAATCAACACGCGCCCTTCATCGACGATGACGCTCTACGAGAGCGCGTCGCCAGATGCATGGCCGCGCGGCCTGCTCGCGTGTCATATCGACGCCTGCCGTCACGGCCGTCTGCCTGCGGAGCCAGCGCGCGCGACATGGCGCGCCGGTCAACGGGTGCTGTTCGCGCCGCACCCCTTCACGGTCTCGCAAGCGTTCAGCGACGCCTGCATGCGCGACCCGCGCTGCCGCGACGTGCCGATGCCCGGCACATGGATCGAAGCAGGCCAGCCGGTCTGCACGCTGCTCGTGCGCGCGGCTTCGGTGGATGCGGTGCGCTATGCGCTCGACGCGCAGCACGCGCTGGTTCTGCAACGAATCGAAACCTGCCATGAGCCTGGCCATGAGCCCTGTTATGAGCCCGACTATGCCTTCATCCACTGCCACTCCTGACGAATCCACGCCGCCGCTCGCGGATGCCGCCGCGCTGAGCGTCAACGCCCTCAGCGAACGCCTCGTTGCGCGCCTCGTGGACGATGCGCCGCGCTTCGGCGTCGCCGTCAGCCGCACGGAGAACGGCACGGCGCTCGTCGATGCAGGCGTGGCCGCGCCCGGCAGCGTCGCGGCAGGCGTGCTGATCGCGCGCATCTGCATGGGCGGCCTTGGCCACGTGACGGTGCGCGAGAGCCTGGACGCACAGCCGCTGTGGCCGAGCACAATCGAAGTCCGCACGTCGTGGCCGGTACTTGCCTGCCTCGCCAGCCAATACGCGGGATGGAGCCTCGCCGCGACGAAGGAACAGACGGGCGGCAAGAAGTTCTTTTCGCTCGGCTCGGGCCCGGCGCGCGCGCTTGCCGTCAAGGAGCCGCTTTTTGCAGAACTCGGCTATCGCGATTATCACGAGCGCGGCGTGCTGGTGCTCGAAGTGGACCGGCTGCCGCCGCAGGTCGTCATCGACAAGGTGCTGCACGACTGCGGCCTCGCGCCCGAACGGTTGACACTTGTGACGACGCCGACACAGTCTGTGGCGGGAACGGTGCAGGTGGTGGCGCGAGTGGTCGAAGTGGCGATGCACAAGACGCACGTGCTCGGCGTCGCGCTAGACGAAATCGTGGAAGCCGGCGGTTCGGCGCCCCTGCCGCCGCCCGCGCCGGACGGCATTCAGGCGATGGGCCGCACCAACGACGCGATCCTGTACGGCGGCCGCGTGCATCTGACGGTGAAGCACGATGCGGTCGCAAGGCGGCTCGCCGCCGAACTGCCCGCGTCGAACTCGCGCGACCATGGCCGTCCGTTCGCGGACATCTTCACGTCGTTCAACTACGACTTCTATCAGATCGATCCTGCGCTGTTCGCTCCAGCCGAAGTGTGGGTCAGCAGCCTCGAAAGCGGCGCAACGTATCACGGTGGCGCCACCGACGCGGCCTTGCTGCACGATCAATGGAACGGCAAGCCATGAGCCTGCCTTTACCGCTGGTTTCCGCCGACCCCGCCTCCCGCAGAGACGGCACTGCGTCGGGTGCGCAAGGCCCGCTGCGCATCGCGATCATGGCCGACGAAACCGGCTGGCACACCGGACGCCTGAAAAAGGCCTTCCGCGCGCGCGGCGCGGAAGCGCGCTGCATCGATCTGGCCGACTGCCGGTTCGATACGACGTGGGAGCCGCATGGGCTGGTGCTGCCTGGCTTCGGCCATACGCTGCCCGACGCGGTGTTCGTGCGCGGCATCGCCGGCGGCACCTTCGAGCAGGTCACGCTGCGCCTCGGCATCCTGCATGCGCTGCGCGAATCGGGCGTGCCGGTCTACAACGACGCGCGCGCGATCGAACGCAGTGTCGATAAATCGATGACGAGCTTCTTGCTGCATCGCCACGGCGTGCCCACGCCCGCGACATGGGCCGGCGAATCGGCCGCGTCCGCGCAGCGTGTGCTGATGCGCGAAGCCGCGGCAGGGCGCCAGGTCGTGCTCAAACCGCTGTTCGGCTCGCAAGGCCATGGACTCAAACGGCTCGGCGCACGAAAGACGCCCCCTCGCACGCTTGCGCCGCTGCCCTCGCTGAAGCCGTACGGCCAAGTGGCGTATCTCCAGCGTTATGTCGATGGCGGCCATCCGGGCTTCGACTGGCGCGTGCTGGTGATCGGCGGACGCGCGGTCGCGGCGATGCGGCGCGTCGGCGGAAAGGACTGGATTCACAACTTCGCGCAGGGCGCCGTATGCGAAGCGGCCGAGCTCGACGCCCCGCTCGCGCAAACCGCCGTGCGCGCCACCGAGGCGCTCGGGCTCGACTATGCGGGCGTCGACCTGATTCCCGATCCGCACGATGCCGCCACGCCGCTCGTGCTCGAAGTCAATGGCGTGGCGGCATGGCGCGGCCTGCAATCGGTGACGTCGATCGACGTCGCAGCGGCACTCGTCGACGATTTGCTGCTTCGCAAACTGCCCGCGCAACGCCAGGCGCTCGCGCAGAGCGGCGACGCAGCGGCGACGGCGGTCCTGGCGCTGCATGGACGACATGGCTGAGCCGCCGCGCGGTTGCGTCGATCCGCCTGGTCGGCTCGCTGACGAAGATCCAGCCGCGATCTCGCTCGCGCGGATTCGCGCGGCTTTCCTGACTGCTTGCCGCCTCGATGTAGAGACGCCCAAGCCGGGCAACGTCAGCGTCGATAGCGAAGGCCACGGCATGAGCGCGGCGCAGTTCATCGCCAGCGCCGACGTCGCCGCCGATGCGCTTCTCGCGCCCGGTGCGCCGGTAGGCCAGCGCGTGTTCGATGCCGTCACGCGCACGCGCGCGGCGGTCGGCTGCAATACGAACCTCGGCATCCTGCTGCTCGTCGCGCCGCTCGCGGCGGCGCTCGAAGCAACCGCGTGCCCGCTTTCGGCCACCGATTGGTGTGCCGCGACCGGGCGCGTGCTCGCGCGGCTCGATCTCGACGACGCGCGCCTCGCCTACCGCGCGATCGCACTCGCCAATCCAGGCGGCCTCGGCGACGCGCCCGAGCAATCGGTCCACAACGCGCCGACAATCGGCCTGCGCGACGCGATGACGCTCGCCGCCGCGCGCGACAGCATCGCCCGCCAATATGCCGAAGGTTTCCGCGACATCTTCGAGACCGGGCTCGCAGCGTTTCGCGAAGTCCCCTCGGATCAGCCGCACGTCGCGACGCTCAACGTTTTTCTCGCTTTCCTCGGCGCCTGGCCCGACTCGCACATTGTGCGTAAGCACGGCGCGGCCGTGGCGCAGAGTGTCACGCTTGCGGCACGCGAACAGCACGCGCAATGGCGCCGCGCGCTCACGCAAGCGGACCCCGGCGCTGCGCGCGAGTCGCTCGATGCATGGGACGCCGAAATGAAGGCCGGCGCCATCAATCCCGGCACCAGCGCGGACCTGACGGTCGCCACGCTGTTCGTAGCGGGCTGCCTCGCACAGCCAGCCAGCGCGATCCGCGCGCCCTGCGGGGCGGGCGCGCCGCCCACTGGCACGGATTCTGTTAGTTAGTCCCACCGTGCATCAACCCGCCGCCAGGCGATCACGGACGAGGACCGTCACAGGCGGCGTTCAGTTAGTCGGCAAGTCCCATTCCACTCATCGGAGGAACAGCATGGCCAAGATCAACCGCGTCCTGATAGGAGAGTCGCTCGTCGGCGACGGCAACGAGGTCGCACACATCGACTTGCTGATCGGACCGCGAGGTTCCGCTGCGGAAACCGCATTCTGCAATGCGCTCACCAACAATAAGGACGGCTTCACATCGCTGCTCGCGGTCGTCGCACCGAACCTGCTCACCAAACCCAACACGATCCTTTTCAACAAGGTGACGATCAAGGGCGCAAAGCAGGCCGTGCAGATGTTCGGGCCTGCGCAGCATGCCGTCGCGCTCGCTGTCGCCGACAGCGTCGAGGACGGCACAATCCCGCAGGACGAGGCGGACGATCTGTTCCTGTGCGTCGGCGTCTTCATTCACTGGCAGGCGGAGGACGACAAGAAGATCCAGGAGTACAACTACAAGGCGACGCGCGAGGCGATTCAACGCGCGGTCAGGGGTGAGCCGACCGCCGCCGAGGTCGTTTCGAAGAAGAGCACCGTGGCGCACCCGTTCGCACCGAACTGACGGCGCGCGGCCCGCGCGGCGGCGCAGCGTTTGCGCTGCCGGCGCGGGTCTTCGCATGGTGCAATTGCTCTCATAGAGGCATCAGATGACCCTACGATGTCGCACGCTCGCGGTCTGTGCCTGCATCGCGCTCGCCGTGCCGCTCGCCCGGGCGGACGACGACGCGCCCAAGGCGCCGGCCCCGGCGGGAGGCTACAACTACCCGACCCAGGGACGCGTCGAATACGTGCTCTCCTGCATGGACGACAACGGACACGATTTCGCGAACGTCTATAAATGCTCGTGCGTGATCGACAAAATGGCGACCGCGCTGCCTTACGACGAGTTCGTCAATCAGTCGACCTTCGCCAAGTATGCGACGCTGGGCGGCGAAGGCGGCTCGGAGTTTCGCGTCGACCACGCGAAAGCGCAGACGAAGAAATTCCGTGCGTTGCAGACGAACGCCTACCGGAGCTGCGGACTCGGCAACGATAGAACGGCGGCGTCGAAGTAGCAGACGTCGCCGGGAAGCGGCGCGGGCACCGTTGTCAGTGCCGGCCGCCACCGTCTCAGTTCGGAATCAGCCCCTCGCCGAGCGACGCATAACCCGCCAGTCCGTTGACCGCCTTGCGCATATCGCTGCGTTGCCGCTCGATCTGTACGCCGACGGCCGCCACGTCGTCGAATTTGGCCGGCTTTGCCAGTGCGACGCGTACCCAGTGCGCGCCGAAGTCCGTAATCAGCAGGCGTGCCACCGCTTCGGCAAGCGCTTCGAGCAGACGCACGCCGTGCGACTCCAGCAGCGCGTGCAGTGCGCTACGCACCGCCGCATAGTTGATCGTGTCCTCGATGCAATCGGTCGTGCATGCCCGAATCGCGGGTACTCCGATTGCGAGATTCATCCGCACAGATTGCGGCACATGCAATTCGCTGCTGTCGATGCCTATAATCGTCTGACCTATAAAGTTCTCGATGAACACGATGTCCATGCGCCCGGGCAACGTCCCGGCCAATGGCGCTTCTGAGGGCGCACCCCAAGGCGCGCTCGGGCGAGGCGCCTCTGCATCGGCGCAGGCACCGGAGAAACTGGCGAGGCGAATGGTATCGATACGGTCCATGGTGTACTCCGCCGCGTAGCGGCAAATAGTGAGCAGGCGCAACTCGGGTAAACATAAAGCAGTACAGGATGACTCGGGCGCGAAGCACTGTGCGCCGCGGCTGCAACACGCCCAGCATGGCCGGCCAATGAAAAACAGGCGTACAGACGGGCAAACGACCCTGAAACCGCATCGGCAGAAGAAAAGCAAAAAACGGGCACACCCTGTACTATTGATGCGACTTCTTATTGAACGGCAGCGACATCGGGCGTAGAGTTTTAAGCCAACGCCTGACAGTAGACAGAAATAGGCAGGCGGATCACTCAATGCGCATACGGACCCAGAAGCCGGGCGCCAGGGGAAGACATTATCGATAAAGCGGCACTCATGACGCGCATGGCGAAGCAAAGCGATTGCAATACAGCGCAACGCAACGCCCGGCGCGAGAATTGCCGCAACGGAGACAAACCCCATGTCGTTGCTCGCTGACAGCTCCATGCACGTCCGTGAAATTCTGAACGTCGTCAATCATCAATTGGCGACGCGTCCGACGAGCGAGCCAGTCGCTCAATCGTGGGCGCGCTGCGTGAACGAATTCCAGCTCGACCCTTCCCGCTTCGTTACGCCGCCTATCCTGACGGAGTACGAACTAAGCTCGCGGCGCGAGGCCATGGGTGATCTGATCGCATGTTCGAAGCTGGAAATGACCACGCTGTATCAGCAGTTGGCCGACCCTGAACTCGCGGTGGTGCTGGTTGACTCGGGCGGCGTGATCGTCCATCAGGTTTCGTCGGTGCCTTTTGCGGAAGCGGTCGCCTCCGACGGTTTCCGCGTCGGCGCCCTGTGGAGCGAGCGCGAAGCCGGCACCAACGGAATGGGCACCTGTCTGGCCGAGCGCGACTGCATCGCCGTGTGTCAGCACGAGCATTTCTATCCGCGCTATACATCGCTCACCTGCTCCGCCGCGCCGATCTTCGACGACTGCGGCGAGATCGCCGGCGTGCTCGATGTGACGAGCCGCTCGAAGCTGCTGCAACAACACTCGCTGGTGCTCGTCGGCATGTCGCGGCAGATGATCGAGAACCGTCTGCTCGATGCGCGCTACCGGCACGCGAACATGATCCACTTTCACAGCCGCCCGGAATTCGTCGGCACGCTGCATGGCGGCAAGCTCGCGGTGGGCGACGACAGCACGGTGCTCGCCGCGAACCGCAGTGCGCTCTTCCAGCTTGGCTTCCGCTCGCTGAGCGAGTTGCGCGGGCGGCGCATCGAGGAAGCGTTCAACGCGTCGCTCGAAGACATGATCGCGCGCAGCATTCGCGGCTCGTTTCATCCGGTCACCGTGTACAGCGCGAACGCGACCAACCGCTTCTTCCTCGTCGCGCAGACGGCGCAAAACAGCGCGGGACGCGGCACGCGGGTCGCGGTGACGGCGCCCGTCCCTCGCGCCAGCACGCCCGAAAAGCGGCCGCCGCCGGCACGGCTCGACGAGATCGCGCACCTGGAGTTCGGCGACCCGCGCATGGCTTCGCAGATCCAGCTCGGCGCTCGGGTGGTTCAGCGCAAGATTCCGATCATCCTCCGAGGACAAACGGGAACCGGCAAGGAAGTCTTCGCGCAGGCGCTGCACAGCATCAGCCCGCATTCGTCGGGGCCGTTCGTGCCGGTCAATTGCGCGTCGCTGCCGGAGAACCTGATCGAAAGCGAACTGTTCGGCTATCGTGCCGGCGCGTTCACCGGCGCACAGCGCGAAGGACGGCGCGGCAAAATCGTGCAGGCCAACGGCGGCACGCTGTTTCTCGATGAAATCGGCGACATGCCGCTCGCGTTGCAGGCGCGGCTTTTGCGCGTGATCGAGGAACACGAGGTGACGCCGCTCGGCGCGGAAACGACCGTCAAGGTCAATTTCCAGTTGATCAGCGCGAGCCACCGCAACCTGCTCGAACTCGTGCACAGCGGGCAGTTCCGCGAGGATCTGTACTACCGGCTCAAGGGCGTCGAACTGAATCTGCCGTCGCTGGCCGATCGGGTCGACAAGCTTCCGCTGATTCATCATCTGCTCGAGGCCGAAACCGATAACGATCCGCCTGAGCTGACAAAGGAAGCGCAGCAGGCGTTGCTGAGCTATGCATGGCCGGGCAATATCCGTCAATTGCGGCACGTATTGCAGATGGCCATTGCGCTATGCGACGGACAGCCGATCCGCTGCGAGGACCTGCCTGTCGAAATCACTCAGCGCATGCCCGAAATCGCAATGCCGGCCGCGTCGCAAGCAGTGGCGCAATCGGCGACGCAACCGGCCCCGCATCCGGACGACGACGCCGATCTTTCCGCGCTCAACGCGATCCAGTTGAACGAACGCGAGACCGTTCTCGGGCTGCTCGACGAGAACCGCTGGAACGTCAGCAATGTGGCGAAGGCGCTCGGCATCAGCCGCAATACGCTGTACCGGAAGATGCGCCGGCTGCATATCCGACTGTCGCATGACGGCTCGGTGGTCGATGAATCCTCGCCGGATGAATCGGCGGCAGAAGAATCGCCGCACGCCGATAGCGCATGACCCAGGCGCCCGCTCGCAATCTCGCGGACTTCAAGCCCGATGCGCGCTTCGCGTGGTGCGTGACCGGCTCGGGCCATCTGCTCGAAGAGTCGATCGAGCTCGCGCTGGCGTTGCCGCGCACGGACCTCTTTCTCTCCGCCGCTGCCGAGGAAGTGTTGCCGCTCTATGGCTGGGCGTTGCCCAGGCTGCGCGAGCGCTTCAATGTCTTTCGCGACAAGAGCGCGAGCGGCGTGCCGGTAGGCATGCTCTACCACGGCATGTACCACACCGTCGTCATCGCGCCGGCCACCAGCAACACGGTGGCCAAATGCGCGTTCGGCATCTCCGATACGCTGCCGACCAACATGTACGCGCAGGCCGGCAAGCAGTGCATTCCGGGCATTGTCTTTGCATGCGACACGGAACCGACCGTGGTCACGCAAAGCCCGAACGAATGGGTCGAACTGCGTCCGCGGGCGATCGAACTCGACAATGTGGAGCGCCTGTCGCGCTTCGAGTACACGACGGTCGTGCGCTCACTGGATGAACTGAAGACGGCGCTCGATCGACGCGTGGCGACTCTTGATCTTGCATGAACGGCCCTTATGCTCGCTACGGTTGCTGCCCCCAAGGAGCACGCTTGGGGCGGCCCGGCGCGTACTTATGAAACAGCCCCCACGCTCCCTGCGGTCGCTGCCCCCCGAGGAGGCGTCAGCACGCTTGGGGCGGCCCGGCGCGTACTGACATGGACCACATCATCTTCCTGACTGGCCGGCTCGCCGAAAAGAGCCTGATCCGTGTGCTGGAGAGCATGGCGCCGGCGCCGTTCAGTTGGGAGATCCGCGAAATCGGCCTGCAGGTCGCCGCGCTGATGACCGCCGACATGATCCGCCGCCGCGTGCCCGCTCCGCTCGGGGCACAGCGCGTGATCGTGCCGGGGCGTTGCCGGGGCGATCTGGCGGCGTTGACTGAGCATTTCGGCGTGCCGTTCGAACGCGGCCCGGAAGAGGTGAAGGACTTGCCGCAATTCTTTGGCCACGAGGCGCAGCCGTTCGATCTGTCGCATTACGAGACGGAGATTTTCGCTGAGATCGTCGATGCGCCGCGGCTCAATCTCGACGGCATCGCCGCGCGTGCGCGCGAATATGCAGCGCAGGGCGCGGATGTGATCGACATCGGCTGTCTGCCGGAAACGCCGTTTCCGCATCTCGAGGATGCGGTACGGCGGCTCAAGTCCGAAGGTTATCGCGTCAGTGTCGATTCGATGCAAACCGACGAACTGCTGCGCGGCGGCCGGGCGGGTGCGGACTATCTGATGAGCCTGAACCTCGATACGCTATGGGTCGCCGACGAGGTGCCGTCCACGCCGATCCTCGTTGCACGCGACCCGCGCGACCCCGCTTCGCTCGACACGGCCATCGAACAGTTCGCCGCGCGCGGCCGCGCGTTTCTCGCCGACCCGATTCTCGATCCGATTCCGTTCGGTCTCGCGACGTCCATCGCGCGTTATGTGAGGCTGCGCGAGCGCTATCCGGACGTGGCCATCATGATGGGCATCGGCAACGTCACTGAACTGACCGAAGCGGACACGAGCGGCATCAACGCGGTGTTGCTCGGCATGGCGGCGGAGCTTCGCGTGAGCGCGGTGCTCACCACCTCCGTGAGCCTGCACGCGCGGCGCGCCGTGCGCGAAGCGGATGTCGCGCGCCGCGTGATGCACGCCGCCCGCGAGGCGCAGGTATTGCCCAAGGGCATCAACGGCGATCTCGCGACCGTCCATGCCAAGCGCCCGTTTCCCTATAGTGCCGCTGAAATCGACGAATTCGCCCACGACGTGCGCGATCCCAACTTTCGGGTACAGGTCAGCAGCGACGGCATTCATGTCTACAACCGCGACGGCCATCTGCGCGCCGGCGATCCATTCGAGCTTTATCCGCAGCTTCATCTCGAAGCCGACGGCGGCCACGCGTTCTATATGGGCGTGCAACTCGCTCGCGCGGAAATCGCGTGGCGGCTCGGCAAACGCTTCGACCAGGACCAGCCGCTCGACTGGGGTTGCGCGACCGACCGTCCCGAACAGGATCTGTCCGCGTGGTGCGCGCCCGGTGAGACGATGAAGAAACGTTGAGCGCGCACGCAGTTCGGTTCGCTTAGCGTGCCGCGGCGAGAGCCGCTTCGCTCTCTTCGTTGGCTTCGTCGGTTTCGCTCACCGCTGTGAGTTCGCCGCGCATCTCGCCGATGGCCTGCGCATAGTCGTCGGCGCCGAACACCGCCGAGCCCGCCACGAACACATCCGCGCCCGCCGCCGCGATCCGCGCGATGTTCGACGCCTTCACGCCGCCGTCCACTTCGATCAGCAACTGCCGTCCCGTGCGCTGCATGGTTGCATCGACGCGTTCGCGCAACACGCGCAACTTCTCCAGCGTCTCGGGAATGAACGCCTGCCCGCCGAAACCCGGATTCACCGACATCACCAGCACCACGTCGAGCCGCTCGATTACATGATCGAGCACCGCGAGCGGCGTGGCCGGATTGAGTGCGAGTCCGGCGCGCGCGCCATGCGTCTTGATGAGTTCGATGGTGCGGTGCACATGCAGCGACGCCTCCGGATGAAAGCTGATCGTATTCGCGCCCGCCTCGGCAAAGCTGACGACGAGCGGATCGACGGGCATGGTCATCAGATGCACGTCGATAGGCACCGCCGTATGCGGCCGGATTGCCGAGCAGATCAGCGGCCCGACCGTGAGATTCGGCACGTAATGGTTGTCCATCACGTCCAGATGAATCCAGTCCGCGCCGGCTGCTGTGACGTCGCGAATCTCGTCGGCAAGGCGCGCAAAATCCGCCGACAGCAACGACGGGGCAATCAGAAAATCACGCATGGCCATCTCCTTGCAATCAGTGATAGCGGTGTGCCATCGCCTCGAGCGGCAATGGCTTGATGCGCGGCGCCTGCCCCGCGCAGCCGAATGCCTCGAAGCGCTCGACGCAGACGGCGCGCGCGGCCGCCGTCGCCGCCTTCAACGCGGCGCGCGGATCGAACTCGGCGCGCGCATTCGCCATCGACTTGCGCATTGCGCCGCTCATCGCGAGCCGGATGTCGGTGTCGATATTGACCTTGCGCACACCGTGCGCAATGCCGCGCTGAATTTCGGCGACGGGCACGCCATACGTGGTGGGAATGTCGCCGCCGTATTCGCGGATTATCGCGAGCCATTCCTGCGGCACCGACGACGACCCATGCATCACGAGGTGCGTGTTCGGAATCCGCTCATGAATCTCGACGATCCGGTCGATCGCGAGAATATCGCCGGTCGGTTGGCGGCTGAATTTATACGCGCCATGCGACGTGCCGATCGCAATCGCCAACGCGTCGACGCCGGTTGACTCCACGAAAATCTGCGCTTCGTGCGGATCGGTCAGGAGATCGTCGCGCGTCAGTTGCCCCTGGGCGCCGACGCCGTCCTCCTCGCCGGCCGTGCCGGTTTCGAGCGAACCGAGACAACCGAGTTCGCCTTCGACGGATACACCCACCGCATGCGCCGCGTCCACCACTCTTCGGCTCACGTCGACGTTGTAGTCATAGGTCGCGGGCGTTTTCTGATCGGGCAGCAACGAGCCGTCCATCATCACCGATGTGAAGCCCGAACGGATAGCCTGCTGACAGACCGCCGGACTCGCGCCGTGATCCTGATGCAGCACGAGCGGAATGTCCGGATGCGCTTCGAGGGCCGCGAGCACCAGATGGCGCAGGTACGGTTCGCCCGCATACTTGCGCGCGCCCGCCGACGCCTGCAGGATCACCGGACTCGCGGTCTCTTCCGCGGCTTGCATGATCGCGTGGATCTGCTCCATGTTGTTGACGTTGAACGCGGGCACGCCGTAACCGTGCTCGGCCGCATGGTCCAATAGTTGACGCAGTGCTATGAAGGCCATTGCAAACTCCTCGAAGGTAATTCGAATCTCGTTGTGCCGTTTCCCGTTGTGCCGCTTCCTTAGTGCGGCTCCCGCGGTGCCGCTTCGTTTTGGCAGGAGATCATGCCGCGCGCTGCGTGACGCGTCGCGCTTCGTCCACCACGGCCTGCGCGGTCAGCTTGAAATGCTCGAACAGCGCGCCGGCGGGAGCAGATTCGCCGAAGGTGTCGATGCCCACCACGCCGCCTTCCAGCCCCACGTACTGACGCCACAACGCGCGCACACCCGCTTCGACGGCGACGCGCGGCACGCCTCGCGGCAGCACCGCATCGCGCCATGCGTCCGGTTGCCGGTCGAACACGCTCGTGGACGGCATCGACACGACCCGCGCGGCGATGCCCGCTTCGGCGAGCGGCGCGACGGCGTCGAGCGCGAGAGACACTTCGGAACCCGTAGCAATCAGCACGACCCGCGAGTGCGTTTGCGTTCGCGTGGGCAGGGAAGCATCCGGCCAATCACGCAGCACATAACCGCCCCGCTCGATTGCGTCGATCTGCTCTCCGCCGCGCGTGACGAACGGCAGGTTCTGGCGACTCAACAGGAGGCACGACGGCCCCTCGCGTTCAATTGCGCTCGCCCACGCGCGCGCTGTCTCGACGGTGTCGCACGGGCGCCAGACGTCGAGCCCGGGAATCAGCCGCAAGCTCGCCGCATGTTCCACCGACTGATGCGTCGGCCCGTCTTCACCCAGGCCGATCGAGTCGTGCGTGAACACGAAGATCGAGCGCGTCTTCATCAACGCGGCCATGCGCAGCGCGTTACGCGAGTAGTCGGAGAACGTGAGGAACGTGCCGCCGAACGCAACATGCCCGCGATGCAGCGCGATGCCGTTCATCACCGCGCTCATGCCGAACTCGCGCACGCCGTAGTGCAGATAGTTGCCGCCTTGCAGGCCGGCGTCGTCCGCGTGAATATCGATGGCGGCTTGCCAGTTGGTGAGGTTCGATCCGGTCAGATCGGCCGAGCCGCCCAGCAGTTCGGGCAACGCGCGAGCCAGCACGGCAATGGTCTGCTGCGAGGCCTTGCGTATCGCGACGGATTGCGCCGCGCTGTCCGCGTCGCGCAGCATCGCGCGAACCGTATCGCGCCAATGCGCGGGCAGCACGCCTTGTGTCCTGCGCTCGAATTCGGCGGCTTCATGTGGATAGTGCTTGCGATAGGCCGCGAACCGGCGGCTCCAGTCGGCTTCGGCCATCTCGCCACGCTCCCTTGCATCCCACAGCGCGCGGACGTCAGCGGGAATCGCAAACGGCGGATGCGGCCAGCCGAGCGCGCGCCGCGTGTTCGCTATTTCGTCGGCGCCGAGCGGCGCGCCGTGCACATCGTGCGTACCGGCTTTTGCAGGCGAGCCTTTGCCGATCACCGTGCGGCAGCAGATCAGCGTCGGTCTGCCGGCTGTGCGCGCTTCCTGCAGCGCGCTGTCGACCGCGTCGGCGTCATGGCCGTCCACGGCGCGCACCACATGCCAGCCGTATGCGGCGAAACGCGCGGGCGTGTCGTCGTTGAACCACTGCGCGACATGGCCGTCGATGGAGATGCCGTTGTCGTCGTAAAGCACCGTGAGCTTGTCGAGCTTCAGCGTGCCCGCGAGGGACGCCGCCTCGTGCGAGATGCCTTCCATCAGACAGCCGTCGCCGGCAAACACATACGTGCGGTGATCGACGATTACATGACCGGGGCGATTGAATTCGCGGGCGAGCAGCGCCTCGGCGAGCGCCATGCCGACCGCGTTGGCGAGCCCCTGGCCGAGTGGGCCCGTAGTGGTTTCGACGCCGGGCGTCACGCCGACTTCAGGATGTCCCGGCGTTTTGCTATGCAATTGACGAAAACGTTTCAATTCGTCGATTGGCAGGTCATAGCCCGTGAGATGCAGCAGCCCGTACAACAGCATCGAGCCGTGTCCGTTCGACAGCACGAAACGGTCGCGGTCGGGCCACGCCGGATTGCGCGGATTGTGTTTCAGATGCCGGTCCCACAGGGCCACAGCGATCTCCGCCATGCCGAGCGGCATGCCGGGGTGACCCGACTTCGCCGCTTCCACTGCGTCGATGGCAAGCATGCGCAGGGCGTCGGCCATCAGACGGGTATCAGGTATTGCAATCGATTCTGCGACGGCACTCATCGAATGTCTCCTTCGAAACTGGAAGCAGGTGTCTCGCTTCAACCTTGTGCGTCAAACACTCAGGCTCGCGAGCGCCGGTCGATCAGTTGCAGAATCATCGGCGTAAAGATCAGTTGCATGGCGAGCCCCATCTTGCCGCCCGGCACGACGATCACATTCGGGCGCGACATGAAGGAGTCGTGCAGCATCGTCAGCAGATACTGGAAGTCGATGCCTTTGGGCCGCGCGAAGCGGATCACCACGAAGCTCTCGTCCGGCTGAGGAATCTCGCGTGCGATAAACGGGTTCGACGTATCCACGGTCGGCACGCGCTGGAAATTCACATGCGTGCGAGAAAACTGCGGACAGATGTAGTTCACGTAATCGGGCATGCGCCGCAGAATCGTGTCGACCACCGCTTCATGCGAATAACCGCGCATGGTCTGATCGCGATGCAGTTTCTGAATCCATTCGAGGTTGATGGTCGGCACGACGCCGATCAGCAGATCCGCGTGCCGCGCTATGTCGATACGTTCGGTCACCGCCGCGCCGTGCAGACCTTCGTAGAACATCAGGTCCGTGTCAGGCGTCACCTCCTCCCACGGCGTGAAGGTTCCGGCATCCTGCTGGTAGAGCCGCGTTTCGCCTTCGTCGTGAACATAGTGACGAAATTTGCCAGTGCCGCTCTCGCCATAACTGGCGAACAGCGTCTCCAGTTCTTCGAGCAGATTCGCTTCCGGTCCGAAGTGACTGAAGTTCGGCACGCCATCGCGCTCGTGCTGCTTCATCGCTTCACGCATGCCGTTGCGGTCGTAACGATGAAAAGCATCGCCTTCAACGATCTGTGCATTGATCTTCTCGCGCCGGAAAATATGGGTGAAGCTCTTCATCACGGTCGTGGTGCCGGCGCCGCTCGAACCGGTCACCGCGATGATCGGGTGTTTGACTGACATGCGTGTCTCCGGATAGTAGTGTTGTGTTCGGCCGCTTTTCGCGAGCCTGGGTTTCGCGCGGTTACGCGGTGAAACCCGGCAGAAAAAGCGAGCGTCGGCCAAAGAGCGGCGACGTGAAGGGTTGATCTTCGCCACGGTCGTATTCGCCGTGGTAGCGACCAATGCGCTCCACTTCGTTGCGCGAGCCGAGGATCACCGGTACACGACCGTGCAGCGCGCGCGGCACGACGTCGAGAATGCGTTCGCGACCCGTAATCGACAGACCGCCCGCCTGTTCGATGAGAAAGCTCATCGGATTGGCTTCATACAGAAGCCGCAGGCGTCCTTCCATGACCGGCGTTTTTGTATCGCGTGGATACATGAACACGCCGCCACGCATCAGGATGCGATGCACCTCGGCGACCATCGAGGCGATCCAGCGCATGTTGAAGTCTTCGGCACGGCAGCCCGTGCGTCCGTCCTTGCATTCCTGCACATAGCGGCGCACGGGCGGCTCCCAGAAACGTTCGTTCGACGCGTTGATCGCAAACTCAGCCGTATCTTCGGGAATCCGGATGTTGGAATGCGTGAGCACGAAATTGCCGATGTCACGCTCCAGCGTGAAGCCGTGCGTGCCGTTGCCGACCGAGAGCACGAGCATTGTCGACGGACCGTAGACCGCGTAGCCGGCCGCGACCTGTTCGCGGCCCGGCCTCAAGAACGCTGATTCGCCGACCGGTCCATGCGCGTCAGCGGAACGATCATCGACATTGCGCATCACCGAGAAGATCGACCCGACTACGCCGTTGATGTCGATATTCGATGAGCCGTCGAGCGGATCGAACGCAAGCAGATAGTCTCCGCGCGGGTAGCCCGGCGGGATCGTGTAGACGTTCTCCATTTCCTCGGATGCCATCGCGGCCAGCAGTCCGTCCCACTCGCATTGCTGCACGAAGATTTCGTTGGTGGCGACATCGAGCTTCTTCTGTTCCTCGCCATGCGTGTTGATGCTCTGCGCCGAACCGTAATTGCCGCCGAGCGCGCCCTTGGTGAGCATCGCCGAAATCGACTTGATGGCGGCCGCGACGTCGATCAGCAGCGCCGAGAGGCCTGCGTTCTGCGCCGTTCCCGCCGCGCAGGGCTGGCGGTCGAGGGTGTCGATCAGAAACTTCGAAAGGGTCGTGCGTCCGTCTTGCATGGCGATCTCCTGAGGTTGTTCTGTTTCAGCCTGGCGGCGTCACGGCGCGCGGCGCGGCGGCGCCCGGCGCGGCGGCGTCCGGCATATCGGCGCCCGGCGCATCAGAGGACGCGGGCGGCTCAGCGCCTGCTGCGAGCGGCTCGGCGAATACGCGGCTTGCGCGAATGTCCTCGGCGGCGATCAGCGTTAGTGCGGTGGCGTCGATGGCCGCGCCGCCCTGCATCGCCGCGGCGAAAAGACGATTGGCCTGGCGCAGCCGCGAGCGGTCGAGCGCGTTGCGCACCGAGCGCGCATTGGCAAAGTTCGGCTGGCGGGTGCGCAGTGCGAGGTAGTCAGCGAAAGCGCGCCGCGAATCGGCGTCGAAGCGGTAGTGCATCGTCGCGAGCATGCGCTCGGCGATGTCGAGCAGTTCCGCGTCGCCGTAATCGGGAAACGTGATGTGATGCGCAATGCGCGAGCGAAAACCCGGATTGCTCTCAAAGAACACTTCCATCCGCGACGCGTAACCAGCGAGGATCACGACCAGATCGTCGCGCTGGTTTTCCATCGTCTGCAGCAGAATTTCTATGGCTTCCTGACCGTAGTCGCGCTCGTTTTCCGGGCGATACAGGTAATACGCTTCATCGATGAACAGCACGCCGCCCATTGCGCGCTTCAGCACATCGCGCGTTTTCGGCGCGGTATGGCCGATGTACTGGCCGACCAGATCGTCGCGCGTCACAGAGACGAGATGATTGCGGCGAATGTAGCCGAGGCGGTGCAGCACCTCGGCCATGCGCAACGCGACCGTGGTCTTGCCGGTGCCGGGGTTGCCCGAGAAACACATATGCAGCGTCGGCGCGCCGCCCGCGAGCCCCAGCGATTCGCGCGCGCGCTCCACGAGCAGATGCGCGGCGATCTCGCGAATGCGCGTCTTCACCGGCACGAGGCCGACGAGATCGCGGTCGAGTTCGCCAAGCACGTCGCCGATACCGGAATCGCGATAGAGCGCGGCGAGATCGATGTGCGGCGACAGTGCGCGGCTGTCGTGGTTCGCGCCGGCGTCGTCCCGTAGATCGTTCCGTGCATCGTCCCTTACTGCGGACGACGGTGCATCGGCGTCAATGGCGGCAGCTTCGGTCATGCTTTCTCCCTCCAATCATTACGCCTCAGTGGCGCTTTCGTGGTGCCGTTTCAGCGCGGGGAACGGTAGCGCTCGCCCGAAGGCCGGTCGCTCGCATAACCGGACAGCCCATAGCGCTGCACACGTCCCGGCCCATCCTCCCGCGTGAGGCGGAACCCCGGCTCTTCATCCGGCCAATTGACGATGAACGACAGGCGCATCGTCTCGAAGCCGCGCACCGAGTCGAACGCGTTGACCTTGATGTAGTGCTGCGGCCGTGCCGCGCGGCACGCCTTCACTTCCTGCAGCACGCCGGCCGCATCGTGCAGGTCGAACATCGGCAAACCCCACATTTCCCAATAGGTGTTGCGCGGATGCGGGTCGTCGGTGAATTCGACGGAGCAGGCCCAGCCCTGGCCCAGCGCATAGTCGATCTGCAAACTGATCTCCTCGTCGGTCAATTCGGGCAAGAAGGAAAACGTGCCTTGTGTAATACGCATGACGTACCTCGTGATTGATTGACTACAACGTCCAGACGGCGCACACGGTCTCCCGCGCAGTGCGTCGGCACTGCTGCAAACCTGCACCAGGAATCTCTCGATGCGCCGTTCAGGCCGCGGTCGGTGTGGCGGCGAAATCCGGCGAGTCGGTCGACGCGTAGTTGAAGCTCACGTCGCGCCAGGTGTCGAGCGCCTGCTTGAGCGGCCCGCACCAGCGCGCCGCGGCTTCCAGAATGTCCGGCCCTTCGTGAAGAATGTCGCGGCCCTCGTTGCGCGCCTTCACCATGGCTTCGAGTGCGACGCGGTTGGCCACGGCGCCCGCCTGAATGCCTCCCGGATGGCCAATGGTGCCGCCGCCGAACTGCAGGATCGCGTCGTCGCCGAACAGGTCGAGCAGTTGATGCATCTGCCCCGCATGAATGCCGCCCGAGGCCACCGGCATCACCTTGCGCAAACCGGCCCAGGGCTGCTCGAAGAAAATGCCGCGCGACAGATCGACCTCGTTGTGAGCCTCGCGGCACACGTTGTAAAAGCCCTGCACGGTCAGCGGGTCGCCTTCGAGCTTGCCCACCGCCGTGCCCGCATGCGCATGATCGACGCCCGCCATGCGCAGCCACTTCGCGATCACGCGAAACGAAATGCCGTGATTGCGCTGACGCGTGTACGTGCTGTGTCCGGCGCGATGCAGGTGAAGAATCATGTCGTTCTTGCGTGCCCAGCGCGCCATCGACTGAATCGCGGTCCAGCCGATCACGAGGTCGATCATCACGATGCATGAACCCAGTTCCTTCGCGAATTCGGCGCGCTCATACATGTCCTCCATCGTGCCGGCCGTCACGTTCAGGTAATGACCTTTGACCTCGCCCGTTTCCGCTTGCGCGCGGTTCACCGCTTCCATCGAAAACAGGAAACGGTCGCGCCAGTGCATGAAAGCCTGCGAGTTGATGTTCTCGTCGTCCTTCAGAAAATCGAGGCCGCCGCGCAGTCCTTCGTACACGACGCGGCCGTAGTTCTTGCCCGACAGGCCGAGCTTTGGCTTGACGGTCGCGCCCAGCAAAGGGCGGCCATACTTGTCGAGCCGCTCGCGTTCGACGACGATTCCGGTCGGCGGTCCCTGGAAGGTCTTCAGATAAGCAACAGGTATGCGCATGTCTTCGAGACGCAGCGCTTTCAGCGGTTTGAAGCCGAATACGTTGCCGATGATCGACGCGGTCAGGTTAGCAACCGAGCCCTCTTCGAACAGATCGAGTTCATAGGCGATGTACGCGAAGTACTGCGGTTCGGCCGCGTTGGACGCAGGCACCGGATCGACGCGATAAGCCTTGGCGCGGTACATGTCGCATGCGGTCAGCCGGTCGGTCCACACCACGGTCCATGTGGCAGTCGACGATTCGCCGGCCACTGCCGCTGCCGCTTCTTCCGGCTCGACGCCGGGTTGCGGCGTAATGCGAAAGAGCGCGATCACGTCCGTGTCTTTCGGCGTGTAGTCCGGTTGCCAGTAGCCCATCTCGCGATACTTCATCACGCCCGCGGCATAGCGCTCGCGAGGATTGCCCGCATCGCGCGGCTTGTGGATGGATTCGATCACCGGTTGACTGAAATCGTTCATGACGTATCCTCGATTGTGGACAGGCGCGCTGCCGGAAGAACGAAGCGCTTGAGTGCACTGTATGCAAGGACGTCATCAATGAGAATTCACGATTTTATTTGGCAGACTTAATCGATCCGTTATCGATCGCACATCGCGGAGCGCCGTTTCAAGAAGTGCGCTGAACTCGCAGGGTCGCTTGCCGACAAATTGCTTGCGGAGAAACCGTTGAGCGCTAAGTGACACGCGCAGCAGGGTCTTTCGCGCAACATGGAACACTTTGCTGCATTATCGGAACAGTGCACCGCGCGATGCGGTCATGCCGCGGCGATCGTGCTGCGGCCGTCGCGCCGAGCGCAGGAGTGCCCGCCGCCGCTATTCGGCGAACGCTGTATTGCGGCGCGGCATAGGCTGCTGGAGCCCTCGTTGCCCATCCGGCACGGAGCTTGCGTAGTCGATCACGCCAATGCAGTCCGGCAGTGTGCCGGGCGGACGGCGCAACGCTGTATCAACCGATGGAGGAAGCACCTTATGCAATGGACGACTCCGAGCTACACCGATATGCGTTTTGGTTTCGAAATCACGATGTATATCGCCACGCGTTAAAGCCCGCATGGGCCGCGCGATGCGGCCCCTCTGCGGATCAATTGTTAATCGTTAGCTGAACGGGCGGCCTTGAGCGCTGCCAGGACACGCGTTCCCCATCCATGATTCACGAAACGATCGTCACTACGGCAGCGTGCGATGGCCGTCCTCATATCGCGCCGATGGGAGCCCGTTACGAAGGCGAGTTTGTCATCCTCTCGCCTTTTCGTCCGTCCGTGACCCTGGACAATATCGTCGCCTCGCGCGCGGCGGTCCTTAATTTCACTACCGACGTCCGCGTATTCGCGGGCTGCGTCACGCATTGCGCGACCGATTGGCCGACGCTCGCGGCAACCCGTGTGGCGGGCGTGAGGCTCGCTGAGTCGCTTGCGCATGCCGAACTCGAACTCGACGAATTGCGCGACGACAATGAGCGCCCCGTGCTGCGCATGAAGTGCGTGCATCGCGAAACGCATGCGCCGTTCGCGGGATTTAATCGCGCGCAGGCGGCGGTGGTCGAAGGCGCGATTCTCGTGAGCCGGCTCTTCATGCTGCCGGCCGACAAGGTGGATCGCGAAATGGCTTACTTGCAGATCGCCATCGACAAAACCGCGGGGGACGCCGAACGCACCGCGTGGGGATGGATCACCGCGGCAATCGCGCAGCACCGCGAACGTCTCGCATCGCCTGGCGGTCAGGCCGCGTAGTCCGTAGCCCTCAGTCTTTCCGTCTTTTCCGGAGAACACCGATGACCGCATTGCTCGCGAGCGTCCGCTCGAACGATGAAGCGTTGGACGCCGCCCGCGCCGGCGCGGACCTTATCGATCTCAAGGAGCCGAACGCAGGCGCGTTGGGCGGTTTGTCGACCGGCGATATCGCACGGATCGTTCGCGAGCTTCGCGCCCGCTATCCGGTGAAGCCGATCAGCGCAACGATCGGCGATCTGCCGGCGGACGAGCTCGATGAAATCACTGCGCGCGTGATCGAAGTGAGCGACACGGGCGTCGATTATGTGAAAGTGGGCGTGACGCCCGGACCGGCGGCACGGCGCTGCGTCGAACAACTCGCGAATCTGCCCGCGGTCGTGGTGCCGGTGCTGCTGTGCGACGGCGGCATGGACAGCGAGCTGGTCTCTCACGCGGCGGCGCTCGGCTTTGTCGGCCTGATGTTCGACACTGCGGGCAAGGACGGCAGCACGCTATTCGATCATGTGGACAGCGACTCGCTCGCAAGATGGCTGCGGCTCACCCGCGAACGAGGCGCGATGTGCGGCGTTGCCGGCTCGCTCGGCTGGGCGCAGTTCGAACAGATTCGCGCGCTTGCGCCGGATGTGGCGGGCTTTCGCACCGCGTTATGCGTCGATGGAAGGCGCTCGCGGCTGGATCCGCAACGCGTCGCGCAATGGGCGGATGCGTTGCACCGGCGCTCCGGCGATGTGGGTACCGCCAGTATCGCGGCGGACGCTGTCGCGGGCGGCGCGGTCCGCGTATAACGAGCGCATTTATCGCCCGGGATGTCGCTGCGATCCATGCGGCGGCAGGCAATGCATCTGGCCGCGGCGCGGCTAGATCACCGGCATATTCAACAGCCGGTCGCGCATCAATTCCACGTTGTCCTTGTTGAAAAGCTCGACGACATAGTTGGCTTCGTTGACGTAATCGACAAAACGACGGTCGACCACGCCCGCGGCGGCAAGCGCCTCCAGTCGCTCGTTTCCCGAGATCGGACATGACTTCACGACGATCAGCCGCTCGGCGTTGAGCATCGTGGAGAGCCACGCGGCGAGGCTGTCGGAGGTGGTGTCCCAGTTGCTCATCGCGTCGGGCGTGTCGCGCATCAGCGCGGTCGGCACCCATACAGTGACATGCCCGTCACGCAGCGCGCGGCGAATCTTCGCCTCGCTCGAGGCAAGCACGAGTTCAGGCAGAATCCCTTGCATGAGAATCGCGTATTGCGTCATTGCAAGCAGACACATATTGTGCGCGGCGAGATCGTCGAAGCGCCATTCGCCCTGATATTCCCGCACCTTGTCCGCGAAATCGCCGCCACCCGGCACGATGACGATGCGCCCGCCCCCCACCTCGCATAGCTCCATGAGCCACTGGCGCAGCGCCGGCTCATGACTCAGGCTGCCCCCGATCTTGACCACCCACATGATCGTTGTCCTCGTTTGCGATTAACCTCGTTTGCTTGTCCGCTTGCCTGCCTGGTTGCCTCTGCGTTCGCCTCCCCGGTTGTAGTGTTTGCCTGTTTCGCTTGCCTGTTTCGCTTCCTTTTTCTCTGATGCCGGCTCACGCCGCCCGCGAAGCCGTGTCGACACTATCGCCGCCCTCACCGGCCTCCGCATGGCGCGTCGCCGCGAGCAGCCCCACCGCCACACTCGGCGCGCACGTCGCGGCCCAATCCGCTTTATCGCCCGCGCCTGCCGCCAGCGTGCCGAAGTCGATGTAACCGCGCGCCTCCTCGCGCGCCAGCGCCGCCACGACAAAACGTCCGCAGCCGGCGCCCACCAGCGGCGCGGCGGCAAGGCCAGGATGCGCCGCCGTCACGCGCCTCAGATTCGCGCCGATCTCGCGCAACTGCAGTTCGCGCCAGCGCATCGCGAACGCGCGCCATTCGGCGGGACTCGTTTCATGCGCATCGCGGCCGATCATTCGCGCGAGCCGCCGTCTGCTTGCCACTTCGGTTTTGGGTCCATTGTCTGCGCTCGGGTACAGGTCGTACTGCGGCCCGAGTTCGCCTGTGAGCCGGTAGACGTCCGCCGTGGTCGCGAACCATTCGTTCATCACGTTGACGGCCGCGCCGCCGAATTCGACACGCTGCGCGAGTCCGCACAGCGGCGTACGCACCACGCCCTGGTAGACGAGTTCGCCGGTCGCGAGCCGCCCGGCATCTGTCGATGCCCGCGCGACGACCCGCCCGCCCGCGATCGGAATGATGTCGGTCGTCGTGCTGCCGATGTCGATCAGCAGCGCATCCGGAACGCGCGTCGCGACCCAGCGCGCGGTCGCAAGCCAGTTCGCCGAGGCCACGCTGCGCCAGCCGGCCGCGCAGGCCCGCGGCGTCAGCCAGCCGGCCTCGCCTGCATAGAAAAGCAGGCGCGCTCCGAGCCGCTGCGCGAGCGCGGCGGCAATCGCCCGCACGCCTTGCGCGCGGTCTTCGAAAAGATCGACCATCTCCCCGGTCATCGTCACCGCGTGTCGTGCCGCATAAGTCTTCGCAACCGGCCAGCGTTCGAACGCGAGGTCGATGGTTCGCTCCAGGTGTTCCAGCCCCTGCCACAAAGGACACGCCCATTGCGCGACATCGAGGACGACGCCGCCCGCATCGGTCATCGACACTTTCACATGCGCGCCGCCGACGTCCCAGCCGAATACCGGCGCGGCGCTTCCCAGCCCGATACGCGGCGCGTTCATAGCCGCGCTCCGCAAGCGGGACGCGCGTCGAAAGCGCGTGCCGCCGCGGCCCTCGGTTCATCCGGTTCATCGGGTCCACCGGCTTCACTATGCACGCCATGCGCCGCCAGCAAGGCGGGCGCGAGATTGACGCCTGGCGCCGCCGAAAGACCCGCATAAGCCACCGTCAGGCGCGGATTGACTTCGATCACGACCGGCCCGCGCGACGGATGCCAAACCACGTCGATGCCGACAAAACCCCGCAGTCCCGCTATCGCCTTCGCGACGCGCTGCGCGAGCGTGCGCAACGTATGGCCCTGCTCGCCGGCCGTATCGATCTGATTGACTATTACGCCATCAAATTCGACGATGCGCGCATGCTGCCCCGGCGCCCTGGATCCGCTCAGGCCAATCTGCTGCCGGTTGATGCTGACGAGTTCGACGCGCTCGCCATGGCAGATCAGCGAAAGGCTCAGCGGCTCGCCGTCGACCCACTCCTGCAGCACCGGATTGCGCGCAGCCGCCGCGCGTGCGTCATATTCGGCACAAGCGTCTGCGAGATCGTCGAAGACAAAGGTATCGAGCCCGCCCGCGCCGTCGTCCGGTTTCACGACCCAATGGCCACCGGGTTGCGCCAGGGTTTCTCCCGGTTCGATGGCCGGCGTCGTCGCGATGCCGTGCGCTGCGAGGCACGCGGCGGTCGCGCTCTTGCTCGACGCAACGCGGATCGCTTCTTTCGCGCAGCCGAGCCAGCGCGCCGCGCCGACCGCGTCGTATAGATGCATCAGCAAGCCGTCGCATTCGGGCGCAATGATCCACGCGTAATCGTGCTGGCGCGCCACGCGCGCAACGAAGGCCGTCATCGATTCGCCGGGCGCGGCCATACAATGAGCGAGTGCGGGGTCGACGGTTTCGAAGCGCGAGCTCGCGAAGCTCACCTCGACGCCGTCCAGCTCACGTAAATCGGCGACTAGCGCGTCGCGCATCACGCGTCCTTCGACAATCAGCGTGCTCAGGTCGGCGAGGCTCCCCGCGCCGGCGACCGCCGGGTAGATACCGCCGCCGGTGAGATACTCGAAGACAAAGATCTTGGTCAAAGGATGCGCCCCTATGCAGGTGATACCGGTTCTCGATCTGCTCGACGGCAACGTCGTCCGCGCGGTGCGCGGCGAACGGACTGCCTATCTGCCTATCCGCTCGCCGCTCGCCGCCACCAGCGAGCCGCTTCACATCGGCCGCGCGCTGCTTGCTGCAAGCGGCGCCCGAACGCTCTATATCGCCGACCTCGGCGCAATCCTTCAGCATGGCGCTCACGTCGAGACGCTCGCTGCCTTGCGTGCCGCGCTGCCCGGCACCGACATCTGGCTCGATGCGGGCTATGCCGACTACGCGTCGATGCAGGCGCTGTTCGAACGTATCGACGCTAGCGGCCGGCGCAACGGCACTGACCCTCTCGCGCCGCACGATCTCGCGACGCTCGTGCCGGTGTTCGGCACCGAATCGCTGCGAGACATAACCGCGCTGCACGCCGCCGAAACGGCCGGGCTCTCGCCGATCCTTTCGCTCGACCACCGCGCCGGCCAACTGCTTACAGCCGAGGCATCGTCCGACATCTTCGAACTCGCGCGCTCATGGTGGCCGCGCAGAGTCATCGCCATGACGCTCGATCAGGTCGGCAGCTACGACGGCCCGGATCTCGCCACCTTCGAACGTATCCGTGCAAACGCGCCTGCCCATACGGACGTGATCGGCGCCGGCGGCATTCGCCATCGCGACGATATGGCGGCGGCGGCCCGCACTGGCGCTACCGCATGGCTCGTCGCGTCGGCGCTGCACGACCGCCGCATCGGCATGCCGCTCGCCGCGTCGACGTAGGCAAGCAAAACAAGTTCCATGCCAATCGGCCCACAAGGTGTTCGAGTAAACAAACGGCAAGCTTTATCGAACCGCGGGTGACACTCTGCTCCAGATCGACACACAACGTGTGCGGTGCGCAAGACTGGCGCAGTGCCGTTGCGACACGTTCGATGCAAGACGTCGTGCATCGAGCGGTCTCTGCTCCTTTAAGCAGAACGTTACATAAGCGCGCTCGGCTTCGAGGCGCGCCGCTGTTTTACGTTGCAGGTGGATCGGCATGGAGCTTGCTAAAAGTCGTCCCATGCATCTCTCGCCCACCGATCCGTCGACCTCTAGCCCATCGGGCGCGGCCAACGTGCCCGCCTCGTCGATCACGCGCGACTGGACTTGCCCATTCTGTCCGTTGCTGTGCGACGACCTCCTAATCGAGTCGCACGACGACGCCACACTCTCCGTGCACAACACCGATTGCCCGCGGCTAGAGCACGCGCTGACGTATTACGGTGCCGCGGATGCGCAGTGCCGCGCGAGCGTCGACGGACACGAGGTGGAACTCGACGTAGCGCTCTCCCGTGCAGCGCAGATTCTGTCGTCGGCGCGGCGTCCGTTGTTCGGCGCATTGACGACCGACGTCGCCGGCACGCGCGCACTGTACACGCTGGCCGCGGGCTGCGGCGCGATCCTCGATCATCTGCATGGCGACGCGATGAGCGCGGCCACGCTCGCCTTGCAGGATCGCGGCTCGTTCTTCACGACGCTTTCAGAAGTGCGCGCGCGCGCCGATCTGCTGGTGTTCTTCGGCTGCCAGCCGTCGCGGCGCTATCCGCGCTTCTTCACACGCACGATCGAAGGCACCGAGGCGGCGCGCGAACTCGTGTTCGTCGGCTGCACGCCTGATCCGGCAGCGAGCGGCCTTGCGAATGTGCGAATCGAGTCGATCCTGCCGGACGCCGATCCGTTCGATCCGTTCGATACGCTCGCGCTATGGTCCGCGATCAGCGACGGGCGCACGCCGAACGCGTTGCATGAGCATGCTTTACATGCGGGACAGGTGGCGCAGACGCTTGCGGTGTTGCAGGCACTGCAGGCTCGTATAGCCGCCGCGCGTTACACGGTACTCGTCTATGAGCCCACATCGTTGCCCGCCCCGCATGGGGCGCTGCTGATCGAAGCCCTGAACCGGATCGTCAAGGCGTCCAATCTGAGCGCGCGCGCGGGCTGCCTCGCGCTCGGCGGCGATGACGGCGCGTTGACGGTCAACCAGACCGTGACCTGGCTCTCGGGACTGCCGCTTCGCACGCGTGTTTCGACGCCCTCACGTATTGCCGGGACCGCACCGCTCGATCACGATCCGTATCGCTATCGCACCGCACGACTGCTCGCCGATGGGGAGATCGACGCGCTGCTATGGGTCGCGAGCTTCGCGCCGCCCGCGTGGCCAGAAGCGTTGCCTGATGAACTGCCGGCGATCGTGCTCGGCCATCCCGCGTTGGCGCAGGCCGCGACAGCGCGCGGCGCGGCCACCGTGTTTATTCCCGTCGCCACGCCCGGTGTGGACAGCGGTGGTCATCTATTCCGTGTCGATAGTTCGGTCGTGATGCCGCTCGCCGCCGCGCGCGGCGGCGGCGAGAGTCTCTCGGCGGCGAACCCCGTCGCAAGCTCGGTTGCCAGAATAGCGACGCAACTCGCCGCGCGCCTCGGCACGCAGCCCGCCGCACAGGTGCAGCCATGAGTCTCATCCGGCTCAAGGGCGGCACGATCTTCGATCCGGCCAACGGCGTCGATGGCGAGCGCCGCGACCTGGCGATTCGCGACGGACGCATCGTCGAAGTACCGGCCAATGTGCCGGCCGACCGCGAATACGATGCCACCGGCATGATCGTGATGGCGGGCGGCATCGACATGCATTCGCATATCGGCGGCGGCAAGACGAGTCTGTCGCGCCTGCTGCTGCCCGAAGATCATCGGGACGACCCCGTGCGCGACGCCGCCTACGAATCCGTGCAGGACGCGAACGGCCGCTATCTCCGGCTGCCGTCATGCGGCGTCTGCACGCCCGGCACGCTCGCGACTGGCTACCGCTACGCCGAAATGGGCTACACAGCCGCGTTCGAACCGGCGATGATGCCGTCCAACGCGCGCCACACGCACCTCGAAATGGGCGACACGCCGATCATCGATCACGGCGCGTACGTGATGCTCGGCAACGACGAACTGTTCCTGCAGATGCTCGCCGCACGCGACGACTTCGAGCGTCTGCGCGACTACGTCGGCTGGACGATTCATGCGAGCAAAGCACTCGGCGTGAAGGTCGTCAATCCGGGCGGCATTTCCGCGTTCAAGTTCAACCAGCGCTCGCTGAACGTGGACGAGCCGCATGCGCACTACGGCATTACGCCGCGCGAGGTGCTGCACACGTTGACGCGCGCGCTGACGGAACTGCGCGTGCCCCATCCGCTGCATGTGCATGCGAGCAATCTCGGCGTGCCGGGCAACATCGATTCGACCATCGCGACGATGGACGCCGCCGACGGCCTGCCAGTGCATCTCACGCATATCCAGTTTCATAGCTATGGCGTGGAGGGTCCGCAGAAATTTTCGTCAGGTGCGCGCCGGATCGCGGAGGCGGTGAACGCGCGGCCGAACGTGTCGATCGACGTCGGTCAGATTATCTTCGGGCAAACCGTCACGGCCTCCGGTGACACGATGATGCAGTTCCGCAACGCACCGCTCGCGCGGCCGCATAAGTGGGTGGTCGGCGATATCGAATGCGATGCAGGCTGCGGCGTGGTGCCGTTCCGCTATCGCGAGCAGAGCTATGTGAATGCGTTGCAGTGGATCATCGGGCTCGAAATTTTTCTGCTGATCGACGACCCGTGGCGAGTCGCGATGACGACCGACCATCCGAACGGCGGCCCGTTCACCAGCTATCCGCATCTGATCCGTCTGCTGATGGACAAATCGTTTCGCGACGAGCAGCTCGCGAAGCTCAATGCCGACGCGCAAGTGGCGAGCGCGTTGCCGCAATTGACGCGCGAATTGTCACTGTACGAGATCGCGATCATCACGCGCGCGGGACCGGCGCGCCTGCTCGGCCTGCGCGATCGCGGCCATCTAGGTGTGGGCGCGGCGGCGGACATTGCCGTGTATCGCGACAATCCGGACCGCGAGCGCATGTTCACGTCGCCCGCGTATGTGTTCAAGGACGGCGAACTCGTCGCGCGCGACGGAGCGCTCGTCGCGACGCCGACGGGCGGCATTCACTTCGTGTCGCCCGAATTCGACCGCGGCATCGAGAAGAGAGTGCGTGAGTACAGCGAAGCGAATCTTGCGAGCAACTTCGCGCATGCCGCGATCAGCGACGACGAAGCCTGCAACTGCTGCCGCGGCGGCAGACTGCTGCCCGTCGAATGCTTCGCGCACGGTTGAAATGGCTGCAATGGCTGAAATGCCCGACAAAAAACATCAACCGCAAACGATGAGCGACCCGGCGACCCTGCAGATCAACGGCACCACGATCGACGCCACCTTCGCGGAAGCCTTTCCGATGAAGGCGACGCGGCTCGTCATCACCGCGCATACGCCAGCGTGGGCGATGAACGCGGCGCACTCGCTGACGGGTTTCGCGACATCGGTGATCGGCTGCGGCTGCGAGGCCGGGGTCGAGCGAACGCTTGAACGAGAGGAAACGCCGGATGGCCGGCCGGGCGTCGCAGTGCTGCTATTCGCGGTGTCGTCGAAGGAATTGGCGAAACAGATCGAACGGCGCGTCGGGCAATGCGTGCTCACGTGCCCGACCACCGCCGTTTATCGCGGCATCGACCCCGAGACGAGCCGCGCGCCGCTTTCCGATCTCGCGCCGCTCGGCAAAAACCTGCGCTTTTTCGGCGACGGCTGGCAGATTTCGAAGATGCTCGGCGACACGCGTTACTGGCGCGTGCCGGTAATGGACGGCGAGTTCGTCTGCGAAGAGACGGCGCCCACCGTCAAGGCCGTCGGCGGCGGTAATCTGATTTTTCTCGCGCGCGATATCGACGCGGCGTTGGCCGCTGCCGAGGCGGCAGTCGCCGCGATGTGCAGGCTGCCGAACGTCATCATGCCGTTTCCGGGCGGCGTCGTGCGTTCGGGATCGAAGGTCGGCTCGAAATACAAAGGCGCCACCGCGTCCACCAACGACGCATTCTGTCCGACGCTCACGGGTCTTTCGGCGCGCAGCGAACTGAGCGCGGAAGCCGGCTGCGTGCTCGAAATCGTGATCGACGGGCTCACCGAAGCGGATGTTGGCGCAGCGATGACGGCGGGCATCGTTGCCGCCGTCGGGCTCGGAAGTCCGGCGGGCCTGCTGCGGATTTCGGCGGGCAACTACGGCGGCAAGCTCGGGCCTTACCACTTCCATCTTCACCAACTTGCGGCCGGCCTCGGCGGGAGCAGCGCATGAGCGTCGTGACTACGCTTCGCTTAAAGGCAGCGCCGGGTTTTCGCGTCGACGCTTCGGCGTTGTTGCCTGCGCCGCTCGCGGCCATGTCTGTGGCGGAGATCGAGCGCATCGTTCTGCCTGCGGGCAATGACAGATGTGTGGTCGGCGATGTGTTTGACGTGTCGCGCGGCGGCGATGCTGCCGCTGCGTCCGAAGAAGCGTCTCAGGCCAGCTCTGACGCTGCATTGGTGATCGAAGACGCCGCGCCGTGGCTCGACCGCGTCGGCGCGCGGATGACCGAAGGGCATCTCATCGTGCAAGGTTCGACCGGCGATCACAGCGGCTTCCAGATGGCTGGCGGCGTGTTGCGCATCGACGGCGACGCCGGACACTTCACCGCTTGCGAGATGCGCGGCGGACGGTTGACGGTCGCGGGCGATTGCGGCGATTTCGCGGCCGGCGCGCTCGTCGGCGACATGGAGGGCATGACGGGCGGCACGCTAACGATTCATGGCAACGCCGGCGCGCGGCTCGCCGACCGGATGCGCCGCGGGCTGGTGCTGGTCGGCGGCGATGCGGGCGACTTCGCGGCGTCGCGGCTCGTGGCGGGCACCATCGGCATCGCCGGTCAACTCGGCGCACACTATGCGTACGGTATGAGGCGCGGAACCCTGCTGCTC
The DNA here is from genome assembly GCF_002879865.1 of Paraburkholderia rhynchosiae. Lineage (GTDB taxonomy): Bacteria > Pseudomonadota > Gammaproteobacteria > Burkholderiales > Burkholderiaceae > Paraburkholderia > Paraburkholderia rhynchosiae. The sequence continues at coordinate 62,583 of NZ_PNXY01000008.1, forward strand.
GCGCAGCGTCCCACGTATTTGCCGCCCACCTTCACAGACGGCGGTCGCGGTTTCGACGTATTCTGGTCGTTGCTCGTACGCAGTCTCGCCGGCGAAATCGCGCCGTTTTCGCAGTGGCGCGAGGCGAGCTTGCCGCGCCGCTATGCAGGCGACGTCGCCGTCGACGGGCGAGGTGAAATACTCGTGATGGGCTAGGTAAAAGCGCCGCGCGGCCCGCATAAACATGCAGTCAAACGGGCTGTCGGATAGCTGGTCAAAACAGTGTCCGACACAGACACCGGATAACGAGGGAGGCAGACATGACGATCGCGCATTCTTCTTCCGCGCAGCCTGGCGCCGACGCACCCGCGCCGCGCTATGCCGGCTCGTTGATCGCGCTGCATTGGCTGATCGCCTTCGGCATCATCGGCTTGCTCGCGCTGGGGCTCTATATGGTCGGACTGCCGAAAGGCTTGCCGGTCAAGGCGACGCTGCTTAACCTTCACAAGTCCATCGGACTAACGGTTTTCCTGCTGGTGCTTCTCCGCATCATGGCGCGTGTGGCCTTTCATCGGCCGCCCTTGCCGCCGATGCGACCGTGGCAACGCGCCGCCGCGCGCACTACGCAGGGCCTTTTATACGTAGCAATGGTGGCAATGCCCTTGTCGGGCTATCTGGGCTCGTCGTTCAATCGTTACGGAACACGCTTCTGGGGCATTCCGCTGCCGAAATGGGGCTGGGACGATGCGGGCTTGCGCGGGCTGTTCTTCGGCATTCACGAGGCCATCGCCTATGCGCTGATCGTGCTGATCGTGTTGCATGTGGCGGGCGCGCTCAAGCATCAGTGGATCGATCGCGACAATCTGCTCGCGAGGATGCTGCCATGAAGCGGCCCGGCTCATACACGCGCTCATGCGCACACTCGTACACGCGGCCACGTTCACAGCACGGCTCGTCGCAAGCGCCGCTGACGCTCGACGCATTGCGCACGCGCGACGGTCAGCGGGTGTCGTTCGCCGTTGCCGGAGCCGCGGACGGCGTGCCGGTCGTTGTACTGCACGGCGGTCCGGGCAGCGGCAGTCAGCCGGACGCAACGCGGCTCTTCGACTTGACGCGCTTCAGAATCGTGCTGATCGACCAGCGCGGCACCGGACGCTCGACGCCGGGCGGCAGCGTGCGCCGCAACCGCACGGATCGGCTGATCGAAGACATCGAAGCGGTGCGGATGCGGCTCGGCGTCGAACGCTGGGGCGTGCTCGGCGGCTCGTGGGGCGCGGCGCTCGCGCTCGCGTATGCGGGACGGCATCCGCAATCGGTGACGGGCGTGGTGCTACGTGGCCTCTTTCTCACTTCGATGCGCGAGGTTCGCGGCTTGTTCGTCGCGTCGCGCAAGCGTGCGCCGGGCGCATGGGCGAAGCTCTGCGCCGCAGCGCGTTGCGAGCGGCCCGCCGACCTGCTCGCGCGCTGTCATGCCCAGCTGCAACGCGGCGGCGCCGGCGACACGCGACAGCAGACAATCGCGCTCGCATGGCGCGGCTATGAAAACGCGGTGCTCGCCAGTGCCTCGGCCCGACGCAAGCGCGTGCCCGCCAGAGACTCGCGAAAAGACAGCCGCAAGCTGGTCGGCAAGTACCGCATTCAGGCGCATTATCTGGTTCATCGCTGCTGGCTCGGAGAGACGCAATTGCTGTCGCTCGCTCACCGCGCCGCCGCGGCCGGCGTGCCGCTTGCCGCGGTGCACGGCTCACGCGATCCGGTTTGCCCGCCCGACAATCTGTGGCGGCTCGCGCGCGCCGTGCCCACCGCGCACGTCGAATGTGTGCGTGCCGGCCATCTGGCAAGCGATCCGGCCTTGCACGAACGCACGGCCCACGCGCTCGCAACGATGTTCCTTCCACCTACTCACGAGGGGCGCACGCTGCGCCACGCGGCATGAAGATCAAGGTTCTCGGCTCATCGGCGGGCGGCGGCTTTCCGCAATGGAACTGCAATTGCCGCAATTGCGACGGCGTGCGGCGCGGCACGTTGAAGGCGACGCGCCGCACGCAATCGTCGATTGCAGTCAGCGCGAATGGCGAGGATTGGCTGCTCGTCAATGCGTCGCCCGATCTGCTCGCGCAGATTGCCGCGAATCCCGAACTGCAACCGGCCCGCCGCGTGCGCGATAGCGGCATTGCGGCGGTGCTCGTCATCGACGCGCAGATCGATCACGTGACGGGCCTCCTGATGCTGCGCGAGCGCGACACGCCGCTGCCGCTCTACGCGACCGACGCGGTCTGGCAAGACCTGACGAGCGGCTTCCCGATCGCGCCGATGCTCTCACATTACTGCGGCGTCGAGCATCGTCGCATCGCGCTCGACGGCGCACCACTTGCGGTTAAGGCGCTGCCGGGCGTGCAGATCGACGCGCTGCCGCTGTCGAGCAAAGCGCCGCCCTACTCGCCGCATCGCAACGCACCCGAGCGCGGCGACAACATCGGGCTCGTCTTCACGAACCGGCAGACCGGCAAGCGCGTGTTCTACGCGCCGGGTCTCGGCGCGATCGAAACACATGTGCTAGACGCAATGCGCGGGGCGGATCTGCTGCTCGTCGACGGCACCGTGTGGACCGGCGATGAAATGATCCGCCTCGGCCTCTCGAAGAAAACCGCGGCGGATATGGGTCATCTGCAACAGTCCGGCCCTGGTGGCATGATCGAGGTACTGGATTCGCTTGGTGAACAGAACAAGCGCAAGGTGCTCATCCACATCAACAATACGAATCCGGTTCTTGTCGAGGACGGCCCGGAACGCCGCATCCTCACGGAGCACGGCATTGAAGTTGCGTACGACGGCATGAGCTTCGAACTATGAAGCGCGGCCAGGAAGCACTCGTGAGGCACGAACCGGAGACGGCATGAACGCGAAAGACACCTTGGGGACAGCGCCGCGGCACGATGCGCAAACCGGCGAACGTAGCAGCGAACCCGCCTGGACCCGCGAGGAATTCGAAGCCCAGTTGCGTGCAAAGGGCACCGCGTACCACATTCATCATCCGTTCAATGTGAAGATGAATAGCGGCGGTTGCTCGCGCGAGCAGATTCGCGGCTGGGTCGCGAACCGCTTCTACTATCAGATCAACATTCCGCTGAAAGACGCGGCCGTCATGTCGAATTGTCCGGATCGCGAGACGCGCCGCCGCTGGGTGCTGCGCATTCTCGATCACGACGGCTACGGCGACGAGGAAGGCGGCATCGAAACATGGGCGCGGCTTGCCGACGCGGTCGGCCTGTCGCGCGACGAATTGTGGTCGCTCAAGCACGTGACGCCCGGCGTGCGCTTCGCCGTCGACGCCTATGTGAACTTCGCGCGCCGCGCGCCGTGGCAGGAATCGGTGTGTTCGTCGCTGACGGAAATGTTTGCGCCGCAGGTGCATCGAGACCGGCTCGCGAGCTGGCCGGAACACTATCCGTGGATCGAAGCTTCGGGTCTCGCGTATTTCCGCTCACGCATCACGCTCGCGCAGCGCGACGTGCAGCATGGACTCGAAGTCACGCTTGACTATTTCACGCGGCGCGACCAGCAGGAACGCGCGCTCGACATCCTGCAATTCAAGCTCGACATTCTGTGGACCATGCTGGATTCGATCGAAAAGGCTTTTCCGCAATGAACGACACCACCGCCGATCGTCCCGCGCTCAACAAGCTGTTTCGCCTGCAATGGGAACCCGCGCAGAACGCTCACGTGCTGCTCTATCCCGAGGGGATGGTGAAGCTCAATCAGAGCGCGGCGGAGATTCTCAAACGTTGCGACGGCACGCGCGATATGGACGCGCTGATCGCCGATCTGGAACAGGCGTTCAGCACCACCGGGCTCGCTCCCGAAGTGCGGGCGTTCGTAACCGACGCGCGTTCACGTGGATGGCTGGAGTAGCGCAATGACCGACCTCTCGCAACCCGCTGCCGATGTGCAGTCACAAGCCGCCCCAACCGGCGTGGCGCCGCCCCTCTGGCTGCTCGCGGAGTTGACGTATCGCTGTCCGCTGCATTGCGCGTTCTGCTACAACCCGGTCGACTACACCGATCACAGCCGCGAACTCAGCACCGAACAATGGCTCGGCGTGCTGCGCGACGCGCGCGCGCTCGGCGCCGCGCAACTCGGTTTTTCGGGCGGCGAACCGCTGGTGCGCGACGACCTCGAAGTGCTCGTCGAAGAAGCGCGGCGGCTTGGTTTCTACACGAATCTGATCACCTCGGGCGTCGGTCTCACCGACAAGCGCCTCGGCGACCTGAAGGCCGCCGGCCTCGATCACATTCAGTTGTCGTTCCAGGATTCGACGCAGGAACTCAACGACTTTCTGAGCAGCACGCGCACCTTCGATCTGAAGCAGCGGGTCGCCGCGTCGATCAAACGGCATGGTTTTCCGATGGTGCTGAATTGTGTGCTGCATCGCTATAACCTGCCGCACGTCGACAAGATCATCGAGATGGCGCTGGCGATGGGCGCCGAATACCTGGAGCTCGCGAACACGCAGTACTACGGCTGGGCACATCACAATCAGGCGCAGCTCATGCCGACACCCGAACAGCTGGAAGAAGCGGAAGCGGTGGTCGAGCGTTATCGCCGCACGCAGGGTGATCGCTGCAAGATTTTCTTCGTGGTACCCGACTATTTCGAGCGGCGGCCGAAGCGCTGCATGAACGGCTGGGGCGCAGTGTTTCTCGGCGTGGCGCCGGACGGCGCGGCGCTGCCCTGTCACGCCGCGCGCAGTCTGCCCGGACTCGTGTTGCCGAACGTGAAAGAGACGCCGCTGCGCGAGATCTGGTACGAGAGCGACGCGTTCAATCGCTTTCGCGGCTTCGGCTGGATGAAAGAGCCGTGCCGCAGTTGCGACGAGAAGGAACGCGACCTGGGCGGCTGCCGCTGCCAGGCGTATCTGCTCACCGGCGATGCAGCCAATGCAGATCCGGTGTGCGACAAGTCGCCGTCGCATGAAAAGGTGGTGAACGTCGTGAAGTTAGCGCGCGAGACGGCTACCGCAAACGAGCCGCGCGAGCAGCCCATCGTGTTTCGTAACGACGCCAATTCCCGCAAGCTGGTGGCCGCGTGTTCGTCGGACGAGCCGCCGCATGAGCGCGGCCGTGGACAGGGAGGTTGAGCATGGCCGCGGCGGACATCTCAGTGTTGCTCGTCGACGATCACGCGGTGGTGCGCGAAGGCTATCGGCGCCTGCTCGAACTGAACGCCGACGTGCATGTGTGCGGCGAGGCAGCCGACGCCGCACAGGCCTATCAGCGCTTCTGCGCGCTGCGACCCGATGTGGTCGTGATGGACGTCTCGTTACCCGGCGCGAGCGGCATCGAGGCAATGCGGCGCATGCTCGCACGCGAGCCCGACGCGCGCGTGCTGATTTTCAGTGTGCACGAGGAAGCGATCTTCGTGCGCCGCGCGCTCGACGCCGGCGCGCTAGGCTATGTGACCAAGGCCAGCGCGCCCGATGTGCTGGTCGAAGCGGTTCGCACGATCGCGCGGCGCGCGAGCTATCTGAGCCCCGACATCTCGCAGGCGCTCGCGCTGCGCAATGCGTTCAGCGAAGGCCCGCCTGGACGGCAGTTATCCGCGCGCGAATTCGAGGTGCTGCGTCTGCTCGTGCAGGGCTATACGCTGCCGAGCATCGCCGAAAAACTGGGACTCAGCCAGAAGACGGTGGCCAATCATCAGTCGGTGATCCGGCAGAAATTCGGCGCCGACAACGGCGTGCAGCTCGCGCAAATGGCGAGCCGTCTCGGGCTTCAGTTTACCGGTTCGGCCAGCCCCGCGTGAGCGGGCACGCGCGCGCAGAACAGAAAGCCGCCTTCGGGCTTGCTCGCCATATGAAACTCCCCGCCGAGCGCCTCGACGCGCTCGCGCATGCCGATCAAACCAAGGCCGTCGCGCGGTGCATCGAGATCGACACCGGGACCATCATCGACCATCGTTACAACGATTTCGTCGATGAGCTCGTCGTGCTGTTCGCTTCGCCTGTCGCGATGCGCCTCCCGCGGCGCGCGCACCATGAACACCTCCACGCGTGACTTGCTCGCAAACTTCGAGACGTTCGTGAGCCCTTCCTGCACGAGCCGGTACAGCGTGATGGTGAGCGTATCGCTAAGGCCCGTGAAATCGCCTTCTATCGTCAACGAGAATGACGCGTCGGGTAGCCGCTCGCGCCAACCGTCGACGCAATGTTCGAGCGCGCTCGGCAAACCGAACTCGTCCAGGCCGATGGGCCGCAAGCGCCGGATCATGCCGCCGATCTGTCGGTAGACATGACTTGCGCTCTGCATCAGACCGAGCGACACGCGATGAATCTCCGGCTCATGCTCGACGGACAGATCGCGGATGCGCGCTGCGTCGAGCGAAATCGCGTTCAGGTACTGGCCAAGTTCATCGTGCAGTTCGCGCGCGAGATGGCGGCGCTCGAGCTCCTGCGCCTGCAACGCCTGGTTGGCGAGACGCCGGTTGTCGGCGAGCAGACGTTCGGCCTGTTCCTCGAGCGCGCGGCGGTACGCAAGCTCGCGACGCGTCTCGCGATAACGGCGCCACGCGAACCACGCAAGACCCATGGACAACACGCATAGCGTGCCCGGCAATTCGTCGAGCTGGAAGCGTTCGAGACCTCGGGTCCAGCGATAGGCGCGCTCGCTCACATCGAACGCCGTGCTGAACACGGCAGCGAGCAAGGTCAATGCAAGCACCCACGCAAGGTCGCGCGGAACCGTCGAATGCGGCGGATCGCGGTGCGTTGAAGAAGGGTTCGGGGAATCGCTCGACATCACGTTTGCATTCTACTCAGGCCAGTCGGACACGAAATGGTTGCAACGGGTTTGGGAACGCTTCCTCGCGATTTCGGGAAAAGCTCCCGAGCTTTCGCGAGCTCGCGCATGCGAAGCTTTGCACACCACGAAAAAAAGCGCTACGTACGCCGCAGAGCGGCTGCGTTAATCAAGAGCGTCGTAGCTTCGATCCGGCAGGAGACACAATAATGAGCATGTCATCCCGCGCGCGCCGCGCGAGTCATGGACGCCGTTTCCGGCAGCGAGCAAGCATTACGTTGGGTTTTGGCAGCGCGCTCGCGAGTATGTCGGTCAGTGCGTGGGCGCAGGCCGAGCCTTCTGTGGCGGCGTCGTCCGCGGAAGTCGCGGACACCGCCGCGGCCACTGCGGAGACCACACTCACGCCCGTTGTCGTTGTCGGCACTACGCCGCTTCTCGGCATCGGCACACCGCTCGCGCAAGTGCCGGCCAACGTGCAGACCGTTCGCGCGCAAGACATCGAACAGCAACATCGCAGCACGCTCACCGATTACTTCGCGAAGAATCTGCCGAGCGTGGATATCGCCGATGCACAGGGCAATCCGTATCAGATGAACGTCAATTATCGCGGCTTCACTGCGTCGCCGCTGCTCGGCACGCCGCAGGGCATTTCCGTGTTCGTCGACGGCGTGCGCGTGAACGAGCCGTTCGGCGACGTGGTGAACTGGGATGTGCTGCCGCAGCAGGCAATCGACACGATCCAGCTGATTCCCGGTTCCAATCCGACGTATGGCCTGAATACGCTCGGCGGCGCCCTTGCGATCACGACAAAAAACGGCAAGACGAGCCCCGGCGGCGAGGCCGAACTCGCGTTGGGCTCGTGGGGCCGCAAGACCGCGCAGATCGAACAGGGCGGCACCATCGGACAGAACGTGGACTACTACGTGACCGGCAACGTAGCGAACGACAACGGCTGGGCGGAGCAGAATGCGAGCCGCGTCCGGCAGATTTTCGGCAAGCTGCGTTATACCGATGCCGACACCACGCTGTCGCTGTCGGCGGGCGGCGCGGACAACGATCTGCACGGCACGCAGACCATTCCACGTTCGTTTCTCGGCAATCCCAAACAGCCCTACACCTATCCCGACCAGAACCTGAACAGCGCGGGTTACGTGACGCTGTCGGGCGAACACTACTTCAGCGATAACGTCGAACTGAGCGGCAATGCGTACTACCGGCATTTTCGCAATAGCAATGTGAGCAGCAACGCCAATCCGAACTTCGGCTCGGTGGATGACGGCGGCGGCATCGACACGACGCAGGCGACCAACGAGAAGTCTGTCGTCTCGACCGACAGCTATGGCGCGAGCCTGCAACTCACGCTGCTCGGCAAGCTCGGCGGCATGGAAAACCAGTTCGTGGCGGGTGTGTCGGCGGATATCGCCAATTCGCGCTACACCGAATCGTCGCAGGATGCCGTTTTCACCGATTCGCGCGCGACGGTCGGCATCGGCGATTTCACGCAGCAAACCGCGGCGAAGACGCATAACGGCAACTACGGTATCTATCTGCAGGACACGCTGTCGCTGACGAAGCAATGGTCGCTCACGCTGGCGGGGCGCTACAACTGGGCGGACGCGACGATCGGCGACGAGAGCGGCGTGCAGCCGCAACTGAACGGCCACCATACGTTTTCGCGCTTCAATCCGGCTGTCGGTATCAACTGGAATCCAACGTCCGCATTCACGGCCTATGCAACATACAACGAAGGCATGCGCTCGCCGACCGCGATCGAACTTGCGTGTGCCGATCCGGCCGCGCCGTGTTCGCTGCCAAACGACTTCGTGTCGGACCCGTCGTTGCAACCGGTGATCTCGAAGACCTTCGAAATCGGCGCGCGCGGAAGGATCGGCCAGGCGACGACCTGGAGCGCCGCCGCCTACAGAACGACGTTGATCAACGACATCGAGTTCATCAGCAGCAATGGCGCGGCGAGCAACCAGGGCTTCTTTCAGAACGTCGGCCGCACGCGCCGGCAAGGGCTTGAGCTGTCCGGGCACAGCCAGTTGGGTCCAGTCGCAGTGACGGCGAGCTACAGCTATATCGACGCAACCTACCGGTCGGGCTGGGCCGAAAGCCGTCCGAGCAACTCGAGCGCAGACGCAAACGGCAACATCAGCGTGAAGCCGGGCGATCATCTTCCCGGCATTCCGGCGAACACCGTCAAGCTACAACTCGATTACGCGGCCACGGCGAAGTGGAAGGTCGGCGCGAACCTGACGTGGCGTGGTGGCATCTATGCACAGGGCGATGAAAACAACCAGGACGTGAACGGCAAGATCGCCGGCTATCTGCTGCTCGATCTGGATACGTCCTATCAGGTGACCAAACAGCTGCAGGTGTTCGCGAACGTCACAAATCTGCTGGACAAACGCTACGCGAGCTTCGGCACCCTCGGAGAGAACTTCTTCAACGGCCCGAACCATACGTTCGACGGCGCCAACCCGAGCAACGAACAGTTCGTCGGGCCGGGCGCGCCGCGCGGCTTCTGGGTCGGCTTGCGCTACGCATGGAAATAGCGTGACGGATGCGCGAGGCGATGACGCGTGATCGACGCATCATCGCCTCGCGCGTGATGGACAACTTAGTGCGACTCGATCGAACCGTCGCTATGGGGATAAGTGACGATGCCCCAAGCTAGCGGCAGTTGGCCGATCTGCGTGATGGGCTGATAGCTGTGCGCGTCGAGCACGTAGACCGCGTCAGAGCGTCCGCATGCCACCAGTAGCTTCGCGCCATCCGGCGTAAAGCTGAAGTGCCAGCAACGTTGTCCGACCGGGACGTCGGTGAGATGCTCGTAGGTATGGCCATCGAACACCTGGACCGTTTTGTCGCGGGCCGCCGCCACGAAGAGCCTTTGGCCGTCGGGACCGTAAGCCACGCCATATGGACCGAGCTTCGTATCGACGGTCTTGATCACCTTGAGCGTGCGTGCATCGATCACGACGAGCTTGCTCAGCGACTCGAGCGTGACGACATACTCCTTGCCATCGGGCGACAAGCGGATGCCGCGCGGACGCCCGCCCGCCGCGAGCTTCACGGTTTTGAGCGGCGCGCCCGTGCGCACGTGATAGAGGGAGACGGTATCGTCGCCTTCATTAGTGACGAGCATGGTTTTGCCGTCGCGTGAAAATTCGATGCCTTCGGTTTCGTGCCCGCTCGTCACTGAGCGCACCACGCGCCACGTTTTCATATCGACGATCGCGATTTCCGCAGGCGGCTTGTTGGCGTCGTCATCATCGTCGGCGTGCGGTTTGGTGGGCTTGCCGTTGGCCTGCTTCTCGGACTGCTTCTCGGACTGCTTCTCTGCCTGCTTCTCTGGCTGCTTCTCAGGTTGCCCGTTCGCCGCGGGTGGGCCGCCCTCTTCGCCCGGCTCATAAGTGACGTAAGCGTAGCCGTTGTGCACGCGCACAAATTCGGGATTCTTGCCGATCTTCACGCGCTGCACGACCTGCCCTGAAGCGGTATCGATCACCGCGAGGTCGGCGGTGTTCTTGTTGGCCACCAGCAACCGCGAGCCGTCCGTATTGAGGCTCAGGCCGCGCGGGCCGTCCGCGCCGACGGGATATGTCCTGGTCAGTGTCATCTGATCGAGATCGATCACGCCGACGCCGGCCTTCTCGCTAGTCACGTAGGCCAGTGGTGCGGCCGCGTGGGCCGTGCTCGCAACGAGCGCGGCCAGCACGGCGGCCATGGTTGCAGCTAAAGCGATGGAACGTCCCCGTCTTGCGATACGAAAGCGTGTCTCCAGCATTGTTGTACTCCGTGGTGAAAGCGCTGCGCCGCGAAAGTTCGCGTCATTCAAGCAAAGTAGTCCATTGAGGGATCGTTTGACAACGGACACCGGGCGGGAGATTTTCCCGAATTGACGCCGTGAGCCTGGCGCCCGTTCTAAAATGCTGCTCGCCGGCGGACAATGAACGCAGGCTCGACAATGCCGCGCTTATGGCCATCCACGAGCCATCCACGCCGGAGCGACTGAAAGGAAACCATCATGCAACACTATGGTCTCGCCAATGTCTGGCAGACCGGCGATTTCGTCACGCGCTCGATTCTGTGCGCCCTTTTTATCATGTCGATCCTGTCGTGGACGGTCATCGTCGTCAAGTGCTGGAACGTCATGCGGATCAAGCGTGTGACCGCCCGGACCGATGCGCGGTTCTGGCAAGCGGCTAGCTTCGAAGACGGACTGATAGGCCTGGGTAGCCTTGAGAGCTTAAGTGGACAGCAATCCGCTGCGGCTCTGCGCGACAATCCGCTTCTCGCGCTTGCGATGGCCGCCGCCGAGGCCGCGGATCACCATCGGCAAACCAGGCCGCATCTGCAAGACCGCATCGACGTATCGGACTTGATCACCCGCCGTCTACAGAACACGATGGACGACACCATCGCTCACATGCAAAGCGGCCTCGCGGTGCTGGCGTCGATCGGCAGCACCGCGCCGTTCGTCGGGCTCTTCGGCACCGTGTGGGGTATTTACCATGCGCTCGTCATGATCGGCGAGACGGGCCAGACATCCATCGATCATGTTGCCGGACCGGTCGGCGAATCGCTGATCATGACAGCGTTCGGCCTCTTCGTCGCCATACCGGCGGTGCTTGGATACAACGGCCTGACCCGCGCGAACAAGTCGATCGTGACGCGGCTCAGGCGTTTCGCGCACGGGCTGCATGCGTACTTCGTGACGGGTTTGCAACTGCCGTCGCATGAAGGCATAGCGAGTCGCTCCACCAGTGCGCCGTTCGAGCAGCACATGCCCGCGGAGAACCCTTAAACGATGTCTTATCGGCATTCAAAGAATGTCTGAATTCAAATCGGCCTTCCGCTCCGCTATCGTGACTGCGTAGGCGGCGGCGAGCAATACGCCGGCTCCGCATAACATGGAGAGGACCGGCCCATGCAAGCCCTGATCTTCGATGTCGACGGCACACTTGCCGATACGGAAACCGCGCATCTGCACGCATTCAATGCGGCTTTCGCGGAGGCGGGCCTCGACTGGTACTGGGACGAGGCGCTCTACACGCATCTTCTGAAAGTGGCGGGCGGCAAGGAGCGTCTGCTGCATTACTGGCGCATCGCTGATCCGGAAGAAGCTGAGGGCTCGAGTGTAAGCAGCGTGATAGACGCGGTGCACGCGATCAAAACCCGTCATTACGCTGCGCGCGTGCGCGACGGCGGTTTGCCCTTGCGGCCCGGCATCGCGCGCCTGATCTCGGAAGCCGAAGCAGCGTCGATTCCGGTGGCGATCGCGACGACCACCACGCCCGCGAATCTCGACGCATTGCTGCAAGCGCCCTTCGGCCCTGACTGGCGTAACCGCTTTGCCGCCATCTGCGACGCGGGCACGACCCAGGCAAAGAAGCCCTCACCCGATGTCTATCTCGACGTGCTTCGGCAACTCGGCCTGAAAGGCGCAGACTGCGTTGCATTCGAAGACTCCGTCAATGGTCTGCGCGCGGCACGAGCGGCGTTCGTGCCGACTGTCGTGACGCCGACCGCGTATTCGTCGCAGGATCGCTTTGAAGGCGCGTTGGCCGTGCTGCCTCATCTCGGCGATCCGCATACGCCGATCCCTTCGACTGATGCGGATCAACAACCCGCGTGGGTGGATCTGGCCACGTTGCGTCGCTGGCATCGCAATGCGCTGAATGAGACAGCAGCCGTATGAGCAAGCAGCCATCTTTTGCAGCGCAAATGCAACCGCAAATGCAAACACGAGCCGTGCTGATCGACCTCGACGGTACGATGATTCATACCGCGCCGGATATCGTCGAAGCGGCCAGCCGCATGCTCGCCGAGTTCGGTGCGCCGCCATTGCCGTTCGGCACGGTCAGCGGCTTTATCGGCAAGGGCGTGCCCAACCTCGTTCGCCGCACGCTCGAAGCAGCCGAGTTGGATCGGCGAGTCGATGTGAGCGAAGCGTTGGCGGTGTTTCATCGACACTATGAAGAGACAAATGGTTGCATCGGTCACGTCTTTCCGTACGTGGTCACGGGTCTCGCCGAGTTGCGACGGCTCGGATACCGGCTTGCGTGCGTCACCAACAAACCCGAAGCGCTGGCCGCGCCGCTGCTGCTTATGACAGGGCTTGCCAGTTATCTGGACGTGCTGGTCGCAGGGGATTCGATCGACAGCATGAAGCCTGCTCCCGAACCGCTATGGCACGCTTGCCGATTGCTCGGCGTGGATGCGGAATGCAGCGTGCTGGTTGGTGATTCGCCGGTCGATGTCACGGCAGCAAAAGCGGCGGGCCTCCCGGTGTTTATCGTGAGTTATGGCTATGGCGGACCGGACGGCGCAGCGGCATTGCAATGCGATGCGCTGATCGATTCGCTTGGCGAAATGCCGGCACTGCTCGCGGCCCGTGATGATAAATTGCGCGTCTCGTAGAAGCCCCATTGCTGCGCGAACGACCGAATACCAGGCCGAAAAATCGCGCCGATTACAAAAGATTGCGCCCAGAACACACCGCGTCAGGCCACTGGGCACGCCAACACGGATGGCCCATTTCATCGCGAATGCTAGCTCTCCCACATACCGGAGCGCTTTGCCCTGGTCATACTGACAACTCAGGCGCGCGCGCGAAAGGAGGTCGCCATGTCGGTCTATGTGGATGAAGGATTCCGGCCCTGTGTCACCGAGTGCGCAACGGTCGCGTTCAGGGTGTACTGCGATGATCGCGCGCAGATTTTCGAAGTCAGCGCCGACGCGCTAATCGCCTATTGCGGAGCGGCAAGTGCGCGCAAAACGGATTTGCTCGCCGCGTTCGAAGACGCGCAACTCGAAATCCTGACGGTGGCGGCGCGAAAATGGACATTCAGGCCGACCGAAGCGGTGCGGCTCGGCGTCGACGAGTTCCGTATGATCAGACACTGAGTCTGCAAATAACTATGCAAGAATCGCGTCATGACCTGGATCGCCGCGCTGCCGATGTACAACGTCACACCTTCGCTCGAATTCGAATGGCGCGAGTGGCTCGCTGACGTGCTGCGCATGGTGAAGCCGGCGTGCCGCATCGTCGAGCCGGACGAAGAATTGCACGGCTTCTGGCGGCGTCCCAATCTGCTCATTTCGCAAACGTGCGGCTATCCGTTGATGCACGGCTTGCGCGAACAGGTGCAGTTGATCGCGACGCCGCGCTTCGACGCGCCCGGCTGCGAAGGCGCACATTACGCCAGCGTGCTGGTCACGCGTGCGGATGCACCGTTCGACACGCTCGCGTCGTGCCGCGGCGCACGCGCCGCCTACAATCAGGACGATTCGAATAGCGGCATGAACGCGCTTCGCCACGCGGTCGCGCCGCACTCGCAGGAGGGCGCGTTTTTTCGCGCTGTCGTGCGCACCGGTTCGCATCTGGGATCGTTGCAGGCGGTGGCAGACAATCGCGCGGACGTCGCCGCGATAGATTGCGTGACGTTCGCTTTTGTCTGCGATGAAATACCGGAACTGGCGCGGCGAGTTCGCCGCATCGGCATGACAGCGGCGTCACCGGGCTTGCCTTTGATTGCATCGGACACAGTGCCCGCTGCAACCGTCGAAGCCTTGCGCGAGGCGCTGAACGAAGCACTCGCACTGCGTCCGGAGCGCGCAAAACGCCTGCGTTTGCAGGGCTTTTCCGCATTACCGCTCGACGATTACGACCGCATCGCGCAACTGGAAAGCGAGGCGCGCGCAGTCGGCTATACGCGGCTCGGCTAAGGCATTGCTGATGTTTTTGCGAAGCCGGAAAGCTCGTGCCGCCCGTGCCTATTGCACGTCCAGCACCAGAAGCTGCGCTCCGTCGGCGACCTGATCGCCAACCGCATACAGCACTTCGGTTACCGTGCCTGCTGCCGGCGCGCCGATGGTGTGCTCCATCTTCATTGCTTCCATCACGATCAGCGGCGTACCCTTCTCCACCACCGTGCCCGGTTCGACCAGCACCGCGATCACCTTGCCGGGCATCGGCGCGGTCAGACGGCCTTCGCCGCCCTCGGCATCGGCGGCATGCGCGAGCAGGTTTTGCCACTCGAACGCAAGCGCATGACCGAGGCAAAACACATGAAACGTATCGCCGTCGACAAACACGCGGCCCGTGGCGCGCGCATCGCCTATCGTCGCCCGGTATTCATGCAAGCCGGAGCCATTCGACCACGTGAACTGCTCGCGCACGCCGTCGTGTTCGAGCGTTTGCGTGCCGCCGTCACGCGCGAACGTGACCATGAATACGCTGTCTTTTTCCCCGCTGTTGTGAATAGTGAGCCAGCCGAGCGTCTGCGTATAGCCGCCGTTCAGACGCCAGTGCGATAACGCATCCCACGGCGATGCGCCGTGCGCGGTACCGCCCTCGCGCGTGAGCAGCGCGGCGCACGCAAGCGCGAGCGCTTCCTTGAACGGCTGCTTCACCGGCGCGAATAACGCATCGTGATGCCGCTCGATCAGGCCAGTGTCGAGGTCGCCCGTCGCAAACGGCTCGCTCGCGACAATGCGTTGCAGAAACTCGACGTTGGTATGCGGGCCGACCACCTCGCACGCGTGCAGCGCGCGGCTCATTCGCGCGAGCGCTTCTTCGCGCGTGGCGCCGTGCACGATTAGCTTCGCGATCATCGGGTCGTAGAACGGCGTGATGGTGTCGCCTTCACGCACGCCGCTGTCGATCCGCACCGGCGCCTTGCGGCCAGGCTCGCCGAGGCCAGCGGCATCGATAACGAATTCCACGCCCTCAGGCATGCGCAAATGCTTCAGCGTCCCCGTCGACGGCAAGAAGCCGCGCGCCGGATGTTCGGCATAGATTCTCGCCTCGATCGCGTGGCCGTCGATCTTTAGCTGCTCCTGCGTGAGCGGCAGCGGTTCGTCGGCGGCCACGCGCAGTTGCCATTCCACCAGGTCCTGGCCTGTAATCATCTCCGTGACGGGATGCTCGACTTGCAGGCGCGTGTTCATCTCCATGAAGTAGAACTCGCCCGTTGCCGTCATGATGAACTCGACCGTGCCCGCGCCGACATAGTTCACCGCGCGCGCCGCGGCGACTGCCGCCTCGCCCATTTCGCGCTTGATTTCCGCGGACAATCCCGGCGCGGGCGCTTCTTCCAACACCTTCTGGTGACGGCGCTGCACCGAGCAATCGCGGTCGAACAGATAAACCGCGCCGCCGTGACGATCCGCGAAAACCTGCACTTCCACGTGACGCGGCCGCGTCAGATACTTTTCGATCAGCACGCGATCGTTGCCGAAGCTGCTCGCCGCTTCGCGCTTGCATGACGCCAGCGCCGCCGGAAAGTCTTCGCTGCGCTCGACCACACGCATGCCCTTGCCGCCGCCGCCCGCGCTCGCCTTCAGCAGAACCGGATAGCCGATCGCATCGGCTTCATGATGCAATAGTTCGGTGTTCTGATCGTCGCCGTGATAACCGGGCACGAGCGGCACGGCCGCCGCATGCATCAACGCCTTCGCGGCGGCTTTCGAGCCCATCGCTGCGATCGCTTCGACCGGCGGTCCGATGAATACGATGCCCGCGGCTTCGCACGCATGCGCAAAGTCCTCGTTCTCCGACAAGAAACCATAGCCGGGATGCACTGCCTGTGCGCCGGTTGCACGCGCGGCTTCGATAATGCGCTCCACGCGCAGATAGCTTTCCGCCGCGGTCGAGCCGCCGATATGCACGGCTTCATCGCACGCGCTCACATGCTTTGCGTTGGCATCCGCATCGGAATAGACGGCCACGCTCGCGATGCCGAGCCGCTTGCAGGTGGCGGCGACGCGGCACGCAATTTCGCCCCGGTTGGCAATCAGGATCTTGTTGAACATGAGTTGTCTCGATCTCGGGATATTCTTCTGATAAAGGCCTGGGTGCCTCGAAAAGTAATGCGCAAGCCGCGCGTTCAGCTATTTCAGTTGCGCCAGGCCGCCGTACGTTTTTCGAGGAACGATGCGACGCCTTCGCGGCCTTCCGCTCCGGCTCGCGTATGCGCAATGCGCGCGGCCGTGTCTTCGATCAACGCATCGTTCAACTCGCGGCCTGCGACGTCCTGCACGAGCTGCTTGCAGGCGCGCACCGCTTGCGGACCATTTGCGCAGAGCGTTTGCGCGATCTGCTGCACGGTGGCGTCCAGTTGCTCCGCGCTGACCGCTTCACTGACGAGCCCAAGGCGTAGCGCGGTCGCGCAGTCGAATTGTTCGGCGGTTACGAAATAGCGGCGCGACGCCTGCTCACCCAACGCGCGAATCACATATGGCGCGATGGTCGCCGGGATCAGACCCAGACGCGCCTCGGAGAGACAGAAGCGTGCGCTTTCCACCGCCACCACGATGTCGCATGCCGAGATCAGGCCCATGCCGCCCGCGTATGCGTCGCCGCTTACGCGTGCGATCACCGGCTTGTTGCAGCGATAGATGGACGACAGCATGTTCGCGAGCAACATCGCGTCGGCGCGGTTCTCGTCGTCCGAGTAGGCGGCCATCTTCTTCATCCAGTTCAGATCGGCGCCCGCGCAAAAGGACTTGCCATTCGCGGCGAGCACGACCGCGCGCACGTCGTCGCGTGTGTTCAGCGCTGTGAAGGCCGCGGTGATGTCGGCGATCATCGTTTCGTTGAACGCATTGCGCACCTCCGGGCGATTCAGCGTGACCGTGGCGACGTACCCTGCGATTTCAACGTTCAGTGTTTGGTATTGCATCGTGGCGGCTCCCATGTGTCGCGCGCGCTCACATCCGGAACACGCCGAAACGCGTGTCTTCGATCGGCGCATTCATCGCGGCCGACAAACCGAGACCGAGCACGTCGCGTGTTTGCGCCGGATCGATCACGCCGTCGTCCCACAGACGCGCGCTTGCATAGTACGGATGGCCCTGATGTTCGTATTGCTCGCGAATCGGCTGTTTGAAGACCTCTTCTTCCTCGACGCTCCATGAACCGCCCCTGCCTTCGATACCGTCGCGCCTGACCGTGGCCAGCACCGACGCGGCCTGTTCGCCGCCCATCACCGAGATCCGCGCGTTCGGCCACATCCACAGAAAACGCGGCGAAAATGCACGGCCGCACATGCCGTAATTGCCCGCACCGAACGAGCCGCCGATGATCACCGTGAACTTCGGCACCTTCGCCGTCGCGACTGCCGTCACCATTTTTGCGCCGTTGCGCGCAATGCCTTCGTTTTCGTATTTGCGGCCCACCATGAAGCCCGTGATGTTCTGCAGAAACACGAGCGGAATCTTGCGCTGGCAGCACAGTTCGATGAAGTGCGTGCCCTTCAACGCGGACTCCGAAAACAGAATGCCGTTGTTGGCAATGATGCCGACCGGATGTCCCCAGATATGCGCGAAGCCGCACACAAGCGTGGTGCCGTAGCGCGCCTTGAATTCGTCGAACGCCGAGTCATCGACGATACGCGCAATCACCTCGCGGATATCGAAGGGCTTCCTGGTATCCACAGGAATCACGCCGTACATGCTCTTCACGTCGTAACGCGGTGGCTTCGGCTCCTGCAACATGACCGGCACATGCTTCGTGCGATTCAGGTTGCCGACGATGCTGCGGGCAATCGCGAGCGCATGCGCATCGTTCTGCGCGAGATGATCGACCACGCCGGACAGACGCGTATGCACGTCGCCGCCGCCGAGGTCTTCCGCGCTGACCACTTCGCCGGTTGCGGCTTTCACGAGCGGCGGGCCGCCGAGAAAAATCGTCCCCTGATTCTTCACTATGATCGATTCATCGCTCATGGCCGGCACATACGCGCCGCCCGCGGTGCACGAACCCATCACGACGGCGATCTGCGGAATGCCCGCCGCGGACAGATTCGCCTGGTTGTAGAAGATGCGGCCGAAGTGGTCACGGTCGGGGAATACGTCGTCCTGATTCGGCAAGTTGGCGCCGCCCGAGTCGACCAGATACACGCATGGCAAGCGGTTTTCCGCGGCGATTTCCTGCGCGCGCACGTGCTTTTTCACGGTGATCGGATAATAGGTGCCGCCCTTGACCGTCGCATCGTTGCAGACGATCACGCACTCCTGGCTCGCGATCCGGCCAATACCGGTGATCACGCCCGCGCCCGGTGCGTCGTCGTTGTACATGCCGTACGCCGCGAGTTGCGAGAACTCGAGGAACGGTGTGCCCGGATCGAGCAGCTTCTCGATGCGCTCGCGCGGCAGCAATTTGCCGCGGCCCGTATGCTTCTCGCGCGCCGCCTGCCCGCCGCCCAGCGCGAGCTTCTCGACCTTCATGCGAAGATCGGTAACCAGCGCTTCGAGCGCCGCTGCATTGGCGCGGAAGTCGTCGGAGCGCGGATTGAGCTTTGATTCGATGATCGGCATTGCGTGGCTTCTCCTGTCTTGATCGGAGTTGGCGTTTTAGCGCTTACGCGGTCTCGGCAAACAGCTCGCGGCCAATCAGCATGCGGCGGATTTCACTCGTGCCCGCGCCGATTTCATAGAGCTTCGCATCGCGCCACAGACGCCCAACCGGGTACTCGTTGATATAACCGTTGCCGCCGAGAATCTGGATCGCTTCGCCGGCCATCCATGTGGCTTTTTCGGCCGTGTACAGAATCACGCCCGCACAGTCCTTGCGAACCTGGCGTACGTGCCCCGTGCCGAGCGTATCCAGTTGGCGGCCGACCGCGTACAAATACGCGCGGCACGCCTGCAAAGTGGTGTACAGATCCGCGACCTTGCCTTGAATCAGCTGGAATTCGCCGATCGACTGGCCGAACTGCTTGCGGTCGTGGATATACGGAACGACTGCGTCCATCACCGCGACCATGATGCCAGTCGGACCGCCGGCAAGCACCGCGCGTTCGTAGTCGAGGCCGCTCATCAACACCTTCACGCCGCCGTTCAATTGACCAAGGATGTTCTCTTCCGGCACTTCGACGTCCTGGAACACGAGTTCGCCGGTATGCGAGCCGCGCATGCCCAGCTTGTCGAGCTTTTGCGCAACCGAGAAACCCTTCATGCCCTTTTCGACGATAAACGCGGTAATGCCGCGCGAATTCGCTTCGATGTCGGTCTTTGCGTAGACGACCAGCGTGTCGCAATCCGGTCCGTTGGTGATCCACATCTTCGTGCCGTTGAGCACATAGCGATCGCCCTTCTTATCGGCGCGCAGCTTCATGCTGACCACATCCGAGCCCGCATTCGGCTCGCTCATTGCCAGCGCGCCGACATGTTCGCCCGACACGAGTTTCGGCAAATACTTCTGCTTTTGCGCATCGGTACCGTTGCGATGAATCTGATTCACGCACAGATTCGAATGCGCGCCGTAAGAGAGACCGACCGACGCCGACGCGCGCGAGATCTCTTCCATTGCGACCATATGCGCCGTGTAACCCATGTTCGCGCCGCCGTATTCCTCCGAGACCGTCATGCCGAGCACGCCGAGATCGCCGAATTTGCGCCACAGGTCCATCGGGAATTGATCCGTACGATCGATCTCGGCGGCACGCGGCGCGATTTCTTTCGCTGCGAATCCCGCGATGCTGTCACGCAGCATTTCGATTTCTTCACCGAGCGGGAATTGCAAACCGGGCAGGTTACTCATTGCTGTGTCTCCAGAGTTCATTGGCGGCCGGCTAATGGATAGATGCCGGCGAATTCGCGCGCGGCTCAGCGGACGGCGGCGCCTTGTGAGCCTCGTCTCTCGTCCGCACGAGGCGCGATGTTCAAGGCGAATTTCACGCTACATTTACGTAAGCGTCAATAGGTATTTTTGAGTGCGACTCAGAAACCAGCTCCGTCGCTTCGCTCGCGCCCGTGCTGTGGTAGCATCAAGTGAATCGGGCTCCTTGAGCCGAACTCTTCCGAAAACTTGAATCTGACTCATATGACGGTTGTTCTCAAGGCCGAATTGCCGGCGTCGCGCCGCCAGCCAGCTGGGCGCAAGTCGCAGCAGCGCGTGAAAGAGATTCTTCAGGCGGGCCGCGACGTGTTCTCCGAAAAGGGCTACGAGCGCGCGACAACCGCCGAAATCGCTCAACGCCTGGGCATTTCCGAAGCCACCGTCTTCAGCTATTTCCGCGGCAAGCGCGAGTTGTGTGCCCGAGTCATTGGCGACTGGTACGACGAGATCATCGGCGCGATCGAATCCGGACTGCCGCGCGACGGCGCCGTGCGCCAGCAATTCGCGTTCATCGTGCGCACCCATTTGCGCCTGATGCTGGTGAACGGCACCGACCTTTGCGCGCTAGTGCTGTCCGAAGGACGCGCGCGGCATCATGAGTTAAGCGAGCCGCTGACCGAATTGCAGCGCCGCTACACCGCACCGTTGATGCGCGTCCTGGCTCAAGGCCAGCAAAGCGGCCAGATCCGCGCGGACATGCCTTTGCGCTTATTGCGTTCGATGGTGTTCGGGCCAATGGAGCACGTGTTGTGGGACGCGACGCTCGCGAACCGGCATATCGATATCGACGCGACCGCGGATCAGCTGATCGACGTGTTGTGGGCCGCATTGACGCCGCCAGATCTGGCGGTGAATGCATTGCAGCAGTTCAGGATGGAAGTCGCGGAAGCGAACCGGCGTTTTGAGGAGGCTGCGCGTCAAGCGGCGGCTGCCAGCGCTGCTCACGCGGCTACTCGCTCAGCCGACGAATCGGGCGGCGAATCGGGCGACGAATAGCGGTCTGGGTTTTGGTTCTTTCTGGTTCTCGTAGGTTCTGTCTCGCGCCTAAAAAAACGCTAATCTAGCGGTCTACCGGTAGCTGAAGCGCAGCCAAAAGGAGAACATCAGGTGGCAGATCCCAAGCCCGCAAAAGCCGCAAAGTCTTCAACGAGCGCAAGGACCACGAAAACATCCAAAGCCACCAACGTCAGGATCGGCATAGGCGGCTGGACGTATGCACCCTGGCGCGGCACCTTCTACCCGGAAGATCTCACGCAAAGCCGCGAACTCGAATACGCGAGCCGGCATCTCAGTTCAATAGAAATCAACGGCACGTTCTACGGTTTGCAAAAGCCGGCGAGCTATGAAAAGTGGTATCAGGAAACGCCGGACGATTTCGTCTTTTCGCTGAAAGCGCCGCGTTACGCGACCAACCGTAAAGTACTCGCCGACGCGGGCGAGACCATCGAGCGTTTCTTTGCGAGCGGCGTATTGCTGCTCAAACAAAAGCTCGGCCCGGTCAACTGGCAGTTCGCGCCGACCAAGAAGTTCGACAATGAAGACTTTGAAGCCTTCCTGAAGCTGCTGCCCGCGAGCATCGAAGGCGTGAAGCTGCGACACGCAATCGAGGTGCGCAACGACAGCTTCAAAACGCCCCAATTTGTCGCGCTGGCTCGCAAATACAAAGTCGCGGTCGTGCTGGCCGCCGACAGCGACTATCCGCAAATCGCCGACATCACCGCGCCGTTCGTATATGCGCGCATCATGGGCACAACCGATAAGCAGGCCAAAGGCTATTCGACGAAAGCACTCGACGCATGGGCCGAACGCGCGCGCCAACTAGCCGCGGGCACGATGCCGGATGATCTCGAAACCTGTGCCGAGCCGCCCGCGAAAGCCGCCGCGCGCGACGTTTATCTGTACGTGATCAGCGGCTTCAAGGAACGCAATCCGGCAGCGGCAATGGCATTGATCGAACGTCTCTGAGCAGCGCCGTTTCGGCTGCGGTACGCGAGTGTCATAATCCCGGCAGCGAACCCCACGCAACGACACCCACATTCAAGGCCGCGAGGCCAACCCACATCAAAAGTCCGGGAGAATATTTTGAGCGCCATCGACAATCCTTTGCACGACCAGGAAGTCGGCTCGGCCGACGCCACCCAGGACACGACGCGCATTGACGACGTTCGCATCGGCGCGGTACGTCCGTTGATCTCGCCTGCCTTGTTGCAGGACGAATTGCCCGTGCCGCTTGCGGTGCAATCGCTGGTGGAAAAAACCCGCGTGGAAATCGCCGACATTCTGCACGAGCGCGATGACCGGCTCGTGATGATCGTCGGCCCGTGCTCGATTCACGACCACGATCAGGCAATCGAGTACGCACACAAGCTCAAGACCGCCGCCGACACTTATAAGGACGATCTGCTAATCGTCATGCGCGTGTACTTCGAAAAGCCGCGCACCACCGTGGGCTGGAAAGGCTATATCAACGATCCGCGTCTGGACGGCAGTTTCCGCATCAATGAAGGCTTGCGTCTTGCGCGGCAATTGCTGCTCGACATCAACGGTCTGGGCTTGCCCACCGCCACCGAATTTCTCGACTTGCTGAGCCCGCAGTACATTGCCGATCTGATCGCGTGGGGCGCAATCGGTGCGCGCACAACAGAAAGCCAGAGTCATCGGCAACTGGCTTCGGGCCTCAGCTGTCCGATCGGTTTCAAGAACGGCACCGACGGCGGAGTGCAGATCGCTGCTGACGCTATCGTCGCAGCGCGGGCGAGCCATGCGTTCATGGGCATGACGAAGATGGGCATGGCCGCAATCTTCGAAACGCGCGGCAGCGACGACGCCCACGTAATTCTGCGCGGCGGCAAGAAAGGACCGAACTACGACAGCGCGTCGGTGACGGCAACCTGTGCGGCGCTCAAATCAGCGGCCCTGCGCGAACAGGTGATGATCGACTGCTCGCACGCGAACTCGGGCAAATCGCATTTGCGTCAACTTGATGTCGTGCAGGATCTGGCGCAGCAACTTTCCGCGCGCGAGCGGCGCATCATGGGCGTGATGCTTGAAAGTCATCTGGAAGAAGGCCGTCAGGATCTGAAGGCCGGAGAGCCGTTGCGTTACGGCGTGTCGATCACGGATGCCTGCGTGAGCTGGGCGCAAACCGAGCCGGTGCTGGAGACTCTCGCCGATGCAACCCGCAAGCGCCGCGCGGGCTGATCGCGGACACGGCTTCAATGCAACAGAGGCCATGCAGAGCCAAACCCGGCACACGCGCCGCGCCATCCGCCGATGGGTTCAGCTTACCGGGGCTGGGCAGCGCGTGATCTTCACACCCGAGGCATGGCTCGCGCCGCGCCATCGCAGCGCGTTGCGGACGCTCCGGTGTGAAGCGCGTTGCATTACGACGCGTTGACGGCTTCCTTGAACGCCTTGCCCGCGGTGAACTTCACCGTCTTGGCTGCGGCGATCTGGATTTCGGCACCCGTCGACGGATTGCGGCCCACGCGTGCTGCACGTGCGCCAGTCGAGAAAGAACCGAAACCGACCAGTTGCACCGTATCGCCACCCACCACGGCTTTGGTTACCGCTTCAACGATAGCGTCGATGGTTTGGCCAGTGGCCGCTTTGCTTTCGCCCGTCGCTGCGGCGACTGCATCAATCAGTTCCTGTTTGTTCATAGCACTTCCCGTATGGTAATCATGGAACCGGCGCTACATCTGTCGCGCCGGGACCGACACACTAACGCATAGGCGCGCTTTCGCGCAAACCCCGCGTGTAAGCCTTGTATCACCCGCCCACAGGCGATTTGACGATTTTCTTTTGCAAAGTGCCATAAGAATCGCGCGCTTAGGTGTTTCTCGCGCCTCACCGGCGCGCGCCGCGTATCACAATCCGTTGCAATTTCAGTGCTTTAGCGCAGCCCAAACCGTTTTCAGGCCCATTTTTTACTATGTTAAGGTGCACCGCGACAGGACCGGCATTCGCCTTGCGGCGTGTAATCCGGGCAAGCAATCAGGAGAAAGAAAAAGATGAAGTTTCGCCATATTGCAACAGGGGCGCTACTCGCCGCACTCTTTTGCGCGACTGCCGAGGCCGATGAAACCGCCTGCGCGACGCTCGTCGGCGCGACGGATTCGGCCACGCCTCAGGGTTTCCAGGTACGAGACGGCGAGCCGGTCGACCTTGTCAGCGGCGCAAAAACGGTGCATGGCAAGCTTCTCGTATTCGGCGAAAACGGCGTATTTCGCGCGTACTGGCAACCCGGGGGCAGCGCCGAAAAATACGTTCTGGCGAACGCCGGCGACAACGCCGTGCGCCTCGTTTCCACCCCGCCGCAAGGCAGTCCCGCTACGCACGGCGAACCCGGCACGACACTTGGACCGCAGCGCGTACTGTCATGCCCGAAGCTTTGAGCGGCCGCCTGAAGGTCAAACTTACTGACGGCGAGCTTGGCAGACGCGTCGACGCCCGCCTTCGGAAGTCGTTCCTACCGCCCGTTAGCGTAATCCTGGAGCGCCCGTCTAACGCCCTCAAGCTCCGAGCCACGCATGCCGTTATATCAAGCTTCGTATGCGGCGCAATCGTTAAGGGACGGGAATGGTTGGCTTAACCAGATTGAGGGAAGCGTTGTCTGTTGCCGAAGGAGACCCCGAACTCGTGCGTTCGCAGGTCCAGGCGTTCGGCCGTCAGATTCCTCTTCTCTATTTCATCCTGATCGTCAATACGATGGCCGTCACGATCACGCATCTGCACTGTGCGCCAGCGTGGCTCTGCATCTACGTCCCCGGCGCGCTTTGCATGTTGTGCATTGTGCGATGTGTGCGATGGTGGCGTTCCCGGCATCACGTGCTAACTCACGACAAAGCCGTGCCCGAGTTGCGCAAACTCGTCTGGCTCGCCGGCATTTTAGGCATTGCGTTCACCGCCTGGTCGCTGATGCTCCTGCCATACGGCAACGCCTATCAACAGGCGCAGGTCGCGTTTTACATGGCGACGACCGTGGTGGGATGCGTATTCTGCCTGATGCACTTGCGCGTGGCCGCATTGCTTTTACTGTCGATAGTGATCCTGAGCTTTGCAACGTTCCTAGTGTTCACCGGGTCTCCGGTTTTCATCGCAATGGCGATAGACATGACGCTCGTGGGACTCGCACTTGCTTTCATTATTGAACTGTATTACCGGACGTTTTCAGGTGTCGTGCATGCACAGCGCGAATTGCAGGCGAGTCAGCAAAAAACCCAACGGCTCAGTGACGACAACTTCCGCCTTGCAAGCATCGACAGCCTCACCGATCTGCCCAACCGCCGCAGCTTCTTCGCTTCGCTGCGCGCGTTGTCCGAACAGGCGCTCGGCACGGGCGGCGGGTTCAATGTCGGCCTGATCGATCTTGACGGCTTCAAGCAGGTCAACGATATCTACGGCCATGCGAGCGGCGACCTCGTGCTCCAGGAAGTCGGCCTGCGGCTGCTCGCGCTGGAGGAGCCCGGCATCTTCTTCGCACGGCTCGGCGGCGATGAATTCGGCGTGGTCGCGCAACACAAGCAGTCGAAGGAGACGCTACTCGAATTGGGCCAGCGCATTTGCGACGCGCTCAGTCAGCCCTATCGGGTAGCGGGCAATATCGCGGAACTATCGGGCACGATCGGCTGGGCCGCATTTCCCGATGCCGGCACGACCGTCACCCAGGTGTTCGAACGCGCGGACGCGGCGCTCTACGTCGGCAAGGAAAGCCGCCGCGGCACCGCGGTGATTTTCTCGACGGAACACGAGACACGCATTCGACGCTCGAGCCTCGTCACGCAGGAATTACGTCACGCCGAACTGGAGTCGGAACTCTTTCTGGAGTTTCAACCGATTTCGGATGTCGTCACTAAACGTACGATCGGTCTTGAAGCGCTCGGGCGATGGCACAATCCACGGCTTGGTGCGGTCAAGCCGGAGGAATTCATTCGGATTGCAGAACGCACCGAAGTCATTCTACGCATTACCGAAGTGCTTTTGCACAAGGCACTCGCCGAAGTCCACAACTGGCCGTCCGATCTCTATCTGTCGTTCAATCTTTCCGCCATAGACATTTCGACCTCAGCCCGCGCTCGTCGCCTGATTGATATCGTTGAGGCAAGCGGTGTGCCGCCGCATCGCGTGTCGTTTGAAATTACCGAGACTGCCGTGACCCGCGACTTCGAACAGGCTCGCTCGGCCCTCACGATGATCAAGCAGGCCGGCTGCCGCGTTTCGCTCGACGACTTCGGCACCGGCTATTCGAGCCTCAGCTATGTGCATCGCCTGCCCTTCGACTCGATCAAGATCGATCGCAGTTTCATGACCGACGTGGACTCCAACAGCGCGTCGAAGAAGATCGTCAAGTCGGTACTCGACCTCTGCAAGAATCTTGGGCTCGAATGCGTGGTGGAAGGACTCGAAACCTCGTCGCAGGCGGAAGTGATCAAGGCATTGGGCGCACGCGCGGTGCAAGGCTATCTGTTCAGCCGGCCCATGCGTTCGGGCGCCGTGTCCAGTTATTTGCAGTCGGCGCTCGAACAGGCGAATGCTGCCGAGGCGCAGCGGTAAGTAAATTGCCGTGAGGTGACGCCCCGAAGGTGGCGCGCCGCAAACAGACTATCGGGGCGCGGTGTCGTACTCCAGCTTCGGATACCAATCTCGGCCACGACCGCCGGGTGTCATGTCGAGCACGGTCCAGATCGGCATTACATCAGGAGCGCCACGCGGGTCCTGTCCTGGGTCGGCAGCCCACGGGCCCATTTCCTCGGCCCAAAAATGCCGCACTGTATCGCCGGATCGCGTGAACACATTGAATGCGGGTACGTCGTCGCCATTGGGACCTTCCGCCGCGTAATCGCGATTGAACGTGTTTCCCGCCGACGAATACAGCCGCAAATGCCGCCAGCCACGCTCTTTCCTGAATGCGACGAGCTTCTCTATCGGCGAGCGGCCAATCACCGCAAACGCGACGCGCTGCAGTATGTCGGGCATTTCGCCGTCGTACGCGCTCAGCAGCGAAGTGCACATCGGGCAGGGCCGTTCCCGTTGAGGACCGAACATCCAGTTATAGGTGACGAGTGTGTCGTGCGTGCCGAACATCTCGGAGAGCGTGACGGGTCCTGTTTCGCTTTCGAAACGATAGTTCTCTGGTACGACGCCGCCGGGCGGCAACGCGCGGCGCTGCGCGGCAACCCGTTCGATATGGCGGCGCAATTCGATTTCTTCCGCGAGCAAATCGTTGCGCGCACGGCGATATTCAGCGCTTTCGCCGGGAAAGCGCCGCGGCGAGTCGGCAAGTTCGCGGGCGGGCTTCAGCGTCTGTGCAGATTCGTTCAGGTCAGTCATCAGCCATCTCCTCTGTAAGGAACAGGACAAGGGCGTGCGGATGCGGCTCGCGCATCGCCGCCCATATAGACACGACGAATGAAGCAGTGGTGAATCGACAGCATGGGCACGTCGTTCTGACTTCAGCAGCCAGGACTATTTGGCCGGCGCATCCGACGCGGGTTTCGGCACGCGTCCCATCAAATAGAACTCGTCGTTGGGACGCATCGACATCACATTGGCCATACGATTGGACAAACCGAAGAACGCCGTAATCGCGGCAATGTCCCAGATGTCTTCGTCGGAAAAGCCATGTTCGCGCAAGGTCAGAAAATCGGACTCGTCGACCGTGCCCGATTCACGGCATACCTTTAAAGCAAAATCGAGCATCGCCTTCTGTCGTGCAGTGATGTCCGCCTTGCCATGATTGACGGCAACCTGATCGGCAAGCAACGGCGCCTTTTCGTAAATGCGCAGAATCGCGCCGTGCGCAACAACGCAATAGAGGCAATCGTTTACCGCGCTGGTGGTCACCACGATCATTTCACGTTCGCCCTTCGTGAGGCCGCCCTCCTTCAGCATCAACGCGTCGTGATAGGCGAAGAAGGCGCGAAATTCATCGGGCCGATGTGCGAGCGTGAGAAACACGTTCGGCACGAATCCGGCTTTCTGCTGCACTTCGAGAATGCGCGCGCTGATGTCGTCGGGCCATTCGCTCGGTTCCGGCACGGGGTAGCGGCTGATCGGCTGAAGATTTGCCATGCTGTGTCTCCGTTATAACGCTTCATGTGAAAACGATTGTAGCGCTGGCGCGTTGTGCTGCGTTCGCGCGCGAGCCCGCTCCGGATAAACGCAATCAACTCTTCCCGAACTGCCGGCAATCCGGTATTTTCGATCGATTCATCCTCGATGTGCGAGCGCGTTCATGGACCGTCTGGAAGCAATGTCGATTTTCGTGGCCGCGGCGGAAACCGGGAGTTTTTCGGCCGCCAGCCGCAAACTGAGCACACCGCTGCCTACCGTGAGCCGCAAAGTCGCAGAGCTGGAAGCGCATCTGAACGCGCGCCTTCTGGTGCGCTCCACGCGCAAGCTCACGCTAACTGACGCGGGCGTGGCTTATCTCGCTGCGTGCAAACAGATCCTCGACCAGGTCAACGAAGCCGAAGGGGCCGCAGCGGGCGAGTACAGCACGCCGCGCGGCGAGCTTGTGGTGACAGCGCCGATCGTATTCGGACGGCTGCACATGCTGCCCGTTATCAACGAGTTCCTCACCACTTTCCCCGACATTGCAGTGCGGCTCGTGCTCGCTGACCACAACCTGCATCTGCTGGACGAACATATCGACATCGCATTGCGCATCGGCAAATTGCCCGACAGCAGCATGATCGCGACCCAGGTCGGCACGGTACGCCGCGTGGTCTGCGCGAGTCCCTTGTACCTCGCGCAGAACGGTGGACCGCAAACGCCTGCCGATCTTGCGCGCCTCGCCTGTGTGATTTTCGACTCCTTGCCTTCGGGCTCCGTGTGGACCTTCGCGCCGG
This sequence comes from Paraburkholderia rhynchosiae, assembly GCF_002879865.1. GTDB lineage: Bacteria > Pseudomonadota > Gammaproteobacteria > Burkholderiales > Burkholderiaceae > Paraburkholderia > Paraburkholderia rhynchosiae. The sequence continues at coordinate 91,841 of NZ_PNXY01000008.1, forward strand.
GCGGAGGGCAACAGCAAGCCGTGCCAATTCGTCCGCGGCTGTCGGTCAATACGGCGGAAGCGGCCATCGACGCAGCGATTGCCGGCGTGGGGCTGACGAACGTGCTGTCGTATCAGGTAGCGCGCGCCGTCGATGAAGGCGAGCTGAAACTGGTTTTGCGCGACTTCGAATCCGAGCCGGTGCCTGTGAACGTCATGCACACCGGGCAAGGGAAATTGCCACTGAAAACACGCAGTTTTATCGACTTTGCCGTGCCGCGTTTGCGCGCGGCGCTGGCGGAACGGAAGGAAAAGCCGCGAGGGAAAGATGTGGCGCGTGGCAAGCAGAAACGTGCGTCATCGAGCCGATAGCGCTTTAAAGAAGGCACGATAACGACGGCTCGGTCGTCTAGACTTTGCTTCATGGCGGGCACAGGCAACCAACATGCCGGCCGAATTGGAAAGGAGCCACTATGGCCAACGTCTTGCATGATGCCCGCGCGACCATCGTCAAGGTGCGCCCCGACGAGACAATGGCGACTAGCCAGCGCTTGCCGTATTTCGTCGGCATTTCCGCCGGCACTGCCGGAAGCACGGTATTATCGATGTACATGGTCGTCGTGCCGCCAGGGGGCCATGCGGAGCCGCACTGCCACGCCGACTATGAAACGGCGATCTACATGCTCGAAGGCAGGGTCGAGACGCGCTATGGACCCGGCCTGCGCGAATCTGTGATCACCGAGGCGGGCGATTTCCTGTTCATTCCGCCTGGGGTGCCGCATCAACCGTTCAATCTCGACGAGACAGTTGCCGCGCGAGCGATCGTGGCGCGCAATCAGGCGGACGAACATGAGCGCGTCGTGCCGTATGATCCTGCCGCGGACGCGTAGTGCCAAACTGCGCGCAACAGCACAACAACAATCGGGCATTTCGTTACGGCAGTCCGTTGCAGCGCAATCAGGGCTGCGAGCAGCGCCCAGTACCTTTGACCATCATCGCATGCACAGCACGGCTGCTCCCGTGACTCTACCGTCGCGCAGATCGTTCAACGCACGGTTTGCGTCCGTGAGTGCATAGCATGTGGTTTCGATTTGCAGAGGCACGTCGCCCGCGAGTCGCATGAAGGCATGACCGTCGGCGCGCGTGAGATTGGCAACCGAACAGATTCGCCGTTCGCCCCACAAGAGGTCATAGGGAAAGGACGGGATATCGCTCATGTGGATTCCGCCGCATACGACGATGCCGCCCTTGGTCACCGCCTTCAGCGCCGCCGGCACGAGCGCGCCGGCGGGCGCGAAAATGAGCGCGGCGTCGAGTTCTTCTGGCGGAGTCTCGTCGCTGCCGCCGGCCCAGTGCACGCCGAGCCGCAACGCCAGCTGCTGTGCAGCAGTGTCCCCCGGACGCGTCAGCGCGTACACCGTGCGCCCCTGGTAGCGCGCGACCTGCGCGACGATATGAGCCGCTGCGCCGAACCCGTAGATGCCGATTCTGCGCGCGTCGCCCGCCATGCCGAGCGTGCGATAGCCGATCAGGCCCGCGCACAGGAGCGGCGCCGCTTCGACATCGGAATAGCGCTCGGGCAGATGAAAGCAGTAACGGCTATCCGCGACGGTGCGCTCGGCATAGCCGCCGTCGATGGTATAGCCCGTAAAGCCCGGCTCGTTGCACAGGTTCTCGCGGCCGCTCGCGCAATAGCGGCAATGCCCACAGGTGTGGCCCGTCCACGGTACGCCGATGCGGTCGCCCGGCTTGAATCCGTCGACACCGTCGCCCAGCGCCGCCACCGTTCCGACGATTTCATGGCCGGGAATGACAGGCTGTTTCGGATGCGCCAGTTCGCGGTCGATCACATGCAAGTCGGTGCGGCACACTCCGCAAGCATGAATGTCGATCAGCAACTGACCGGCCGCCGGTTGCGGATCGGGCACCTGCATCTCGCGCAGCACCGCGGCGCTTCCGTCGAACACCATTGCGCGCATATCGCTCTCCTTCGCGAGGCGAATAAGCGTGACGCCGCTGGGCGTGCTCGCGGACTTCCCGGCGCCGTTGCGCCAGCCGGATACCTGCCGTTCGACTTACTGGCTCGCGCCCGATGCCGCGCCCATGCGTGGCGCCACCGTGTCGCTCGTCGCGGCCGGCCCACTCATGCCCGCCGTTCCCGCAGTGTCGTTCGAGGCGGTGCGCTTGCACGCCACCGTGCCGCCCGCAAGCGCCGCGATCAACGCGGCCGCTATCACCTTCCTTAGAACTGGTTCCATCATCATCTCCTCACCGGCTGCAGGCCTCGCGCCTGTCGTCGTTGCGCAAGCCCTCAACCACTTCAACACATCGTGCAGAGGTCTGTCACTCTTCTGCACGAACGCTGGAAACCAAGGCGCGACCGGCATGCCGACGCGACACGGCTTCGCAATGCGCGGCCGTCTTCCGTCCCTGTACAAGTTGCAATCGCGTGTAAAAACCGGTAACGAATACACGCTATGCGTTTCGCCCCGTGCATCGCGCGCGCGGACGCCAGATCGCCGATGCGTACCCGCACAGGTGGTTCATTGCTTGCGAGTTCACGTTCAGGGTGAAGTACGGCAACGCATACCGGGGACGCATGCATGACTTGCGCCCGGTCCACCGTGGCCGTCATGCCATCGCATACGTTAGGGAGGAGTCAGCATGCGCAAGACAGACCGGCTGCAGCGCATCGAGGAAATCCAGTTGGCGCTCGCAAGCGCCTTTGAATCGCCAAAATCGCCCAGCGTTGCAAGCTACGACGAAGGGGCTACGCTTTACATCCAGTTGTCGTGGGTTCTCGAATCGCGCGGCGATACGTCTCTCGATGCCCGTTGCGTCGTGACCCTCAGGTTTTCGCAGACGCAAATCGACTCGTACGCGGACATGGACACCGCAAAACGCCAAGTGATCCAACAGCGGCTCAAGGCGGCCGTGCAGAAGCGCTTCGGCGAATCGCAAAGCCCGCCGGCGCGTGAGGGCGACTGCGCGATCGAGATGAATGTCGACGACAGTCTGCTCAATCTGCCCGATGAGCCTTACTCGATCGCACCGTAGCGGCGGTACAGGCGAGCGCCGCGCGTCGCGCAAGGATGCCGCTGTTGCGGGCCGGCTCGCGCGTTGGGTACCGTCCCTCGTGTGGATGCGCGAATATCGGCCCGCTTCCCTGCCGCACGACGCTATCGCCGGCGTGACGCTGAGTGCCGTGCTCGTGCCGGCGGGGATGGCTTATGCCGAGGCGGCGGGAATGCCCTCCGTCACGGGCCTATATGCATCGCTCGTAGCACTGGTCGCTTACGCGCTGTTCGGGCCGAGCCGCATCCTGGTACTCGGACCCGATTCGGCGCTGGTGGCGCTGATTCTCGCCGCTGCCATGCCGCTCGCGCATCGCGGCGGTGCACAAGCGGTCATGCTGGCAGGCGCACTTGCGCTGCTTTCCGGAGGGCTCTGCGTAGCGGTCGGCGTGCTGAAACTCGGCTTTATCGCCGACCTTCTTTCGACGCCGATACGCCACGGCTATCTCAACGGCATCATGCTGACGATCATAATTAGTCAGTTACCCAAACTGTTCGGTTTTCCCGTGAAGGGCGAATCGTTTCTCGCACAGGTGCGCGAACTCGCGCGCGGCGTGATGGCGGGCCAGATCAACGGCATGGCGCTCGCTATCGGCGCGGCTTCGCTTGCAATCATTCTGGCCTGCCGACGCTGGGCGCCGAGAATGCCCGGTGTGCTGATCGCGGTCGCCGCGGCGACACTCGCTGCATCATTCGCCGATCTCGCCGCACGCGCGGGCATTGCAGTCGTCGGTAGTTTGCCGCGCGGTCTGCCATCGATTCAGTTTCCGATGCTCGCGCTCAACGAATGGCTGGCGCTATGCACGACCGCAGCCGCGATTGCGCTCGTCACGCTCACCGACGTCACCATGCTGTCGCAGACTTACGGGCTGCGTAGCGGTGGACATGTCGATCGCAATCAGGAATGTTTCGCCGTGGGCGTCGCGAATGTCGCGGCGGCGCTGTTTCAGGGCTTTCCCGTCAGCGCCAGCGGATCGCGCACGCCGGTTGCCGAGGCCGCGGGAGCAGAAACCCAGGCCACCGGATTGGTGGCGGCCGCGATTGTGTCGGTCCTGCTACTGTTCGCGCCACAAGCGCTGCACAATATGCCGCAAGCCGCGCTTGCTGCTGTCGTCATTGCGGCTTCGCTGGCATTGCTGGAAACACGCGGCGTGCTGCGGCTCTACCGGCTTCGGCGTGGTGAACTCGTTCAGGCATTGGTCTGTTTCCTCGGCGTCGTGCTATCCGGCGTCGTGGCCGGTGTGGGTATCGCGTTAGCGCTGGCCGTGCTGATGTTTCTCTGGCGCGCGTGGCGGCCCTATGCAGCGGTGCTCGGGCGCGTGGACGGCGTAAAGGGCTATCACGACATCTCGCGGCATCCCGACGCCCGGCGCATTCCTGGCCTCGTGCTGCTGCGCTGGGATGCGCCGTTATTCTTCGCGAACGCGCAGATCTTTCGCGAACGCGTGCGGCGCGCAATCGACGACGCACCGGACGCGACTCGCTGGATCGTCATTGCCGCGGAGCCGGTGACCGACATCGACGTCACCGCTGCCGACATGCTGGCCGAACTCGACGAAGAACTCGACGCCATGCAGGTTCAACTCTGCTTTGCGGAATTGAAGGGGCCGGTCAAAGACAGCCTCAAACGCTATGGAATTTTCGAGCGTATCGGCGAGCGCTATTTCATGCCGACCGTGGGGCGCGCGGTCGGCGATTATCTGAAGGCGAATCGCGTCGAGTGGCACGACTGGGAAGACGACGCGTAATTGCGTTCACACTGACGCAAGCACTTGCAACTGATGCGCGGCGAACATGGGATCTTGAATTCGCAGACGTCCATGGGCGGAGGTCGACCATCTTCTCATGCAGCCGTGCCGGGCAGGCCAACTCCTCAAGCAATGCGCGACCCGGCTAGAAGGTGTGCTGAATGCCCACGCCATACGTGCTGCCGGACGGATTGGCCGTGAGCTTGTCGTATGAATACACCGTGTACACCAAAGTACGCTTAGAAAGAATGTATTCGTACGCCAGGCTACCGGTATTGCGCACATTGCTGCGATTGAGCGGCGCGCTGTGTTCCGTGCGCGCCCATTCGGCGAGGATCAGATTCGACGGCGTGAGCGGCACCGAAACGCCGAGCTCATAAGTGTGCGAGCCGGTCTCCACGTTGTTGTTGCTCGTCATTTGCGCGGCGCCGTACACCTTCATGAACTTCGCGTCGTACGCCGCGCCAGCGAGATAAAGGTACTGCCCAGTCGATGGCGTGACCGCCGCGGTCCGCACGCGCTGCGCCGAGAAGACCGCCGTGAGCGGTCCTTTCGCATACGTTAAATGCAGGCCGATGTTGTCGCGCCCCTGGTGTCCCGTCGTGCTGCTTACGCTATAAATGGCTGTACCCGTGAGCCCGCCGTAATTCGGCGATACGTATTCGATTGCGTTTTGCCAGACCGTATCGCCAATCACCGTGTTGCTATAGCTCGCCGTGTACGACTGCACGATCAATGGCGAAAAGACCACTGACGAGCCGAATGGATTAACGAGTTGCTGGTTGATATAAGTCGGGTTCGTTTGCTCGCCGAACTTGAACGTGCCGTAAGCGCCAGTGAGTCCGACATAGGCGTTGCGCGAGAAAAGCCCGTCGGTCGTATTGCGTCCCATCTGCCCGGTGTTCGGCCTGAAAAAACTTTCGAGGCTGAAAATCACCGCATTGCCGCCGCCAATGTCCTCGCGGCCGCGAATGCCCCAGAACGATGTGGTCAATCCTCCACCACCTAACTGCACGGTACTCGCGCGCGTCGTGCTGAGTTTGGAACTGTCGATATACATGCCGATCAAGCCGTACATCTGCACCGACGAAGACGAGATCGACGCTGCGCCCGCCGTGGCTTGTGAAGAGTCGGCGTGAGCGACGCCGCTCGTCGCTGCAAGCAGGGCCGTTGCCATGCATACCGTGTTGAAATGTGACCCGCGGCGCGTGTCGTCTGTCTTTATATCCATGGATGGTGTCTCCAGACCGGATTGTATTTTTTGAGCGCAAGTGTCTCCTGCTGCGGGACGCGATGGCGCACGCAGACCGAGAGACGCCTGGATGTTTTACAGCGGCTATACCGTCAATTCACGCGGCGGACTCATGCGGTTAATCCACGCGTCGGCGCGACATACCGGCATTCAGCTTCGAACGGTCGAGCTCGTGTTCCCATGCCGAGACCACCAGCGTCGCGACGCCGTTGCCTATCGTGTTCGCAATCGCGAGACCTGTACCCATGAAACGGTGGATGCCCAAAATCAGCACCATGCCCGATACTGGAATCAGCGGGAAAACCAGCAGCGTCGATGTCAGCATCACGAATGCGGCGCCCGCCACGCCGCTCGCCCCTTTGGACGTCAGCATCGCCACGCCGACGAGCGTTAATTGCTGCGTGAGACTGAGTTCGATATTGAACGCCTGTGCGATGAAGAGCACGGCCATCGTCAGATAAATGTTGGTGCCGTCGAGATTGAACGAATAGCCTGCGGGAATGACGAGTCCGACAACCGATTTCGAGCAGCCAAGGCGCTCGAGCTTTTCGAGCATCTGCGGGAGCGCGGCTTCCGATGAACTGGTGCCTAGCACAATCAGGATCTCTTCGCGGATATAGCTCATGAAGCGCAGAATGCTGAAGCCGAGCATCCGCGAAATCGCGCCGAGCACCACCATCACGAATACGACCAGCGTCGCGTAGAAAGCGCCGATCAGTTTGAGCAACGGCACAACTGCGCCGATTCCATAGGTGCCTATCGTGAACGCAATCGAGCCGAACGCACCGATCGCCGCGACCTTCATGATGATGTGAACGATGCCGAAAAATGTATGAGCAAAGTAGTCGATCATCGCCACGAGCGGGCGCCCCCGCTCCCCAGTCGCGGCGAGCGCCGCGCCGAACAGCACTGAAATCAGCAGGATCTGCAGCACATTGCCCGATGCGAACGCGCCGGTCACAGTGTCCGGAATGATGTGCATCAGAAACTCGACGGTGTTCTGCTGATGCGCGGCAGTGGTGTAACCGGCAAGCGCTTTTGTATCGATGGTGGCCGGATTCAGATTGAAGCCTGCTCCCGGATGAAACATATGCCCGGCCAGGAGCCCGACCACGAGTGAGAGGGTCGACACGATTTCGAAGTACAGCAGCGCCTTGCCGCCTACTCGCCCGACTTTCTTCATGTCGCCCATTCCGGCGATGCCGGTCACCACCGTGCAGAAGATGATCGGGCCGATCACCATCTTGATGAGCTTGATGAACGCGTCGCCAAGCGGCTTCATCTTCACGGCGAGCGACGGCGCGAAATGCCCGAGCAGCACGCCGATCATGATCGCGACGAACACGTGAAAATAGAGCGTTCGATAGAACGGCTTCTTTGCGCCTGGCGCGGACGAGGTCATGACGGCACTCTCGCTCATGACGTCGCTCCGGAACGGTTAGTGCGGGGATTGGTGTTGGTCATCGTTGTCTCCTGTCGACCAGAGTTGACGCTTTACGCGTCTCACTCCGATCCAATGCAAAGCCGGAATATCAGCGGAAAGACGATACGCTTTGCTTTCCGTTTGCCTGCCATCTTCGCGCGGCAGTTCAAAACATGAGTGAGGCGGCGGCTTCGCTTAGAAGCCGTAAAGTCGTGCGGGGTTGGTCACCACCAGCTTTTCCCGCAATGCCTCATCCGGACAGAAGCGGAACAGCAGATCCACCAGTTCGCCGTCGTTGGGCATGTCCCTACTGATGTTCGGATGAGGCCAGTCCGTGCCCCACAGTACACGGTCGGGCGCGGCTTCGATCAGCGTTTGAGCAAATGGAATCGCATCGTCGAAAGGCCGGCGGCCAGACGATACGCGTTCCGAACCGCATACCTTGACCCATGCGAGCGGATTGCGCATCAAATCGAGCAGTTGGCGAAACGGCTGCTGATCGAGTCCCGCCTCGGCGCGCACGCGACCCATGTGATCGATCACGAACGGCACTTTGATGCGCGCGATCCGCTCGGCGTATTGCAGAATGTCCTGCGCATCGAGATGCAGCACGACGTGCCAACCGAGCCGTTCGATACGTTCGAGTACGCGGTCGAACACGTCGGGATCCGGCGCCCCGCCGAGATGCGCGACGAAGTTGAAGCGCACACCGCGCACACCACGTGCGTCCAGGTCGGCGAGTTGTTCATCCGTGATATCGCCGTCGACAATCGCGACGCCGCGATAACGGCCGTTGCCGCGAGCAATCGCATCGAGCATCGCCGTATTGTCGGTGCCGTGACAGCTTGCCTGCACGATTACACCGCGGCTCAGGCCGAGAAAATCGTGCAACGCGACCAGTTGCTGGAAAGGCGCGTCGGGCGGCGTATAGCTGCGATCCGGCGCATACGGGAAAACGGCGGCGGGACCGAAGACATGGCAATGCGCGTCGCAAGCGCCGGCAGGCAACCGCTGGGCGGGCTGAACAGGACGGGAATCGGGTGGCAAACAGGATTTCATGGAGCTTCGTCTCGATCTTGATGGCCGCGCGGCGCGGGCTCTGTCTGTAAGCTGGAGTAAGCGGATTGTGGCTGCGGGAGCCGGCCGATACAATCGCTATACCAAACTAGCTGATATGTGATTTACACATACCTCGGACAAATGGACCTCAAACAGCTGGAAGCGTTTGTACATGTGGCCGAACTCGGCAGCTTCACGCGCGCCGCCATTACGCTCGACACCAACCAGCCCGCCCTGAGCCGGCTCGTGCGCCAACTCGAAGTCGAACTTCGCCACACGCTGCTCGAGCGCAATGGCCGCGGCGTCGCACTCACGCCGGCCGGCCAGCGCATGCTGGCTCATTCGAAAGGGATCCTCTCGCAGGTGCAGCGCGCATCGCAGGACCTCGACGAATTGCGCGGCACCGTCGGCGGCCATTTTTGCATTGGCATTACGCCGAGCTTCGCGAAGGTCGCGACCAATGAACTGGTGCGCAGTTTTCGCAAGTCTTTCCCTGGCGCGACTATTTCGGTTGCGGAAGGTCTGTCGACGTATCTGATCGAATGGCTGATGATGGGTCGCGTCGACGTCGCGGTTCTTTACGACACGTTCGATACACCGTTGATCGACAAGCGCACGGTATTCACCGAAGAGCTATTCCTGATCGGCGCGGACGATGGTGAAACGCACGAAACATCCGCGCTTGAACCCGTCGCGACGATTGCATTGCGAGATATCCCACGCTATCCGCTGGTGATTCCCGGCCGCATGCATGCAATCAGGCGCATGGTTGAATCGGTCGCGGCGGAGCAAGGCGTGAGGCTGAACATCGAGCTGGAAGTGGATGCCGTGTCGTCGATTCTCGATCTTGTCAGCGAGGGCATCGGCTACGCGGTGCTGCCGCTCAATGCGACCGTGAGCGATGCGCTCAAGCGGCGCTTTCGCGTAATCCGCATTACCGAGCCGACTTTATTCAGCCGGCTTGCTATCGCGACGAGCAGCAAGCACACGCTGTCACAACTGGCGGTTCAGGCCATTGCAATGCTCGAAGCGCAAGCCTTGCCTCTCTATAGCGCGGTTCGCAGCAAGTAAGAAAAGAGAAGACAGTCGAGCCGGACTGACGGCGCTGGCACGCCGTATAAAAAACTGCTCCATCTTCTTGTTGTGAGTGCAAAGACGCATGGCTTATGTCGGAGCGCGACCATAGCATGCGCATGCGGTGGAAAATGCCGGCGCAAAGGACTCGAAAGAATCGCGGCGCCTCTGCCCATTCCTCCTCTCGCCATGCTCTGCCCGCTTCACCAGCGTTAGCGGCGATTGCCCGCTATTAACGACGACACACGGCAACATTGGAGCAACATCGGGACACATCGCGCCAACATCACACGATTACTGCTGCTGCGGCCAGAATATCCGCAGAGCATTATCAGCGCGCGACGCTTGCCGCTTTGCTATTGTCGGCCGCCAATACGATACTAATGACCTGTTCGTATGTTCGCTCTCGAGGAACCGCCGATGACCGCCTTACTCACTCCGGAATTCGCTTCCAAATTCGCCAAACTCGCGCTTGCCCATCTCACGCGCGAATACCCGAACAAACTGACGCATTCGCTCGCCGGTCCCGAGGACGTGCAAGGCCCTCGTGCGTTGCATCCGATTTTTTACGGCAGCTACGACTGGCATTCGTGCGTACACGGCTACTGGTTGATTCTTCATCTCCTTGAGCGCTTTCCGGATCTGCCCGAAGCGGCACGCATTGTCGCGGTAGTCGACGAGCATTTCACCGCGGTGAATGTGGCGGGCGAACGCGCATATCTCGAACTGCCGCACAACCTCGGGTTCGAGCGGCCCTATGGTTGGGCCTGGTTGCTCGCGTTGAGCGCGCAACTCAATTCGTTGAAGCTCTCCGACGCCGCGCGCTGGTCGAAAACGTTCGCGCCGCTCACCGAGATTTTTGTCGAACGATTCGAGACGTTCCTGCCGAAAGCTACTTATCCGCTGCGCGTCGGCACGCATTTCAACATGGCGTTCGCCCTCGCACTCACGCTGGACTTCGCACGGCAAACGTCGCGCGATTCACTGGAAGCGCTGATCGTCAGCACCGCCGAGCGCTGGTTTCTGCACGACGTAGGATGCCAGGCATGGGAACCTGCCGGCGACGAATTTCTGTCGCCTTCGCTGATGGAAGCCGAATTGATGAGGCGCGTGTTGCCGCCCGCGCAATTCGTCGACTGGTTCGGCCGCTTTCTGCCGGACCTCGGCGCGAAGAAGCCCGCTACGCTGTTCGAACCCGTCACCGTGACTGACCGCACCGACGGCAAGATTGCTCACCTTGACGGCCTTAACCTGAGCCGCGCATGGTGCCAACGCTCGCTGGCCCGCGCGCTGCCGGCCGGCGACATTCGCCGGACTGTGCTGCTCGATTCAGCCGAGCGGCACTTGCATAGCGCGCTGCCTCATGTAGCCGGAGACTACATGGGCGAGCATTGGCTCGGCACGTTCGCCACGCTCGCATTGGAGGCTTGATGAAAGTACTCGCCGGCTGGCATTGAGACGATAACTGAGCCGACAACTGAGTCGACCAATAGGTCGACCAGTGAGCCGGCAACCAGGCCGGCTTCGCGTATCATTGTCCCGAAAGTTTCTTGGGCTTCGCCGGCGCCTGAACCTTGTTGTACTGGAACTCGGGCGTCGCCTTCAAGGCCGCCTTTGTTGCGCCGGCGAGATAGAAATTCCCCGAACGAATGTCGAGCGCGGCGATAGGCACGGCCACATCGTGCGACGCAACGCCGAGGAAGCCGCCGGCCGCGACGATTGCAGCGGACAGGGAGCCGTCTGGTGCAACCACCAGATCGCGGATTGAACCGATCTTCTCGTTCTGATCGTTGTACACCGCCTTGCCGAGAATGCTCTTCTTCACGCTCCAGCCGCTCAGCAGTGCATTGGACTGCTCGACTGTCACGCTAAGCGGTTGTGTGCCGGCGACTTGCGCGTGCGCGCCGAAGCTCGTTGCAGCTACCGCGACGGCCACCAGAAGTTTGCCCAAAGTCATTTGATCTACTCCGATTTTTAGAAGACTTGACCGGCGCATGAACGCGCCGAAAGAAGCGCTGCAAAACCATCATACCGGCTACACCGCATGGCTGCATGCAGGGTGACACAAGCACGGACCACCGTTGAACACGCAGGGCGGTAAAATCGCTTCAGGCGATGACGCGCCGTTTCGGAGGTGGTGGTTTGACTGAGCTTGAACAGGGTTTCATTTTGACGCGGCATTGGCGGGACACTCCGGCCGGTACCGAAGTCGATTTCTGGCTGGCAACTGACAGCGGGCCCCGTCACATCCGTTTGCGTCATCAAACATCGGTGGCATTCATTCCCGCCGAACAGCGCGAGCGCGCCGAAACCGTTTTGCGCCGCGAGGCGCCGCTCGATTTGCGCCCGCTCGAATTGCGCGACTTCCATCATCGACCGGTGATGGGACTGTACTGCCCGCAATATCGTCAGTTGACCGGCTTCGAAAAACGCCTTAAACAAGGCGGCGTCGACGTGTATGAGGCCGACATCTTCCCGCCCGAGCGCTACATGATGGAGCGTTTCATCACCGCGCCGGTGCGGTTCAGCGGTGATGCGCAAAGCGGCGGCATGCTCGTGAGCGGCGAGCTGAAACCGGCTACTGACTACCGTCCCGCGTTGAAACTCGTGTCGCTCGACATCGAAACAAGTGTTCATGCCGAACTCTATTCAATCGCGCTAGAAGGCTGCGGGCAGCGTCAGGTGTACATGCTCGGGCCACCGAACGGGGACGCCAGCGGGCTCGACTTCGACCTCGAATACTGCGAAACCCGCGCACAGTTGCTCGAAAAGTTGAACACGTGGCTGGAGCGGCACGACCCCGATGCGATCATCGGATGGAATCTCGTGCAGTTCGATTTGCGTGTGCTCCGGCAGCACGCCGAACAATACGGCGTGCCATTGCGGCTAGGCCGCGGCGGAGCGGTGATGGAATGGCGCGAACATGGCCTCAGGCAGAATCATTACTTTGCGGGCGCCGCGGGGCGTCTGATTATCGACGGCATCGAGGCGCTGCGCTCGGCCACGTGGAGCTTCCCTTCATTCAGCCTCGAACATGTCGCGCGCGCCGTGCTGGGCGAAGGCAAAGCCATCGACAATCCCTATCAGCGCATGGATGAAATCCAGCGCCGCTTCGACGAGGACAAGCCCGCACTCGCGCAATACAACCTCAAGGATTGCGAGCTCGTCACGCGCATCTTCGCGAAGACCGAATTGCTGCCGTTTCTGCTTGAACGCGCAACCGTCACCGGTCTGCCCGCCGACCGCAGCGGCGGTTCGGTCGCGGCATTCACGCACCTGTATATGCCGCGAATGCATCGGCAAGGCTACGTCGCGCCGAATCTCGGCGACGTGGCCGGCGCCGCGAGTCCCGGCGGCTTCGTGATGGACTCGCGCCCCGGCCTCTACGACTCGGTGCTGGTGCTCGATTACAAGAGTCTGTATCCATCGATCATTCGCACGTTTCTGATCGACCCGGTCGGGCTCGTGGAAGGCATGCTGAACCCCGGCGACGATCAATCCGTGCCCGGCTTTCTTGGCGCACGTTTCTCACGCACGCGCCATTGTCTGCCGTCGATTGTGAGCCAGGTGTGGCAAGGCCGAGAGACAGCCAAGCGCGAACAGAACAAGCCGCTCTCTCAGGCGCTGAAGATCATCATGAACGCGTTTTACGGCGTGCTGGGTTCGACCGGTTGCCGCTTTTTCGATCCACGTCTTGCCTCGTCGATCACGATGCGCGGCCACGAAATCATGCACAGCACGCGCGAACTGATTCAGGCCGAAGGTTATGAAGTCATTTACGGCGACACGGATTCGACCTTCGTCTGGCTCAAACATGCGCATAGCGAAGAAGAAGCGGGCCGCATCGGACGCGCGCTGGTCGAGCATATCAACGCGTGGTGGCGGCAAAATCTCCAGCAGCGATTCGGGCTCGATAGTGCGCTCGAATTGCAATTCGAGCGGCATTACCGGCGTTTCTTCATGCCGACGATTCGCGGCGCCGAAGAAGGCAGCAAGAAGCGCTATGCGGGGCTCACGGTTTTGCCGGACGGCAGCGAGGACATCGTCTATAAAGGGCTCGAAACGGTCCGCACGGACTGGACGCCGCTCGCGCAGCAGTTTCAGCAGGAACTCTATCGGCGCATCTTTACAAAGCAGCCCTATCAGGATTACGTGCGCGACTATGTGCGCGACACGCTCGCGGGCAAGCTCGACGAACAGCTCGTGTATCGCAAGCGTTTGCGCAGGCCGCTCGGCGAGTACGAGCGCAACGTGCCGCCCCATGTACGCGCGGCACGCGTGGCCGACGAATTCAATCGTCGGCAGGGACGTCCGCTGCAATATCAGAACGGCGGCTGGATCAGCTACGTGATGACGATTGCCGGGCCCGAGCCGCTCGAAACGCTGCGTTCGGCGATCGACTACGAACACTATCTGACGCGCCAATTGCAGCCCGTCGCGGACGCGATCCTGCCTCTGTTGCGCGACGACTTTACGACGCTGGTGTCGGGGCAAGCGCAATTGTTCTGATGCCGCGCCAGCGTCGAGGCATCGACCAGAGGCCTATCAGGCGCTTACCTGGGCACCGGGAAACCGAGCGTATCCGCTTTCGTTCTCAGCTCGGCAAAACGGCCGCCTGGCGGACTGATTGCCGTATCGGGCACGACCTGGCTCCTGTCCAGCTGTGCGATGCCGCTTAGGCCCGCCCCCGCAGTCGATATGTTCGAACATGCCGAGCCGAACGTGCCTTGCGTCACGGCGATGGCCGGCGCGTCGCTGCGCGGCGCGTCAGTGAAATCGAGCGCATAGGCCATGTTGAAAGTCTTCGAATCGCTTGCGCGCACACCAAGCGGATCGAGCCCGAAGCGCCACGCGAGCAACTGGTGAATCGAGCTGGGGTCGAACGGATAGCGCGACACGTTGTTCGCGCGCACACGCGGTCCGAACAGCATGCAGGGCACGCGAAAGCCGAGCCGGCCGTCGTTGCCCAGCGCGGCTTCGGCTGCGGAAACCGGCTTCACCGGCGGCGCGACGTGTTCCATGAAACCGCCCCACTCGTCATAGACGACGATCATCAGCGTCTTGCTCCAGTTCGGGCTGGTACGTAATGCGTCGTAAATCTGACCGAGCAGCACCTGACCGTTTCGCACGTCGGCATGAGGATGGTCGTCATTCGAGATGCCCTGCGCTTCTCCGCCGAAGCTCGGTTCGACCATGCAGAATGACGGCAATGTGCCCGCAGCCGCGTCGGCGAGAAACTCGGCGAACAGTCGGGAGCGGCCCACGTAACGCGTGCCGTATAGCGCTGTGAACGGCACGTCGTGATAATAATAAGCAGAGGAGACGTTCTTCGCGTCGAGCCGGTCCCAGATGGTCGGCAGCGACGACGTGTCGAGCGAATCCGATAAGCGGTCTGTTTCGCCGCTGTGCAGATAGATGCGGTTCGGAAAGGTGTCGGCGAGAATGCCGCTCATGTAGTAGTCGCACACCGTGTACTGCGATACCGCGCCGCGATAGAAGTCGAGGTCCGCGGACTGAAAATAACCGATCGGCAGCAGGTCGCCGCGCGTGAAGCTCGTCGCGGGCGTCAGCAGAAAGCCGTTCATCGCGCCATTCGCGAGGTGAACACGTCCTGCATCGTATGAATGGTTGGGGTCGGCGAACGAGCAGCTCTGGAAGCCATAGGCCGGGTTCGCGGCAAGCGAGAACGGCGGGTGCGTTTCGCCGAACGCATCCTTGAAGGTTCGCCCGGTCTGTGCAGTTTCGGCATTGGGCACCCAGCCGAACAGATGGTCGAACGAACGGTTCTCCATCGTCACGAGCACCACATGGTCAATGCCTGACGCCGCCGGGTCCGGCAATACGGTGCGCGGCAGATTCGCGCGATCCGGCGGAATCGTGCCGACGGGCTGCGATCCTCCCGAGCCCGAGCCACCGCTACTGCCGCCTCCCCCGCCTCCTCCACAAGCCGATAGCGCTATAGAACCGGCAAGCGCGGCGAGAATTTTACGGCGGGCTGCATCGGGAGGATTAGATGGCTTGGTCGTCATGATTTGTCTCCGTTGTCGACGAACTCGCCTGGCGGTTTTGATGCCGTCCGGCGATTTTGTGCAACAAGGGAGCAATTACCGTTCCGCGAAAAAAAAGCCGGACTGACAATGCAGCCCGGCTTTTCAATCGGCGATAGCTTCTACACAGCAATGAACCCGGCTGAGAAGCGGTGAATAATGCCCATGCCGAAAGCGAACTGGCTTCCCGTCCACGACGGCGCGGAGTGGTAGCCGTCGCCGAGCGTCGCGGTTGCGTCGATGACTTGTCCCGCGCCGTTGGTGCCGAGCACACTGAATGCGAGAGACGCGGCGTAAGCGTGCAGGCCGTGAGTTCTCGCATGACACTGCGCAAACAGGCTTATGCGTCGGCTACCGGACTGGTGATGAAGCGCAGCGAACGGTTGCGCGACGGCACATATTCGGAGAGCAGCGTTGTCGAATTCGGCATGGCTGCGCCGAGGCCGAGCCCAGTCAGAAAGCGTAGCGCGACGAGTTGCAGGGGCGTCTCGGCGAATGCGCAAATCAGGCTGAAAAAGCCGAAGCACAATACCGAAGCGATCAACACTTTCTTGCGTCCGATGCGATCGGCAATTGGACCCGCTGCCAATGCGCCGATTGCGAGGCCGACCATTGCAGCGCTCATCACCGGACCGAACGCAGTACGGCTCACACTCCAGTCATGCATGACCACGGGCGCGACGAAGCCCATCACGGCCGTATCGAGGCCGTCCATCATGACGATCAGAAAACAGAGAACGAGGACGAGCCACTGGTAGGGCGACACCTTGCGTGCGTCGATAAACGCCTTGATGTCGACTGAGTCTGCAGATTTCATGCACGTCTCCGAAGAAAATAGTTTCCTGCCCCGGCTTTCTGTGGAAGCCGGGTCTTGTTGTGGTATCGAATGAAAAGCCGCCAGTCAGCGCCGCAAGGTCGAGCGCCCTACACCGCTTCAGGCACCTTGCACGTCTTGAGAAACGCTTCGAGGGTTTCGCCTCGCATGCTTGCGTACATACCCAGATTTGTGATCTTCACCACACGCGCAAATTTCTCGAGCACGAAGAAGCACACGCCGTAGCGAATCAGACCGATCCAGTCGGCGTTGTCGACCAACGTGCGCTCTTGCGGCGTGAGACCCGCCGCGTCATAAGCTGCGTTGCGGTTTTCGAGCCATAGCGTGCGAGCCGGCGCTTCGCGCATCTGCCAGAAGAAGCGGTTCAGGCGCATCGCCTTCATGCTCTGGCGAATATCGAACGGATACGTACCCGTCAGTTCTTCGACGCCGATCAGTTGCGGATTCATTGCGCCACCTCGTCTTCGTAGATCGTCACGGCCATCGCCGTGCTGGTCGCAAGGTAATAGTTGCGATGCAGTTCGCGAACCTTCGAGCCGAGCGCGCCGCGCATCGCGAGCCACATGATGGTTTCGACGCTTTCCGCGCCGCCGAGGCGCACGTAGTCGACATGCTTCATCGCGGCAAGACGCTCCGGTTCGTGAACGATCAGGTCCAGGAACTCCATGTCCCACTCGGTGTTGTTAAAGCCGCTGCGCTCGCCGTGCACCTGGTGCGACAGGCCGCCCGTGCCGACCACGACGACATCCAGATCCGCGTCGAACGATTCGATCGCGCGACGCAGCGCGCGGCCGAGGCGATAGCAGCGATTGGCGGTCGGCAACGGATACTGCAACACGTTGACTTCGATGGGCACGAGCGAGAGCGGCCAGCCGCCCGCATGCGGCAACATTAGCGAAAGCGGTGAATTGCAGCCGTGATCGAGCGGACGGTCCTGGAAAATCGTGAGGTCGAACTCGTCATTGACCAGTTGCTCGGCGATGTGAATGGCCAGATCGGGATGGCCCGCGATGTCCGGAAGCGGACGCTTGCCCGCGCCCTCGTCGGCGAATTCGTGGTTGGCCGACACGCCCAACGCAAACGTTGGATAGCAGTCGAAGAAGAAGCTGTTCGCATGGTCGTTGTAGAACATGACCATCGCGTCGGGCTTGCGTTCGGCGAGCCAGCTCGCCACCGGTTGATAGCCTTTGAAGAGCGGCGCCCACGCGGGATCGTTCTGCTTGCCCTTGTCGTACGCCATGCCGATAGTCGGCACATGCGACGTGCCGATGCCACCAATGATCCTTGCCATTTCGTTTGTCTTCCGTTACTTCGTGCTGCGCGATCATCGCGCGCCAATCGGATAGTCGCTGTTACCTGGAAAAGTAGTCTTCGCAACCATCTTGGGATACGAAGATAGGAATTCTGCGACTTTTCGGAAAGTACGGGTAAACCTTCGTCATACCGTTAATCGCCTTACTTGTATGGTTCCAACACATTTTCTCTGTCTTGCCCGAGGGCTGGAAGCCGCACCGCATCGGGCCGCTTTGGTATCCCAAACAGCCCCGGGCCGCTCGTGCGCGCATATTTTCAGAACGCTTTGCGATAAACAGAACAGATGCCCTTGGAACCAACTCGCAAGCCGCCGGGTCAGCTCGTGGTGCCCGCCGGTTTGCATGGCTATACTGGACGACGTCCAACGAATACATGACGATGAACGAAACCACCCAACAGGCCATTGTTCAGACCTTGCGCGAGAAAATCCTGGCGGGTGAGTTGTCGCCCGGTCAACGGCTTGTCGAAGCCCAGCTCTCGCAGTGGCTCGGCGTATCGCGCACGCCGCTGCGTTATGCGTTAAGCGTGCTGTCTTCAGAAGGGCTGCTCGATCGCTCGGGCGCGCGCGGCTATGTGGTGCGCCGCTTCAGCGTGCGGGACGTGTTGAACGCAATCGACGTGCGCGGCGTGCTCGAAGGTCTCGCTGCACGCTCGGTTGCCGAGAGCGGCGTGGGCACTGCACTGGCCGCCGCGCTTGAGGAGTGCCTGCGTGAAGGCGACGACATCTTCGGCAACGGCCAGTTGAAACCTGGCGACGACGTGCGCTATGCCGCGATGAACGGGCGCTTTCACTCGCTCATCATCGAGGCCGCGCAAAACACGGCCGTGAGTGCCGCGTTGAGCCTGAACGACAAGATCCCGTTCGTCTCGCCCTCCACAATCGCTTTCGACGAAGCCGCGCGCGAGCGTCAGTTCATGATGCTGATGTACGCGCATCGGCAGCATCATGCGATTGCGGACGCATTGACGAAAGGCGAAGGCGCGCGCGTCGAAGCCTTGATGAAGGAGCACACGCATATATCGAAGGAAAGCCTGAATCTGTCGCTGCCGGCTTTGCATCTGATTGCGGGCGCGGCATGACGCACGATGCATCGCTCATTCCAGTCAGAAATGGCGCAAAAACCACGGCGCCTGCCAGCAACAAGGATCTGTTGAACCTCGCGCAACTGCGCGCGTTTCGACTGGTCGCCGATATGGGCAGTGCAACGCGCGCCGCCGCCGCGCTGTTTCGCGCGCAATCGGCGGTCACGCGTTCAGTGCAGGAAATGGAGTCGGCGCTGGGCGAACCGCTATTCGATCGCGGTCCGTCGGGCATGCTGCCCACACCCGTTGGCCGCGCAGTGCTGCTGCGTTGTGAGCGAATCTTTGCGGAGCTCGAAGAACTCGCGCAATGGTGCTCCGCGCGGCAGGCGCGCCGCCGGCCTGCGGCTGAAGGCGCATTGCCCGCCTATCTGCTCAACACGCGAAGGCTGCAAATCTTCGTGGCGCTCGCACGGCACCGTCATATGCCGAGCGCGGCGAAGACCTTCGGCATCAGCCAGCCCGCTGTGAGCACCGCGATTCGAGTGCTCGAAAGCGGCTCGGGTTTGAGCCTTTTCCATCGAAGCCCGCGCGGCATTCTGCTCACCGCGGAAGGCGAAACGTTTCTGCTTCACGTGCGGCGCGCATTGAACGAACTGCGCCACGTGCCCGACGATATCGCGGCATTGCGCGGCAACATCCAGGGTGCGGTGACCGTCGGCGCGCTGCCGCTCGGGCGCACCTTGATCCTGCCGAAAGCCATCGCAAAGATGAGCGCGAAAAATCCCGGCGTACGGGTCGTCACCGATGAAAGCGCGTACGAAGCGCTGGTTGCGGGTTTACGAGCGGGCGACATCGATTTCATTCTCGGCGCGCTGCGCGAGAACGACGCGACAAGCGGGCTGCGGAACGAGCGGTTGATGTCGGAAGATATGGTGCTTCTTGTGCGGCGCAATCATCCGCTCACGCATGCTCGTGAGCCGTCCATCATGGATCTACGCGACGTGCAGTGGATCGTGCCGCGCAGCCACGCGCCGGCGCGCGCGCTGTTCGAAGCGCAATTCAAACGGATGAAAGTGAAACCGCCGATGCCAACGGTCGAGACTGCCGACCTCGCGGTGATTCGGGGCCTGCTGCTCGGCACCGATATGGTGGCCGCGCTGTCGGCGCAGCAGTTGCACTACGAAGTGCAAGCGGGGCAACTCGCGGTGCTCAACGTGCCGCTGCACAACACGCGCCGCGACATCGGCCTGACGATGCGCGCGGCGGGTACGCCGTCACCCGCGGCTCGCGCGCTGATCGACGCCATTCGCCTGTCAGTGGTGGAGGTCACGCGCACGATCAGCGTGGCCGCGAACTAGCGGCAGCCTGCACTCAGGGCTGCGGTTCCCAAACGGAAGCAAGGATGCCGACCATACCGTCGAAAAGCCAGCGCGCCGTGCGCAACAACGCCGCGCTCAACACCTCGGGACGATCGCGCTCGCCGCCAAGCGTGAGTTCGACGGTGAACTCGCCGGTCGGATGTTCGACCGACACGCGTTTGCGCGCACCCTCGGGATCGACGTGGGCGATGCCGTCGCACACCGTGCCCGGCAACACCGCCGCCGTCGCCACGCTCACCGCGCCAAGCACGCCAATCGATGCATGACAGCGATGCGGAATAAAGCTGCGAGTGGAAATGGCACCGCCGTCGCGCGGCTCCGCGACCAGACACATCTTCGGTACCGTGCGCGCGCTGACGTCGCCGAGATTCATCATCGGGCCCACAGCGAGGCGGATCTTTTCGATGCGCGCCTTAAGTTCGTGATCGGCGTCCAGTTCCTCGCGCGTTTCGTAGCCGGTGCGTTGCAGGTCGCGTGCGCGCATCAACACGAGCGGCATGCCGTTGTCGATGCACGTCACTTCCATGCCTTCGACGGTGTCCTTGAGCTGCCCCGTCGGCAGCAGCGCGCCGCAAGTCGAGCCGGCCGTGTCCCTGAACTCGAGCGGGATTGGCGCGGCGCCGCCCGGCACGCCGTCGATGCGCGCGTCGCCTTCATAGGTCACGCGCCCATCCGGCGTGCTGACGGTGGCCACCGCGATCTGCCCGGTGTTCACCATGTGAATCGCAACGCGCGTGCTGCCGTCTTCCCCTTTGACGAGGCCGCGCTCGATCGCATACGGCCCGACGCCCGCGAGAATATTGCCGCAGTTTTGGCCGAAGTCGACACGCGCTTCGTTGACCACGACCTGTGCGAACAGATAATCGACGTCCGCATCTTCGCGCGACGAGCGGGAAATGATCGCGACTTTGCTCGTCAACGGATCGGCCCCGCCGATACCGTCGATCTGCCGCGGATCGGGCGAACCCATCACGGCGAGCAGGACACGGTCGCGTTCAGCGGAATCGGCGGGCAGGTCGGACGCCATGAAAAAGGCGCCTTTCGACGTGCCGCCACGAATCATCATGCAGGGAATGCGGGTCTGTGCGCGACTGGACATCGCGGGACTCCATCGCTAAATGTACGGCTGTCATTGTAGATTTCGATCGCCCGGGCGAAGCACCTAAAGCGGCGTGCAAATCTATCTAATCTGTTTATCGGTAATGTTGACGGCGAGCGCTGGTTACGTCTCAATCGGCCTGGAAATGGCCTGAATCGCATCCGCAGCAATGCGTTCCTGTTGGGCATCTGCGCCTGCGCTTTCTCCAGACGAAAAGAGCACCTCTGCAATCCCTGCGGATTGGCTTGAAAAGCGCCTTCTATTCGACGGATTGAACTCAGAGCGGCCGGCGCACACTGACATCGTTCCAATCGCGCCAGGAGCTTCAAATGTCTTCACGTCATGACAGGAATCGCGAGTTCGAAGCGGGTCTGCGGGACCTTGCTACGCCCGAATGGAACAACCCGGCGCCGGGCACCGACGCTCAAACAATGCACGGCCTGCACGTCGCATCGCAAAATGTGTTGCGCCTCGCGACGCAGACGTACAATGCAGCGGCACGCGGCGACGAGGCAGCGGCGCAGGCAGCGCGCGCGTCGCTTGAAAAACAGTTGGGATTGACCACCCGCCTGATCGACGAGCTTCTATCCGGCGGCGCCGACCAACCCACGATGCACTGACCGGCCAGCACGTCCACCGCGGCCAACAGCACCAACGCAGTTTTCAATCTTGAGAAATGAAATGAGCGCTTTGACGATAATTCTCTGCATTTGGGCGATGGTTGCGTTGTGCGCGGTACTGTTCATTCGCGGCGCCACTGCACGCGTCGAGCGTCCCACCAAGTCGACAGAAAGCCGCCCGGCGCGCTTTTCTATCGCGGAATAAGGGCACGAGTCCGACTTTGCGTTTCTGGATGCGGCGACACGCTCCGCGCTTCGAAATACGCTTCGGGTTCTCGTAAGAAGCCCGTTTAGTGCCACACGGAGCGGCTCAACGCTCCATACGGATCGGACGACGCGCCGTCAGCCATTGCTGACCCGCGCTTGACTCGATCGACTCCACACTTTCGTCCATCACGCGACGAAGCACCGGCTGCATGGACACAGGCCGAGTCCCCCTACTTCCGTCGCGGTTCCCCACAGGTTCGTTCGATACGGCGCACATTAGCAGCGTCGCACGCCTCAGCGCATTCCCAAGCACAACAAGCCATCGCCGATAGGCGCTAAGCTTGACACGTATATACCCCATGAAGTATATAAACACCATGGACTCAACCTTTGCCATCATCGCCGAGCCGAGCCGCCGCGCCATCCTCAGTCTGCTTGCGTCTTCGGAGCGGTCCGTAGGCGATATCGAGGAGCAGCTCAACCTCTCGCAGCCCTCAGTTTCCAAGCATCTGCGAGTGCTTCGAGAGGCCGGCTTCGTGGAGTCGCGCGTCGATGCCCAGCGGCGTCTATACCGGATCAAACCGGAGCCGCTCATGGAGATCGACGCCTGGCTCGCTCCGTTCCGCCGTTACTGGTCGGTTCATCTCGACGCTCTCGAACGCCACCTCGACCAGACAAACCCGGCACCGCGCCGTAAGGAGAAGAAACGATGAGCAATCGTGACGCATATAAGCCCGGCCCCGCAGCCGGCGCCGAAGTTCAGAAAGAGGCCGATAAGTGGACACTCGTTCTCGTGCGCGAGTTGCGCCATTCGCCGGAGAAAGTGTGGCAAGCGCTGACCGACCCCGCCAGTCTGCGCGAATGGGCGCCGTTCGACGCCGACCGCACTCTCTCCAACGTCGGCCCCGTGAAGCTTTCGACGGTTGGCACGCCCAAGCCGCAAGTCTCCGAAACACAAGTGACGCGCGCGGACGCGCCGAATCTGCTCGAATACCGCTGGGGCGATAACGATCTTCGCTGGCAACTGGAGGCGCTCGGCGACGGCACGCGTCTCACGCTGTGGCATAACATCGATCGCAACTTCATTTCGATGGGCGCGGCAGGCTGGCACATCTGCTTCGACGTGCTCGACCGCTTTCTGGCGGATGAACCCATCGGGCGCATCGTGGCCGGCGACGCGATGAAATTCGATTGGCCGCGCCTGAACACCGAATACGCGAAGCAATTCGGCCTCTGAACCCAAAGCTCCAGGAAGCTCAGGAGAACAACATGAACAAGTCGGCTTCGACCGAAACTCAATCGGCATCTGAATTGATCGATAAAAGAATCGCCGATCTCGGGGACTGGCGCGGAGAGACCTTGAGCGCAATCCGCAAGCTCATCAAGGAGGGTGATCCGGATGTCGTGGAAGAATGGAAGTGGATGGGCACGCCCGTGTGGTCGCACGACGGCATCATCTGCACAGGCGAATCGTACAAGTCAGTCGTGAAGCTGACCTTTGCGAAGGGCGCCTCATTAGAGGATCCGGCAAAGCTGTTCAACTCGAGTCTCGACGGCAACGTGAGGCGCGCAATCGACATCCACGAAGGAGAAGCGCTCGACGCGGATGCATTTAAAGCCCTCATTCACGCAGCAATCGCGCTCAATACCTCCAGCAAAAAGTCCAGGTCGAAGCGAGCCAAATAACTCGCAGCATTCGGGAGAAGCGATGGATCAAATCGATGGAATGCGATCGCCATTCGACATGATTTTTCTCGACGCCGATAAGAAAAGCTACCCCGAGTACCTTCGCCTGTCGTTGCAGTTGAGCCGCGTCGGCATGAAAGGATGGGATGGCTTTTGGACGTCGATCGTGACGCGTAGCGGCTAATCGCGCGACGCACGCCTGCCTCAGTTTTTCGGCAGGCGTCGCTGATCGTGCAGCAGGATGCCGCGGTTGCAGTGCGCGTTGGCATGGTCGGGACGAAGCGCGAGCGCCTGCCGATATGTTGCAGGGCTGGCGTCCGCGCGTGGGCCGCCGAAGTGGCCCGAAGGTCAACATGTACCACGCGGATCAAGCGGTCAGATGCCGTTGTAACCGCGGGAAATGAGCGGATTCCACCGCCAATCCACTGGTAAAACCAGGATCGGACAGAAAAACCCGCGTGACGATGCTAGAATCGCCCGCGTTTTCCCCGTTCATTGCCATGACTCCACGTTCCCGCAACCACCTGACAGCCTGGCTTGGCCTCATCGCCATGTGGCTTGTCGTGTTCGCGCCGCTCGTGAGTCAGATGATGGTATCCAACCGCGCGCAGGAGCCTATCGCCGCATTGTGCTCGGCGCTGCAAACGGCCGCGCCGGGCGTGACGGGCTCTACTGGCGCCACGAACCACGCCAGTACCGCCAGTACGATGGCAGTCCACCTCAGCCACGATGACGCATTCGGTGCTTGCGGCTACTGCCATCTGTTGCAGCATCACGTTGCGATGCCGACGGTTGCTGCAACGGAACCGCCAGTGGCGGTCACCATCGCAGGCACTGCTCCGCCCACTCTCTCAACTCGCTTCACACCGCTCGGCGCGTTTCCTTCGGGACGCCCAAGAGCACCGCCTGTCGTTTCCTGATCGTCGTTGTTCCTGATCGCGCATTGGTCGCGTTCGTCGCTTCCGTCGACGGCGCGCGCGATCGTCCGTTCAATGCATCAAGGAAACTGTCATGTTCATCTTCGCATTGCGAAGGCTGCCCGTTCGGGCGGCTGCAGCACAGCTTTTTTCGGCGTATTTGCCCGCATTCGTCCCTGTTGCCGTGACGGCGTTCGCGGCGTCGCCGGCTCTCGCCGACACGCTGAAGGCCGACACTACACTGCCCGCCGTCAGCGTGAGCGCGAATGCCAATGCAAACGCCACTGCCGCGACGCGTGCCGTCGATCCGAATCTGCCCGCGTCGGTCGAAACGGTCACGCGCGATCAATTCTCCAACTGGAATGTCGTCAACACCGAAGACGTGTTGAAGTACATGCCGAACCTCGCCGTGCGCAAGCGGTTTATCGGCGATCTGAATTCGATCATCGCTGTGCGCGGCACGAGCAATACGCAGAGCGCGCGAGGTCTCGTCTATGCGGACGGGCTGCTGCTCAGCAATCTGCTCGGCAACAGCTATTCTTTTCCGCCGCGCTGGTCGATGGTCTTTCCCGACGAGATCCAGCAGGTCGATGTGATTTATGGGCCGTATTCCGCACTATATCCGGGCAATTCGCTCGGCGCGACGGTACTGATCAGCACGCGCATGCCGAAGAAATTCGAAGCCGAAGCCGACGTGAAAGCATTCACGCAGCACTTCAGTCTGTATGGCGTGAACAGCAACTTCAACGGCAGTGCAGCGAGTGCTTCGATTGGCGACAGAATCGGCAAGTTCTCGTATTTGCTGGGCGTGAACCATCTGGAGAACACGAGCCAGCCCCTGCAATTCGCCACGCTCGCGAAGTCGGGCACGCCTGCAAAAGCCGGCGACACACCCGTGACCGGCGCGTACTTCTACAACAACCAGAACAACACGCCGACGGCGGTACTCGGCACAAACGGCGAAGGCATCGAACACACCGTGCAGGACCAGTTCAAGCTGAAGATGCAATATGACTTCACGCCGGCACTGCAAGGCGCTTTCACGCTCGGCTATTGGCACCAAACCTATAACAGCCAGACGTCGAGTTTTCTGCGCGACACGAACGGCAACGCTGTGTATAGCGGCAAGGTGGCCATTGACGGGTACGAGTACACGATTCCCGCAGCCGCATTCGCGCCGAGCCTCGGGCATAGCGAGAACTGGCTGTACGGCGTGTCGCTGAAAACGCGCAATGCAAGCGGCTGGAATGGCGAGGCAATCGCTTCGTATTACGACATCGGCAATAGCGTCGCGCGCCTCGCCAATTCCGGCGCGGCGGGCAATGGCGCGGGCACGATCACCTTCGGCGACGGTACCGGATGGAAGACGCTCGATCTGCGAACAACTTACACACCCGCGTCCACGCAGGCGGGTCTCGCGAATCACGCGCTGAGCTTCGGCTATCACTACGACAATTACTTTCTCGACAACGAGACCTACTCGACGCTCAACTGGCGCGACGGCTCGGCCACTTCATTCGCCAATGCATTCGCCGGTAAGACGCAGACCCAAGCGCTATACGCACAGGATGCGTGGCGCTTTCTGCCGCGTTGGAAACTCGTATACGGCCTGCGTTACGAAGACTGGCGAGCCTACGACGGATCGCAAGCCATGGCCGGCCAAGCCATTGCGCTCAGCGGCGCTAGTCAGCAGCACTTCTCGCCAAAGGCTTCGCTCTCCTTCGACGTCACCGACGATCTGACATTGCGCGCTTCAATTGGCCGCGCGTATCGCTTTCCGACGGTCAGCGAATTGTTTCAAGGGCAAATCAACGGTTCCTCGATCGTCAATAGCAATCCGAACCTGAAACCGGAAGATGACCTCTCGAAGGAACTGACTGCCGAATGGGCGCACTGGAATGGCATCTTCCGCTTCTCGCTGTTTCAGGACGATGTGAAGAACACGATCTTCAGCCAGACAGACACCACAGTGATTCCCAACGTGACGAACTTCCAGAACATTGGCAAGGTGCGCTCGCGGGGCGTCGAAACGAGTTATTCGGGCGAAGACGTTTTCGTGCGCGGACTCGATCTTCTTGCGAGCGTCGCTTATACGCAGTCGAAGATCATTGCCAACGCGCAGAACCCGGCGAGTGTCGGCAAGTACTTTTATCGCATTCCATTGTGGCGCGCGAATATTGCGGCGACCTATCGCTTCGACGAGCGCGCCGCTCTCACACTCGCCGCGCGCTATTCGGGCCGCCAATACAACACGCTCACGAATACCGACACCAATCCGGATGTATTCGGCGGCACCAGTTCATACACGGTCGCGGACGCGAAGTTCACGTTCAGGCCGACGAAGCTGAGTGAACTCGGCATTGGCGTCGACAACATTTTCGATGCTCGCTACTTCGTCTACCACCCGTATCCGGGCCGCACATTCTATGTGGAAGCGAAGCTGCGCATGTAACGCGCGATGCAGCGCGTAGCCGGAAAACCAGATCAATTTGCTTCAGGAGGATCTCATGTCCACCACCATCGTCCAACACAACGCCGGTCCAGGTACAACGACCAACAGTAACGGCTATCGCACTCTCTGGCGATGGCACTTTTACGCCGGCCTCTTCGTCATGCCGTTTCTCATCGTGCTCGCAATCACCGGCACGTTGTACTGTTTTCAACCACAGATCGAACCGCTGCTTTATCGGGAGCTTCTGGTCGTCCAACCACAAGCGACGCCGCGAACAACAGAAGACGTGCTGCTTTCACAAGCGCGCTCAGCAATGCCGCCGAACGCCACGGCGGTAGCCGCCTCAATCATGAACGCGCCCGAAAGTAGCGCCGAATTTATCTTTCGTCTTGCGGATGGAGAAAAACAGAGCGTCTATCTGAATCCGTATAGTGGGGAAGTGCTCGGCACGCTGAGCGTCGACGATCGTTTCATGCAGGTTGACCGGATGTTGCATCGCAAGCTGCTGCTCGGCAAGCCGGGCGAACTGCTGATGGAACTCGCCGCGTGCTGGACACTTGTGATGATCGGCACCGGCGTGGCATTGTGGTGGCCACGCGGAGCGAGCACCGTGCGGGATGCGCTCGTGCCGCGCTTCACGCTGAAGGGACGCTCGCTGTGGAAAAACGTTCACGCCGTGTTGGGCATCTGGCTTGCACTCGGCGCGCTCGCATTCGTGCTGACAGGTCTCCCGTGGTCCGGCTCATGGGGCAAGCAGTTCAAAGCGCTCGCAACGTCCGTGAACCTCGGTGCGCCGGCGGGCACGTGGGGCGGCTTGCCGTTGCGTTCCGCGCTGCCGGCCCATGCACAACACGCAGAGCATGGAGAACACGCCGCGCATACGGACTCGATGCCCGGCATGACGATGGACGACTTGCCGCTGCCGCAAACGCCGTGGGCCGTCGGCAATTCGCCGGTACCGGCTTCCGCGGACCCCCAAGCAGCCAGCCCGCTGCCGCTCGGCCGCATCGTCGCTCAAGCCGCGTCGCTGGGCGTGACGAGCGGCTACAACGTCGCGTTGCCCACGTCAGCGACAGGCGTCTACACCGTGTCGTACTTTCCAGCTGACCCGCAACTGGAACGCACGATTTACATCGACCAGTACAGCGGCGCGGTACTGAAGGACATTCGCTATGCGGACTACGGCGCCGTATCCAAAGCGGTGTCGTATGGCACGTCATTGCATATGGGCCGCTATTTCGGTCTCGCCAATCAGATTCTGTGCGCCGCGATCTCGCTCGGTCTCGCGATCATGGCCGCAACCGGCTTCGTGATGTGGTGGAAGCGCAGGCCGCAGCGCTCGCTCGGAGCGCCGTCGCGAGAAAGGGCCGCACCGCCGATGCGCGGCTGGAAAACCGGCCTGATTCTGCTCGGCATCGTGTTCCCGTTGATGGGCGCGACGCTGCTCGCGGTATGGTTCGCCGATCGCGCGATTTTCGGCCGAGCTTCGCGGCGTGAGCGCGCGGCACCGTACGACTCGGTGGAAGAGTAAGGCGCGTGCGTTTAAGCACGCTACTTAAACGAATTCAAGCCGCCGCGATAACGTGAATGCGCAACGCCGGCGCACCCGAGGCGATCGCAAGCAGATGATCGACGTTCGGGTGAGCGCCCGGCCTGTTGCGCGCGTCGGCGGTATGTTCGCCAAACATCGCGAGGCCGTGCCCGGCCGCTTCGGCATCGAGCGTGCCGAACGTCTGCTGCAAATAGTTATACACCGCGAGCGAGCCCTGCTTGCCCGGCCTGTTCTCGATGCTTGCCACCACTACACCTTGCATGTCGATCAGATCGATACGCTCGATACCGTCGACCGCGGGCATTTGCGCAAGGTTCTCCTTGAATACATTGCTCGGCTGAATCACTGAAACCACTCCTTTTAAGCGGGAAAGTTGCCACGAGGGCCGTATCTTATCCGATGGAGGCCCCCCGGCGACGCACGCGCTCACGGCGTCCAGCGATGAACAATGATGCTCGACCCGTTGTAGTTGTCCTTGGTAATCACGTACTCACCGCTCGCTCGCAGAAGCACTCGGAGTCCGTACATCGAATCGACATCATTGCCGACATCCACCGTACCGGGGCTGTTGTTAATCAGCGTCGCGTCGAGATGACCAGTAGTGAGATTGAACGCGTCGATGTTCGGCACTGTATGCACGTAGCCGACGAACAGATAGTTGCCCGCGGCCGTAATCGACTTCGGATTCGTGCCGGTGAGTTTGATTACCGGTTGGGCACGCGTGGTGTTGCCCGCACTCCAGCCGTGATAGACCTCGATGCGCGACTGAATCGCCGACCAGTCCCAACTGCCGGCAACGCCTTGCGCGAGGATCATCGTGTCGCTCTCCGGCAAATAGATGATGCGCGTCAACGGCCGAATACTGAGTGGAATGGAGAGGGTGATGGCCGGTCCCCACAGCGGCTTGCCGTTACCATCGAAGCCTGTGAGCGGGTAGTGATAGATATGGTTCGTCCTGTCGAGACCGGCCCACACATCGCCCCTGCTATCGATACAGAATCCCCCTGTCACGCGCACGTTCGTATTGAACGCGGACCCTGGAATCGACCCGTCCGGAATCGCAATGTAGCCGCTCGCCGCGTTGAAATGGAAGAAGTTAAACGTGTCAGGATTCTGCCCGGACGCGACGAGAATGCGATTTCCGCCCACCGTGACAAGTTGGCCGAAGTGTTGCCCACGCTGCGTGTCGTTGAAATTCAGGCGCGGGTCTGACGGGTACGTGAACGGGTCGACGGTATTCGCCACGAACGTGCCGCCCGCGCTGCCCGTATAAATGTGCGCGCCACTGTAGAAATAGGCACCATCTGTCGACGGATCAGGCGCCGCCACCGCTTCGAAGTTGAGTGCCTGCAGCTTCCATTGCAGATTGCCGGCAGTGTCGTACGCATGAAGATCGGTCGGACCATTGCGGCCGAGGTCCCAGCCGCCTCCCCACGGATTGTTGAGTACATACAGATTGCCGGCCGCGTCCTTGCCGATGCCGGCCACGCGCGTGAAGCGCTTGTCGCCGACCTGACCTTTTATCCCCGTGGTTGTATCCAGATAGCCGCCCTGAACGCCGAATGTACCGGCCAAGGTAGGCGTGCCGGACACGTGGTACATCTTGATGTTCATGTCGGGGCCTTCGTCACCGACCATCAGCGCTCCCGTCGACGCATCGAAATACAGCGCGGACGGTCGCGAGGCAGCGGGCATTTGAATCGTGTTCAACGGCGCGCCGCCCGCACTGAATTCGGCTATCACGCCCGCGCTTTTTCGCGCGACCCACAGGTTGCCCGCATTATCGAGCGCAAGCGAACCAGGGCCTGGCACGGTCATGTCTTGCTGCCACACGCCGTCCGTCGTATAGACGCGGACACGGTTGCCGTAAAAGTCGCTCACATAGAGCAGCGTGCCGGCGGTCGCGAGTCCGGTGATTACATCGGCGTGAGGTATACCGGTCCACACGCTGACGGGAATACGAAGGTCGAGCGCTTTAGTCGCGCGGTTATAGCGCCCCACCGAGCCGCTGCCGAACGACCGGTTGTACTGCAACGCCGTGAAGATCGACGTCGCATTGCCCGTAATCGCGCTACCCTGAAAATCCGCGTGCGTGCCGATCGAGCCGATGCTCTGGCCGTTCTGATAGATCGCGACGCCGCCCTCGTTTTCGTCCCACAGCGACGAGGTATAAATCACGCCCTCGGGCGCGACCCACATCGAACGTGCGCCGTTGCCGACGTGCGTGGCGAGCGTTCCGTATGTATTGGCGAGCCAGTCTGTCGTGTATTGCGCCTGACACAAGCAGGCAAGCGCCATCAGCGCGAGGCCGAGCAACGCGGCATGGATTCGTTTGGTGACCATGGGCGAATGTTCTCCGATGGTACTTCGCTTACGTCATAGCGGCCTGCTCGTGCGCAGGCGTTCGAATTCGAAATTGCCGCGTTACCCTTCCGCCAGAATCTGCTGGATGACCTGCTCGAAGGTCTCGACAGGTTGCCCGCCGCTCACCAGATAGCGGCGATTGAAGATGATCGCCGGCACCGACTGGATGCCATGCGACTGGAATTCGCGTTCTTCCGCACGGACCTCGTCGGCATAGTCGCCGTTTTGCAGCACGTTGCGCGCAGCGTGAGCGTCCAGCCCCACGGACTGAGCCGCTTCGGCGAGAACGTCGTGATTGCTCGGGTCTTTGCCGTCGGAATGATAGGCCCGCAGCAATGCAAGTTTGAGCGGCAACTGCTTGCCTTCGAGACCGGCCCAGTGCAATAGGCGGTGCGCATCGAAGGTGTTATAGACATGCGCACGCGGGCCGAAATCGAAGCCGACGCTTGCGCCGCGCTCGCGGATCATGGCTTGCGTTTCGGCGATCTGCTCGGGCGTGCGCCCGTACTTCTTGCCCAGATACTCGACAATCGCCTCGCCCTGCGGACCCATTTGCGGGTTCAGCTCGAACGGATGCACGACGATCTGAGCGTCGACCGCGTCTCCCAGGCGCGACAACGCAAGTTGCAGCGAGGACAGGCCAATTGCACACCAGGGGCATGCAATATCGGAGACGAAGTCAATGGTAAGCGGTTGGGTCATGGCTTTTCCGGGGGACTGTGGAGACAGATGTATTGTTACAGACGACGCCGTATCTCGCTTCGCATCCCGGCTTGTATCTGTCCTTGTATGTCGCCTCGCATCCCGGCAACGGCAAGCGCGAAACGCCGCGAGTGCGTCACACATCACGGTTCTTGCTGATCAGCAGACCGATGCCACTGACGATTCCCGGTCTGCCAATGCGCATAAAACGCCAGGCTGCGGAACCACAAACATTCCCGGCTCGCGGATTCACATCGGCTGTGCGAGCAAAAACCGAGCCCGCATGACGACGACGCGACACCTCATCTTTACTGTCTGAAAGAACGGGGAACGCGGTTTGCAACACCGTCTGCATCACAAACTCTTTTGTGAGGAGCAGTCCATGTCCACCACTGTCGGCGACTTCATCATCGGACGACTTCAGGCCTGGGGCGTGCGCAGGATTTACGGCTATCCCGGCGACGGCATCAACGGCGTATTCGGCGCGCTGAACCGCGCTCAAACCGAAGCGAAGAAACATCGCAAGGCAACCGGTCAACCGGAGCCGATCGAATTCATTCAGGTCCGCCACGAAGAAATGGCGGCCTTCATGGCGTCCGCCCATGCAAAATTCACCGGCGAACTCGGGGTCTGTATCGCGACGTCGGGACCCGGTGCATCGCATCTCGTCACCGGCCTCTACGACGCCCGGCTCGATCACATGCCCGTGCTCGCGATCACCGGCCAGCAGGCGCGCGCGGCACTCGGCGGACACTACCAGCAGGAAGTCGATCTCGTCTCGCTGTTCAAGGACGTCGCCGGCGCGTTCGTCGGACAGGCGTCGGTGCCCGCGCAGGTGCGTCATCTCGTCGATCGTGCAATACGTACCGCACTTTCCGAGCGCAAGGTGACCGCGCTCGTTCTGCCAAACGATCTACAGGACCGGCCCTACGAGCCGCCGGCACGCAAGCATGGCACGTTGCATTCGGGTGTCGGCTATCGCGCGCCGCGCCTCGTTCCTCATGCGGAAGATCTTCAGCAGGCCGCCGACGTGCTCAATGCCGGCAGGAAAGTCGCGATCCTGGTCGGCGCCGGTGCGCTGCACGCGACCGATGAAGTGATCGCCGTCGCCGAAAAACTGGGCGCGGGCGTCGCGAAGGCGCTGCTCGGCAAGGCCGCGCTGCCTGACGACCTGCCATGGGTCACGGGCTCGATCGGCCTGCTCGGCACCAAGCCGAGCTACGACCTGATGACCGAATGCGATACGTTGCTGATGATCGGCTCCGGCTTTCCGTATTCCGAGTTTCTGCCGAAGGAAGGCGCGGCGCGCGGCGTGCAGATCGATCTGAAGGCCGACATGCTGAGCCTGCGCTATCCGATGGAGGTCAACCTCGTCGGCGATAGCGTGGAAACGCTGCGCGCGCTGCTGCCATTGCTCGAGCAGAAGCAGGACCGCGCATGGCGCAAGACCATTGAAGGCTGGACCGCCGACTGGTGGAAGACGCTCGACGAGCGCGCGCATGAACCCGGCAAGGACGCGGTCAATCCGCAACGCACGGTGTGGGAACTGTCGCCACGCATTCCGTCGAACGCAATCGTGACCAGCGATTCGGGCTCGTGCGCGAACTGGTATGCACGCGATCTGAAAGTGCAGCGCGGCATGATGTGTTCGCTGTCGGGCGGGCTGGCGTCGATGGGCGCGGCCGTGCCGTATGCCATCGCGGCCAAGTTCGCCTATCCCGAGCGGCCCGTGATCGCGCTGGTCGGCGACGGCGCGATGCAGATGAACAACATGGCGGAACTCATCACCGTCTCGAAGTACTGGAAACGCTGGGCCGATCCGCGCTGGATCTGCATGGTGCTGAACAATCAGGACCTGAACCAGGTCACGTGGGAACAGCGCGTGATGGAAGGCGACCCAAAGTTCGAGGCGTCGCAGGACATTCCGTCCGTGCCGTATCACCGGTTCGCGGAACTGATCGGCCTGAAAGGCATTTACGTCGACGACGCCGAACAGATGGGCGCAGCGTGGGACGCAGCGCTTTCCGCCGATTGCCCGGTCGTGATCGAAGTGAAGGCGGACCCGAACATTGCACCGCTGCCGCCGCATATCACGCTGGCGCAGGCTAAGGCATTTGCGTCGACGTTGATGAAAGGCGATCCGGATGAGGGCAACGTGATCGTGCAGACCGCAAAGCAGGTGCTCGGCGCGGTGCTTCCGGGCCATCACGACAAGTAAGGTGTGCGGCGAACTGTGACCCGTGCTATCGGGGCATGGCGGTTGCTGCTCGAAAAGAATCGTCAACTGCTATACGAAGGAGGGCCGCATCATGAAGCTCTACTACTCGCCGGGCGCGTGCAGTCTCGCCGATCACATTGCCATGCACGAAGCGGAGATGGAGTTCGACCGCGTACGCGTCGACCTCAAAACCAAGACAACCGAGACCGGCCAGAAATTCGATGAAATCAATCCGAAAAGCTATGTGCCGACGCTCGAACTCGACGACGGTCAGCGGCTTACGGAAAACGTCGCAATCCTCTCATGGGTCGCGCAACGAAAGCCCTCGCTGGCACCGTCGGGCGAGTTAGGCGCGACGCGTCTCGTTGAAATGCTGGCATTCATTTCGACGGAGATTCATAAGCAGTTCGGCCGTGTTTTCAAGCCGACGTCGGATGCGGAAGCGAGCGCCGCGCGCGAAAAAATCGGCCAGCGTTTCCAACTCATTGCCACGATGCTGAAGGGAGACTATCTGTTCGGCTCTGAGGCGAGCGTCGCCGACGCTTATCTGTTTACGATGCTGCTATGGGCGAAGAAGGTCAGCATTGAGGTGCCGCAGAAACTCGAAGACTTCGCTCAACGCATGCGTGCGCGGCCTGCCGTGCAATTGGCGCTGAAACATGAAGGAATCGAATGACGGCTCACGCCGCATCGCTGCCGCGACGAAGCGTGAGCCGCAATCACATGGCGCATGAGTCCGTGCGCCGTGACCTTCAATCGGCGTTCGATCCGTCGAACTCCACGATCTCGATCCAGTTCGCGCCCTTGCCCACCGGATACTGCCCGAGCGTGCTCAACGCGCCTGTCTTCGGGTCGATCCGGTATGCGCTCAGATTGGTCGACAACTGGCCGACCGCGAGCAGGTAATTGCCCGACGGATCGATGTTGAAACCGCGCGGCTGCTTCTCGGTCGGATACGTGCCGATGCGCGTCAGCTTGCCAGAAGCGCGATCCACACGATAAGCGGCCAGCGTGCTCGACGTGCGTTCCGACGCGTACAGGAAGCGGCCATCGGGCGTCACGTGAACATCGGCGCCCCACGGTTTATCGCCTGAAAAGTTGGCCGGTAGAATAGAAATGGTCTGCAACGGCTTCACGGAGTCGCGTTGATTGTCGAATGCCAGCGCATGCAGCTTGCCGTCGAGTTCGTCGATCAGATAAGCAAAACGATGATCCGGCGAGAACACGAAATGGCGCGGGCCCGATTTGGCGGGAAGCGAATAAGCGGGCGCGGCGTCTTCCGTAAGCGAACCGTTCGACGGATCGAACTTCAGCCGCAACCACGCGTCGGCGCCGAGAACGGATGCAAACACATAACGGTTATCGGGCGCGTTACGAATAGCGTGCGCCATCGGACCCGTCTTGACGATCTGCTGAACGTCTCCCGCCACGCCATTTGCGCCGATGCTGTTCACCGCGAGCAGATTGCCGCCATACGACGCGGAGAACAGATAGCGGCCGCTTGCATCGGTCGACACATAGGCCATGCTGTCCGCAAGCGGCGCCTTGCCGAGTTCGGTCAGGCGGCCATCGAGCGGATTGACCGCGAAGCTCACTACGCGATAAGGCTTCGAACGGACTCCCGCGTAGAGCCGCAAATGGCTCGGCGAAAAAGCCATCGGCATGACCGTGCCGCCGATGCCCACCGTTTCGACGGGCTTAAGCGCGCCATTCGATTTATCCAGGCTGAACACCGAAATGTCCTGACTGTCCGCATTCGACACATACGCATACGTGGCCGCATGTGCGACGCCGGATATTGCCGCGCCGGCTAACAGAATTGCGACTGCACGTGAGACGGCTTTAACGCTCATGTTTATTTTCCGATCGAGTGGTTTGAATTGATTCACGCTGCCTTGTTTATACCGCTTATCGAAGACGGAATGCCGAAACCGCATCCGTCATTGACTGCGCCTGATGCTCCAGCGCACTTGCGGCGGCAGCGGCCTGCTCGACGAGAGCGGCATTCTGTTGCGTAACCTGGTCCATCTGGCTCACGGCTTTGCCAACCTGTTCTATTCCCGCGGTTTGCTCGACCGTCGCCGAAGTGATCTCCGCCATGATAGTCGCAACGCCTTGAACCGCTCCGACGATTTCGTTCATCGTGTGGCCGGCCTGCGTGACGAGTTCGTTGCCGTTACGCACGTCGTCGACCGAAGCGGAAATCAGCGACTTGATCTCCTGTGCGGCGCTTGCACTGCGCTGGGCGAGCGTGCGCACCTCGCCGGCCACGACAGCGAAGCCGCGGCCCTGCTCGCCCGCACGCGCCGATTCCACCGCGGCATTAAGCGCCAGAATGTTGGTCTGGAATGCGATGCTGTCGATCATGCCAGTGATTTCCGCGATCTTATGCGAACTCGCGGTGATCGCGGTCATCGTCTTTACGGCGCGCTGCACTACGTCGCCGCCACGTTGAGCGACGTCGGCGGCGCTTGCGGCGAGCGTGCTCGCCTGGCGCGCGTTGTCGGCATTCTGCTTCACCGTAGACGTCAGTTCTTCCATGCTCGCCGCGGTCTCTTCGAGCGATGCCGACTGCTCCTCCGTGCGGCTCGACAGATCGAGATTGCCCGCGGCTATCTCGCGCGCACCGCCGTGAATCGCTTCACAATTCACGCGCACGTTCGACACCGTATGCACGAGTCCGGCCTGCATGCGCGACATCGCCATGAACAACTGGCCGATCTCGCTCCTGCTGCCGTCGGGAATGGAGGTGGTCAAATCATTGCCCGCAATCCGGTCGAGCAGTCTCGACGCTAGCTGCAACGGACGGATCACGATGGTGCGCAACGCAAAGTGGGTGGCGACGATCAACAGCAGTGCAAGCGCGACACCCGTTGCAACCATCGCGACGATCCAGCCGTATTCGCGTTCGTTTCTTGCCGCCGATTCCTTCGCGAGTGCGCCGGCGAGATTCTGAAACTTCTCGACATTCGCGGAATAGACCTGGCCTGCAAGGGTGATGTCGTGATCGTTGATTGCGACGTAGGCGTCAGTGTCGCCACGCTGCAGCGTGTCGAAGGCTTTCTTGAGCGTCGCAGCCAATGCATTCGAGGAGTCGACGAGTTGCTGTTTGAGCGCGTCGTCCTGTCCCACGAATCGGGACGCCGACGCAAAAGCGCGCGTTTCGACGTCCGCGCGATCCAACGTTCGTTGCGCGCTGGCGAGTGCCGAATCGCGCGTGGCCACGTCGTTGCGCTCTTTGAGCGCCGCGTAAGCGCGCGTCAAGGCTGCGCGGGTGCGGGTGCTGTCCTTATATCCGTCGTTAGCGAGAATCTCCTGAGTGGCAATCTCCTGGAGCCGCTGAGCGTTTTCGTTCGAGCGGCCGAGCGCGAATACGCCGACCACGCCGCCGAACATGATCATCGCCGCAAAGACGACGAGCACCGCAAGTAAGCTGTTTTTTACTGTCAAATTACGCATGCTTCGCAGACCCCACTCGTTGTCTATTTCTCTTAGGTCGTTAACGGCAGAAGAAATGCCGACTTGAGCGCGGCGAGCCTCTCGCGGCACCGTGTCAACGGCCCGCGTCATACACGCCGTGCCATACGCGCTGCCTTACGCACCCTTTACGGGCGAACGGACTCTGGCGCACAATCTCCGCTGAAATGGCTGTCCACAGCCTTCCCTCTGCTGCCGATTGTTCGCGTCGAGACGCCAATCCGGCGCAGAGTGACCCGCTTGCACCATGCGTCTTTCCAATCGGACATCTCATGAGCGATAAAACTTCTGGTAAGCGTGAAGATCTGCTGGCAGGCGGCAGCCGTCACCACCAGATCTTTCCACGGCTGAATGACGCGCAATTCGCGGTACTGGAGCGATACGGCGAACGGCGCAAACTGAAAGCCGGCGACATACTGTTTTCTGAAGGCGATCGCCACATTCCCATGTTCGCAATCCTGTCAGGCACCATCGAGGCGACGCGCGGCGCCGGTGACAATTTGCATTTTCTCGGCTCTCACGGTCCCGGCAGCTTCACCGGCGAGGTCGGAACGCTAGCGGGCCGCGGCGCGGTGGCCTCCGCGCGCGCGACGAGCGATTGCGAAGTGATCGTGATCGACGAGGAATCGCTGCGCGCACTCGTGATTGCCGAAGCCGAATTAAGCGAAACGATCATGCGCGCCTACATTCTGCGGCGCGTCGCATACATTCAGGACCAGAACGGCGGAGTGGTCGTGATCGGCAGTTCCGCTTCTTTCCCGACGCTGGTATTGCGGCACTTCCTGAGCCGCAACGCGCAGCCTTCGGCGTACTTCGATATTGCCGAGCACGTGGAAGCAAAAGCACTGCTGGAGCGCTACGGCGTCACTGAGGAAGATCTTCCGGTACTCGTCACCTTGCAGGGCGTCGTGCTCAAGCGCCCGACGAATCGCGCCGCCGCCGACGCCATCGGCTTGAGTCCCGATAGATTGAACGGCGAACGCTTCGACGTGGTCGTAGTCGGCGCGGGACCGGCGGGCCTCGCGGCGGCGGTGTATGCCGCATCCGAGGGATTAAGGGTCGCGGTTCTCGACACCAAAGCGCCCGGCGGGCAGGCCGGTACCAGTTCGAAGATCGAAAATTACTTTGGATTCCCAACCGGAATCTCGGGACAGGCACTCGCCGGACGCGGCCTGTCGCAATGCAGGAAATTCGGCGCGGAAGTCGGCGTGCCGATCGAGGCGCTCGGTATTGAATGCGACAAAGGTCAGCCGTTCCATATCCGGCTGAACTACGACGAGCACGTCTATGCGCGCGCTGTTGTGATTGCTACCGGCGCGCGCTATCGCAAACCGGAACTCGAGCGCCTGGAGCATTTTCAAGGCCGTGGCGTCTATTACAGCGCGACGTTCATGGAAGCCGCGTTTTGCGGCAACGAAGAACTCGTGATTGTCGGCGGCGGCAACTCGGCGGGGCAAGCTGCGGTTTTTCTCTCAGGCTTCGCGCGCCACGTGCACATTGTGATTCGCGGCGAGGGACTAAATACGAGCATGTCCAACTACCTGATCAGACGGATCGAGGCCGCGCCGAACATCACGGTTCATGTGCGAACGCAGATCGTCGCATTGAACGGCGACGCGCATCTTGAATCGATTCGGTGGAACCAGGCGGGGCGGATCGAGGAGAAGCCTGTCCGGCATGTGTTCCTGTTTCTCGGCGCGCAGCCCAGTACGGGCTGGCTTGGCGACTGCGTCGAACTCGACAAGAACGGCTTCGTGCTGACCGGCCCGGATGTCGCTCACAAATGGACATCGGAACGCCCGGCGCATTTCCTCGAAACGAGCCGGCCCGGCATCTTCGCGGT
Source organism: Paraburkholderia rhynchosiae (assembly GCF_002879865.1). Classification (GTDB taxonomy): domain Bacteria; phylum Pseudomonadota; class Gammaproteobacteria; order Burkholderiales; family Burkholderiaceae; genus Paraburkholderia; species Paraburkholderia rhynchosiae. The sequence goes on from NZ_PNXY01000008.1 coordinate 131,184, forward strand.
GGGCGACGTGCGCAGCGGCTCGGTCAAGAGAGTAGCGGCTGCCGTAGGAGAAGGCGCGGCCGCCATTCAGTCGCTTCACCAGTATCTTGCGCTGGACGTGTGACGTTCAATACTCGACGAGTATCGTCACGCGGCGATTTGCAGCGTTAGCCGCTGCGTCGTCGCCGATGGTCAGCGGGAAATTGTCGGCGCGGCCAATTGCAGCCATTCGGTGCGCTTGAATGCCCTTGTCGGCGAAGAAGCGCACCACTGCACCTGCGCGTGCAGAAGACAGTTCCCAATTGGATTCGTATTTCGCCGTGGATATCGGCAAACTGTCAGTGTGCCCTTCTACCAGAATATTGTTTCTTGCGCGGTCACGCAGTAACGTGGCGATCTGATCCAGCACGGCGAACGACTCCGGCAAAAGACGCGCGTCGCCGGAATTGAACAGCACCTTCGCATTGATCGCGATCTCGACGCCTTGCGGCGTGTGCGAAATCGTAATCCGTTGGTTGTCCTGCAAGGGCTCGAGCAACGAAAGCAGCCGCTTTTTTGCGTCATCTTTCGCGTTGGGCGTCGTAACGGGCGCCTGCGCGGCAACGGCTTCTTTTACCGGGTGATGTTGCAGCGTCTTTATTTGCAGCTCGCTGTTTTTTGCAAGCTGCAAAACATAAAGCGCGAGAAACAGCACCATGAGCGTGGTAATCAGATCCGCGTACGAGAGCAGCCAACGATCCGACTGTTCGCCGTTATCGTGACCGTCCTGGTGCCCGGTTTTACCCGCACTGAGACGCTTGCTGCCAGTAGATGTGCTCATACACGAAAGTCCGCTATCAATTGTGGCTCGTTCTTTTATCGAACCGGCTAGCCGAGCAATTCGGCGGATCGTTCGCGCACGTCGCCGGCCAATCGCGTTTCGATGGTGTGCGGCGATTCCTTGCGCGAAATCGCGAGCAAGCCGTCGAGATACAAACGCCTGAAACGCAATTCGCTATCCACCTGCGCGCGGATCTTTCCATATAGCGGCAGAAACACGAGGTTGGCCAATGCGAGGCCATAGAGCGTTGCCACGAAAGCGACAGCGATGCCTTGCCCAAGTTGCGACGGCTCAAGCATATGACCTGTTACCTGAATCAGGCCGAGCACCGCGCCGAGAATACCGAAAGTCGGCGCATAACCGCCCGCCTGCTGCCAGATTCGCGCCGCCGCCATGTGATTGCGCTCATAGGCGTCGACTTCCCGTTGCAACGCATCTTCGAGCACCGCCGTCGATACGCCGTTCGCCAGCAATTCGAGGCCTCGTTTGGCAAACGGGCTGATGCCGCCCGCGTCGATCGACTCGAACACCAGCATGCCGTTCAGTTTCGCCTGATCGCCCCATTCGAGCAGCACGGACAAACTCTCGCGATCCACTTGCCGCGCCTTCACGAAAGCAAAGCGCAACTGCTTCACGCCGTCATAAAACCGCGCCCATGTGTTCTGAATCATCACCGCCCCGAACGTGCCGCCAAGGACGATGACAAACGCCTCCAGTTGGAACAGCGAGGTGAAATTCCCGCCTTCGAGCGAGAAGCCCGCGACGATCGCCGTCAAGCCGAACACCACGCCAAATATCGTCAAGAGATCCATACTTCCTCGCAACCGGCTGCATGAGCCTGCGAATTACAGGTTAAACGGTGTGTTGTCTATGTTGTCGTTGTTGTCGATTCAACGCTGTAGACGTCAGGACTCGACGGGCGCAGTGCTCGCCGCGGGAGACTTGAGCGCTCGGACGGTGTCGATGAACCGCTGTTCGATCTCGACAATCTCGACCGGGTCGATCTTGAGTTCGCGACGCATTACCCACGACACCTCTTTCTTCCGCGCCTCCGTCATCACGGATTGCAGGCGCTCGTCGATCGGCTGGCCCGCCAATGAGGACAGCAGTTTCGCGAGATCGTAGGTATCGAACGCGCTCATGGCGTCGAACAATGTTCTCTGGTCGACAAATTCCAGATCGTCGATCGATTTCAACTCGTTCCCGCCGCGCGCATTGCGGCGCGAGAAATAGCTGAGACCCTTTTCCTCGACATAATTCAGCACCTTCGTCTTTCGGAACGCAAAGATGTCTTCTGCGATTTCCGCATGGGAGAGCTTGTTGAGAATCACTTTCCTGTCGACACCGATCAGCGCTTCCAGATCGTCCAGTTCGATCAGTTCCAGTTCGCTGCTGATCGAAACGTCGAGATCGTGGTCCGCCACCTGCTGCGCGCGTTCCGTGATTCTCACCGGATCGAACGTGACGAGTTGCCGGCCCGCCGCGCCGTCGCTTGCCGAATATCGTCCCGACGTATTGTTCAGCCGCTCCGAGCGTCCCGCTTCGATCGAGACGAGATTGAGTTTCTCCATGCGCTTGAGCATTGCCATCACATGCGGGCGCGAATGACCGGCAATCGCGTTGCATTTCTTGATGACTTCGGAGAGTGGAATCGAGATTTCCTCGTTCTGAGGGCGACGTGCGCGACCGTCGAACCTGTCGTTCGCTTCCGCACCGGCCATCAACGAAAGAACGTGCGCATACGACAGAACGCCAGGCAGGAAATCAGCATGCGTATTGGTCGCGTGAATGTCGTCTTTCTTTTTGACGCGGCGGATCATAGTGCGCACGATATGGCGCAGCAGCGGCGATACGCGTTCCAGTTCTTCTTCGACAATGCCGCCCGCAATGGCGGTCAATTGACAGAAGCTCAGTGCTTTGGCGGTGTGCGCTCGCGGCTCGGGCGGCAACAGCGCGGCTTCACCGAAAAACTCGCCCTTCCCGAGCGTGGCGAGAATGACCTTTTTTTCATCGCATTGGGCGGAAATTTCGACTTTGCCATCGGCGATCACGTAGATGACCGCATCCCCGAGAAAGCCCTCGGAATAGATGACTTCGCCAGGAGCCGCCGTACGCGACCATGGTGACCGTTGCTGGTTCAAGATTGGTTCCCCCGATGAGCTGTTTTCGTCCAGCGCGTGCCGTTCCTCGGGCACGAGTCAGTTCGACAGACTGACTTATTTCACTGGATAACGACAAGCCCTTCCCAATCTTTAATAAGAAAAAACGTATGAGATAATGGCGCAAACGTTTGCGGCGCTTCCCGGCAAGGTTTAGATGCCCTACCGGATTTTTCATTTGCCTCAGGATCGCGCTGTGATGCGGTAGCGCGCAGCCGCGTCAGCCCTTCGTCGCGCCAAACGTCAAGCCCGCCACAAAGTGCTTCTGCATTGCGAAGAACATTGCAACCGAAGGCAATGCGGCCAGAATCGACCCGGCCGAAACCAGATTCCATGCGGTCGTCCATTGCCCTTTCAACGCGGCGACACCCACGGTGATCGGCGCGGCATCGTCGCCTTGCGTCAAACACAGCGCCCAGAAATAGTCGTTCCACACGAAGGTAAACACCAGGATCGCCAATGCGGCGAGCGCAGGCCGTATCAACGGCAGCACGATCTTGAAGAATACGGTCCACTCGTTCGCGCCCTCAATGCGCGCCGCCTCGACCAGTTCGAACGGTAACTGCTTAATGAAGTTGCGCAGAAAGAGCGCGCAAAAACCTGTCTGAAACGACACATGGAAGAGAATCAGCGCGGTTACCGTGTTGAACACGCCAAGCTGCAACGACAGATCGCGCACCGGGATCATCAGCACTTGCACGGGCACGAAGTTGCCGGCAACGAAAGTGGCGAACAGCGAGGAATTACCGCGAAAGCGATAGATTGCGAGAGCGAAGCCGGCCATTGCCGCGAGCGCAATGGAACCGATCACCGCGGGCACCGTAATCAGCACGCTGTTCCAGAAGTAGTGGAGCATCGGCGAGGTGGTCAGCGCCTCGCGATAATTGTCGAACAGCGCAAAGTGCTTTGGCCATCCCCAATAGTTGCCTTCGCTGAGTTCTTCTGTCGAGCGCACCGACGTGACGAGCACCGCGATCATCGGCAGAAGCCAGATCAGCAATGCGAGCGGCAAGGTCAGTTTGTAGACGCGGCGCGTCGCCGGTTTCCATTTGTCGATTGGGATTGGAAACATGGTCGGCTCCTTATTGCTCGGCGCGCAGCATCCGCCGCAGGTGATAAACGATGTAGACCAGCATGATGCCGAACAGCACGACCGCCACCGCCGCGGAATAACCGATGCGGTAATACTTGATCGCCTGGTCGTACATGTAATACGCGAGTACGGTCGAACTCTCGAACGGACCGCCGCCCGTCATCACCGAGATCAGATCGAAGCTGCGCAATGCGCCAATGATCGTGACGACAATCGCCATGAACGTGGTGGGCCGCAGTTGCGGCAGAATGACGTGCCACAGCATCGACCAGCCGCGTGCGCCTTCCATGCGCGCGGCCTCAATCTGCTCGGCGTTCAGCGACGTGAGACCGGTCAGATAAAGAATCATGCAATAGGCGGTTTGCGGCCACAGCGCCGCGAATACGATGCCGAAAGTCGCGTAGCGCGGATCGCCGAGTACCGGCACGCCGTGGCCGAGAACCAGCGCGAGCAAACCGAAAGTCGGATCGTAGAACCACGAAAAGATCAGCCCGACCACCACGCCTGATAACACAAACGGCGCAAAGAAAAGCGATTTGACGATGCGAATGCCGGCCACTGCCTGATTCAGATACAACGCGACGGCGAGTCCCATCGGCGGAGCGAGTAGAAATAGCAGCAGCCAGATCAGGTTGTTCTTCAGCGCCGTATAGAACGTCTGCGTATGGAACAGTTCGACGTAGTTGGCGAGGCCGACAAAAGACGGCTCCGTCATGCCGTCCCAGTTGAAAAAGCTCAGGCGTATCGTCGAGAGAATCGGCCAGACCACGTAAATCGCCACCATCACGCAAGCCGGCGCGAGAAACAGAAAAGCAGCGCGCCGTTGACGCCGGGCAGTTGGCGAAGGACGGCGCTGGCGCGTCCCTACGTTCGGCGCGCGCCCACGCGTTGTGCCGCCTGGCGCGGGCAGCAACGAGCCGCCTGGTTCAGCGGGATCGGCCACAGTGTGACGGGTGACGGAATGCGACAAGATCTTCTCCATCGGATGCTACGGAAGGCGGCCTTGCGGCCGCCGCGCCGTTCGTTACTTCTTATAGATCCGCTTGCGCGTCTGCTCGAGTTGCGCAAGTACGCCGTCGAGTTTCGACGGGTCGGAGATGAACTGCTGCATCCCCTTCATGCCTTCATCGGCCATTTCCTTCGTCATGTCGCGATCATAAAACTGCGCGATGCCGCCCCTGGTGTTCGCAAGGATCTGGAAGCCGATCTTCGAAATCGGGTCTTCCGGCTCGGGCGATTTGCTGTTCGCCGACAGCGAACCCAGACCGACTGCGAGCTTCGCGCCGATCTCCGGCGTCTCGACAAATGCAAGGAACGTGTGCGCGTCCGCCTTGTTTTTCGCTTTCGACGGAATATGCAGCGATTCGACCGGGCCGTCTTCGGCAGTCGGCACTTTTGCGTCGATGATCGGGAACTGGAAGTAGCCCATCTCCGGCTTCACGTTCGGCGGAAAGCCCGCGGTGATGAACGTGCCCATCAGCATCATCGCGGCCTTGCCCTGGAACAGGAACGGCTGCACGGAATCGAGATCGTAGGAAAGGGAGTTGTCGATGAAATAGCCCGCGTCGATCAACTGCTTCCACGCTGTATAGACTTTCTTGACGCGCGGATCGGTGTACGCAACCTCGCCCGCCATCAGCTTCTGGTGGAATGCGTTGCCGTTCAGGCGCAAGTCGAGATAATCGAACCAGCCCGCAAGCGTCCATGCATCGCGGCCCGCTACCGCAATCGGCGTAATGCCCGCTGCTTTCAGCTTCTTGCAGTCGTCGAGAAACTGATCCCACGTTTTCGGTTCACCTGAGATGCCGGCCTTCTGGAACAGATCCTTGCGATAGAACATGCCCCACGAGTAGTACACGGTCGGCGCGGCATATTGCTTGCCTTTGTACGACGACGCTTCTTTCGTCGACGCATACATCTCATTCCAGCCGTTCTTCGCCCAGTCGCCGCTCAAGTCTTCGAAGAGGCCGCGCTGCGCGTAATAGGCCATGCGTTCGCCGTCATGCCAGTTCACGATGTCGGGGGCGACCGTCGAGAGCCAGCCGGGCAACTGCACCTTGTAGGCTTCTTCATCGATAAATGACACCTTCACGTCGATTGCGGGATGCGCCTTCTTGAAGTCGTCGACAACCGATTGCCAGACCGCGCGCTGACTCGCGCCCTTGAACGCGATATTGGCGGTCAGCGTGCCCGCCTGCGCGGTGCTGACGACGGACGTTCCCACAGCCGCCGCAGCAAGCGCGAGTGCCAGCAGAACCTTGCGTGGTTTCATTTTCATACTACCTGTCTCCTTTATTCCTTGATTTTGCGTCGTTGTCGTTACTGCCTGGAATTCCGCTTTGCACATCGTCCCGTTGCTTGAACCGGGTTAATTCGATCGATAAACCGCCACGCCCTGTGGTTCGATTGCGCGCGAGCCGATCACAAATGCGCCGTCGGCTACATCGGTAATCATGTGTGCGGCGTCGCCGTAGTTGAACACATAGGTCAGTGCGCCACGCCGGCTAATACGCACGCTGTCGCCGAGCGGCAAGGTTTCGATGCCGGCGTGCTGTGCGATTTGCGAAAAAAGCCGAACCGTCAACGCCTCGTCGAATAGACTCGCGAAGTAATGAAACGCGCCGTTTCGCACATACGCGGGGTGGCCGTCGGCGAATCGCGCGAGTACCTCAAGTGCATTCGCGTTATCGTCTTCAATGAAATCGCGCCAATGGCGGGCAACACCGTCTTCAGCTTTCGCGTCTTCCGTGTCGGCAAGCCGCACAGCTTCGGTCACGTTCGGCCGCATCGATTCCACGCGCCACACACGCAGCGGCAATACATCAGCGAGTGCACCCGGCGGCAGATTCGCGGGGATCTGCATATCTTGAGTCTTGGAACCGGTGCGCGGCCCAATCACCACTTGCCCGCCGGAACTTGCGAGACGCGTGGCGAAATCCGCGGGCACGACCGGTAGCGGCGGCACGACAATCAGCGCATAGCCGTCGAGCGATGCGTCGACTGGCACGACATCGACATCGAGACCGAGCGAGCGCAGCGCCGAGTAGTACTCGAATGCAAAACGCGGATAGTGAAAGTCCGCACCCTGTGGATGAATCTCGAACAGCCACTTTGCTTCGTAATCGTAGACGAGTGCGACCTTCGAACGGATCGTGGCATTGGCGTCGGCGTTTGCAGCCAGCACCGCGCGAATATCATCGGCCACTTGCGCGGCCTCGCTACCGCCAACGTCGAGCCGGTTATCCGGCGTATTCAACCCCGCATGCATCTGCTCCTGCGCAAACGGCGCCTGACGCCAACGGAAGTACGACACACAACCCGCGCCATGCGCGAACGCCTCCCAGCTCCACAGCCGCACCATACCCGGCAACGGCGCCGGATTCCACAGCGCCCAGTTCACCGGACCCGGCTGCTGCTCCATGACCCAGAACGGCAGCTTCGACATGCCGCGATACACGTCGTGATTGAACGACGCGAAATCCGGATGACCGCTGCGCAGCCAACGCGCCTTTACATCGGGCGCGAACCATTGCTCCTCAAGTGCGCCCAGCGGATAGCTGTCCCACGCCGCGACGTCGAGGTCGGCCGCAACCTTGTAGTGATCGAACTCGGTAAAGAGCTGCATGAAGTTGTGCGCGACCGGCCGCCCCGGCGAATGCGCGCGGATGATCTCGACCTGCATGCGGTTATAGCGCGCCACTTCGTCCGACGCGAAACGCCGGTAATCGAGCCGATGTGAAGGATGCGCTTCGGTCACGGTCGCGACTGGCGCATCGATTTCGTCGAAGCTGCGGTACTCCATACTCCAGAACACGGTGCCCCATGCGCGATTCAATGCGTCTACCGTTTGATAGCGCGCTTGCAGCCACTCGCGAAAGCGCCCCACTGCTGCCGGCGAATAACTCACTACCGTGTGATGGCAGCCGAATTCGTTATCGGTCTGCCAGTATGCGACCGCCGGGTGCTTGCCGTAACGCTCGGCAATCGCCGTGCAAATGCGCTGCGACGCCGCGAAATACGACGGCGACGAGAAGTCATAGTGACGGCGCGAACCGAACGCGCGCGGCCGGCCGTCAGCACCCACCGGCAAGATATCCGGATGACGGTCGATCAGCCACTTTGGCGGCGTTGCGGTCGGCGTGCACATCACGACCTGCAAGCCGGCTGCGCCGAGTACATCGATCGCACGGTCGAGCCAGCCCCAATCGTATTCGCCAGGCGTTGGCTCGATGCGGCTCCATGCAAACTCGGCGATGCGCACCTGCTCGATGCCGAGTGCTTTCATCCGGCGCGCGTCGTCTTCCCACATCGACTGAGGCCAGTGTTCCGGGTAATAACAGACTCCAAGGCGCATCCGAATGTCCTTTATGCGTAATGTTCGACGGATTCAAGCGAAGCGGCGGCGAAGCCGTCTTCGGTAAACAAGTGCGTAGCGTGGCTCGGCACCCGCAGGTTCGCGCGATGGCCTGGCGCGAGTCGCGTATCGCCCGGCGCCTTCGCGATCAATGCGACGCCGCCGGGTTGATCGAGATGCACGTAGCTGTGTTCGCCGAGTTGCTCGACCAGCGAGACGGTGCGCGAGAGAACGGCGTCGTCGGCAGGCGTAGATGTGTCGATGAATTCAAGGTGTTCAGGACGCACCCCGAAAGTCACGATTTGCGAGACCTGGAGCGCCGCACCATCCACAGGCACGCGCACGTTTTCCTGCGTGTGATCAAGCGTGACTGTCACGCCTTGCGCGTCGATCGACGCGACACGTCCCGGCAAAAAGTTCATGCGCGGTGAACCGATGAACCCGGCGACGAAGCGGCTCTTCGGGCGGTGATACAACTCGAGCGGCGCGCCGATTTGCGCGATGCTGCCGTAACGCTCGGTGTCCTTGCCTGCGTGCAGCAACACGATCTTGTCCGCAAGCGTCATTGCCTCGATCTGATCGTGCGTGACATACACGACGCTCGCCTTCGCGAACTGCTTGTGCAGCCGCGCGATCTCGATGCGGGTCTGGCCACGCAGCGTTGCGTCGAGATTGGAAAGCGGTTCGTCGAATAGAAACACGCCCGGCTGGCGCACGATTGCGCGGCCGATTGCAACGCGCTGACGCTGTCCGCCCGACAATGCTTTCGGCCTGCGTTCGAGCAGCGCTTCCAGTTGCAGAATGCGCGCGGCTTCCCGCACCTTGCGGTCGATTTCGTCTTTGGGAGTCTTGGCGAGTTTCAATCCGAACGCCATGTTCTCGAACACGGTCATGTGCGGGAACAACGCGTAGCTCTGGAACACCATCGCGACGCCGCGCTGCGCCGCCGGCACGTCGTTCATGACCTGGCCGCCGATGAAGAGATCGCCGTCGGTCAAGTCTTCGAGGCCCGCGATCATGCGCAGCAATGTGGATTTACCGCAGCCCGATGGCCCGAGAAACACGCAGAATTCGTTCTCGCCAATCTCGAGATCGACGTCGCGAATCACCGGCGCGCCGTCGCCATACGCCTTCTGTACGCCTCTTAACGAAATGCTCGCCATCGCATCGACTCCGTGATTTAATCGGCTCGACGTCGGAGATTAAGCGCTTAATCAGCAGGGCCGAAAAAATCGATCGCGGGCGATCGTTGGGCCTTGCCTGTCTCCGATATCGTTTTTGTCTGTGCGACAGATGGTGCCGTGCCTTGCCCATCGATGCAAATGTCGGGCAGCCATCCCAAATAATGAACAGACATGCCTACACTTACAGAAGTCGCGCGTCATGCCGGCGTCACGCCGGCCACCGTTTCGAACGTGCTGCGCAATCGCGGACGGGTCGGCGAGACGACGCGTCAACGGGTTCTCGAAGCCGTCGATGCGCTCGGCTACCGGCCACACCTCGCCGCTCGCGCACTCGCGGAAGGCCGCGCTCCGACGCTTGCATTGATGGTGTCGAGCATCGCCAATCCGTTCTATCCGGAGTTCGCGCTCGCCGTCGAACGCGCGGCGCGAACGAGCGGCCATTTCGTGATCATTTGCAATACTAACGAAGATCCGGTCACCGGTCGCGCATACCTCGATCAGATAGCGGGCACGCTCTCCGAGGGCGTGCTCGTGACCAATGCAAACCTCGAATTGGCCGACCTTCACATGACCGAATCGCGCGGCACGCCCGTGGTTTTATGCATGTGGGAGCGGCCCAACGAACCGCCGGGCTTGCCATGCGTCGCGGTCGATTTTCGTCTGGCCGGCGAGCTTGCCGGCGAGCATCTGCTGGAGCTGGGGCATCGGCGGATTGGCGCGATTGTCGGCAGTAAGGCTTCTGGCATTCATGCTGCGCGCTATGAAGGTTTCGTCGATGCACTGCGCGCGGCGGGCGCGCCGAAGAACCGCGTCAAACACGCGGCCGATACGATCCAGGGCGGATACAACGCGGCGCGCGCGCTGCTCGAAGCCGATCCGAAACTGACCGCCATCTTCGCGACGAACGACCTGCCGGCGCTCGGCGCAATGCATGCCGCAGCGGATCTGGGCCTGAACGTGCCCGCCGACCTGTCCGTGGTCGGCATCACCGACATTCAGCTCGCGCGCGAGTCGCGGCCCGCGTTGACCACCGTGGCCGTGCCGACTGTCGAAGTGGCCGGGCTCGCCGTGTCGTTGCTGCGCGAGCTGATCGAGTCGTCGTATGGACAGGCGGGACGCAGCAAGGCCAAGGTGCCGATGCGCGTTTCCTCCGCGCCGAAACTCATGGTGCGTGCCTCGACGGGCACGCCGCGCTTGCGCTCGCGCTGAAGCCGCGAATGTCGCAAACGTGCGCCGTTCGAGCGGTCGATATATGCGGTTTCGCTTTCTAACTGCTTTCGACGTAGCCAGGACTTTCCCGGAGTCCCAGAGCTCCGCGTTGCGTCGCACCACTGCCTGAAAGCCTTTCGGTATATGGCTTCGCGCGTGTTCACCGGTCCTCCTGCAACAACTCCCTCCCCAACGACATTCCTTGACGCGCCTCGCCGCGCCTGCTGTACTAAATCAACCAAAGTGATTTAAGCGGTCCGGTCCGATGCCGGATCGACACGTTGGAATCCACCGCAGTCCAGGTTGCACGCTCGCAGCGTTCGTGTGCGCAACCGCCCGCAGTCCAGAACATCGTTGCCAAATAACCGGAGGAGCGTCCCATGAATCTGAATTCCCGCAGGCTTCCTGTCGCCAGGAAAATCGTCTCGATGTGCGTGGCCGCTTCGGCGGTATGGTGTGCGAGCGCGAGCCAGGCGGCCGACCAGCCCGTCGTCGGCCTCATCACGAAGACCGATACCAATCCGTTCTTCGTGAAGATGAAACAAGGCGCCGAAGCGGCCGCATCGAAAGACGGCGCGAAGCTGGTCACCGCTGCCGGCAGGTTCGACGGCGATAACGCGAGCCAGGTCACCGCGATCGAAAACATGATGACGGCCGGCGCGAAAGCGATTTTGATCACGCCGAGCGACACGAAGGCAATCGTGCCGAGCATCAAGAAGGCACGCGCCGCAGGCGTGATGGTGGTCGCGCTCGACACGCCGACCGATCCGCAGGACGCGACCGACGCACTCTTCGCCACCGACAACTTCAAGGCCGGCGTGCTGATCGGCAAATACGCGAAGGCCGCGCTGAACGGCAAGCCCGCGAAGATCGCCACGCTCGACCTCGCGCCCGGCGTCTCGGTGGGCGTGTTGCGTCATAACGGCTTTCTGGAAGGCTTCGGCGTGAAGGAAGGTGATCCTTCGATCGTATGCAGCCAGGACACACGCGGCGATCAGTCGAAGGGGCAGACGGCAATGGAAAACTGCCTGCAGAAATCGCCGGACATTAACGTGGTCTACACGATCAATGAGCCGGCGGCAGCAGGCGCGTATCGCGCGCTCAAGGCCGCGGGCAAGGACAAAGGCGTGATGATCGTCTCGATTGACGGCGGCTGCGAAGGCGTGCGCAACGTGAAGGCCGGTTCGATTGCCGCGACCTCGCAGCAGTATCCGTTGAAGATGGCCGCGCTCGGCGTGACGGCCGGCGTCGATTACGCGAAGACCGGCAAGAAGGTCTCGGGCTATCAGGACACGGGCGTGACGCTCATCACCGATAAGCCGATGTCCGGCATCGATAGCAAGGATACGAAGTTCGGCCTCGACAACTGCTGGGGCAACAAGTAACGCGTACTGTACGGCGGCCCGCGCTCCGGGCCGCCGGATGATTTGCCGCGTGGCGCGTGCCACGCTCATGTCTCGAGGACATCCATCATGTCAACTCCTTCCGCGCCCGCGGGCCATCCGCGCCATTTCTCCGACCGTTTGCCGTCGCTCGCCGAAGTCGGGCCGCTCATCGCACTCGTGCTGGCATGCGGCTTCTTCATTTCACAGAGCAGCCGCTTCCTGTCGTTCCAGAACCTATCGCTGATCCTGCAACAGACGATGGTCGTCGCGGTCATCGCAATCGGTCAGACACTGATCGTGCTGACCGGCGGCATCGATCTCTCATGCGGCATGGTGATGGCATTCGGCTCCATCATCATGACCAAGTTCGCCGTGACTCTGGGCCTGCCGCCGGCACTCGCGATTCTTTGCGGCATCGGCGCAAGCACGTTGTTCGGCGTGCTCAACGGCGTGCTCATTACCCGCATCAAGTTGCCCGCGTTCATCGTCACGCTCGGCACGCTGAACATTGCGTTCGCGCTTACGCAGATCTATTCGAATGCGGAAAGCGTGTCGAATCTGCCGGACGCAATGATGTTCTTCGGCAACACGTTCAAGTTCGGCCCGGCGGACGTCACATACGGCACGGTGCTCGCGCTGCTGATGTATCTGGGCACATGGTTCGTGTTGCGCGACACGGTGCCCGGGCGGCACCTGTATGCGCTCGGCAATAACCCCGAGGCCGCACGGCTGATGGGTTTGTCGTCGCAGAAAATCCTGCTTACCGTCTACACGCTGGCCGGCGCGATTTACGGCATCGCTGCGTTGTTGTCGGTGTCGCGTACCGGCGTCGGCGATCCGCAAGCAGGACAAACGGAGAATCTCGACAGCATCACCGCGGTCGTGCTCGGCGGCACGAGTCTTTTCGGCGGGCGCGGCTCCATTTCCGGGACGCTGCTCGGGGCGCTGATTGTCGGCGTGTTCCGTAATGGCCTCACCTTGATCGGCGTTTCTTCGGTCTACCAGGTATTGATCACCGGCATGCTGGTGATTCTCGCGGTGGCCGCGGACAAACTCTCTCATCGTCGCGGTTGAGCACTCAAAGGAGCCCATCATGTCGACACCTACTTCCGCTTCCACCGCATTGCCCGTCCTGCAGGCGCGCGGACTCGTCAAACGTTATGGCAGCGTGACCGCGCTCGACGGCTGCGATTTTGAAGTGCTGCCCGGCGAGATTCTCGCTGTGATCGGCGACAACGGCGCCGGCAAATCGTCGTTGATCAAGGCGCTTTCCGGCGCGACCGTGCCGGACGAAGGCGAGATCCTGCTCGATGGCAAGCCCGTCAAATTCCGCAGTCCGCTGGACGCCCGCGCGCAGGGCATCGAGACCGTATATCAGGAACTCGCGGTCGCGCCGGCCATGAGCATCGCGGAAAATCTCTTCCTCGCCCGCGAATTGGTGAAACCCGGTTGGCGCGGCTCGATCTTCAAGATGATCGACAAACGCCGCATGCTCGAAGAAGCGACCGCGCATATGAAAGACCTGCAAATCGGCATTCGCTCGATGCGTCAGGCGGTCGAAACGCTGTCGGGCGGTCAGCGTCAGGGCGTGGCCGTCGCGCGCAGCGCCGCCTTCGCGCGGCATGTCGTCATTCTCGACGAGCCCACCGCCGCGCTCGGCGTGAAGGAGGGCAACATGGTGCTCGAGCTGATTCGCCGCGTGCGCGATCGCGGGCTGCCGGTGATCCTCATCAGCCATAACATGCCGCACGTGTTCGAGGTCGCGGACCGCATCCATATTCAGCGGCTTGGCCGGCGCGCTGCGCTCGTCAACACGAAAGACGTGCACATGTCGGAGGCGGTCGCGATCATGACCGGTGCAAAAGAAGCGGACGTCAAGGCGATTGCATGATGCGGGCATTCCGCTGATCGGGCGCGACCATGGATACCACCGGCGTCCGCCCGCCCCTCACACGCACTGTCGGCTCGAATCAGGTCGGCATGCGGCAGTTCAACGAGCGCATCGTGCTGCAGGCAATCCGCCTGCATGGGCCGCTGCCGAAGGCCGACGTGGGCCGCCTCACACGTCTTTCGATGCAGACGGTGTCGATGATCGTCGACCGTTTGATCGATGACGGCCTGCTGGAAAAGCAGGCGCGTGTGCGTGGCAGAATCGGCCAGCCGTCCGTGCCGATTGCGTTGCGCGCCGACGGCGCATACACGATCGGCATCAAGGTAGGGCGCCGCAGTCTCGACGTACTGGCGATGGATTTCGCCGGCCGCGTCGTGTGCCGCGATGTATTCGAGTATCCGTATCCCGATCCGCGCACGCTGTTTCCCGCCCTCGAAAGCAAGCTCGCGCGCGTGAATCAGACGCTCGGCGCGAACGCGAACAAAGTGGTCGGCGTGGGTGTGGCCGCGCCGTTGTGGCTCGGCGGCTGGCGCGAGTTTCTCGGCGCGCCGCCCGACGCGCTCGATGCGTGGCACGACATCGACTTGCGCTCGCGCATCGCGACCATGACCGGGCTGCCGGTCGAATTCGCGAAGGACACCACGGCCGCCTGCGCCGCTGAACTCGTGATGGGCCAGGGACGCGGCATCCACAACTTTCTGTATCTGTTCGTCGGCACGTTCATCGGCGGTGGGCTCGTGATCGACGGCCGCCTGCATGGCGGACCGCACGATAACGCGGGAGCGGTCGGCTCGATTCCGTTGCGCGAGGGCGGCGCGCGCAAGCCCGCGCGGCAACTGCTGCATGCGGCATCGGGTTTCGTGCTGGAACGGCTATTGAGCGACGCAGGTAAGCCGGCCGCCGCCGCGCACGATCATCGCGCCTTGTCGCCGGAAATGTGGCGGCATACCGAACAATGGCTCGATAGCGCGTGTCCCGCGATTGCCAACGCGCTCATCAATGCGGCTGCGCTGCTCGACCTGGAAGCGGTGGTGATCGACGGCGAACTCGACCGTCAGATGGTGCGCGAAATCATTCGTCGTACTGAGCGTGTGCTGGATCGATTCGAATGGGAAGGCATGGTGCGCCCGCAATTACTGGAAGGCGCAATCGGCGCCGACGCGCGTGCGATGGGCGGCGCGATTTTGCCGCTCTATGCGCATTTCGCGCCGGTGCACGAACTGTTTCTCAAACCGGCGACTGAGCCGGCTTATTGATCAGCAGCGACGCGCTCATTGCGCGGCGACCTTCGTCGTCACCGAAGCGGTCTTTGCAGGCGAAGATTCCAGCAACGGCTGCAACGCAGGCGCCATCGACTTAAGCAATTGCACCGAAAGCGCGCTCGTGAATTCGTAGCGGGCCGCATACGGCTCATGCACCCACGCGGTTAGCGTGCCATAAAAACGATCGCCGATAGCGAACACAAACGTGGCGCTGCGGTTCACCTTGCGCGACTCGATCAGCCGTGCGCCCTTGGCGAACACGTTAAAGCGCTGATCGCCGGTGCCAGTCTTGCCGTACACCTCCATTGTCCTGCCGTCAGGAAACGTGAGGCCTTGCGCGAGACGCCGTGCCGTGCCGCCCGTCACGACATCGCGCAACATGCCTTTGACGATTCCCGCGATTTCCGGCGAAAGCTGCTGTTGCGGCGCGGCGGCCGCGCGCTGAAAATGCGTTTCGTACGGCGTGTCTTTCGCGAAGTCCAGTTGCGTGAGGCTTTCAGTCGGCACCTTGTTGCCGTCGTTGGCAATCACGCCGATCAGTTGCGCGAGCGCAGCCGGCCGATCGCCAGAAGCACCGATTGCCGCGGCATACGAAGGCGTGAGCGTCGCGAACGGATAGCCGAGCGCCTGCCACGATTTACCGATTGCGTCATAGGCGCGCAATTCGACCATGCGTTTGATACGGCGATCCTGAGTCGCGTGGTAACGCGTCTTGAAGAGCCACGAATACGTCGACAAACGGACATCGCGGCTCGCATTCTGAATCTCGTTGAGCGTTGCGTCGGGATGCTCGCGCAGATAGTTGAGCGTCCACAGTTCGAGCGGATGCACACTCGCGATATAACCGCGGTCGTTCAGATTGAAGCGGTCGATTCCGTATTTGGCGTAGAGATTCGCGAGGTCTTCGTCATCGAGTATCGACGCAGCCGGCGTATTTTTTAGCGCCGCGCGCATCTTCGCGTTGAACCACGCGTTGGACTCGTCCGGTGCAACGCTGCGTAATACCGTCGCGATTTTCGGTGGGGATTTGCGCACGCCGAGCAGCAACAGTGCCAATGCCTGTTCACGCGGCTTGCCGTGATACTTCGTGTAAAAACGATTCATGTACACACGGCTTTCCTGATCGGCGAAACGCGTCAGATACATCTTGCGGATCGCGGGATCGCCGAGCCATTGCGACGAAGGTCCGGTGGTTTGCACCATCTCGTAGTGGACGATGTCGCGCATCACACGCACGAACACCAGATTCACCGAATGCTGAAACGCGCGGCGAACGGTGAGAATGCGGCTGTTGTCGTCGGATTCGAAGTTGTTGAAGCTCTGCGCGCCGCCGCCGGTGTAGAACGTTTCGCCCGGATTCGCTGAGTATTTGCGCTCCACAGCCGCATCGAGCATGGCTTGCAACGAGCGGTCTTTTGTATGCGAGAGATAGTCGAGCGCCCAGCGCGTCAATTGATCGTTCGGGTCGGGCTTGATGGCTTTGAGTTCAGCCGCGCTTCGAGCCGCATAACGCGTGTGCAACTGGGACACGATCTGCAAATACGTGACCACGGTACGCATTTTCGCAGTCGAGCCGAGATTCAGCCGCGCACCGGAATTGATGTCGAACGGCTGGTTGACGCTATCTGTTTGCACACGCACGAGGTTGGCGCCGTCGCGTCGCTCGAACAGCGTGAAGCTGTAGGCGATTTTCGACGGGTCGTCCGAGGCGCGCAGCATCTCGAAGCCGACAAGACCCGCGGCCTTCGCGCCATCGCGCGTTGCGGCAGCAGCGAGCCGTTCGCTAACGGCCTGCTGCACGGCATTGTTCAGGGTGCCGGTGGCTTGCAGATCGAGCCGGTCGAGTTCATAGAAGCTCGAAATGCCGAGCGCCGCCAGCAGATTCGAGCGCATCGACGTCACTGCCTTGCGCGACACGAACGAAGCCGTGTTTTCAGCGGGTTTCGGCGCGCGATGCAGCTCCAGTTTCGCGGAGAGCGCGGCGTCGCGCAGCGCGGAGGAGATCACGCCGCCGTTTGCGAGCAGCCGCAAATAACTGTCGGTCAGCCGTTCGAGTTCCGCATAACCGCGATGCAGCAAATAGGATGGCGCGCGCTGCGCGATCATCAGCGAAAGCACCTGGCGGAAAGCTTCGCCCTGCTCCGGCAAATTCTGCTCTGTCGAAGGTGCACTCAGGATGCGGTTCACAGTGTCGAAATCGCGGCCGTACCAGGCGGCGAGACCGTCGCCCATGCCGTTGATTTCGCCGATGCCGGGCTGCGCGGCAAGCGGTACCGAATTCAGATAATGCACGACGATCTGCTCGCGTGCGGGCATCGTTTGCGGGCCGTTCAGATAGGCGCGCACCGAAGCGGACGCGATTTGCCGCAGCTTCTCCGGCGGCGTCGCGGTACGCCCGCCCGCCGAGTGGCGGAATTTTTCGATCTGGGTGGCGAGTGTGCTGCCGCCGGGCGTCGCCTGATGGTGGTTGAATACGCGCGCGCCCTGGTCGACCAGCGCGCGGCTAAAGCGCCCCCAGTCGATGGCGGGATTGCGGTTCGGCTGACTCGGATCGAGTAGATAGCGGTCTTCGATAAACAGCAGCGAATTAACGACGAGCGGCGGGATCGCTTCGAAGCTGCCATACACGTGGCCCGGAAAACTCGCGCTAAAAAGCGGTGTGCCGGTGCCGTCGAACAACTGCAAGCCGGCTTGATCCTTCTCGGCGTAAGGCAGGAAAAGGCTTCTATCCGCAAGCGACAGCATGCGTTCCGAATCGCGCGCCTGCGAGGTGATTTCAAAGCCGCGTTGCAGCAAACGCTGCTGGATGGACGGCAGCAATGCGTAACCGAGACGGGTGTCGTAAGGACCTTTGTCCGTCTCGGGAAAACGAATGGAATGACTGGGACCTTCGTCGACGGCAAAGCCGATGTCGCGTGTCAGCTCGGAGAGGTAGTGCGCCTGGAGACGGGACGTTTCAATCTCGAGCTGACACATGCGTGCAACCCACGCCAACCCAAGCAACAACGCCGCCGCCAGCGCCCATTTGAACCCTTTGCGCACCCACGTGGTGCTGGTGGCGCGAAGCGGAACCCGCACCGATGGCCGATTCATGACTGCTCTCCCGAGCGGCGCCAGCCTCGTAATCCTGACGCCCTTCAAGGGAGTGTAGCGCGGACGCGCACGCGCAATTGGTTCGGATTTACCCCCAGTGTCGCGACTACAACACCCGTCGCGACGGCATAGCAAATTGCGAATTCCCGTGCGATATTCAACGTCTTTCGCGTGCTGATGAAACCGCTGGCTCAGGCCACTTTCCGCTTTGCGACTGCTGGCGCGGGTTTGCGCTTCGGCATGGGCTTCAGTTTGGGTGGGCGAGGCTCGCCCTGCAGTTTCGTCGGCTCCTGCAGCAATTCCACGAAACGCTCGGCCGGCGGCGACAGCACGCCACCTTTGCGCGTCACGACGCCGAACGTCTGCGAAGGCGACTTCAGTTTGACCGGCACGACGCGCAGCATTTTTTGCCGAATAAACGATTCCGCGATCGCAGTCGGCAACAACGACACAAGATCCGCACTGCTTTGCAACAGCGCGACCGTCACGAAAGTCGATGCAGTGGAGATAGGGTTATCGGGCATCGCCAGCCCGGCAAGATCCATTTCGCGTTCGAGCAGCGCGTGCAACGGCATATGCGACGGATACATCACCCAACGGTGATCCGCCAGATGGCTCAGCTTGACCTCGTTCCTAGGCAACGGTGGATGACCGTATCCGACCACGACGGACAATGGCTCGTCGGCGAGCGGACGGTACTGATATTTCGACGGATCGGCGGCCACCGCCGCGCGGCCGATCACGAGATCGAGCCGGCCGTCGTCGAGCTGCGCGAGCATGCGCGCGCTCGTGTCCTCCACCACTTCTATCGACAGGTTCGGCTGCCCGGCATGCAGTTGATTAATGGCCGGCACCACGTACCCGGGAATTGCGCCCATGATCGCGCCGATCGCGAGGCGCCCGCCGCGCCCCGATCGTATTTCCGCGACGTCCTGGCATAGCGCGGTAAGGTCGGTCGCCACGAGGCGCGCATAGCGGATCACGCAATGCCCGAGCTGATTCGGGATCATGCCGCTCTTCGAGCGCTCGAAAAGCGGCGCCTCGAACATCGATTCGAGTTCCTGCAATGCCTTGCTCGCGGCCGATTGCGTCATCGACATCAGGCCCGCCGCTTTATGCAGCGACTTCTGGTCGTCGAGCGCGATCAGCAATTGCAGTTGCTTCATGCGCAGTTTGCCCAACAGGACGTTCAGTGTGTTTTTCATCAAAGCCCGGGTGAGTCGTAAAAGCGATCACAGGATGGAAACAATTCAATATACCCGCGGACCGCAGAGCCGTATAGTCGGCGGCAGAGACATTCCGATCGCCCCGCCCTATTACTTTTAAAAGCGCCTACATCATGACTCGAACCATCAATGCCGCTGCATTGCGCGGCGTGTTCCCCGTTGCGCCCACCATTTTCGACGATGCGGGTCAGCTCGACCTCGAAGGCCAGAAGCGCTGCATCGACTTCATGATCGACGCGGGCTCGAACGGTCTGTGCATTCTGGCGAACTTCTCCGAACAGTTCGCCCTCTCCGATGAAGAGCGAAATACGCTGATGCACGTCGTGCTCGATCATGTCGCGGGCCGTGTGCCCGTAATCGTCACGACCACGCATTTCAGTTCGTATCAATGCGCGGACCGCAGCCGCCGCGCGCAAGCGGCGGGCGCCGCGATGGTCATGGTCATGCCGCCGTATCACGGCGCGACGATCCGCGTCGGCGAACGCGGCATTCACGAGTTTTATCGCACCGTGTCCGACGCAATCGACATTCCGATCATGATTCAGGACGCGCCGGTCAGCGGCACGCCGTTGTCCGCGCCGTTCCTCGCGCGCATGGCTCGCGAGATCGAGCACGTGTCGTACTTCAAGATCGAAGTGCCGCAAGCGGCGAACAAGCTGCGCGAGTTGATCGAGCTCGGCGGCGATGCAATCGTGGGGCCGTGGGACGGCGAAGAAGCCATTACACTGATGGCCGATCTCGATGCAGGCGCAACGGGTTCGATGACGGGCGGCGGTTATGCCGACGGCATCCGCCTGATCGTCGACGCTTATGCGGCCGGCGACACCGAAGCCGCCGCCGCTCACTATCAGCAGTGGCTGCCGCTGATCAACTACGAAAACCGCCAGGGTGGCCTTGCATCGTGCAAGGCGTTGATGAAGGAAGGCGGCGTGATTCGCTCCGACGCGGTACGCCATCCGTTGCCGGCAATGCATCCGGCCACGCGTGAAGGATTGCTGAAAGTCGCGCGACGGCTCGATCCGCTGGTGCTGCGCTGGGCGCAATAGAACGGATAGAGGGCGATAGAAGGCGGCAGGCGCGCGCGACTGGACGCGGGCAAGCGATTCCCGCTACGCTAGCCGGTATGCAAAGCTTTTACGAAGCCACCGTCACCCGCCCGTCTACTTACGCGCCGCTCGCCGGGCGGCGCAGTGTCGAGGTGTGCATCATCGGCGGCGGGCTTGCTGGGTTATCGACGGCGCTGGGGCTCGCTGAGCGCGGCGTGACTGATGTCGCCGTGCTCGAAGCGCGGCAAGTCGGCTTCGGCGCGTCTGGTCGCAACGGCGGCTTCGTGTTCGGCGGCTACAGTCTCGATTGCGCCGATCTACTGAAAACGCTCGGCGCGGCTCGCGCGCGCGAGTTGTACACGCTCACCACCGACGCCGTTGATCTGATGCGCGCCCGCATCTCGCGCTACGGGATAGATTGCGACGCGATCGACGCCGGCGTCATCCTCGCGAACTGGTTCGACGAACCCGCGCTGCTCGACGCACAGCGGCGTTTGATGCGGGATTCATTTGGCGTGGACTGGGAACCTGTGACGGCCGAACAACTGGCATCGCAATTGAAGACGCGCCGTTATCACGGCGGCCTGTTCGAGCGCAACGCGTTTCACTTTCACCCGCTGAAATACGTGCTTGGCGTCGCCGATGCAGCGGCCAGCGCGGGCGTGCAGATTTACGAGCAGTCGCCGGTCGTGAATCTGCAGCGCGACGGCGCGGGCTTCGTCGTGCACACGCCGCAAGGCGCCATCGACGCGCGACACGTCGTGATGGCGGGCGGCGGGTATACGCGCAATGTCTACGCGAAAGTGGAGCGCGCGGTGCTGCCCATCGCCACCTATGTCATGGCGACCGAGCCGCTCGGCGAGCGTCTGCAAGACGCGATCGACACGCGCGCGGCCGTCTACGATACCCGCTTCGCATTCGACTACTATCGCCCGCTGCCCGACACACGGATTCTGTGGGGCGGACGCATCTCGGTGCGCGATCGCGCGCCGGAGGTCATCGCGCGACTGTTGCGGCGCGATCTGCTGAAGGTCTATCCGCAATTGCACGACGTGCGTGTCGACTACGCGTGGGGCGGTCTGATGAGTTACGCGCGGCACAAGATGCCGCAAATCGGGCGCAGTGCGGACGGCGTGTGGCACGCGGTCGGCTTCGGCGGACACGGCATGGCGCCGACCACGATGTCCGGCGAACTGCTGGCCGCCGCGATCACAGGCGAGCGTCCGGTGCCCACAGCATTCGCCGCCTTCGGCCTGACACCCGCGTACGGGGCGCTCGGCCTCGTCGCCGCTCAGTTGACCTACACCGCGATGCAAGCGCGCGACGTATTCGCCGCGCGCCGCCGGCGACCTCGCGGCTCCGTTTGAAAGCACCTGATGCAACCGGATGAGGCGGGCCGGCGTTCGAGGCGGCCGGCCAGGACATGCCCCGCTCGATACGCCGCCAATTCACTACGGCAAGCGGCCCTTTGCGCGCAAAACCCGCGCCAGAGGCCGTTTTCGCCATGCTAGAATGCGCGGTCACTGCCGCTCGAATACACAATGAAAAAGGGAAGCAAGGCCGCCGAGCCCGATACCAACGGCATCCCGTCCGACGCACCGCGCAAGGACGCCCGACGTAGCGACGCTCGACGCAAGTACGATCCCGAACAGACGAAGCGCAATATCCTCGACGTCGCGACCCAGGAGTTCTCCGCGATGGGTCTGACGGGCGCGCGCGTCGACGCTATTGCGGAGCGCACCAACACCACCAAGCGCATGCTGTACTACTACTTCGGCAGCAAGGAAGGGTTGTACCAGGCGGTGCTCGAAAAGGTGTATGGCGACATTCGCGCGCTCGAACAGGATCTGCATGTCAGCGAACTCGATCCGATCGAGGGCATGCGCGCGCTAGTCGAATTCACGTTCGACTATCACGACCGCCAGCGCGATTTCGTGCGCCTCGTGACGATCGAAAACATCAACGGTGCGAAATACGTCGAGCAGGTCAAAAGCTTCAAAGGCCGCAACGTGACCGTCATTCATACGATCGAAGATCTGCTGGCACGCGGTATCGCGGCCGGCAAGTTTCGCAGTGACGTGGACGCAATCGACCTCCATCTGCTGATCAGCTCGTTGTGCTTTCATCGCGTGGGTAATCGTCATACGTTCGGCACCGCGTTTGGACGCGACCCGTCGCATCCGAGACTGCGAGCGCGTCATCGCGCGATGATCGTGGACGCCGTGCTGCGTTTCGTGCGCAAGGAAGACTGACCATCGGCTTGCGGTCCGAAATGTAAAACGGGACGTGGCCTGCGCCACGTCCCGTTTTTTACGCACTCAGGTTACACCCGGCTGTTCAATCCACCAGCACGATCCGCTTGATGTCGCCGACGATAAAGATGTAAGACAGCGCGCCGATCAATGCGATCACGCCGATGAACACCAGCGCGCCGACAAACGACCCGGTCGCGGCGACGATGAAGCCGACCACCAGCGGCGTCACGATACCGGCCAGATTCGCGGCAAAGTTGAAGATGCCGCCGGTCACGCCGAGCAGCCCTTCGGGCGCGATATCCGATACCAACGTCCAGCCCAGCGCAGCCATGCCTTGCGCGAAAAACGCCACTGACAGAATCGCGATCACCGCCACGTTGCTCTGCACGTAGTTCGCGAGAATGATCGTCGACGCGAGCAACAGGCCTGCGATGATCGGCAACTTGCGCGCAACGTTCGGCGACTTGCCGCGACGCAAAAGCCAGTCGGAGAAGAGTCCGCCGAACATTACGCCGATCGACGCCGCGATGAACGGCATGATCGCGAAGAAGCCGATCTTCAGCCAACCCATGTGGCGTTCAGTCGCCAGATACGTCGGAAACCACGTGAGGAAGAACACGAGCGTCGAGTTGCCCGCGAACTGGCCGAGACAGATGCCGGTCAATTGACGATGCTTGAGCAGACGGCCAATGGTGCGCCATTCGAAGCCGCTCTTCGCCGGTGCCGCAGCAGCACTGGTGTCCTTGTGCCGCTGCGTGAGACCGCCGCCCGCTTCGATATAGTCCAGTTCGGCCTGATTCGCCGACGGATGATCGCGCGGTTCGCGATACAGCAACCACCAGATGCCGCCGAACACGATGCCCACGCCCCCAACCGCATAGAAGAGCGAACGCCAGCCGAACGCGCCCATCAGCATGAACAGGAACGGGCTGAAAAACGCGAGGCCGATATATTCGCCGACGGTGTAGGTGCCCGTCGCCATCGCGCGTTCGCTCTGCGGGAACCATGTCGCGACTACGCGGCTATTGGTCGGAAAACACGGCGCTTCGGAGACGCCGAGGCCCAGGCGGAACACGAACAGCCCGGCGATGCCGTGCACGAGTCCTTGCGCGAGCGTGCACAAGGACCAGAAGCTCATCGACAGGAAATAGGTCAGCTTGCTGCCGAAACGGTCGAGGAATAGCCCGCCCGGAATCTGCGAAGCGACATAGCTCCACGAGAACACCGAGAACAGCAGACCCATCATCGCGGCGTTGATGCCGAGTTCCTTGGTCAGTTGCGGCGCGGCAATGCCGAGCACGGTACGGTCCAGGTAATTGATCATCGTGCCGACGGCAAGCAGCCCGAGTATCTGATAACGGGCGTTCGAGCGGCGCGCGCTGCTCGCGGTCGCGCCGGCCTGACGCGTGGTGTCGGCCGGAGTGGATTGAATCGGTTGCGGCATATCGTTGTAGTCTCCTCTGACTGGTCATGTATCCGTCGTGTACGGGCGTGCGCTACCGGTTAGCGTTCCAACAAGGACTGGAAATGGGCGTAGACCCGTTCGGCATCGGGCTCGAGTCCAGTGAAAATGCGCATCGCGTCGACCGCCTGGTACACTGCCATGCCGCCGCCGCTCAGTGTGCGGCAGCCGAGCGCTTCGGCCGCCTGCAACAACGCAGTGCGGATCGGGAAATAGACGATGTCGGCCACCCACAGATCGCGGTGCAGCAATTCGGCGGGCAATGGCAGACCCGGCAGTTTCGCCATGCCGGTCGGCGTCGCGTGAATCAGGCCGTTCGCGACGGCGAGCGTGTCGCCAAGCGACGTGCCGGCAGTGACCGTGCGGTCGGTGAAGCGCTTCTGCAATTCCGCGGCGAGCGATGCGGCGCGCGCGGCGTCCACGTCGAACAGCGTGAGCGTTTGCGCGCCCATCGCGAGCGCGGCATGCGCGACGGCCGCGCCTGCGCCGCCCGCGCCCAGTTGCACGACGCGTTCGAGCGACGCATCCGGCAAGCCGCGTTGGAAAGCGCGCGCGAAGCCGGACCAGTCCGTGTTGTGACCGATGCGTTTGCCGTCCTCGAACAGCACCGTGTTGACCGCACCGAGCGCGCGGGCATCGTCGGACAATTCGTCGAGCAGCGCA
The DNA here is from genome assembly GCF_002879865.1 of Paraburkholderia rhynchosiae. Classification (GTDB taxonomy): domain Bacteria; phylum Pseudomonadota; class Gammaproteobacteria; order Burkholderiales; family Burkholderiaceae; genus Paraburkholderia; species Paraburkholderia rhynchosiae. The sequence goes on from NZ_PNXY01000008.1 coordinate 156,265, forward strand.
ATGACCGCCTGCTTGCACGGATACGTAATGTTCAAACCATTGAAACCCATGCGCTCGGCGGCGATGAGCAGCTCGGGCAGCGCCGTGATGTCCAGCTTCAACGCTTCAAGATCGATGCGTCGGTACACGTAATGCAGGCCGAGCTTGCTGCCCTCCTCCTCGTGCATCGCGGGACTCAGCGAGCCGCCGATGCCCGAGCCGATCAGACCGACCAGATACGAATTCGCGCTCGCCTGAGCGTTCGTTTGTGCAGTTGTTTGCACATTCATTGGCGTGCTCATTTCGCCGCCCTATTCTTAAGGATGGTGGCCATCCGCTCCAGAGCGAGCACATAACCCTGCGTGCCGCAGCCGACGATGATCGCATCCGCCACCGCCGACACATACGAGTGATGCCGGAACGCTTCACGGCGATGCACGTTTGAAATATGTACTTCGATGACGGGCTTCTCGATCGCGGTGAGTGCGTCGGCGATCGCAACGGACGTATGCGTGTACGCGGCCGGATTGATGACGATGCCGTCGACCTTCAGGCGCGCCGCATGAAGCCAGTCGATCAGTTGATGCTCGGCGTTCGACTGACAGAACTCAATCGACAGGTCGAGGCGCTCGCCCGCATCGCGGCAAAGTTTCGCGACGTCGTCGAGTGTTTCCGAGCCGTAAATGGCCGGCTCGCGTGTACCGAGCAGGTTGAGATTCGGTCCGTTGAGGACCAGTACTGATGCAAAGCTCATGACATCGTCTCCAGCTAGATGAAACAGGAAGCTGACTGCAACAGGCGCAGTCGCTTCTCAACGTATGACGAAGTGTGCGCGCTTCGGCCGCATCCGTCATTCGGGGTTTATACGAATTTGTACCATCTAGTTAGTTTGTATAGACTGGCGAAAATCACGCTTAGGGTGGGACAGTCTGGCCCGTTGCTTGCAGCATAAGTAACGAACTAGCCCATTTTGCGCATTGCAGCATGGCTGCGGCGAAGGATGCAGACCAGGCGCCGCCGCGCGCATTTCCCCGACTGCCGTCCGACTGTTTTCGCAGGAGTTGTTCATGCAACGTTCGATTGCCACCGTGTCCATCAGCGGCACCCTCGTAGAAAAACTGACCGCGATCCAGGCGGCCGGCTTCGACGGCGTCGAGATCTTCGAGAACGACCTGCTGTATTTCGACGGCTCGCCCGCCGACGTGCGGCGCATCGCCGACGATCTGGGCCTGAAAATCATGCTGTTCCAGCCGTTCCGCGATTTCGACGGCGTAAGTCCGGAGCGTCTCGCGCGTAATCTGGACCGCGCCAAGCGCAAGTTCGACGTGATGCACGAACTGGGCACGGATCGCATTCTGGTTTGCAGCAACGTGTCGCCGGATACCATCGGCGACGATTCGCTGATGATCGACCAGCTCGGCGCCCTGGCGCGCGCGGCCCAGGCGGCCGGCGTAACTGCCGGTTATGAAGCGCTCGCGTGGGGCAAGCACGTCAAGACGTACCGGCACGCGTGGAAGCTCGTGAACGCGGTGAATCATCCGAATCTGGGGCTCGTGCTCGACAGCTTTCATACGCTGTCGCTCGACGATACGGTCGACGCAATCGCCGACATTCCCGGCGAGCGCATCGCTTTCGTGCAGATCGCCGACGCGCCGAAGCTTGCGATGGACGTCCTCGAATGGAGCCGCCATTACCGCTGCTTTCCGGGCCAGGGCGACTTCGACGTGGCGAACTTCACCGCGCAAGTCGTGAAATCGGGCTACAAGGGCCCGCTTTCGCTGGAAATTTTCAACGACGGCTTTCGCGCCGCGCCCACCACGATTACCGCCGCGGACGGCCATCGCTCGCTGCTGTTCCTCGAAGAACAGGCGCGTGCGTTGCTCGAAGCCGCACGGCAACCGGTCGGCGCGTTGTACGAGTCGCCCGCTGCGCCCGCGCACGTCGGCTATCAGTTCCTGGAATTCGCGGTGGATCACACCACGCGCGCACATCTGGCCGACTGGCTCGGCAAGCTGCGCTTTCGCCAGGCGGGCCGGCATCGTTCGAAAGAGGTGACGCTTTATCAGCATGGAGCGGCGTCCATCGTGCTGAACGCCGAGCCGGATTCGTTCGCCAATGCGTTTTTTCAGCAGCATGGCTTGTCGCTGTGTGCATCGGCGTTTCGCGTGGACAACGCCAGCCTGGCGTTCGAGCGCGCGGCCGGTTTCGGCTATGCGCCGTTCTCGGGCCAGATCGGCCCGAACGAACGCGTACTGCCCGCCGTGCAGGCGCCGGACGGCAGCCTGAATTATTTCGTCGACGAAACGCCGGATCAGCCCACCTTGTTCGAGGCCGATTTCATTCTCACCGACGTCAACGGCCCGGCGGAAGTAGGACCGCTCAGCCGCATCGATCACGTGTGCCTCGCGGTGCCGGCCAATTCGCTGGACACGTGGGTGCTGTTTCTGCGGACGGCCTTCGGCTTTCAGGCCGAACCCGGCGTGCTCGTGCCCCACCCCTATGGGCTCGTGCGCAGCCGTGCGCTGCGCAGCCGCGACGGTTCCGTGCGAGTCGTGCTGAACGCCTCGGTGGATCACCATACGGCGGTGGCCGAGGCGCTGCATACCTATCGCGGCTCGGGCCTGAATCACGTTGCGTTCAGCACGAGCGACATCTTCAGCGCGATTCCCGAATTCGTCGCCGATGGCTTGCCGGTGCTGCGCATCCCGCGCAATTACTACGACGATCTCGCCGCCCGCTACGCGTTGCCGGACGACATGCTCGAAGCGCTGCGCGAGCACAACATCCTGTATGACCGCGACGAACGCGGCGGCGAATTCTTCCACGCGTACACGGAACAGCTCGATCAGCGCTTTTTCATGGAGATCGTCGAGCGGCGCGGCGGCTATGACGGCTACGGCGCCGGCAATGCGGCGGTGCGGCTCGCGGCGCAAGCGCAGCGGCGCAAATAGACCGCGCTCCGGCGTGTGTCGCGCTGACCACGGACCCGGATCGACGCCGGCTCGGGCACGCGCCGTGCGGCATCGGCTGGGTGCGGCCCTCGCCCCGATATAATGGCGCCTTGATTCGCGGTCCGCGGCTGCAATTGCGGCTGCATTTGGGGTATGTCGCGCTGGGCCGAGGGCGGCCTCCGCAGCCACCGGCGGCCGAACGAAACGCCAGGAGAGATATGAAGAAGTTTGCCGTAGTCCTGTCAGTTCCCCTGCTTCTCAGCGCTTGCGCCTACTTTCAGAAGGATCCGGATGCCGGCGAGCCGGTCACGGACACCACCACGCAGCGCTCGGTCAACGACGTCGTCGCCTGCCTGACGCAACTGGCCTCGAACCACAATGCCGCATTCAAATCCACGTCGATCCCCCAAGGTCAGATGCTGGACTTCGGCGATTCGAACATCGTCAAGGTGCGCAGCGACAACGGCGCGACGACTTACCGTTTCTATGCGGGCAAGCGCCATGTGAATACGCTGTGGATCGAAACAGCCGGGAAAACCTGCGCGCCGTAAGCAGGAGTCACGGTCGGCCAGGCGAAAAACGCCATCGCTAAGGGTTGGTAAGGCAAGCGGGTGCCATCTTCGTGTCACGGTGTTACAGGACAATGGTTCTTAAGAATCGTTTAAGACTTCGTCCGCATGATCCTTCGGACACTATCCCGCACAAGGTGCGCACCATGAACCAGCCCGAAGACAATACCAACGACACACCCGCGCCGGCCAGGCGGCCGACCATTTTGCGCCGCTTGCTGAGCCATCACGAACTGGCGACGTTGCTGCTGTTATTGCACGCGCCGATCGACGCATCCGCGAAACCCGAAATTCCGCAACTCCACGAAGCCGGCCTGATCGAAACCGTTTCGAGCGAAGCAGGTGGTTCGCGCATCCGCTTGACGCCTGAAGGCAATGCCGTGCTACGCGGACTCGGCGTGAAGTAACGGGCGCTTACGCCTGCCACACGCCGTACCCCGCTTCGCGCAGTCCAATCGCCAATTCCACTTCCATTTCCTGTGCGCCGAGATACGGCATGGGATTGAACACTTCGTACAACTCGGGCACGAGGCGCAAGCCATAGTCGCGCACATAGCGATTGGCCTGAATGCCGGCCTTATGCCGGTCGAACCGCAGATCGGGATCGAGCCCGGTCATCCCCACATACACGCAAGGCTTGTCGAACCGGTAATCTGGATTCGCGCGGCGAAAACGCGCTTCATTCCAGACCTTATCGTCGAGCGCGACGACGTACACATAATAGTGATGCTTGCGACGAACCATAAGCCGAGGCTCAACTCCGCGACGTGCCGTGCAGCAGCATCCGGTATTCGGTCGGCGTCACGCCCACCGTCGCCTTGAATTGACGCGTGAAGGCGCTGTGATCGGTGTAGCCGCAAAGCGCGGCGACGTCGGTGACTTTGTCGTTCGAAACCAGCAGTGCCGTGGCGGCGTCGAGCCGCGTTTTCAGCAGGACCTGGCGCGGCGTCAGATGAAAGACCTTGTGAAAATAGCGCTCCAGTTGCGCCACCGACATGTCCGCCATTGCAGCCAGATGCTTCAGGTTCAACGGTTGAACGTAGTTTTCCTGGATGAACTGCACCACCGCCGCGAGCCTGCTATAAGCCGGATGACCGCTCTCATCCGCTTTGAGATCGCGTGAGATGCCGGCCAGGCCGACGATCCGGCCCGCCGCATCGCGCAACGGTTGCTTGCACGTCAGGCACCAGCCGGGCTCGCGGCCGGGATAAAGGTGCAATTCCAGTTGATCGATCATCTGATTGCCGACGTGGATGATGCCCTCGTCCTGCGCCGTGTAAATGCGGCCGAAGCGGCGCGGAAACACGTCCTCGGCGGTCTTGCCCAGCAGCGCGGACTTTTCCTTGAAGCCGCAGCGCGAAGCCAGCGTGCGATTGACCAGCGCATAGCGCGCGTGGGCGTCCTTCACAAAGAAAACGACGTCCGGCAACGCGTCGAATACGGGCTCGAGCTGCCTGAAGTGCGACAGCATGTCGGACAGCGTTGCTTCGTCAGGTGAAAGCTGATGAGCTAGCGTGTTCATCGTGCGGGTCCCGTGGGTCCGAGCCGTTTATGGGGGTGCACGCGCGGCGATGCAGAGTGCGGCGCCTCGGTGCGGTTGCTTGGTCGTGGCTTGGTCGTGGCTTGGTCGTGGCTTGGTCGTGGCTTGGTCGTGGCTTGGTCGTTGCTTGGTCCTCGACACGCGGTTGATTATAGAGCGGCACCCTGGCCGACAATATCCGATGGCTCAACGATGAGCGGCGCGTGTCATTGCCCATGCGACGGCTGCGCGCCTGCCGCTATCAGCGTGCCGATTTGCGCCGGGCTGAACGGCGGACGCGGCGTCGCAGCCGGCCAGCCGAAGTACAGGCTCGCGGCGAGCCCGCATACCTTTCCCTGGCAGGCGCCCATTCCGCAACGGGTATGCAGCTTGGCGCCGCGCCAGTTCGGGAACATGCGCACCTCGCCGATGCTGACGTCTTCGCAACGGCACAGCAGCGTGTCGTCGGCGGGCGGCGTGCGCGCTGCCGGCTGCAACGCAAAGGCCCGTTCGACGCGCCGCGCGAAGCGGAGCCAGCGCCCGCGTTGCGCATGCAGCCCGCTGCGCTCCAATGTAGCGCCACTCGCCGCGAGGCCCGCGAGTTCGCCTTCGACTGCCGCCAGTTCCGCGCCGCCCACGCCCGTGCACTCGCCGGCGGCGAAAACGCCGTCGAGCGATGTGTGCTGGGCGGCGTCGACGGCAATGCCGCCCGCTTCGTCGATTGCGCAGCCGAGCGCCTGCGCAAGCGTCACATTCGGCACGAGTCCAAAGCCGCACGCGATCCGGTCGCATTCAAGCGTCACGCTGTGCCGCCGGCGCCGGATCGTCACGCCTTGAACGCGGCCTTGGCCGTGAGCCGCCTGGAGCATGCTGCCGGTCCAGTAATGCAGCCCGGCGAAACCGCGCGTCATGCTCACAGCTTGCCGCAGCTTCGCGGGTTCACGAACGAGCGAGGCGCCGAAGCGGGCGACATCGAAAGCCGAAGCCTGTTCCACGACCGCAAGCACCCGCGCGCCCGCGCTGCGCGCGGTAGCCAATGCCGCGATCAGCAAAGGTCCGCTGCCGGCAATCACGACACGCTCGCCGCGCACGGGCATGCCGCCTTTGATGAGCGCCTGCAGCGCACCCGCCCCGGTCACCCCCGGCAACGTCCAGCCCGCGAATGGCAGCAACCGCTCGCGCGCGCCGGTCGCGAGAATCAAGCGCCCGTACGTCATGCAAACGCCGCCTTGTTCCGCCGACTCGACCAGCAGACCGCGCGGCGCCAGCGGCGCGACGACGCGCGTCGAGGGGAAGCAGGTAATGTTGCTTTGGCGGTTCAAACCGTCGAGCAGTTTTTGCAGCGGCGCCTGCCGCGGATAGCCCGGGCCTTGACGCCAGATCTGGCCGCCGGCGCGCGGATTGTCGTCGAGCAACGCGACCGCCGCGCCTTCGCGCGCCGCCGCCAGTGCGGCGTTCAGGCCCGCGGGGCCGGCGCCTACTACGATGACGTCGAAGTGCCGGGTCATTATCGGTTTGCCTTTTGCATGCGTTGGCTCTGGACGTCGCGGCAGGGGTCATGGGCGAGCGGCCCGAAGTGCCTCGTCATTGCGCGCCCGCCTCGTGCGTGTGCATCGTCTGGCTCGCGGCAAAAGTGTCCGGCGCAAGCGGCCCGAAGCGCCTCCTCATTGCGCGTCCGCCTTCCGCGTGCGCACCCTCTGACCGTCCCGGCAAAGCGTCTGACACGCGAGCGCATGCGTGCGGCCGTCGATCGTCACGCGGCATTCCTGGCACACGCCCATGCCGCAGAGCGCCGCGCGCGGCTCGCCGCTGACCGACACGCGCGTGCCGTATCTCGCGCCGGACACCACCAGCGCCGCAGCCACCGTCGTGCCGGCGTCCACCTCGACAGCAAGGCCGTCGATGCTCAAGCGAATGCGCCGCGCGCCGCTCTCAGTCATGCGCCACCTCCTGTACGAAACGGAGCGGCAGATATGGCTCGACGGGAATCGCCGCCGCGCTTCCGACGATTTGCGCCGCAAGCAACTTCGCGGTCGCGAGCGAAGTCGTCACGCCCAAACCTTCGTGGCCGACGGCGAGCCACACGCCAGGCGCCAGATCGCCCGCCGGACCGATCAGCGGCAGTCCATCCGGCGATGCCGCGCGAAAGCCGGTCCATGCGCGAATGCCGTTCAGTTGCGGCAGCATCGGCAGATAGTGCGCGGCGCGTTGCAGCATCCGCGCGAGCAGGGACATCTCGACCGAGGGGTCGGTCGTGTTGAACTGGCGCGACGAGCCGATCAGCAGTTGACCGGTCGGCCGCGGTTGCGCATTGAATGCGACCGACGTGCCGGCCGCATGATGCGCGCTCTTGATATACCCCAGCTCCAGCAGTTGATGACGGATCAGTTCGGGATAGCGGTCGGTGATCAGCAGGTGGCCTTTCTTGGCTTGCAGCGGCAGCGCCGGTATCAACTCCTGCGCGCCGAGGCCGTTCGCAACGATCACATGCGCCGCACTGCGCCGCTCGCCGTTGGCGAGCGTCACGCCCGCGGCGTCGATCGAACGAACCGGCGCGCCGAGCCGCACGCCGATGTTTGCGGCCGCCGGCGATTGCGTCAGCAGCCATTCGGCGGCTGTGGGCGCGTACACGATGCTGTCGTGCTCGATGCGCAAACCGCCCACGAGCGCCTCAGCCACCGCCGGCTCGCACGCACGCAGCGCGGATGCGTCGAGCAGTTGCGCGGCGATGCCCTGCGTGTCGAACGCGGCATGCATCGCGCGGGCGGCTTGCCACTCTTCTTCGTCGGCGGCGAGCCAAAGCGTGCCGCAGCGCGCGAACGCATCGCGAGTGCGCAATTGCGGCGCTAGTTCCAGCCACAGTTCGCGCGAGTAGCGGCACAACGCGAATTCCGCCGGCGAGTCGTTCATCACGACGATATGGCCCATGCCCGCCGCTGTCGCGCCGCCGCCGATGCCTTGCGCGTCGAGCACCTCGACCCGCATGCCGAGCGCGGCCAGTTCCACCGCGCACGCCGCGCCCACGATGCCCGCGCCGACGATCAACGCATCCGCAGTCATGCCGTGCGGATGCCCCACGCGAACGGATCGCGTTCGTCGAAGCAAAGCCGGCCTTCCGCGGTGATATGCGCGTGACCCGTGATGGTTGGAATCACTGACGCGCCATCGCCGGCATAGCGATAGCTTGCCTCGAACACGCTGCCGATAATGCTCTCCTGCCGCCACACCGCCCCTTCGGCGAGCTTGCCGTCTGCCGCCAGACACGCGACTTTCGCGCTCGTGCCCGTGCCGCAAGGCGAGCGGTCGTAAGCGCTGCCTGGACACAGTACGAAGCTGCGGCTGTCGATGCCGTCGCGCGAACCGGGTCCGAAGAGCTCGATATGGTCGATCAACGCGCCCTCCGCCCCGGTGATGTGCTGCGCGATTAGCGCGTCGCGGATCGCGGCGCTGAAGGCGGTCAACTCAGGAATGCGCGAGGCTTCTAGCACACGCCCATGCTCAGCGACCAGAAAAAACCAGTTGCCGCCCCAGCCGATGTCGCCCGTCAGCACGCCATGCCCCGGCACATCGACTTGAACCGCCTTGCGATAACGATAGGCCGGCACGTTGCGCACGGCCACGCTGCCGTCGTCATTGAGCGTGGCTTCGACGACGCCGACCGGCGTCGCAATCCGATGGCGCCCGGGCCCGACCCGTCCCATATGCGCCAGCGAGACGACGAGGCCGATCGTGCCGTGGCCGCACATGCCGAGATAGCCGACATTGTTGAAGAAGATCACGCCGGCCGCGCACGACGGGTCGTCGGGTTCGCACAGCAGCGCCCCGACCACCACATCGGAGCCACGCGGTTCGGTGACGATGCCGGCGCGCCAGTCGTCGAAACGCATGCGAAATACGTCGAGCCGTTGCGCGAGTGTTCCGCCGCCGAGATCCGGGCCGCCCGACACCACGAGGCGGGTCGGTTCACCGCCGGTGTGCGAGTCGATGATATTGAGCGTTTTCATGACGCACATGGTATGAATGGCGCACGCCCGAGTCTTGGTGCGCCTGCGCGCGGATTGTGACGATTTCGGCACAACCGACATGCATTAGCCGTTATGCCGAAATCGTCATTCGTGGTGCGCCATTGACGCAAGACGGCAGCGTTTTCACTGCTTACACTGCGCTGGAACACATCACATTCAGGAGAGCAGTCGTGGCGCATATCTGGGAAGGCGTATTGCCCGCAGTTACCACCAAGTTCAACGCGGATTTCAGCATAGACCGCGCATGGACCGGCAAGAATATCGAAGCGCAGATCGACGCGGGCGTGGACGGCATCATCGTCTGCGGATCGCTGGGAGAAGCGTCGACGCTCTCGCTCGACGAAAAGCTGCAAGTGCTCGACATCGCCGTGGACGCCTCGCGCGGCCGCGTGCCGGTGCTTTTGACGATCGCGGAAAACAGCACGCTCGACGCCTGCCGTCAGGCCGAAGCGGGGAGCCGTCGCGGCGCCGCCGGTTTCATGGTGCTGCCGGGACTGCGCTATCTGTCGGACCGGCGTGAGACGCTGCACCATTTCCGCAGCGTCGCCGATGCGAGCGCGTTGCCGCTGATGATCTATAACAACCCGCTCGCGTACGGCGTCGACATGACACCCGAGATGTTCGCGGAAATCGCCGACGAAAAGAAGATCGTCGCGATCAAGGAATCATGCGGCGACGTGCGGCGTGTGACCGAACTGATCAACACGGTCGGAGACCGCTTCGCCATTCTGTGCGGCGTCGACAATCTCGCTATGGAAGCCATCCTGATGGGCGCGCATGGCTGGGTGGCCGGTCTCGTGTGCGCGTTTCCGCACGAGACGGTGGCGATCTACAAACTGCTGAAAGCCGGACGGCTGGAAGAAGCGCGGGAGATCTACCGCTGGTTCGCCCCGCTGCTCGCACTCGATGTCTCCCACAAGCTGGTCCAGAACATCAAGCTGGCCGAAACGATGGTCGGCCTCGGCACGGAGCCAGTGCGCCCGCCGCGCCTGCCTCTCGCGGGCGACGAGCGCACGGCGGTGGAAACGTTGATTCGCAAGTCGCTCGAAACACGGCCGGAATTGCCGCGCCTTTGAGCGGGGAACGGCTCAGGCGGCCTGCTTCTGAACGTGCACGGCCTCTTCGTGACGCAGATGCAGCAGCCTGTAGCCGCTCTTATAAACCGGCTGCAAACGGAATTCGTTTTGCGGCTCGATTTCCAGCAACAGGCGCAGCCGCGACACATGGCTGTCGATGGTGCGCGTGAACTCGCGGAATTCGCGGCCCCACACCATCGCGAAGATGTGATCGCGCGACATCACCCGGCCGATGTTCGAGAAGAATAGCGACGCAAGACGGTATTGCGTACCGGACAACGAGACCGGCTGGCCGCGCAGCATGACGATCTGGCGATGCGTGTCGAAACGGTACGGGCCGACATTGAAGCTCGCGGTGCCGAAGCGGTCGGGATAAGCTCGACGCAGCAGCGCGGTGACGCGTTCGCGAAATTCCGCCGGCCGCAGCGGCAACGCGACATAGTCGTCGGCGCCGTTGACGAAGGCGCGCACCGTACTCTCTTCCGACGTGTCCCTCGATACGAAGATGACCGGCACCCGGTCGCCGCCGACCGCACGCGCCGTTCTGAGCACCTCCGTGCCCGAGAGACGTGTGCCTTGCCAGTCCAGCACCAGCATGTCCACGGTCGACCGGGCAAGCGTTTTCGACATGGTGAGGCCGTCGTCGTAGCCCGAACAGGTATGACCGGCACTGACCAGAATTTTTTCAATCGACTGACGCATGACGGGGTCACGTTGAAGAATGGCAATGCGCATGGGAGGACTCATAACAGATGGCGTGGACGCCATTCTCGAAGGCGCACCTGTCCTATCCCATAAGATGAATCCTAATTTCGCGGTGACTCAGACGAATCCGGCAGACAAATGGCCGAGGGACTACAACACACTTCACGCCCCGAAGCGCGGCCTCGGACGACAGCGAAAATCGTCGCTTGATGGAACTTTCTCAATCTAATTAAGCACTTCCCGAAGCGAATCACTTTGATCCTGTAAAATCCCGCGCTGGCTTCCGTCGTCATCGCGCTGCCCTACCCGGGCCGGCGCGCCGGTGTCCCGCGCTCTACCCAGCCCTCGCCACACTTCTCGCCTGACGACCGCCGTTTTTCCACGCCACACGTGGTTCCCAATTCAAGACAACGACATAGCAATGCAAGCGACAAATCTGGGTGGAGCGCAGGCTGTCACCCCACGCGCTCTCGGGCGCAGCGACTATAAGACGCTCGGCCTCGCCGCTCTCGGCGGCGCGCTCGAGTTCTACGACTTCATCATCTTCGTGTTCTTCGCGCCGGCCATCGGCCAGTTGTTTTTCCCGGCCGCCATGCCGGACTGGCTGCGGCAGGTGCAGACGTTCGGCATCTTCGCCGCCGGTTATCTCGCGCGGCCGCTCGGCGGCATCGTCATGGCCCACTTCGGCGACCTGTTCGGCCGCAAGCGCATGTTCACGCTGAGCGTGCTGCTGATGTCCGTGCCGACGCTGATGATGGGCCTGTTGCCCACCTACGCCAGCATCGGCATCATGGCGCCGGTCCTCCTGCTTTTGTTCCGCGTGATGCAAGGCGCGGCGGTCGGCGGCGAAGTGCCGGGCGCGTGGGTGTTCGTCTCGGAGCATGTGCCGCAGCGCCACATCGGCTATGCGTGCGGCACGCTGACGGCCGGCCTCACGGCAGGCATCCTGCTCGGCTCGCTGATCGCGTCGGCGGTGAATCGCAATTTCGCGCCCGCCGAAATCGCCGATTACGCGTGGCGCATTCCGTTCCTCGTCGGTGGCGTGTTCGGCATGTTTTCGGTCTACCTGCGCCGCTGGCTGCACGAGACGCCGGTGTTCGCCGAGCTCAAGCAGCGCAAGGCGATTGCCGCCGAAGTGCCGCTCAAGGCCGTGCTGCGCGACCACGGCCGTGCGGTAATCGTCTCGATGCTGCTCACGTGGATGCTGTCCGCCGCCATCGTCGTCGTGATTCTGATGACGCCGACGCTGCTGCAAAAGCAGTTTCACGTTGCGCCGGCCACCGCGCTGCTGGCGAACTGCGTGGCGACGCTCTGCCTGACCATCGGCTGCGTGATGGCGGGCTCGATCGCCGGCCGCATCGGCGCGGGGCGCACGATTTTCGTCGGCGGCCTTGCGCTGGCTGTCACCTACTACGTGATGTTCCAGCAACTCGCCGTCGACACCTCGGCGCTCGTGCCGCTATACGGCGCGGCCGGCCTGCTGGTCGGCGTGATCGGCGCGATTCCGTTCGTGATGGTGAAAGCCTTCCCACCGGTCGTGCGCTTTTCGGGCATTTCGTTTTCGTACAACGTCGCCTATGCGGTATTCGGCGGCCTCACGCCAATCGCCGTGTCGCTGATGATGAAGTCGAACCCGATGGCCGCGCCGTTGTATGTCGGCGCGATCTGCGTGGTGGGTGCGTTGACCACGTTGTTCATCAAGGACGCGCCGCACAAGCGCTGAGCGAGCGCTTGCGGTTGTGAAGCGAACGGCGCGCCTTCGGGTGCGCCGTTTCTCTTTGCGGCGACGAGTTCAGGCCCGTGTCGCAAGAGGCGCTCGCTTATCCCGCGTTGCTGCCGCTGACATTTGCCTGACGCCCAGCTTTTCCCAACGCCCCGTTCTCCGCCTACATCGACACTTCACGCCGCCCCGAAACATGGTGCGTTGAATCGAGCCTACGATGTAGCGCATGAACTCCCCCAAAACACCCGTTTCGCCCGCCCTCGGCCGTGTACTTGCGACCGTGAGCGTGGGCTTTGTCGTCACGCAGTTGGACGTGACGATCGTCAATATCGCGCTGCCGGAAATCGGCGCGAATCTGCACGCCAATGTTGCGGGCCTGCAATGGGTCGTCGATGCCTACACGCTCGCGTTCGCCGTGCTGATGCTGTCGGCGGGCGCGCTCGGCGACCGCTTCGGCGCGCGCCGGCTGTATGCGGCGGGCATCGTGCTGTTCGCGCTGGCGTCGCTTGCGTGCGGACTCGCGCTCGACGCGCCTATGCTGGTCGCCGCGCGCGCGCTGCAAGGGATCGGCGCCGCGGCGATGCTGCCCAATTCTCTGGCGTTGCTCAATCAGTCGTACGGACACGATCCGAAACTGCGGGCGCGCGCGGTCGGGCTGTGGACGGCGGCGGGCGCAATTTCCATCGCCGCGGGACCGGTGGCCGGCGGCCTCCTGATCGCCGCCTTTGGTTGGCGCAGCATTTTCCTCGTCAATCTGCCGATCTGCGCGGCCGGCTTTCTGGCGACCTTGCTATGGGTGCCGCGTTCCGATGCCGCGCGCCCGGCGTCGCAAAATGCGGCGAAAACAGATGCCAGTCCACGTGGCATCGATCTGGGCGGCCAGTCGCTCGCGATCGTCGCACTGACCGCGTTCGTCGCCGCGGTGATCGAATGGCGGCCGCTCGGATTGAGTCATCCGCTGGTGGCCGGCGGCTTCGTGCTCGCAGCGCTCGCTGGGAGCGCGTTCGTCGTGGTGGAAGGGCGTACACCCGCGCCGATGCTGCCGCTCTCGCTCTTCAGCAAGCGCAGCTTTAGCGCCGCCGTCCTGTTCGGCATCTGCGTGAACATGACGTACTACGGCATGGTGTTCGTGCTGAGTCTTTACTTGCAGCGTGTGCGCGGCTACACGCCGCTGCAGGCCGGTCTCGCGTTTCTGCCGTTGACGGGCGGCTTTCTGATCTCGAATGTGGCGAGCGGCTGGGTGGTCGGCCGCTTCGGCGTGCGTGTGCCGATGATCGCCGGCGCGGTCACGGCGGGGCTCGGCTACGGTCTGCTGCACCTGGTCGATGCGAGCACGCCGCTCATCGGCTTGCTGCTGCCGTTCCTCCTGATTCCGTCGGGCATGGGTCTGGCCGTCCCGGCGATGACCACCGCCGTGCTTGCGTCGGTTGAAGCGAGGCGCGCGGGCACCGCGTCGGCGGTCCTGAATACGGCGCGGCAGGCGGGCGGCGCGGTGGGCGTGGCGGCGTTCGGCGCGCTCGCCAGCGGCTCGGCCGCCACCCAAATCGTCTCGGGGATGCAAACGGCGACCGCGATTTCGGTCGGCCTGCTGGTGTTCGGCGGCGTAATGAGCTGCCTCGTGCATCCGCAGCCGCATTCGTCGACATCGACACGGCGCGAAGCGGATTCCGCGCGGGTCGGCAACTCGCGCTAACGTTGCGCTTCGCCTGCCTGGTCTGGCCTGGCCTCGCGGATCGGGCAAAAAAAGACCCCCGCGGCTTGAAGCGCCGTGAGGGTCGTCAGCGGTCGATCAGGGCCGCGCCCATGAACCAGGCGCGAGCGCTATAGCGACGCTTCCTGAATCGTGCCGGTATTGATGGCGGCTTCGATCAGGCCTTCGCTTTGCGCCTTGCTGATTGCGTCGGCGATCAGCTTTTCCGGCTCCTCGATCTCGGCCTTGATGGCGCCCAGGAATCCGGACGCATCCAGAACCACCAGCGTTTTCGCGGAATCGGCGACGCTGATGATCACGCGATGCGGCGTGGGCCCTTCTCCGAGACTCGCGCATAAGTGCATGACCGTGCCACCAATGGTTTGCTCGAAACTTTGAATCATATTTGCTCCCTTGATTGCAGCCGGAATCGACAGCGAGGCGAAACCAGCGGAGTCCCTGAAAACAGCACGCTCATAGACTCAAGCCGCCGCGCGGCGCGCGCGCACCGTCGATACTGATGCGCCCCGCGCCCGTGACGAACAGCAGCAGAAAACCCCCGGCGATACCGATGTTCTTCCAGAAATGAATCACCATGTCGCGCTGCAAGGCGGCGTCCGTCACGTTCCAGAAGTCATGCCCCAGCACCGCTGTCGCCACCGTATAGACTGCCATGATGAGCGCGAGCGGGCGGATCTTGAAGCCGACGATCAGCAGCAGCCCGCCCAATACCTCGACCGCCGTGGCAACCGGCGCGGCGATCTGAACAAACGGCACGCCCTTCGAATGCAGATAGCCGACAAAGCCCGCATAGCCCAGCAGTTTCATCACACCGCTCCACAAAAAGAGCACCGAAAGGGCAATGCGTGCGATGAGAATAACGCCGGAATCGACGGGACGCGTCATGAGGGGCTCCTGTAAATGAATAAGCAGCAGACCCGGCTGGGAGGCCGCAGTTCCCTACTTTGCCTCTGAGCATATGTGCATTGCCGGCGCTTTCCAAGGCGCGCAGGCATTTGCATGACGCGAGGGCCGCCTGGGGGACTATGGACGGGGCGCGTCCGGGGCAAGCAAAACGCCTTTCGTGAAGACGAAGCAGCCATAACCCCGCTCTTCGCCGGTGGCGATCACGCAATACGCTTTGCGCGCGCGCTCATAAAAAGCGAACCGTTCGATGGATGCAAACGGCACGTCGCGGCCTTCGGCGGCGTTGACCTCGATCTGTGCTTCGCGCTGGACGGCCGGCATGGTATGCGGCTCGCCGACGACTTCCATCCGCGACGCCGGCTGGTCGATGAACGTGTCGAGCGGCATCACCGACAGCACCGCGCGGATCGCACGGGGCGCGCTTACGCCATCGAGATGAAGCAGCTTGCCGAGCGCGGAGCTTTGCGCGACGGAGCTGCCAGGGAAGTTGGCGTCGCAAATGACGAGTTCGTCGCCATGGCCCATTGAGCGTAGCGCATGCAGTATGTCGGCATTCAGCAGCGGATCGAGATTCTTAAGCACAGTGTCTCCATGCAGGTTGCTTGCGGTTATTCGAATGAGTCACATTGCCGCAATCGATTGTAGCAAGCAACGTTGCGCGGTTCGGCGAGATTCAATGCGCAGCGCGAGACGTGACAGGCTCGCGCCGCAGTTCGCCGCTGCAGCGCCACCGCAACCATCCGACCACCGCAAGCAGCATGAGCCCCGCGCCGCCCAGCACCGGTTCGCGCCAGCCGAGCAACGCGGCGAACATGAACGCACGCGTGCCGGCGAGCAGTGCGAAGCCGGCGATGGCGCCGCGGAGCGCATGGATGGCGTTCGCAAATCGCGCTAATCCGATGACAGGTGAAGGAGCCGTGGCGGCAACGGGCTCTTGCATGATCGTCTCCGTGGAAAAAATGGGCGGTGGCACAGCCGCGTGCGCTATGCGATCAAACGCCTGCGGGCTCCTGGTCGAGGAAGCCAGTCAGCGTCTGAAGGCGGCCGTGTGCGTCGAGCACGCCGAAATCGGAGCCCTTGGCGATCGCCTCGCCGGCGGGCGTGACCAGTTCCCATGAAAAACGCAGGCGATTGCCGAAACCGTCGACATCGGTCGAGCGGCGAAACGTGTGATGCGCAAAGCGCTCCTGCACCACACGGATCATCGCGTCGATGCCGTCATGGCCCGTGCCGGCCATCAGCGGATCGCGATAGTCGGCGTCGGCGGCCCAGGTCGCGGCGATCAACTCGCGACGGCGCGCGCCATCGGTCTCGTTCCAGGCGTCGAAATAACGGTCGACGAGGTCGGTATGCGCATTCATCTTCAGCTCCTTGATTGGCATGACTGAGCGCTACGCTCGGCACACACGTTGTATGCGGCGGGCCCGGAGTGAAGATTCGCGGTTTGGGCGCGGCGGGTCGATTACCTGGGAGGTAAGCGTTCGGTGTCGGCGCCGGCCATCATGTCGCATGAAGTCGCATGAAGTGGCGTCAAGTCGTGTCACGTGGCGAGCGCATTACCTCGCAGGTAATGGATGGCGGCGGCGCTTTGGCTATCATCGGTGGCATGAACACACTTTCTCTTGCGCAAAGCGCGCCTTCGACGAAGCCCTCCGCCAGCCGCACCGTCGGCGACCTGCTGCGCGAATGGCGGCAAAGGCGGCGGATGAGCCAGTTGCTGCTCGCCGCCGAAGCCGATATATCGACGCGGCATCTGAGCTTCGTCGAATCGGGACGCGCGATGCCGAGCCGGGAGATGGTCATGCATCTTGCCGAGCGCCTCGACGTGCCGCTGCGCGCGCGCAACGCGCTGCTGATCGCGGCGGGTTACGCACCGCTGTTTCGCGAGCGTGCGCTGTCGGACCCGCAACTGAGCGCGGCGCGCGAGGCCGTCGAACTCGTGCTGAAAGGCCATGAGCCGTATCCGGCGCTCGCCATCGATCGTCACTGGACCATCGTCGCCACGAACAATGCGCTCGCGCCGCTGCTGTCGGGCGCCAGTCCCGATCTGCTGAAGCCCCCCGTGAACGCGTTGCGCCTGAGTCTGCATCCGCACGGCATTGCGTCGTCGATAGTCAATTGGCACGCGTGGCGGGAACACGTGCTGGCGCGGCTGCAACGGCAAATCGACGTCAGCGCCGACGAGACGTTGAGCGCATTGCGCGACGAACTGGCGGGCTATCCCGCGCCGCCCGAAGCGGACCCGACCGATTCCGCCGACAGCGCGCTCAATCAGATTGCCGTGCCGCTGCGACTGCGCACGCCGCTTGGCGTGCTGTCGTTTTTCAGCACGACCACGGTGTTCGGTACGCCCGTGGACGTGACGCTGTCCGAACTCGCCATCGAAGCGTTCTTCCCCGCCGATCAGCAAACCGCGACCGCCTTGCGCGAGTTCGCGGATCAACAGCGAGCCGACGGCGCCGCGCACGAGGCCGCCAAGGGCGCCTGAGCGGACGCCCGCACGGCAAATAAACACCGGCGGCGGCGCAGCGGCCGCCTGCATGAACCGACGCTACGTGCTATCTTTTTCGATCGGCATTCCGCAATAACTCACCTCAAAACAACGCTCGTCAGCCGCCCGCCGGGCCGCGGGTGAGTCCGTTGCCTCTCAATTCATCATGTCCGATCTCTCTACTTCTCTTCCACGCGCGCCCCGCCGTTTCGACGTCAATCCGAAACCGTTGGGCGCGGCGCTTTTGCTGATCGCGCTCGGCGCTGTCTATCTCGCGCAAACGGTCAGTGGCCGCCAGGCCGCGCTGTATGTAGTCGGCGCGTTGCTCGGCATGTCGCTCTATCACGCGGCATTCGGCTTCACGTCGGCCTGGCGGGTATTTATCGCCGACGGCCGCGGCGCCGGCCTTCGCGCGCAAATGCTGATGCTCGCGGTCGGCGTCGTCCTGTTTTTCCCGGCGCTGGCGTCGGGCAGCCTGTTCGGCCATCCGGTCGTGGGGCTGGTCGCGCCGGCGGGCACCTCCGTGCTGGTCGGGGCTTTCCTGTTCGGCGTCGGTATGCAACTGGGCGGCGGCTGCGCGTCTGGCACGCTATACACGGTTGGCGGCGGCAGCACGCGGATGATCGTCACGCTCGCGGCATTTGTAACCGGCTCCATAGTGGCGACCGCGCACATGCCTTTCTGGACCGCGCTGCCCGCGCTCAAACCACTGTCGATGGTGAACATGCTCGGCGCGGCCGGCGCAATCGCGCTGAATCTGGTGATTTTCGCAGCGATCGCGGCGCTCACTGTGTTCGTCGAACGGCGCCTTCATGGGCGGCTTGTCAACGAGCCGGCGCGTGCGCCGCGCGCGTCGCCGTGGCTGCAAGGGCCGTGGCCGCTATTCGTCGGCGCTATCGCGCTGGTACTGCTCAATTTCGCGACCCTCGCGCTGTCGGGCCGCCCATGGGGCGTGACGTCGGCGTTCGCATTGTGGGGCGCCAAGCTCTTTGCCGCGCTCGGCATCGACGTGGCCCATTGGCCGTACTGGGCCACTCGCGCCAACGCGGGCGCGCTCGCAGCGCCGGTTACTCATGACGTCACCACGGTGATGGACGTGGGCATCATTCTCGGCGCCATGGCGGCTGCCGCGCTCGCCGGGCGTTACGCGCCGGTGTGGAAAGTGCCCGCGCGCTCGCTGATCGCGGCGGTGGTAGGAGGCCTGATGCTCGGCTACGGCGCCCGCCTCGCCTATGGTTGTAACATCGGTGCCTACTTTAGCGGCATCGTCTCCGGCAGCCTGCACGGCTGGCTCTGGCTGGTCGCCGCATTCGCCGGAAACATTCTCGGCACGCGCCTGCGTCCGGCTTTCGGGCTGGAAGTCGAGCGAGTCCGCGCGACCTCCTGCAAAACCTTACCGACGAAGTTACAAAGTCGCTCAGTTTGTAACTGGGGCGACATCAGTCCGTTACAAGTTCAGTCAGTCCCTAATCCGCTATTAGAGCGGCATTTATTACACGTCTCGCTCTGGCCTTTCCGCTTTTCTTTCATTCGAGTCTAAATTACCGGTTCCGTGCCGGCAGTTCGCGTGTGGCGCTAACGATACGGCTTGTGGCCCGTGCAACAAGGGTTTTCATGGATAAGACGAATGCCGGCAACGTCGAAAAACGCGTGTCGTGTGGTCTATTACGGGCGCGTGAAATTCTTACCGAAATTTGATGCATCTTTTCCGGATATTTTTTCAAGAAGGGATTGATTTCTTGTTTTGCACTTCATACAATTCGACCCAAGCTGTTACGAAATGTAACGCGATGTATCAAAAGGTCGCCATCTGTATCAAGGAGGTGACCCGTAGCCGAAGGACAACGTTTTCGGCGAGGCACAAAAGACATAACGGCAAAAAGCCGACTTAGTAATTCGGGGCTTCGGAAACAGAAAAAATGGACCGTAGCAGCGAGACGCTGGACTCAATCCGCGAGATTAACCTGTCGTACATCATGCTTGCGCAACGCATGTTGCGTGAGGACAAACCGGTCGGAATGTTCCGTCTGGGACTGTCGTCGGAACTGGCTGATCTGCTTGGCGGGCTCTCGCTCGCGCAGATCGTCAAGCTGGCCTCTTCCGATCAGCTTTTGTGTTTCTTCCGCTTCAACGACCACTCAATGCTGTCGGCGTTGACGCAAACGACGAAGCACACCGCAGTTGCACCGACTCACGCGGCGATCCTGCTTGCAGGCCAGCCCGCCGAGCAATTTGCCTGATCGAGGTGACTGCGATGCTCAAGCGTAGCCTGACTGAAGACGCACAAGAAGTGTTTCGCGCCATCGCGCTGATCGAACTCGGCGCACGCATGCAGGTGCTCGAGAGCGAGTTGACGCTCTCACGTGACCGCATGATCCGCCTGTACCGCGAGGTGAAGGGCGTATCGCCGCCCAAGGGCATGCTGCCTTTCTCGGCGGACTGGTACATGACGTGGCTCGCGAACATCCACGCGTCGCTGTTCTATAACACGTACCTGTTCCTGAAGAACGAAGCCCGGTGCTCACATCTCGATGCGCTGACCAAGGGCTATCGGCTCTATCTTGAACACTGCAGGCACAGCGAAACCGAACCAGTGCTGGATTTGACGCGCGCCTGGACGCTGGTGCGTTTCTTCGACGCGAACATTCTTCAGTTGACGAAGTGCTGCCGCTGCACCGGCAAGTTCGTCGCGCACAAGCACGACTTGCAGCACAACGTGGTGTGCGGCGCATGCCAGCCGCCGTCGCGCGCCGGCAAGACGAAGAAAGCCGCAGCCGCTCGTCAGGAAGCAATCGAAGCCGCACAGGTCGCTGAAGCCGCCTGATTCGGTTCAGCTCCATGAGCTGGATCGATGATTCAACTCGATGACGGCTGGTCCGCCCGATTCGAACCGAAGCCTCAAAATGAATAGGTCCGCCATTTTTTGCGCGGACCTTTTTTCTTGAACGTTTATTTTTTGCGCCGCGCGGCGATACGATGCGCCCAGCGATGCCATGCGCGGTTCAGTCCGCGACGAGTCCCACCGTCTGCACCACCAGCCAGAGATTCGCCGCGGTAATCACCGCAAACAGCGTCCACGAGACAATCCGCGTCAGCAGCGTATTCGCGAACTCGCCCATCAGCGAACTGTCGCCGGTCATGCGGATCAGCGGATAAAGCGCGAACGGCAATTGCAGACTCAATACAACCTGGCTTGCGACGAGCAGCTTGCCGACCGCGCCGTTGCCCATCATCTGTACGCCGATCAGTGCGGGGATCAACGCAAGCGCGCGCGTGATGAAGCGCCGCTGCCAGCACGGAATCTTCAGCTTCAGAAAGCCTTCCATGATGACCTGTCCCGCCACGGTGCCGGTGAATGTCGAGCTTTGTCCCGACGCCAGCAGTGTGATCGCGAACAGCACCGCTGCAAAACCAGTGCCGACAACCGGCGCGAGCAGCTTGTAGGCGTCTTCGATTTCGGTGACTTCCTTGTGGCCGGTCGCATGAAACGCGGCCGCAGCGAGAATCAGAATCGCCATGTTGATCATCAGCGCGAGCAACAGCGCGACGATGGTATCGATGCGCGACATGCCGATCGCGGACCCAATGCTCGCCGGATCGCGTTTCACCGCGCGCGTCTGCACGATCGACGAATGCAGATACAGGTTATGCGGCATCACGGTCGCGCCGAGAATGCCGATCGCGAGATACATCGGCTCACGCGAGTTCAAAGCCTGCCACGACGGAATGAGCCCTTGCGCGACCGACGGCCAATGCGGTTTCACGAGCGCCAGTTCGACGACATACCCAACGCCGATGGTCGCGATCAGGCCGAGCATGATCGCTTCGAGATCGCGGAAATTCTTGCCCTTCAGGCCGAGCACGATCAGCGTATCGAATGCGGTCAGCAACACGCCCGTGGTTAGCGAGCATTTGAACAGCAGATGAAAAGCAAGCGCGCCGCCGAGCACTTCCGCGAGATCGCACGCAATGATCGACAACTCGGCCAGCAACCATTGCCCGCGCGCGACCGCCGGCGAATAACGCGCCCTCGATAACTCAGCGAGATCGCGCCCAGTGACGATGCCGAGGCGCATGCTCAGACATTGCAGCGCCATCGCTGCGAGACTCGACAGCATGACGACGAACAGCAGGCTGTAGCCATAACGCGAGCCGGCTTCAATGTCGGTCGCCCAGTTGCCCGGGTCCATATAGCCGATCGACACCAGCAAGCCGGGGCCCGCGAACTGCAGGATCTTCTTCCAGAAAGGCGCGCCTTGAGAGACGGCGACCGAGCCTTGCACTTCGGATGGGCAAAACGGCGCCGTTGCCGTGGTCGGTAGTTTGAACTGCAATCAGGGAATCTCTTGAGAGGAATAAAGCACGGCCCAGACTGGCTGCGCCGCGAACCGCCTCAAGTGTACAAAGAAACTTCCGGCAATGTCCCGCTTAGCGCATAACGGCCGACGTCGCGCACGCGATAGTCGAGCGGATCATGCAGCGTGTGCACGCGAGCGTTGCGCCAGAAACGGTCGAACGCGAGCGGCGCATGCGTGGCCCGCGCGCCGCAAGCGTCGAACAGTTTTTCGCTGACATCGAGCGCCGCACGGTGCGCGACGATTTTCGCTTCCGACGTGGCGAGCGCAACATGGGCTCGCGCTTCGGCGGAAAGCGACGGACCTTCCTGCCACGCGGCATCGAGTGCATACGCGGCGCGTACGGCCATCGCCTCGGCGCTCACTGCCTGTAGACGCATTTCACCGAAGCGCTGGATCAGATACGGATCGTCGGTGGCTTTCGTTACGCCGGAAGTCATCCACGGCTTGCCGTATTGCGTGACATAGGCGCGCGCTTCATCGAGCGCGCCTTGTGCAATGCCCACGAACAGATTGGTCATGACCTGCTGCGATACCAGCGTTCGCAAACTCGCGTACGGCGTGTCGGCGCGTTGCAGTACTTCGTCCGGCTCGACCCGCACCTCCGCAAAAGAAACGCTGCCGCTGTCGGTCTGCCGCTGCCCGATCGGATTCCAGTCTTCGTTGACGGTGATGCCCGCGCGCGTGGTCGGCACCACTGCGAACATGGTGGTGCCGGTCTGCGGGTCGTGCCCGGAAACCGTCATCATCTGCGAGCCGCGCGTGCCCGAGCAAAAGCCTTTTTCGCCATTCAGACGATAGCCGCCGTCACCGGTTGCGCTCGCAACGAGCCGTGTGTCGAGCGGATTCACCGCGTTGCCCCACCACCAGCGCTCTTTCACGGTGCCGCTTAGATAGCGGGCGCGTTGTTCGGGATTGCCCCATACATAAACGCTGACCACCTGCAAGAAGGTGAAGCCGAGCAGATGCGCGAGCGCGCTGTCGACCTGGGCGATCTTTCGGATAGTCTCGTAGATGTCGGGCCACGAAGCGCCCTCGCCGCCGAATTCGCGCGGCACGGCGAGCGTGAGCAAGCCGGCATCGGCGATCCATTGCTTTTCCTGCGCGGCATGACCCCCGGCAAGATCGCGCTGCGCAGCGCTCGCATGCAAGGCATCGAGCAAGCCGGCGAGATCGCATACCGCCGGCGCGGCGGACACCGGGCGCGTTTGCAGCGCCGCGGCGTGAGCAGCATCGTTCATGCTAGTTCCCGTGATGATGTTTTGGGCCGAACCTGCGGAGCAGGTGCGATCGGGTTGATGAGAGGCTCGCGGCATCGTGCCAGCGCATTTCATCATAGGCGGTGAAGCCGGCGACGGGTAGAGCAGCTTGATTCATCATGCAAATGCGCTGCATGCAGTTAGCAGCGAGCGCTGGTGATAAGCGCGCAAAATCGCTCACCTCATGCACCGTCATGCATCCTCACGCGCGCTGCGCGAGCCGCCGCACGAAGCGATCACCCACGAACTGCACCGTCGTCACGATTGCGATCAGCAACACGATCACCGTCACCATCACCGTCGTATCGAAACGCTGATAGCCGTAGCGGATCGCAAGATCGCCGAGTCCGCCCGCGCCGACCGCGCCCGCCATCGCCGAGGAGCCGATCATCGCGACTACGGTAATCGTGAAGCCGCCGACAATGCCCGGCAGCGCTTCGGGCAACAACACATGCCGAATGATGTGCCTGCGTTGCGCGCCCATTGCCTGCGCCGCTTCGATCAGTCCGCGGTCCACCTCCCGCAAGCTCACTTCGGCCACGCGAGCGAGGAACGGAATCGCGGCAATGCTGAGCGGCACGATCGCCGCCCATACGCCGATGGTCGTACCGATCAGCAAGCGCGTGAGCGGCAGCAATGCAACCAGCAGAATGATGAAGGTCGTCGAGCGAAATGCATTCACGAGCGCGCCAAGCGTGCTGTTCACCGCGCGCTTTTCGAAGATGCCGCCGCGCGTCGTCGTGACCAGCACCAGCGCCAACGGAATGCCGGCCAGTGCCGCGATCACAGCCGACACGCCGACCATCACCACCGTATCGCGTATCGCACCGGCGAGTTCGGACAGCCAGAGATCAGACATAGCCCAATACCTCGACATGATTCGCATGACCGCGCGCGCGTTCGAGCAATGCGGCGATCTGCGCATGCACCGTGATGCCTCCGCTCGCACGAACCTGCGCGGACACCACGAGGCGTCCTTGCGCATGCCCCTGAATCCGGTCGATGCCGCCATGCACGAAACGCACGCTGCTTCCGTCAATACTCAATGCCGACGTGAGACCGGCGAGATCGGGGTCGCGCGCATCGTCGCCCGTAAAGCGCACGTCCAGCAGAATCCGCGCGTCTGCTTGCGCAATATCGCGCAGCGGCTTGACGCGATCAGCGAGGTCAGCGGGCAAATCGTGGACGAGCGTACGCAGCAGCGCTCGCGTGGCGTCGTGTTGCGGATCGCCGAATACACGCCACACGGGTCCCGTTTCGACGACCTCGCCGCGCTCGATTACCGCGACCGTATCGCAAACTTCACGAATCACCTGCATTTCATGTGTGATCAGTACAACGGTCAGATTCAGCCGCCGATTAATGTCGCGCAGTAGCGCGAGAATAGCCTGCGTCGTTTCGGGATCGAGAGCCGAGGTGGCTTCGTCGCAAAGCAGAATGTCCGGGTCCGTGACGAGCGCGCGCGCAATGCCGACCCGCTGCTTCTGTCCGCCCGAGAGGCTCGCCGGATAAGCGTCGCGCTTCGCCGCGAGGCCGACGAGTTCGAGCAGCGCATCGACCTTTTTATCGATTGCCGCTTTGGGCACGCCCGCAATTTTCAGCGGCAACGCAATGTTCTCGCGCACTGTCTTCGCGGACAGCAGATTGAAGTGCTGAAACACCATGCCGATGCGCCGGCGCAGCGTCACGAGCCCGCGCTCGTCGAGTTTGCCGACGCTCACCCCGTTCACACGCACCGCGCCTGAACTGGGTTTTTCGAGGCCGTTGACGAGGCGCAGCAACGTCGACTTGCCCGCACCGCTGCGGCCGATAATGCCGAACACTTCGCCGTGCGCGACGTTCAACGTCACATTGGCGAGGGCCGCGGTCGGTACGCCACGCGCACCTGAAAATACTTTGCCCACGTTGTCGAATACGACAGCGCCCTGCGTCGACGTTGCGTTCGAATCAGGATCGGCAATGAGAGACGGCGCGTCTTCAATGAATTGCGGCACGTCGAAAAGATTGGCCATTGCTTTCGCTCCTCTCAGGCTTCCACGGTTTGCTTCGCGCCGTTTTCTTGCCAGCGCCGATGCTGCGCGCCGACATGCACATCGGGCAAACGTGCGCGCCCGCCGCCGAACAGCTTCTCGCGCAAGGTCGGCGCGGGGTCGTAGTCTTCCTTGTAAACGCCGCGATTCTGCAACTCGGGCACGACGAGGTTCACAAAGTCCTCGAACGATTCGGGCATCACAGTGCGCGTCAGATTGAAACCGTCCACGCCCGCTTCGTCGATCCACGACACCAGTTCGTCCGCGATCTGCTGCGGCGAGCCGACCACCGGCTTCGCGCGACCGCCGAGCGTCATCTGTTCGAGCACCTTGCGCTTGGTCCACACGCCGCTCACGCTCTTCTTCGAAATGGCTTCTACCGCCGATTGCATCGACTCCGTCTTGACGTACGAGATCGGTTCGTCCAACTCGTATTGCGAAAAGTCGATACCTGTCGAACTGGAAAAATGCGCGATGCCGCCTTCGGCACTCGCATAACGCCGGTACTCTTCGAATTTTTCCTGTGCGGCACGTTCTGTTTCGCCGACCACGACCGTAATGCCCGCGAAGATTTTGATGTCGTCCGGCGCGCGCCCAAAGCTCACCGCTCGCGCGCGAATGTCCTCGACGATGGAACGCGTCAACTGCTTATTCTGTCCGCCGACAAACACGCACTCCGCATGACGCGCCGCGAAATCCACGCCGCGGCTCGACGAGCCCGCCTGATACAACACGGGCGTGCGTTGCGGCGAAGGCTCGCTCAAGTGAATCGCGTCGATCGAATAGTAAGGACCGTCATGCTTTACACGATGCACCTTGCCGGACTGCGAGAAGATGCGCGCCGCGCGGTCGCGCACCACCGCGCCGTCTTCCCAGCTTTGCTCCCACAATTTGTAGACCACGTCCATGTAGTCGTCGGCGCGCTCATAGCGGTCGTCGTGGCCGATCTGCTGCGCGAGGCCCATGCCGCGCGCGGCACTGTCCAGATAGCCGGTGACGATGTTCCAGCCCACGCGCCCCCTGGTCAGATGATCGAGCGTCGACATGCGCCGCGCGAACAGATACGGCGGCTCGTACGTCAGATTCGACGTGACGCCGAAGCCGATATGCCGCGTCACGTGCGCCATGGCGGGAACGACCAGTGCAGGATCGTTGATTGGAATCTGCACCGCTTCGCGCAACGGTGTTTCGGGGCCGCCCTCATAAACGTCGTATACGCCCACAATATCCGCGAGAAAGATTCCGTCGAATTTCCCGCGTTCCAGCGTTTGCGCAAGACTCGTCCAGTAGTCGAGATCGGTGTAGTGCGCCGAACGATCCCGCGGATGCGTCCACAAACCATGATTGATGTGGCCGACCGCATTCATGTTGAACGCGTTCAGCAGGATCTTTTTCTTCGGCATCGCGTGACTCCTGTTATTTCCCGCAAGGGCGCATAGCGCCGCTTACCACGCCACCGCGTATAGATTGCCGAATGCCTTGTCGAGCGCGGCACGCACGGCGGGCGAATGCTGATAGATCGAAATGAACTTGCGGATGCGTGGATCGTTCGCGCTTTCCGGACGCACGACCCATTGGATCGCGTAGTTCTTGTTCTCGAGGCCGTCGAACAGCAGCGCGCTATTCGGGTCAGTGGTACCCGCAAGTTTGATGAAGCTCGGGTAGCCTTGTGCAAGGTCGACGTCGTCGAGCGAACGGGCTAGTTGCGATGCTTCGAGCTGAATGATCTTCAAATGCTTCGGGTTGTCGATAATGTCGAGCGTGGTCGCACGATAGTCGATGCCCGGCGTCAACTTGATCAGCCCCGCGCGTTGCAGCAGCAACAAACCGCGTCCACCGTTGACGGGATCGTTGGCGATAGCCACGGTCGCGCCGTCTTTCAACTCGTCAAAGCGTTTGATCTTCTTCGAGTAGAGACCGATCTTCATGATCGTGCCCGGCGCAATCGCGACGAAGTGATAACCGCCTTGCTTCTTCGCGTTCTCGAGAAACGGAATGTGCTGGAAGTAATTAACGTCGATGTCCTTGTTCGCGAGCGCGGCATTCGGCGTGTTCCAGTCGGTGAACTCGATGATCTTCACATCCAGTCCCTGCTCTTTCGCCTCGCGCACCGCGACTTTGAGTGCCTCGATTTGCGGACTCGTGGCGGTGCCGATCTTCAGCGTAAAGGCATCGGCTGCGAATGCTGGCACGGAGGGCAACGCGAGAGCAATGCCGAAGGCGCCAAGAAGTGCGAGTGTCGGCGCATGAAAAAAGCGCCGCACGTTGGAGAGGAAAATGCGCATGGTGGACTCTTAGGGTTAAGACATGATGTTGTTCGCGGCAAGCCTGATCAACGGCCCACGCTGAGGTGCGAATCATCATAGAGGCCGCCCTATCTGCCGGTCTACGAACGGATTTTCGAAAGGAAAGCGCGAAAAAAGATTTGCACGAAAAAAAACCGGACCGCGCTTGTTGCGCGATCCGGCTTTTCTCAAGCACTCAACGAGAGAAGCGCTTACCGCTTCGCCACGTGTTCAGCAGACGCCGCCGTGGAAGCCGCCGCAGAAACCGGCGCCGTAGCCGGAGCAGCCGAGCCCACTGCGGTATCCGCCGCCGGCACCTCGCTCCAGCCGCCGCCGAGCGCACGAATCAGGTTCACCGTCGCCACCGCCTGCGTGCCCTGCAAGTGGCTCGCCTGCAATTGCGAAGTCAGCACCTGCCGCTCGCCGTCGATCACGTCCAGATAACTGACCGCGCCTTCGGTGTACTGCGTACGCGACAGATGCGCGGCGCGCTGCGAGGCCTGCACCGCATTGTTCTGCTCACGCATCTGATCGTCGAGCAGACGCAGATCGGCCAGGTTGTCCTCGACTTCACGGAACGCTACCAGCACCTGCTGACGATACTGCGCCACATCCTCGTCATATCTCGCACGAGCCTGCGCGAGATTCGCCTTGCGACGGCCACCGTCGAAGAGCGGCACCGTCAACGCCGTGCCGGCGAGCGGCCCGAGAATGAACGCGCGGCTCGACCACATGAACAGATCGCCCAACGTAGCCGACTCATAGCCGAATGCGCCGGTGATATCGAGCTTCGGGAAGAACGCCGACTTCGCGAGACCGACGCGCGCGTTCGCCGCCGCCATTGCACGCTCGGCTGCGGAAACATCGGGCCGGCGTTCCAGCAGCGCCGAGGGCAAACCGGGCGGCACACGCACCGTGACCGGCGCAAGCGGCGCTTGTGCGAACGAGAACTCCGCCGGCGGCTTGCCGAGCAGAATCGCGAGACTATGCTCCGACGCCGCGCGTTGACGCGCCACGCCCACAGCATCGGCACGCGCGCTCGCCAGTTCATTGCGAGCCCGCGACACATCGAGCTCACCGATATCGCCTTCCTTGAAACGCCGCTCGACGAGCTTCAGCGTGTCCTCGCGCAACGTCACCGTGCGGCGATACAAGTCCTGATCGGAGTCGAGCTCGCGCAACTGGAAGTAGTTTTGCGCGACGTCGGCCTGCAACGACAACTGCACCGACCGGAACAGCGCTTCGCTCTGCTGCTCGTCCGCACGCGAGGCGTTCACGTTCGAACCGACGCGTCCGAACAGATCGGCCTCATACGACGCGCCGACTTGCGCACGCCAGATCGTGCCCGTCGTACCGCCCACGCTATCCGGCTGCAATTGCGAGGCCGCCGAGGCCCGTTCGCGAGTCGGACCGAAGCCCGCATCGAACTTCGGGAACCAGTCCGACTTCGCTGCGCGCGTCACCGCACGCGCCTGCTGCACACGCGCCGCTGCCGCCTTCAGGTCCTGATTCGCGGCGGCCGCCTGCTCTTCGAGCGCGTCGAGCTGCTGGTCGCCGAAAATCTTCCACCATTCCCCACGATGCGCGTCGTCGGCGGGCTGCGCCGTCTTCCACGTGCCCGTGTCCTGAGCCGACGCGCCCGAGGCCGCTACCGGCGCTTCCTTGAACGCGGCCGGCGTATCGACTTCCGGCCGCTTATACGTGGGCTCCACCGAGCAGGCGGCGAGCAGCGCGACCAGCAGACCGCTGGCGGCCGCGCGGCCCCATCCACTCAAACTGTCAAAGCGTTTCATTGTTGTTTTCTCCTCAGGCGTCCGTGACCGGTGCGCCAATGCGCGGCGAATCTTTCTGCGCGACATGAATCGTCCCGCCGGCCAACGTACGCAGCACCACATAGAACACCGGCGTGAGCATCAACCCGAACAGCGTGACGCCGAGCATGCCGAAGAACACCGCGACACCCATTGCGTGACGCATTTCCGAACCGGCTCCGGTCGACAACACCAGCGGCACCACACCCATGATGAACGCGATCGACGTCATCAGAATCGGCCGCAGACGCAAGCGGCTCGCTTCAATGGCTGCAGAGAGCGGCGTATGTCCGTCGTGTTCGAGTTCGCGGGCGAACTCCACGATCAGAATCGCGTTCTTCGCCGACAAGCCCACCAGCACCATCAAACCGATCTGCGTGAAGATGTTGTTGTCACCGCCCGTAAGCCATACGCCGGTCAGCGCGGACAGCACGCTCATCGGCACGATCAGGATCACCGCGAGCGGCAGCGTCAAACTTTCATACAGTGCGGCGAGCACCAGGAACACGAGCAGCACGCTGATCGGGAACACCCACAAGCCCGCATTGCCGGCGAGAATCTGCTGATAGGTCAGGTCGGTCCATTCGAGCTTCACGCCGTGCGGCAGAACTTCGGCCGCCACGCGTTCAGCCGCGGCTTGCGCCTGACCCGACGAGAAGCCCGGCGCCGGCCCACCGTTGATGTCGGCTGCCGTATAGCCGTTGTAACGCACCACCATTTCGGGACCGTACGTCGGCGTCACCGTCACCAGCGACGACAATGGCACCATATCGCCCGCGGCATTGCGCGTCTTCAGTTGCAGGATGTCGTCGGCACGTTGACGGAACGGCGCATCCGCCTGCACCCGCACCTGATACACGCGGCCAAAACGGTTGAAGTCGTTCACATACAGCGAGCCCAGATAGACCTGCATCGTGTTGAACACGTCCGTGACCGGCACACCGAGTTGCTTGGCCTTCACGCGATCGAGATCCACGTTCAATTGCGGCACGTTGATCTGATAGCTCGAGAAGGTCGGGCCGAGTTCGGGCGTTTGCGATGCCTTCTTCACGAATGCCTCCGCGGCCTTGTTCAACTCTGCATAGCCGAGCGCGCCGTGATCCTCCAGTTGCATCTTGAAGCCGCCGAGCGTGCCGAGACCGAGCACGGGTGGCGGCGGAAACACCGCGACGAACGAATCCTTGATCGCGCCGTATTGCTGGTTCAACGCGCCCGCAATCGCACCGGCCGAGAGCTTTTTGTCACCGCGCTCCTTGAACGGCTTGAGCGTGACGAACACGATGCCCGCGCTCGAACTATTCGTGAAGCCGTTCACCGACAAACCCGGGAACGCCACCGCGCTTTCCACGCCCTTCTGCTTCAGCGCAATCGCGCTCATATCGCGGATCACTTTTTCGGTGCGATCCAGCGACGCGCCATTCGGCAACTGCGCGAACGCAATCAGATACTCCTTGTCCTGCGCGGGCACGAAGCCGCCCGGCACGACACGCGAGATCAGCACGGTTGCGCCGAGCAGAATCGCGTACACCGCGAGCATTGCGCCCTTGCGGCGCAGCACGCCGGTCACGCCGCGGCCGTATTCCGTCGAGCCGCGACGAAACACCTTGTTGAAGCCCTTGAAGAAGCGGCCCAGCACGCGGTTCATCACGCGCGTCAGGAAATCTTCCTTCGCGCCGTGGCTGCGCAACAGCATGGCAGACAACGCCGGCGACAGCGTCAGCGAGTTGAACGCCGAGATCACGGTCGAGATTGCGATGGTCATCGCGAACTGCTTGTAGAACTGTCCCGTGAGGCCGGTCATGAACGCGAGCGGCACGAACACGGCAACGAGCGTAAGCGCAATGGCGATAATCGGCCCGCTCACTTCCTGCATCGCCTTATACGTGGCATCGCGCGCACTCAGCCCGCTTTCGATATTCCGTTCGACGTTCTCCACCACCACGATCGCATCGTCCACCACGATACCAATGGCGAGCACCATGCCGAACAACGACAACGCATTGATCGAGAAGCCGAATGCAAGCAGCAGCGAGAACGTGCCGACAATCGACACCGGCACGGCGATCAATGGAATGATCGACGCGCGCCACGTCTGCAGGAACACGATCACGACGATCACCACGAGCGCGATGGCTTCGAGCAGCGTATGCACGACCGCCTCGATACTCGAACGCACGAACTGCGTCGGGTCATAGACGATCTTGTATTCGACGCCCGCCGGCATGTCTTGCGCGAGGTCCTTCATCGCGGAGCGCACTTCGTCGGAGATCGCGAGCGAGTTCGCACCCGGCGCCTGGTTGATCGCAAGCGCAACCGCCGGCTTGTTATCGAGCAGCGAACGCAGGCCGTATTCCGACGCGGCCAGCTCCACACGCGCGATGTCACGCAGATAGGTAACGCCGCCATCGGGCGCGGTCTTCACGATGATGTCGCCGAATTCGCCCTCGGTCTTCAAACGGCCACGCGCATTCACCGACAACTGCAATTGCGTGCCCGGCACCGAAGGCGATGCGCCGATGACACCGGCCGCCACCTGAACGTTCTGCTCGCGAATCGCGTTCACCACTTCGGTCGCCGTCAAACCGCGTTGCGCGACTTTCTGCGGATCCAGCCACACGCGCATTGCGTAGTCGCCCGAACCCCACAACTGCACCTGGCCGACGCCCTGAATGCGCGCGAGCCGGTCCTTGACGTTAAGCAGCGCGTAGTTGCGCAGATACGTCATGTCGTAGCGGTTATTCGGCGAGATCAGGTGGACCACCATGGTCAGCGTGGGCGAACTCTTGATGGTCGTCACGCCGAGCCGTTGCACGTCTTCCGGCAAACGCGGCAGCGCCTGATTCACGCGGTTCTGCACGAGTTGCGTGGCAAGATCGGGATTCGTGCCGAGCTTGAAGGTCACCGTCAGCGTGAGATTGCCGTCGCTATTTGCTTGCGACTGCATGTACAGCATGTTCTCGACGCCGTTGATCTGCTCTTCGAGCGGCGAAGCGACGGCTTCCGCGATCACTTTCGGATTCGCGCCCGGATACTGCGCGTGCACGACGACCGACGGCGGCACGACTTCGGGGTACTCGGAGATCGGCAGCTTGAAGAGCGAAATGACGCCTGCCAGCAGAACCAATACCGATAGCACGCCCGCAAAGATCGGCCGATCGATGAAGAATTTGGATATGTTCATTGGAAGCTCTTGATGTTGAAGCAAGCGGTTGGAGCCAGGCGCCGCGCGTGTCATGCCGCGGCGGCGACGCTCACGAATTCTTGTCCGCCTTCGCGCGTGCCTGTGCGAGCGGCGCGCTGTTCGGATCCTGGTCGGTCGTCATGGGCACCATATGCGCGCGCACTGAATCGCCGGGACGCACACGCTGAATACCGTTGACGACGATCCGGTCGCCCGCTTTCAGGCCGCCCTTCACGACGCGCAGATTGCCTTGCATATCGCCCACCGAAATCTCGCGATACACCACGTGATTGTTCTGGTCGACCACCAGCACGAACTTCTTGTCCTGGTCCGTGCCTACGGCGGCATCATCGATCAGCAGCGCGGGATGCGGTTCGCTGCCGCCCACTTTGACACGTGCATAGAGACCTGGAATCAACGTGCCGTCCTGGTTATCGAAACGCGCGCGAACGCGGATCGTGCCCGACGACGTATCAAGGCGGTTATCCACCGACTCGATCGTGCCGCTGCGCGAGTAGCCGCTTTCATCCGCCAGACCGAGTTCCACCGGCACCTTGCCGCCGTCTTTCGCACGTCGCAGGTATTGCAGGTAGGTCTGTTCGTCCGCGTCGAACGACGCGTAGATCGGCGACACCGAGACGAGCGTGGTGAGCGGCGTCGAGCTTGCGCCCGCCGACACCACGTTGCCCACCGTGATTTCCGCGCGCGACACGCGGCCCGACACCGGCGCGACAATCTTCGTGTAGCCGAGATTGATGCGCGCGGTTTCGAGTGCGGCTTGCGCGGCCTTCAGGTTCGCGCTCGCTTCGCGCGCGGCGTTCTGCTTCTCGTCGTAATCGCGCTTGGCGATTGCGTTGTCGGCGATCAGGCGTTGCGCGCGCTCCCAGTCGCTTTGCGTATAGCCGGTGCGCGCCTGCGCGGCCGCGAGTTGCGCTTGCGCGCGATCCACTTCCGCCGCGTACGGGCGCGGGTCGATCACGAACAGCGTGTCGCCTTTTTTCACGAGCGCGCCGTCCTTGAAGTTGACCGACACGATGGTGCCCGACACCTGCGGACGGACATCCACTTTTTCGACGGCTTCAAGGCGGCCCGAATAGCTCTGCCAGTCGGTGATCGTTTTTTGCACCACGGTCGCGACATCGACTTCCGGCACGATGGTCGGCGCGGCAGGCGAACTCGCGTCCACACGAATCGCGCCGAACGTGCCCAGTCCGGCAACGACGATCACGGCTAGCGCGGCAATCGCCACACGGCGACGGGAAAGAGGAAGGATGGTCATGAAAAGCTCCCAGTATCGTTAATTAAAGTTCTGCTTGTTTCTGTTTTCAGCGATGGGCGCGCGCATCGAAGCGCCACTGAAAAAATCGCACCGCTTCCTGCAGGGCAGGCGGATGATCCGCCAACGCCGCATGCGAGACGGCCGGATAGCGGACCACCTGGGTCAGCACGCCCGCGTCGATCAGACTGCTCGCGTATTTCTCCGCTTCCACATGCAGCACATCGTTTTGCGCCGTCGCGATCAGCGTGGCCGGCAGGCCCGCGAGCCGCGACGATTCGAGCGGCGCCGCATACGGATGCATGCGTTGCGACGCTTGCGGCAGATACGCGCGATAACAGGCCGCGCACTCTCTGGCCGTGATGTCCGAACCCAGGCGCTTTTCATCGCCAAGGCGTGTGAGGCTCGGGTCCAGCATCGGCCCGAACAATGCTTGGGCGGCAATCTGCACGTCGCCGCGATCACGCGCGATAAAAGCGAGGCAGTTGGCCAATTGGCCGCCCGCATCATGGCCGGCTACGCCAACTTTCCTGCTATTGCCGCCAAATGCACGCGCCCGTGTCTGCACCCACAATGCCGCGCGATGCGCGTCCTCGGGCGCCGCGGGAAACGGAAACTCCGGCGCGAGCGAATAGCCGACCGACACGACCAATGCCGGTAAATGATCTGCGAAATAACGCGAGGCGAAGTCGGCCTGATCGACGCATCCCTTCGTAAAGCCGCCGCCGTGAAAATAAAGCAGTACAGGCAGTGCGGTCTTTTTCGGCTGCCGGTACAAACGCAACGTGATCTCCTGCGCGTGCCCTTCGATCCGCACCTCGGTGATTTCCAGCGCCGTGCTATCAGGGTCCGCTGGCGCACTGCCTGCAGGCACAAAGGAGTACGGCGGTTTAAATGCTTCCATGTCGAGCCGCGCAATGCGCAAAGAACTTCAATGGTGCGAATTGTGGGTTCGGCAGACTCGTAAATAAATGCCTATAATCCGGCAACACAATTCGGCGCCCCTGAACAATCCAATGCGATTGCTCTGTGGGATCGAATCCTGCTCAGTACGCCTGCCCCTTCTGGAGGTTTGCAATGGACCGGCTTCAGGCCATGCAAGTGTTCACGCGTGTCGTCGACACCAACAGCTTTACCCGCGCAGCGGAAACGCTCGACCTGCCGCGCGCATCGGTTACCACAATCATTCAGAACCTCGAAGCGTTCCTCGGCACGCGACTCATGCACCGCACCACCCGGCGTTTGTCGCTCACGCCGGACGGCGCCGCGTATTACGAGCGCTGCGTGCGCATCCTTGCGGACGTCGAAGAGACCGAGGCCAGTTTTCAGAGCGGCAATAAAAAGCCGCACGGCAAGCTGCGTATCGACATGCCGGGGTCGATCGGCCGCTTGCTGGTGATTCCCTCGCTGTGTGAATTCCACGAGCGCTATCCGGATATCGACCTGCAACTCGGCTTGTCGGACCGGCCGGTGGATCTGCTGCAGGAAGGCGTGGACTGCGTGGTACGTGTCGGCGCGCTACAGGATTCCTCGCTGGTGGCGCGGCGCATTGGCCTCTTCGAGGGCGTGACGTGCGCGGCTCCGGAATACATCCAGCGCGCCGGCATGCCTGCCTCCCTCGAAGACCTGGAAAATCACAAAGCAGTCAATTACTTCTCGAGCCGTACGGGACGCACGCTCGATTGGGCGTTCATGGTTGATGGCAAAGAGGTTGAAGTAAAAATGAAGAGCATCGTTTCGGTCAACGACGCGGATGCCTACGTGACCTGCGGGCTGGAGGGTTTTGGCCTGATTCAGCCGGCGCTTTTCATGGTGCTGCCGCATCTGCGTTCCGGCCAGCTCGTTGAAGTACTGCCCGAACTAAAGCCCTTACCCATGCCGATCTCCGCAGTCTATCCCCACAGTCGGCATCTGTCGCCTAAAGTCCGTGTTTTCGTAGACTGGATCGCGGAAGTGTTCGACCGTTGCCCGTTGTTGAGCGGTCGCGGCACACTCGACGCAACCTGCTCGAAACGCACGCTGGAAGAACGCGAGTCCGCTCCCGCACTCGATACTCCGGTGATTTCGGAATGGGTCGCGTGATTCATTTGAACTGAAGTGCAGAAACTGAAACAGTGAATTCCAGCCGCGGCGCTAATGCCGCGGTTGTTCTTAATGCCCATGTTTATAGGGCCTTCAACGCGATTGTTCCGGAAACTCGACAATTCATTTCGCGAAAGTGTGATTTATCGCCGCCGGCTCGAAGTCTACATTTCACCCTGTCGCAGCGCCGCTTGTGCTGCAAAGGAATCGACAGGAGTGAATCATGAAACGCAATCTTTTGGCAGGCCTCGTTATTTCGCTGCTCGTCAGCGCACCGGTGTTTGCGCAAAGCAGCGGCGGCGGCATCGGACACGCAGGCTCTTATCAAACTCAACCCGCGCCTACGACGAACGGCAAAACGCGCGCCGAAGTGCAGGCCGAACTCGTTGCGGCTTATCGTGACGGCTCGCTGCCTTCGCTGAATCGCACCACGTATCCGAACAAGGGGTTGATCGGTCAGACGCAGGCTGCGCGTATCGCACTGCAGGAAGGCACGAGTGGCGATGTCACGCGCGTGGCGAATGGACAGTAATGCGAGCATGCCGTAATCATTAGGTTTCCGTAATAACCATGATTATGGCGGCGATTGAGCACTCTTCAGAAAGGAGCACATCATGACACCATCGGAACTCGACAATTGGGACACGGACGCCGCAGTCTGGACACCGTATCGCGCACCGCAACGATAACTGTTGTGCGCCATTGCAGCGCGGGCCGTTTAGCGTCTAACACGCTTGACTCGGCCCGCGTCTGCAATCACTCGCCTAGCGCTTTGGCACACCGTCGCGCCATTCACCCCAATGCGTAACGATGTCCTGGACGAGCGGATTACCTGAGCGGTACAGGTTCTCCAGAGCAATGGTGAAGCCGCCTTGCGCGGCGTAATTCAGCAAGTTGTCCGCGCTGGTTTGTCCGTCGTAAGGGCGATCGAAATCGGAGCCCGCACGCACTACGGCAACGCGATTCAGATCGACCTTATGCACCGCGGCCGCGCGTTTTAGCGCTTCGTACGTCGCATTGTCTTCTTGCTGCGTGGTGCAGTAGACGCCTTTCCCATCGGTCAAAATTTTGATCCAGTCGCGAGCGCGTTGCCCGAGCAGCGTGCCCGACCACCATGTATCGCCGGCCAGCGTGTCGCATTGAATGACAGTCGGCGGACGATTAGCCGGCGCGTACGAATACTTCGCACGCGCCGCTTGCGCCTGCGCGTTGTCGGACAGTACGACATTGCGCGACAAGGCAAACGCCGTGTCGGCGAGTTGGGTATTGAGCTGGAATACCTCGGTCCGATAATCGAGCGGCGGCTTTTCTGCGGGGCTCTTCGTATTGATCCCAAGATAGCCGGTATTCCAGCCGGCCGGAATTTCGCGCCCGTCGATCTCCCATTGAATGCCGAAGTCCACCAGGTACTTCGCCCACGCGGCCGAGCCGACTGTGCCCTGTTGAGGATCGATGCCCGCAATGCCCGCGACCATAAAGTACGTATGCCGCAAATCGAAACGCGGCGAGAACGTCAACGCCATGATCGATGCGGCGGCATTGGTGTGCCCCATGCCGGTCGTCATCACGCAGACGTCCTGACGGTTGCAATGCACGGCCGGATAATCGGGCGATAAACCATCGACCGGAATGTCGCGCCACGGCCCGAGCTTGTCGAGCCACACCTGGCCCTCCGGTCCGAACATGGAAATGATCATTACCTTGACGGGCCGGCCGCGCGAGCCGCCGTCGTCATTGTCGTCCGCGTTTGCGGTTGCGGAAGTAAAGGCTGCGCATGCCGCGAGTGCAATGACGGATAGCGCGCCTAATGTGCGAGTCAGCATCGTGATCTTCCTTTTGCTTGTGATGCAGTTTGGGAGAGTGCCGCTTCAAGCCGGAAGAAGTATAGATGCGAAGAAATTATTTTCCACTACGTAACACGCTATTTCCGTCACTCGCGCCAAGCTCACGGGAAGCTCTCATAAGTGCGTGGCACGGAGACCAGCGTTAGACGCGCGGCACGTCCGGCTCGAAAAACACCCAGCGCACCTGCGGAAACGCGGCCTGCAAATCGGCCTCGATGACGTTGATCGCGTCGACCATTGCGCGGCCGCTCGCGTAGTCGATCATTTCGGCCTGCACGGCCACGACCACATGACGCCCCCATTGCAGCGTGATCATATTGATGATGCTGCGGATTTCGACCCGCGCGCGCAAGTGGGCTTCGATCGCGCGGCGCACTTCGGGGCTTGCCGATTCGCCGACGATCATCGACTTCACCTCGCGCGCCACCAGTCCCGCGATCACCATCAGCAGCAAACCGACGGCGATGGAGCCGAATGCGTCATAGATGGGATTGCCGGTCATCATCGTGAGCAGCACGGCGGCGAAGGCCATTGCAAGGCCGGCCAACGCGGCGATATCCTCGCCCGCGACCACCAGCAACTCCGACTCGCGCGTTTCCCTGAACCAGCGCCATATGTTTTTCTCGGGGTACACCCGGCGGATCTCCTTCATCGCGCCCCACAGCGAAAGCGCTTCGAGCACCACCGAGACGCCGAGCACCACGAGCGCGACATACGCATACTGCAAAGGCTCTCGCGCTATCAGACGATGCACGCCTTCATACACGGAAAACGCGCCGCCGACAAAGAACAGCAGCAACGCGACGAGTAGCGAATAGAAATTGATCTCGCGGCCGCCGCCCATCGGATGCAAGGGGCTCGCCGGTCTGCGCGCCTGACGCAGACCGAATAGCAGGAGCAATTGATTGCCGCAGTCGGCGGTGGAGTGAATGGCTTCGGCGAACATCGAACCGGAACCGGTGAACGAGGCGGCGGCAAACTTGCAGATGGCAATGCCAAAGTTGGCGGCAAGCGCGTAAATAATGGCTTTCGGCGATTCTTCTTTCATCGTCGTGGGGGGCGTCGGTAAGTTTGCAGAAGGCTTTCGGTTGGCAAGAGTTCGTATTATGGCCATGCCCGGCGGCATGAGTCCAACGGCGGCGTTATTCGCGCCGCGCTTGAACCCGCTTGAACCCGCTTGAACCCTCTTCGGCCTTTCTTTACCGTTCCCGCCGCCCAATGCTCATGCCCTTTCGAGCGCCGCCATTTCCCGCACGATCACCAGCAGCATCGACAGACTCGCTCCACCCGTGGCCCGCAGATCCGCAAGCAGACGTGCGTAACGCTCGAGTTGTGCGGCCCGCTTGTCGCGCCAGGCCTGAACCATCGCATCCGGCGTAGATGCGTCATCGGCGCCGGCCAGCGCACTCATCGTCAACGCGCGCTTGAGCCGCGCGAGTTCGGCCAATGCGGAGGCGCGCGCCAGCATGTCCCAATGCGAAGGCGCGGGCAACGCGGCCGCGCGCTCGCTGATCCAGTTGTAGTTGAGCAGCGTACCGAGCGCGAAGTAGACGCCAGCCACGAGTTCGAGACTGCGCTCGCACGTGGAGGCCACTTCGGCAATATCGAGCAGCGCCGCCGAAATCTCGCCGCTTGCAATCCGCACCGCGAGGTCGCTGTCGACGCCCGCGTCGACGAGCACACGCTGGCGCTCGGACAGCGCTTCGAGATCGGCAGCGGGCAACAGCGCGGGCCATTGCGGCGCGAGACGCTGCGCGGCATCGCGGCAGCGCCCGAGCAGCCCGCTCACATCGGCGCTATTCGCTGCGGACGACGACAGATGCCGCAAGAACCACAGCGCCGAACGTTCGACGAGCCGCGCAACTTCGACGAACATGCGCGCCTGCACATCGTCGGCGACACGGTTATCGAGCGCGTCAATGCTGCGCCATACGTCGTCGAGATCGAACACATCGCGCGCCATGATGCAGGCCCGCACGATGTCGCCCGGTTGCGCGTCGGTTTCTTCCATCAGCCGATGCACGAACTCGCAGCCGACGCGGTTCACCAGCGCATTGGTCAAATGCGTTGCGAGGATTTCGCGGCGCAACGGGTGACGCTGCATCGGCTCGCTAAAACGCTGACGCAACGGCTTCGGAAAATATTCGATCAACATGTCGCTGACGAGCGGGTCTTCCGGCACCGAAGAATCCAGCAGCGCGTCGTACAGCCACATCTTGCTGTAGGCAAGCAGCACCGCACGCTCCGGCGTGGTAAGCCCTTGTTTCGCGGCCTGCCGTTCAGCCACTTCTTCGTCGCTCGGGAGAAACTCGATCACGCGATTCAGGCGCCCAGCTCGTTCGAGATAGCGCATCAGGCGTGTTTCCGCGTCGAGCAGTTCCGTGCCGTATCGGCCGGCAATCGAGAGCGCCTGGGTCTGGTAATAGTTGTCCCTCAACACGAGCAGGCCGACTTCATCGGTCATTTCGGCGAGCAACGCGTTGCGCTGCTTGTCGGTCATCTCGCCATCGGCCACTACCAGTCCCAGCAGAATCTTGATGTTCACCTCGTGGTCCGAGCAGTCGACACCCGCGGAGTTGTCGATCGCATCGGTATTGATGCGCCCGCCGCGCTGCGCGAATTCGATGCGGCTGAGTTGCGTCAGTCCGAGATTGCCGCCTTCGGCCACGACCTTGCAACGCAGATCGGCGCCGTTCACGCGGATCGTATCGTTCGCACGGTCGCCGACTTGCAGGTGTGTTTCGCGACTGGCCTTCACATAGGTGCCGATGCCGCCGTTATAAAGCAGATCCACCGGCGCCTGCAAAATCGCGCGCATCAGCTCGGCTGGCGCGAGGGCTGCTGCGCTGATGCCAAGCACGGACTGCACCGCCGGCGACAGCGGGATGGTCTTGGCGGTGCGCGGAAACACGCCGCCGCCCGCTGAAATCAGCGAAGGGTCGTAGTCGGCCCAGCTCGAACGGTCGAGAAGAAAGAGACGTCCACGCTCGGCAAGACTCACCGCCGGATCCGGATTCGGGTCCAGAAAAATATGCCGGTGATCGAACGCGGCCACGAGCCTGATATGCGGCGACAGCAGCATGCCGTTGCCGAACACGTCTCCGGACATATCGCCGATACCAACCACCGTGAAGTCCATCGTCTGCGTGTCGACGCTCATTTCGCGGAAGTGCCGTTTGACGGACTCCCACGCGCCGCGCGCGGTGATCGCCATTTTCTTGTGGTCGTAGCCGACCGAGCCGCCCGACGCAAATGCGTCGTCGAGCCAGAAGCCGTATTCCTGCGAAATCGCGTTCGCGTAGTCGGAGAAAGTGGCCGTGCCTTTGTCGGCGGCGACCACCAGATAGGGATCGTCGGGGTCATGCCGCACCACGTCGCGCGGCGGCACGACTGTCGTGCCCGCGAGATTGTCGGTCAGATCGAGCAAACCGCGCAGGAACGTTTGATAGCACGCAATGCCTTCGCGCATCCATGCGTCGCGTTCCGTTTGCGGCGGCGGGTTCTTGACAACGAAGCCGCCCTTCGAACCCACCGGCACGATCACGACGTTCTTCACCATTTGCGCCTTCATCAGGCCCAGCACTTCAGTGCGGAAATCCTCGCGACGGTCGGACCAGCGCAAGCCGCCGCGTGCCACGCGTCCACCGCGCAAATGCACGCCTTCCACGCGCGGCGAGTAAACCCATATTTCGAACATCGGCTTGGGCTCGGGCAAGCCGGGCACCTGCGCAGGATTGAACTTGAACGACAGATACGGCTTCGGCTTTCCGTCGGCGTCGAAGCGATAATAGTTGGTGCGCTGCGTGGCTTTTATGACGCCGAGGAACTGCCGCAGTATGCGGTCCTCGTCGAGATTGGGCACCTGGTCGAGCGCGCCGTCGATCGTTTTCAACAAGCTCTCGACGCGAGCCTCGCGCGTGTCGGCGAGCGAAGGATCGAAGCGCGCGACAAAGAGTTCGACCAGCATGCGCGCAATGGCGGGATTGCCGGTCACCGCGCGCTCGATATACGCGTCGCTAAATGTCGAGCCTACCTGGCGCAGATACTTCGCATACGCACGCAGTATCGTCAGTTCGCGTGCACTCAACTGCGCGCGCAGAACGAGGCGGTTGAAGTCGTCGCTTTCTATCGCGCCGGTCCACACCTGCTCGAACGCATCTTCGAAGAGATCCTTGACGCGCTCGATGTCGAACTCGGCGTCGTCGGCAAGTTCGAGGCCGAAGTCGTGAATCCACGCCGGCGTCGCGCCAAGCGCCTCGATCAGGTAAGGCCGCTCTTCATCGACACGCACGCCGAGATGTTCGAGCATCGGCAAACTGCGCGACAACGCGATCGGCATTCCCGCGCGATAGACCTTGAAGCGGAACGCACGCGGTCCCGCTTCGATCGGACGATACAGGTTCATCGCGAGGCGCTCGCTGCCCTGCACGCGCTCGATCAGTTCGATGTCGCGAACTGCCGTGCGCGCGGGATAGTCGTCGCGATAGCCGGGCGGAAACGAATCCGCATAGTGTTGCAGCAGACGGTTGCCCTGCTCTTCTCCGAACGCGTCGAGCAGCGCATCGGCGAGATCGTCCTGCCAGCGGCGCGCGACCTGCACGAGGCGCGCTTCGAGTTCGCGTGTATCGACCTCGGGCATGCCGCCCGGCTTCGCATGCACGACAAAGTGAATGCGCGCGAGCGTCGATTCGGAAAGCAGCGGCGTGAATTCGACACTCGCTCCGTTGAACGCGTCGGCCAGCAGATTGGCGATGCGCTGCCGCAGATCGGTGTTGTACTTGTCGCGCGGCACGAACACGAGGCACGACACGAAGCGGTCGAAGCGATCACGCCGCACAAAGAGACGCGTGCGCTGATGTTCCTGCAAGCGCAAAACGCCGAGCGCGATGTCGTAGAGCTGGTTTTCGTCGGCCTGGAAGAGTTCGTCGCGCGGATACGTTTCGAGCACCGTCACCAGTGATTTCGCGAGATGACCTTTCGGCAAGAATCCGGCTCGTCTCACGATGTTTGCGCATTTGCGCCGAACGATCGGAATTTCGGCCGCCGACAGAAAATACGCGGTCGACGTGTACAGCCCGATGAAGCGCCGCTCGCCGACTATCTTGCCGTCCGCGCCCGCCAGCTTGATGCCGACGTAGTCCAGATAGCCGGGGCGGTGCACAGTTGCGCGCGAGTTGGCCTTCGTGAGAAAGATCGGCGAGGCACTCGAAATGATTTCGGCAGCGGCCGGAGGTAGTGAGGTAACCTCGGACGTAGCTGCTGACGTAACCGCAGGCGCACCCGCTGCACGCAATTCGTCTCGCATGATGCCGAGGCCCGAGCCCGGCACCGCGCGCAAGCCATAGCCCGTGCCCTGCTGCACCAGTTCATAGTCGCGCTGGCCGAGAAAGGTGAAATGATCGGCCACCATCCATTCGAGAAACGCACGCGCTTCCATGGCATCCGGGCCGCTCTCGCCGACCTTCATGGCCTTGATCGTGACGCGCGCGAGTTCGACGATCTTCGGCCAGTCTTCGACCGAAGCGCGCACGTCGCGCAGCACTTTGGCGATGTCATCGCGCAGCGCGTCGAGCTTTGCCGCGTCGCCGCAACGGTCGACTTCGAAGTGAATGAACGACGCCAGTTGCGAGCGTGTGTCAGCGGCTTCTTCCGCGCCTTGCGTGACGCGCACGATGTCGCCATCGGCGCCGCGCCAGATGCGAAACACCGGATGCACGACCGAATGCAGCGCGAGCCCTTGCCGGTTGACCGCCATCGAGACGGAGTCGACCAGAAACGGCATGTCGTCGTTGACGATCTCGATCACCGTGTGATCGGAGTGCCAACCATGCTGTTCGAGAATCGGGTTATAGACGCGCAGCCTTTCCTTGCCGGGCACGAAGCGCTGCGCGGTCTGCCAGTGCGCGAGTGCGGCGCCATACAGATCGGCGATGGAGCGGCTTTGCAGATCGTCGGCGTCGACGAAATCGTAGTAGTGCCGCAGAAAGGGCTCGACGATGTGGAAGGTCGGCTCAGGCAAGCGCCCCCGTGCAAATTCGACGACATCGTTCAGCAAGTGCGTGACGGCTTCTTCGTTCTTTGCTTGCATGATGGACTCCCCCGGCTGGCGGCAATGGCGAGTATCGCCCGGATCGCATGCATCGTCTGCAGGGGAATTATGCACCTGCCTGTCCCAATGCGACCGAGGCCCCGACTAAGGTTATACCCGCTGGCCGCTATCGTGCTGCAAATGCGCAAACGCTGCTCAGCGTACGTGTTCTGTTTCGACGGCTGGCTGCGCGAGCCATGCGCGCAGTTGTTCGCCGATCCACGCGGGGTCATCGTGCGGCAAGTCGTGACCGGCCCATGGATGCTCGCGATGCAGCGCGCCCCACGCCGCCGCGAGCTTCGCGGAACACACAGGGTCGACGAGCCGGTCAGCGCGCGAAGAAAGAACCAGCAGCGGGCAAGCCGGTTTCGCGGCGGCCGCTGTAAAGCGCGCCGCCGCCGCCAGTTGCC
Source organism: Paraburkholderia rhynchosiae (assembly GCF_002879865.1). Classification (GTDB taxonomy): domain Bacteria; phylum Pseudomonadota; class Gammaproteobacteria; order Burkholderiales; family Burkholderiaceae; genus Paraburkholderia; species Paraburkholderia rhynchosiae. The sequence continues at coordinate 200,541 of NZ_PNXY01000008.1, forward strand.
GCAACGCATTGCCTCGGCTCACCGGCGCGCGGCGGCGAATGGCGCTCCATGCGTCGAGGTCGGCGTTGAGCGTGTCGACGTTATTGCACGTCAATCGGTGAATGGCGCGCTCGGCGCGCATCGCATCGCGCCAATGCGTGGCGATGGTCAAAAGGCCCGGCCATGCCGACGGGCGCAGCCGCTCGTGCACGCTGCTGAAGGGGCGCATGCTGGTGTTGATCAGCACAAGCCGCCCGATTTCGTCGGGATGCCGTTGCGCCCAGTTGGTCGCGACCATGCCGCCGAGCGACATCGCGAGCACGTTGAACGGGCCGCGCGCGCTTATGTCGGTCGCACTGTTGCGCAGCGCGTTTCTACCGGCCGCTTCTCTCCCATCCGCGTCTGTGCCGACCGCGTCTGTGCCGACCGCGCCTCCTTGCGCAGCAATGCGTATGAAGTCGACCATGTCGGCGACCGTGGCGGGCGCGCGCAAATGTGCGAAGTCGCCGTTGCCCGGCAAGTCGGGCAACAGCACGCGCGTGGCCCCGGTGGCTTGCCGTAACGTATCCGGCAAGCTGCCCCAATGACGTGTCTCGCGTGTCAGTCCGCGCAACAGAATCCAGGTGCTCATGCGGTGTCCGGCGTGTACCAGTGATCGATCGCGCTTTGCAGCAATTGCTCTCGACGATTGCCTTGCGGCAGCCAGCGCTGCGACGAAAAAACCGCGCGCGCCAGAAAATCGAGCAGATTCGCGTGACGCCGTAGCACGCGCGCCGTGCGATGCGCCTTGACCGGATTGAAGAAACCTTGACGCGAAAACAACTGGCGCGGATTCTTCTTGATCCACAGCCACGAGCCAAGCTCGAGCGTCATCGGCAGAAAGACGTTGGGTGCGGGCGCGCGGTCGTATGCGAAGTCCCAGAGATCGCCGTGCAGTAGATATTGATGGCTTTGCGGCTCGAACGTGTACCCGTGATGCGGATGGGAGCGCTCGAACATGGTTTTCAGCACGTACATTTCCGGCAGATGCGGCATCAGCTTGCGCGTGCGCGCGTACGGAAACCAGATGCTGTCGGTCCAGCCGTAACCCGAATGGCAATCGAGCGCAATGCTCAGCGGTCGCGCCGCCAGTTCCGCTTCGACCACTTGCAGCAGCGCGGCGGCCTCGGCTTCCATCGGAGCGCCGCGGCGTCCGCGATACCACGGCAGCCATGCGCCGACGCGCTGCCCGCCGGCCAGCAGCGGCACGCGCTCGTCGGCGTTTTGCGGCGCGTTTCGCATCAGATCGACGCCGTTCGGATTGGCTCGCGTGGCCGCCCACATCCCGCCAGGGTTGACGATCGGCATGAAGACGAGGCGGATCGACTGGAGTTGCCGGACCAGCAGTTCGTCCCATTCGAGCCGAGCAAGCAGCGCGCGCATGTAGTCCAGCACGAGTTGCGAGCCGATGCGCTCGAGCCCATGAATGCCGCCGAAGAAACCGATGGCCGGCGCTTGTGGATCGGTCGAGCCGATGCTCGCCGTATGCACGCCGAAGCGCCGGCCGCGCACGGTCGTCTCGCAGACCGTGCGGATTGCGAAGCTCGCGCTGCCTTGATCGAGGATCGACTTGAGATCTTCGTACTCCGCAAAGGTGTCGGGAAGGAAGCTCAAAGGCTGCATGGGAGCGTCGCGAGTAATGCGGGATGTCGGAGACGGCACGGCGAATGACGCAATATAGCCTGTCTGCGAGTCGGCATGCATGACGGCTGCATGCAGGCGAAAGCCTGTCATACGGGCGTCATTGAGGCGTCATTGGGGCGTCATTGGGGCGTCATTGATGCGTCATTGCAGCGTCATTGGAGTATCACCCCTCGCGCCACAAATCACCTCTTTTCTACCCATAAAACCCCTCCACTTTAGTCATCCACTCATCGATTCCAGCGTTCTGCTGGAATAATCACGGGCTTGCGGCCGGCAGTCAGGCCTGCCAATCCAGTCCTATCCCGGCCTTCGATGGAAACCCTTGTCGTCCTGCTGGTCCTGGTGTCCGCGCTCCTTCACGCCACGTGGAATGCGTTCCTGCATCTGTCGGAAGACCGCGTCTGGCTGCTCGGCATGATGGCGATTCCGTATATCGCCGTGAGCGCGGTCGGCGTGATCGTCCTGCCGATGCCCGCGTCCGCCGCGTGGCCCTATATCTTCGCGTCGGTGGTGCTCGAATTCGGCTATCTGCTCGCGCTGATCCGCGCCTACCGGAGCGGCGACTTCGGGCAGATCTATCCAATTGCCCGAGGCCTGTCGCCGATGCTCGTGTTCGTCGGCGCGCTCGTGTTCGCGCATGAATCGCTGAAACCGCTCGCCGCCATCGGCATCGCGCTGGTGTCGATCGGAATCGTCTCCCTGGCGTTTCGCCGCGGCATGCGCTTCTCCGGCGAGAGCGTGCCGTTCGCGCTGCTAACGGGCTTTTTCATAGCGACCTATTCAGTCGTCGACGGAATCGGCGCGCGTCTCGCAGGCAATGGTCTCAGCTACATCATGTGGGTCTATCTGATCTGGAACGTGCCGCAGTTTCTGCTCGCGTGGCATTGGCGCGGCGGCGCCAAAGGGCTTTTCATCGGCCGCTCGGTGGTGCTCAAGGGCATGGCGTCGGGCGCGCTCGCACTCGTCGCGTATTGCCTGATCATCGAGGCATACCGTTATCTGCCTATCGCGATGGTCTCCGCGCTGCGCGAATTGAGCTCGATCTTCGCGGTGGTGATCGGCTGGCTGTTCATGCGCGAAAAGCTCACCGCGCGGCGCATCGTTGCATGCGTGCTCGTCACGCTCGGGGCGGTGCTGATCCGGATTTGAAGCGGCTGCGCCGGCGACGCACATCAAATTGGCTCCTACGTTTTTATTTAAATGGCTCTGAAGCTAAGAGCCAAATCTCACTATAGTCGCTGCATGGGCCGCGCCATACGCGCGGCGTCCGCCGACACCGAGGAGCCACGGAGATGAACCTGAACAACGCAGAACTGAAGAGCCGCAAGGACGCAGCCACGCCGCGCGGCGTCGGCGTGATGTGCGATTTCTACGCGGAGCGCGCCGAAAACGCGGAACTGTGGGATGTCGAAGGCCGCCGCTTCATCGACTTCGCTGCGGGGATTGCGGTGTGCAACACGGGTCATCGTCATCCGAAGATCGTTGCCGCGATTCGCGACCAGTTGGACCGTTTCACGCACACGGCGTATCAGATCGTGCCCTACGCGTCGTATGTTGAACTCGCCGAAAAGCTCAACGAGCGCGCGCCCGGCGATCATCCGAAGAAGACCGCGTTCTTCACGACCGGCGCTGAAGCCGTCGAAAACGCGATCAAGATCGCGCGCGCCGCGACGGGCCGTCCGGGCGTGATTGCCTTCACCGGCGGCTTTCATGGCCGCACACTGATGGGCATGGCGCTGACCGGCAAGGTCGCGCCGTATAAGGCCGGCTTCGGTCCGTTCCCGTCCGACGTGTTCCATGCGCCGTTCCCGAATCCGCTGCATGGCGTGAGCACGGCGGATTCATTAAAGGCTATCGAGTTCCTGTTCAAGGCCGACGTCGATCCGAAGCGCGTGGCCGCGATTATCTTCGAACCGGTTCAAGGCGAAGGTGGTTTCTATCCCGCGCCGGCCGAGTTCGTGCGCGCGCTGCGCAAGCTGTGCAACGAGCACGGCATTCTGCTGATCGCCGACGAAGTGCAAACCGGCTTCGCCCGCACCGGCAAGCTGTTCGCAATGCATCACTACGACGTGGTGCCCGATCTGATGACGGTCGCCAAGAGCCTCGCGGGCGGCATGCCGCTGTCGGGCGTGATCGGCCGCGCTGACGTGATGGATGCTGCGGCGCCCGGCGGGCTCGGCGGAACGTATGCGGGCAATCCGCTGGCTGTCGCCGCCGCGCTTGCGGTGCTCGACATCATCGACGAAGAAAAGCTCTGCGAGCGGGCCACGACTCTGGGCGACCGCGTCAAGGCCAAACTGATCGCGCTGCAAAAGGATGCGCCGCAAATCGCAGACGTACGCGGCCCCGGCGGCATGGTGGCGGTCGAGTTCTGCAAGCCGGGCGGCACGGAGCCGGATCCGGAATTCACGAAGCGCGTGCAGTCGCGCGCGCTCGAACGCGGCTTGCTGCTCCTCGTGTGCGGCGTCTATTCGAACGTGGTGCGCTTCCTGTTCCCGCTGACGATTCAGGAGGCGGTCTTTGAGGAAGCGCTCGCGATTCTCGAAGACGTCATCAAAGACAGCGTTGCCGTAACGGCTTGAGGACAACGATCAATGACCACGCTCAGTCTGAAAGACCCAGCTCTGCTGAAAACCCACGCCTATCTCGCCGGCGAATGGCAAGGCGCTGACGACGGCGCAACTTTCGAAGTTGTGAACCCCGCGACGGGCGAACTCGTCGCGACGGTGCCGCGCATGGGCACAGCGGAAACGCGCCGCGCGATCGACGCCGCCAACGCCGCATGGCCCGCATGGCGCACGACGACGGCCAAACAGCGCTCGGTGATCCTGCGCAAGTGGCATGACCTGATGCTCCAGAACGCCGACGATCTCGCGCTCATCCTGACCACGGAACAAGGCAAGCCGCTTGCCGAGGCCAAAGGCGAAATTCAGTACGCGGCCGCGTTCCTCGAATGGTTCGCGGAAGAAGGCAAGCGCGTGAACGGCGACACGATTCCCACGCCGGCAAGCGACAAGCGCATTGTCGTGACCAAGGAGCCGGTCGGCGTCTGCGCGGCCATCACGCCGTGGAATTTCCCGGCCGCGATGATCACCCGCAAGGTCGGTCCGGCGTTGGCGGCGGGCTGCCCGATCATCGTCAAACCGGCGGAGGCGACGCCGCTCACGGCGCTCGCGCTCGCCGTGCTGGCCGAACGCGCGGGCGTGCCGCGCGGTGTTTTCAATGTGGTGACGGGCGAGCCTAAAACGATCGGCGCGGAAATGACCGGCAATCCGATCGTGCGAAAGCTGTCGTTCACCGGCTCGACGCCGGTGGGCCGTCTGCTGATGGCGCAGTGCGCGCCGACGGTGAAGAAAGTGTCGCTCGAACTGGGCGGCAACGCGCCGTTCATCGTTTTCGACGACGCCGATCTCGACGCCGCAGTGGCGGGCGCGATTGCATCGAAGTATCGCAATAGCGGCCAGACCTGTGTATGCACGAACCGCTTCTACGTGCACGACAAGGTGTACGACGCGTTCGCCGAAAAACTGCGCGTCGCCGTCGAACAATTGAAAGTAGGCCAAGGCACCGACGAAGGCGTGACGCAAGGTCCGCTGATCAACGACGCGGCGGTGCTCAAAGTGGAGTCGCATATCGAAGACGCGCTTGCCAAAGGCGCGCGCATTGTCACCGGCGGCAAGCGTCATGCGCTCGGCCACGGCTTCTTCGAGCCGACCGTGCTCGCGGATGTCACGCCCGACATGAAAGTGGCGCGCGACGAAACATTCGGGCCGCTTGCGCCGCTGTTCCGTTTTTCATCGGACGAGGAAGTGATCCGTCTCGCGAACGACACCGAGTTCGGTCTTGCGTCGTACTTCTATAGCCGCGACATCGGACGCGTATGGCGCGTCGCGGAAGCGCTCGAATACGGCATGGTGGGCATCAACACGGGACTGATTTCGAACGAAGTCGCGCCGTTCGGCGGCGTCAAGCAGTCAGGCCTAGGACGTGAAGGCTCGCACTATGGCATCGACGACTACGTGGTCATCAAGTACATGTGTGTGGGTGGGATCTGAATGTGAAAAAACCGGCACGTTGCGACGTACCGGTTTTTTTCGCTTGCGCGGCTCAACACCGCCGCGCTGAAACCTGATTAATGACCGACGTACACAGGAGCCGAATACGAGCTCGACGTCGTCTCAACGCGGCTGCCTGACTGCGACGAACCGTTGGTGGCCGAGCCATAGCCGCTCGTTTGAGCCGTGCCGTTTTGCGCGGCGACGCGCGCTTCGGCGGCCTGAATGTTCGCCGGGTAATCGAAGTCGTTCGACGTGCCCGGGTTGTAGCCGGCCTTTTCCAACTGGATCAACTCGGCGCGAACCTGCGCGCGGGTCACCGACTGGTTCGATTGGGCGAAAGCAGCGAGCGGTGCGGAAATAAGAGCAGCGATAACAGCAGCTTCGATCAGCGATTTCATGACTACTACCTCCAGAGATTGTTTTGTGCGGTGCTGAAGGCGGTTTGTCTTCAGCAGATGGACACAGTCTAGGAGGCCAATGACCTAGGGCAAACCCCGAATCCGTGAATTCACTGTTGCTGCTGACGTGATAATTCGCCGGCATGGGCGTTGATTAGCGCTTTCGACGGCATCAAGCCGCCGCTCACCTGCCGGTCGCTTCTCGGACTTGCGCCGAATCGCGCGCGATACGTCCGCGAGAAATGCGACGGCGACTCGAACCCGCATGCGACGCAAATCGACGTGATCGACATGTCCGTCTGTTGCAGCAACTCGCGCGCGCGAGAAAGCCGCAGTTGCAGATAGAAATGCGTCGGCGTGTCCTTGAGGGACGCGCAAAAGAGCCGTTCTAGCTGCCGGCGCGTCACGCCGATTTCCTGCGCGAGCCGATCGGGCGTCAACGGCTCTTCCATATGCTGCTCCATCGTGCCGATCACCTGAATCAGCTTGCGGTTATGCACGCCGTAGCGCGCGGCGATCTCCATGCGTTGATGGTCCGAGCGCTGGCGGATGCGGCTCACCACGAACTGTTCCGAGACCGCCGACGCCAGCGCCGCGCCGTGCTTGCGGCCGATCAGGTCGAGCATCATGTCGATCGACGCCGTGCCGCCCGCGCACGTGATACGCCGCGCGCCGATCTCGAACAGTTCCTGGCTCGCCTCCAGCGACGGATAGCGCTCGCGAAACGCCGACAGCGCTTCCCAATGCACGGTCACGTTGTCCGCACCGCGAAGCAGCCCGGCTTCCGCGAGAATGAAGCTGCCAGTGTCGATGCCACCGAGCGTCGCGCCGGTGCGTTCGAGGCTCTTGAGCCAGCCGGCGAGCTCGCGCGAGTAGCACGCAAGCGGCTCGAAGCCCGCCACGACGAACAGCGTGCGCGCGTCGTTCACTGCAGCGATTGCCGCATCCGCGTTGATCGAAATGCCGTTGCTGGCCGCGACCGGCGCGCCGTCGAGACTCAGAATGCGCCATCGGTACAACTCGCCCTGAAAGCGATTCGCCACGCGCAGCGGCTCGACCGCCGACATGAAGCCGATCGCCGAAAAGCCCGGCAGCAGCAGGAACGATATCTCTTCAGGCATCTGGCGGGGGCTCAGTCACAAAACGAAAGCAAAGCGCAGGCGAACGCGGGGTTCCCGGCGAGCGTAGCAAGCGCGTCGCGAGCGGGCAAGACGCGCCAAAATTCCCTTTCCGTGGATGCTGCGCCGCAACGCGCGGCTCCATAACGCATGCTGGTTTTCCCTCGTTGTCGCGTGGGAGCAAGAACGGGTCGCTGACGGTCGCTTTGGCCGGAATATGGGGCATTAACTTTAGGGCATTCGTGCAGTTCAGGCATCAGTCAACGTAGCACCTCACGCACCACTTGTCCGTGGGCCGCGCTTCACCGCTTCACAGCATCAACGCGGCCCTTCTAAACGCGCTGTCAAACGTGCATAAGCGTCATTAGGGGAATTGTCATGAAGTTACGCATTAAAGCCCTGCTTGCCCATCTTGCGTGCCTCGCGGCCGCTTTCGCCGCCGCCGTTACCACGCTACCCGCCTTCGCACAGGACCCACCCGCGTGCCGCGCCGTGCGTTTCGCGGACATCGGCTGGACCGACATCACGTCGACGACCGCGCTTGCGTCGACCGTCTTCGAAGGGCTCGGTTATCAGCCCGTGACGACCGTCGCCTCGGTGCCGATTTCCTTCGCGGGCCTGAAGAGCAAACAGCTCGACGTGTCGCTCGGCTACTGGTGGCCCGTGCAGGAGAAAGCGATCGCGCCGTTTGTCGAATCGAAGTCGATCCAGGTGTTGCAACCGCCCAATCTGACCGGCGCAAAGGCGACCTTCGCGGTGCCGGCCTATGCCTACGATGCGGGCCTGAAAACTTTCGCCGACATCGCCAAACATCGCGATCAACTCGACGGCAAGATCTACGGCATAGAACCCGGCAGCAGCGCCAACGCGGCGATCCAGAAGATGATCGCCACGAACAAGTTCGGTCTGGGCGGGTTCAAGCTGATCGAGTCGAGCGAAGCGGGCATGCTCGTTTCGGTGGATCGCGCGATCCGCGAGAAGAAATGGGTGGTGTTTCTCGGCTGGGAACCACATCCGATGAACATTCAGATCGACATGAAATATCTCTCAGGCAGCGAGGGGGTATTCGGTCCGAACGACGGCGAAGCGCGCGTTTATACGCTGACGTCGCCCGACTATCTGGCGCGTTGCCCCAACGCGGGCAAGCTCGTAAGCAACCTGCGTTTTTCGACGCAACTTGAAAATCTGGTGATGCAGTCGGTCATGAGCAAGGAAAAGCCCGCCGATGCCGCCAAGGCCTATCTGAAGAAGAACCCGCAAGTACTCGACGCATGGCTCGCCGGCGTGAAGACCTATGACGGCAAGGACGGCTTGCCCGCGGTCAAGGCCTATCTCGGGCTTTGATTGAGTGCGCGACTCGTGACACTTTCATTTACAGGAACTAGCACGCATGAACCATGAAGTCATTGTGACCTGCGCGGTCACCGGCGCGGGCGACACTGTCGGCAAACACCCGGCCATTCCCGTGACGCCGAAGCAGATCGCCGAGGCCGCGATCGAAGCCGCGAAAGCGGGCGCCACCGTTGCGCATTGCCATGTGCGCGATCCGAAAACCGGGCGCGGCAGCCGCGATCCGCAGTTGTACCGCGAGGTGGTCGACCGGATCCGCTCGTCTGGCACCGACGTCATCGTCAATCTGACCGCGGGCATGGGCGGCGATCTTGAAATCGGTCCGGGCGAGGACCCGATGCGCTTCGGCGCGAACACGGATCTGGTAGGCGGCCTGACGCGCCTTGCGCACGTCGAGGAGTTGCTGCCGGAAATCTGCACGCTCGATTGCGGCACGCTCAATTTCGGCGACGGCGACTACATCTATGTGTCGACGCCCGCGCAATTGCGGGCGGGCGCGGCGCGTATCCAGGAACTCGGCGTGAAGCCCGAGCTGGAAATCTTCGATACGGGCCATTTGTGGTTCGCGAAGCAATTGCTCAAGGAAGGCCTGCTCGACGCGCCGCCGCTGTTTCAGCTCTGCCTCGGCATTCCGTGGGGCGCGCCCGCCGATACGACGACGATGAAAGCGATGGCCGACAACCTGCCGCCCGGCGCGCAATGGGCCGGCTTCGGCATAGGCCGCATGCAGATGCCGATGGTCGCGCAGGCGATGCTGCTCGGCGGCCACGTGCGCGTCGGCCTCGAAGACAACATCTGGCTCGATAAGGGCGTGCCTGCAACGAACGGCACGCTGGTGCAGCGCGCGGTGGAAATTATCGAACGCCTGGGCGGACGTGCGCTGACACCCGCCGAAGGGCGGCGCAAGCTCGGCCTGCCCGCGCGTGGCGAACGGCAACTGGAACGGCGTGTGGCCGGGGCATACGCTTGAGCGTGCGGCATTGCATGCGCTTGCGAACGGCTACGGCATCGAAGAACTGATAGGCAAACAAGGAAACGTCAGCAATGGCAGTGATCGTCGATATCAAAACATTCGCCGCAATTGGCGCGGGCGTGATCGGCAGCGGCTGGGTGGCGCGCGCGCTCGCGCACGGGCTCGATGTGATCGCGTGGGACCCCGCTCCCGGCGCGGAAAAACAGTTGCGCGAGAACGTGGCCAATGCGTGGCCCGCGCTGGAACGCGTGGGTCTCGCCGAGGGGGCGTCGCCGACAAGGCTGCGCTTTGTCGATACGATCGAAGCGTGCGTCGCGCACGCGGACTTCATCCAGGAAAGCGCGCCCGAACGCGAGGAACTGAAACTCGCGCTGCACGAGCAGATTAGCCGCGCGGCGAAACCGGACGCCATCATCGCTTCGTCGACGTCCGGGCTATTGCCGAGCGACTTCTACGCGCGGGCGGTGAACCCGCAGCGTTGCGTCGTCGGGCATCCGTTCAATCCGGTGTATCTGCTGCCGCTCGTCGAAGTGCTCGGCGGCGAGTGCACGGCTGCCGAAACCATCGACGCCGCGCTGCACATCTATCGCTCGCTTTCGATGCGGCCGCTGCGAGTCCGCAAGGAAGTGCCGGGCTTTATCGCCGACCGGCTGCTCGAAGCGCTGTGGCGCGAGGCGCTGCATCTGGTCAACGAAGGCGTGGCGACTACAGGCGAGATCGACGACGCAATCCGCTTTGGCGCGGGCATCCGCTGGTCGTTCATGGGCACCTTCCTCACCTACACGCTGGCAGGCGGCGACGCGGGCATGCGCCATTTCATGCAACAGTTCGGCCCCGCGCTGGAACTGCCGTGGACTAAACTAATAGCGCCGAAGTTGACGGACGAGCTGATCGACCGCGTGGTTGACGGCACCGCTGAACAGGTCGGCCCGCGCTCGATCAAACAGTTGGAGCGCTACCGTGACGACTGCATTACAAGCGTGCTGGCGGCGATCGGCGAAGCCAAGGCGCGGCACGGACTGACGCCCGCGGATTAGCGTCAGCGCAGCCACACGCGGCACGCTGCCGCCGCCCTTGCCCTTGCCCTTGCCCTTGCCCTTACCCGCGTTGAAAACTACGCGTCCTACACGAAACAAGGAGACCCCGCACCATGCCGCAAACCGCTTCTCTGCCGAGCTATCGCGATACGGTGCGCGCGGAATGGGTCGACTACAACGGCCATTTGCGCGACGCGTTCTACATTTTGATCTTCAGTTTCGCGACCGACGAACTCATCGACCGGATCGGTTTGCCCGACGCCGTGCGCAAGCAACGCGGCCGCTCGATCTACACGCTCGAAGCGCATATCAACTATCTGCATGAGATCAAGGAAGGCGCGCGGGTGCGTGTCGATATGCGCGTGCTCGGACATGACGCCAAGCGGCTGCATCTCTATCTGGAGATGTTCGCTGACGACGGCGAGCAACCGGTCGCCGCCGGCGAGCAGATGCTGCTGCATGTGGACACGAGCGGGCCACGATCTGTTCCGTTCGATGCCGACGTCGCCGCTCGCGTGCAAGAACTGGCCCACGCGCATGCCGCGCTTGCTGCGGCAACCTATGCAGGTCGCGTGATCAGCCTGCCCGCAAGCGCACCGCGCAACCGGAGCGAGCATGCTTGAGCCGCAAATGGCTGCGTTCATCGCGAGAGCCGCTGCAATCTACCCGGGGCATACGACTTCATTGACGCCGCGCGAGCAGCGCGAAGCCTACGACCGTTATGCGGCGGCACTGACTCCGCCGTTGCCGCAAGAAGTCATCACGCACGACGCGCAATTCAAGGCCGCCGCGGGCCATTCAGTTGCCTTGCGGCTTTACCGCAACCGTGCAAAGACCGGCGCAATGCCGCGCGGCACCGTGCTGTACTTCCACGGCGGCGGCTTCGTGCTTGGATCGCTGGACAGTCATCAGCTCATCACGGCACGCCTCGCCGCTGATACCGGGCTCGATGTGATCGCAGTCGATTACCGGCTCGCGCCCGAATATTGCGCACCGGCCGCGCATGAGGATTGCATGGAGGTCACGCTCGCCGCGCTGCAACGTCGGCTGCCATTCGATTCGCCTGCCGACGGCACGTTGCAACTGGCGGGCGATAGTGCGGGCGGCACGCTTGCGGCCGGCGTGGCGATGCGATTGCGCGACGACGGCATAAAAGGCATTCACGGCCTTGCGCTGGTTTATCCGATGCTCGGCACCGATCCTCAGCCACCCGCGCGCGATACCGAAGCGCAAGCGCCGATGCTAACCCTCACCGATGTTCACGCGTTTCGCGACATGTACTGGGGGGAATCGCCGCCCTACCCCGCGTGGACCGTGCCGCTCGACGCCACGCGTTATGACGGCCTGCCGCGGACGCTGGCGATCGGCGCTGAACACGATCCGCTCAGAGACGATGCGCGCGTATTCGCCGAACGTGTTGAGGCCGCCGGTGGCGAAGCGCGGCTGTGGATCGGCGCGGGGCTCGTGCATGGCTGCTGGCGCGCCATCGAATCGAGCCCCGGCGTGCAAGCCATGCATGAGGAAGTGTGCCGCTTTCTGTGCGCAAAAGCCGGCACAGCTTAAGCGGTCAGGGATAGCCGTAGTTAACCGCGTAATCGACCGCTGCAAACGAGTAAGCCCGAGCGCCGCGAGGCAGTTGGAATGGCGTACATGGGCTCGACGTGTCGGCAGGCAGGCGTTAGCGTGTCCGGTCGCTCCGCCATTGCGCAAACGTCAAGGGCTTGACGCCCCCTTCGGCGACTTCGGACGCCTCGATCGGGCTCCAGCAGTAGAAAGCGTCGCCCCAACCGGGGACCGCTTGCGGCTTCAGCATCCTGAATTCGACGCCCGACCGATAGGCCAGATACGGCCAGAAGAGCGGCATGACCTCGCGCACCGCCATCTGTTTGAGCAACTCGGCGGGGCCGCTTTCGTCCGCGACGATTTCGCCCTGGGAGATCCAGTCGTGCTCGGCCCACGCGACGAATACGCTTGCCCTTCCCTCACGATCGAACATAAGAATCGCATTCTGCTCGGGACGCCAGTAATACTCGACAATACCTTTGTCCGCCACCAGTTCGTCGATCACCTTTCTCGTGCGCGGATCGCAATACGTCATGCCGTTCTCGCCCAACGCGAGCCAGCCCGTTTCGGAGCAGTGGCGGCTCTTGGCGTCGTTGACGAAATGAACGAGACGGTTCGCGGAATCCGCGTCGGTCTTGCGCAGATATAAATCGACGATACCGGCGTTGAAGGCTTTCACCGCGACTGTTTCGTCGGCGACGCCGGTCAGCAGAATCTTCGCGCAATGCAGGTTTGAGATCGACGAAAGGAACTCGACGCCGCTCACGCCGGGCATGTCGTAATCCACGACGACCGCCGCCACTTCGGAGAAGCGGGAATCGCGGGCCAGCACATCGCGCTGCGGCGACGTTTCGACAAAGCGCTCAAAACCCGTCTCGCTCAGGCACGCGGAAGCCGGCGCAAATTCCAGCGAATTCTCACGCGCGTGTTGGCGGATGAAAGCGAGTCCCGTTTGAGGGCGCGAGAAAAAAAGATTGGTGGACACATCCGGAAAGAAACGGCGCAGCGCGTCGAGGTAGCTGTCGTTGTCATCTACGAAGACAACCGTTGTCGGATAGGAGACGGGTGGTCGAATAAACTTGTTCATATTTTCACGTGTTTCGTCAGGCGGCCGCAGGAAGATTACCGTGACAGGCTCCCCGGTCACCGCATGCGCTCACGTGGAACATGCCGGCGCGCCGCACCCTGCGTGCACGCCGGTCTTTCTATCGCTGGTTGCCTGGCCGGTTCCCGTTGAGCCATATAGTACAGGGCTCTTGGCATCAAAAGTACAAACTTACGTGCTTTTGCCGCAGCGTATGCGCGTTGAATAAAGCGAATAAGCGATGCTGAAACGAGTCGCTGGGAGCGCGCTATTTTGCGTGCATCCGATGCCGGCGATCATGGCCGTGCGGCCACTTCGTCCAGATGATCCAGCAGATCCGCGGGATCGTCATACACCCGCAGTGCGCCCGCGCGTTCGAGCTCTTCCGTGCCGTAGCCGCCCGACAGCAATCCCACGCCGAGCGCACGGCAGCGTCGCGCCGCGAGCATGTCCCAGATGCTGTCGCCGACCACGACCGAGTGCTCGATCGCAACGCCGAGGCGTTCCGCCGCCGCGATGAAAAGGTCCGGGTCGGGCTTCGCGTATTTGACGTCGTCGCGCGTGACGACCACCGCTTTCGCCGGATCGACGCCGAGCGCTTCCAGATTCAGCGCCGCTGTTTCCATGCGGCCGCTGGTGGCCACCGCCCAAGGCGTTCCGGCTTGCGTCAGCGCATCGAGCAATTCCCGCGCGCCGGGCAGCGGACATACTTGCGCGCGCAACCGTTGATAAGCCGCCGCGTGCGCATGACGCAGACGCTCACTGCGCTCGGCGCTGATATCGCCGTGCGTCTCACGCAAAAGCTGATTGGTGAAGAGCCCGCCGCTCATGCCGATCTTTCGATGAATCCGCCAGACCGACAGCGGGATGCCCTCTCTGTCGAGTGCTTCTTTCCAGGCCAGCACGTGCTGATAGACACTGTCGACGAGCGTGCCGTCGAGATCGAACAGAAATGAGGTCTGGATTCGCATGGTGGGCTCCTTGATGGCTACTCCCCCCAATATGCCACGGCCGAAGCCGTCCGGCATCAGCGCGTTTTGCCGCGAGCGCCCTTGCCGGCGGTCCCCGCGCGCGGCGCATCCTTGCTGGCCGGGGCGCCGCCGCTCAACTGCTCCATCCACGACAACGCGTCGACATACGACAGGAACTGTTTCAGATAACCCGGCGACAACTCGCGCATCAGCGAAAGCGAGCGATGCACGAGGCTGCGCGAGTTCAGCGGACCGGCGTTGCCGGGCGCCGGTTGCAACGACTGCCGCAACTGCTTTTCGGTGCGGACCTGGGCCCACGTCTGTCTGAAGTAATCGAGCGCGGGCAGTTCAGGGTACGGGGCGTGACCGGGTTCGTATTGCTGCGCCTCGGTGTGCATGTAGTCGACCAGTTGCGCGAGCGCGCCGGGTGTCGGCTCGCCTTCGGATGCAGCAGGATGGGTAGCCGCATGGGTATCCGCTGGCGTGGATGTTGTTCGTTCCATGTCCCGCGCATACGCTTCGAGCAGGCCGGACAGCTTTTCGTCGAGCACACGCCGCGTCTTGCCGCTCTGCGCGGCGACACGCCGCTCCAACGCGTCGATGAAACGAAAACGCATCGGGTCGAGGCGATCGGCGCCGCGCTCGCGCCAGGCGTCGAGCGTGGCCCGCGGCGTCCGTGTCGTCTCAGTCACGGGGACGCTCACGCTGTCACTCATGGGGCTTTCCCGCCGCCGCCGACAGCCTCGGAACCGGCGCAATTTCCACGCGGCGGTTGCGCGCCCGCCCCTGCTCGTCGGTATTCGAACTCACGGGTTGAGCCGAGCCGAACGCCGCCGCGAACACCGACGACGCCGGCACACCCGCATCGATCAACGCACGTGTCACCGTCAGCGCGCGCTGCGCCGACAGTTCCCAGTTATCCGCGAAACGGCGGTTGCCTTCGCGCAGCCGCTGGTCGTCGGTAAAGCCGCTCACCATCAGGATCTCGTCGTTGGCGCGCAGATAGGCGGACAACGGCCCCGCCAGGCTCTTCAACAGATCACGCCCTTGCGGCTGCAACTGGTCGGAGTTGAGCGCGAACAGCACATTGCCGCTGATGCCGATACGCCCATTGACCAGCGTCACGCGGCCCGCCGCAAGCGGTCCGGCCAGCGCCTGTTCCAGCGTCTTGCGGCGCTGCGTTTCCAGCTGGCGCTGTTTGACCTCCTGCTCGAGCTTGTTCGACAGTTCCAGCTGCACGCCGATGACGGCCACCAGAATCAGCATGAACGCGCCGAGCAGCACGGACATCAGGTCGCCGAACGCAGCCCATATCGGTGCGCCAGGCTCCACGCCGCCGTCGATGTCCTCGCTCATCCCGCTCATGCCGCTTCAACTCCATCCGTTGCGCGCCGCGCCGCGAGCTGCTGCAAGTCTTCGACGATCTGCTTCTGCGACATCACGCTCAGATCGACAACCTCGCGCGCCTGCGCCACGTAGTAGGCGAGCTGTTCATCGCTGCGCGTGAGCGACTTGTCGAGCGCGGTTTCGATCCGTTCCAGATGCGCGACGAGCTTGTCGTTGGACTCGCCGAACGACTGCACGGCCGCACCGAACGCTTCGCCGAGGCTCGCCACCTCGACGGCGCCGCCGGTGATCTGCGCGGCAATGGTGCCGATCCTGTCCGCTTCGGCCTCGACCTTGTCAGTGAAGCGCGTGCCGACGCGCTCCAGTAAATCCGCCGACGTCGCGACAAGCGCGTCGACTGCCGTGCGTTGTTCCGTCGATGCATGATTCACCGCATCGAGCAGCGTTTCGAGCGTCTCCAGCAGGCGGCTGCGTTCTTCCAGCATCGCGGTGTCGCGCACCATGCTGTCGGAGAGCTTCTGGCGCAGTTCGGCGACCACCTCGGCCGCGGCCTTCGGCGCCTCGGACGCCGCTTGCACGAGTCGCGAAATTTCGACGATGGTCTCTCTTGCATGCGCCTGCGTCTGCGCCGAGATGTCGCGCGCGGTCTGCGCGAGCGTGTCGCAAATCTCCTGCTGACGGCTCGCCGTGCGCTCGCCCGCTTGCTGCCATTCCTTGCCGAGCGTGACCGCCATCGAATCGAGCTTCGCGGTCCACGCCGCGAGGCGCTCTTCGCTGCGCTCGCCTGCCTGCTCCCATTCCTTGCCGAGGGTGGCAGCCGTCGAACCGAGCTTCGCCGTCCACGCCGCGAGCCGCTCTTCGGTGCGCTCGCCCGTTTGCTCCCATTGCTTGCCGAGCGTGGCCGCCATCGAACCGAGCGTCGCGGTCCAGGCCGCGAGCCGCTGTTCGTCGCGCGACGCGAGTTCGGTCTGCAAGTCCGCGTGCGACTGTCCGACGGTGTGCAGCAACGACGCCGAGTGCTGTCCGAAGGTCGCGGCCGCGGCAGTCAGCGCCTGTTCGTGACGCGCCGCCAGCGTCGCGCCGGCTTGCTCCTGACGCGACAGCGCCTCGTTCCATGCTTGCGATACGTTGCCCGCTGCGGTTTCCAGCCGCGCGGACACGCTGTCGATCAAACCGGCCGAACGCTGTTCGAAGGTCTGCGTAAAGTGATCCAGCGACAAGCGCAACTGCTGCGTCAGTTCCTCGCTCGAACGCTGATGTCCGGCGAGCGCCTTGTTCCAGATGTCGGCGACCGTCGCGGTGGCCAATTCGAAACCGCTCGACAACCCGTCGAGTTGCCGCTGCACCGCCTGCGACACGCTCTCGTGCAAGGCCGAGCTTTCGCGCGCGAGGCCGGCCATCGTCGCCTGCATGACGGGTTCCAAAGCCTCGCCAGCGGCGCGCGTGCTGTCGGCGACGCTCTGCTTGAGCGACTGCTCGACCGATGCCGCGAGGCACGTGTACGCGGCCTGAGCCTTGCCGTGAAATGCTTCCTGGCTCGCGAGTTGCCGCTCGTTGAACGCGAGGCTGTGCTGCTCCATCGCGGCCATCATCGTCTGTAGACGGTCGACCAGTGTCGGCATGAGCTCGGCTTGCCGCTGCAAAAGCCGGAAGCTTTCGTCGCGCTGATGAGCCTGCGAGTAGATGCGCAAGCTCGTCGCGATCTTGACGTCGAGCCGTTGCGCCGCTTCCAGCCGCTCGCGGCGGCACAACGCGGACAGCAGGCCGAGCATCGCCGAGCTCGCCACGCCCGCAATCGACGTCCCGAACGCGAATCCGAGCCCCTTGACCGGCGCGGCCAGCGAAGCGCGGATCGCCGCGAGATCGGTCGCGCCTTCGAGCGCCATGCCGGTGCCGCGCAGCGTCACCACCATGCCGAGCAGTGTGCCGAGCATGCCGAGCAACACCAGCAAGCCGACGAGGTAAGGCGTAAGCGCGGGCCCCGGCAGCGCGACTCGCTCTCCTTCGATGCGAAGGCGCACCGCATTGCGCAGGCTCGGATGCAGCAGTTCGAGCCAGGCGCCAAGCCGCGGCGGCGGCTCAGACAGGTCCGCGACGGCGCGCGTGAGCGTCGACGTGGCCTGGCTGTAGCGCCGCAATTCGAGCGCGCCCGTCAGATAGCAGGCGCCGATCAGCAGCGTGACAGCCAGCGCCAGCCAGTTCGAACCGACATAGCCGATGGCAATGCCGCCCACCGCGGCGAGACCTGCCGCGAACAAAACGAGATCAATACGATATCTGGACATGGTGTCCCGGTTAGCGAGTACGAAGGGCGGCGAGCAGCCCTTCGACCGGTTGTAAACGAACATCCAGCTCGGCAAGCAACACGCTCTGCATGTCTTTGCGGAATACGTCGAGCCAGGCGCCGGGCGCGACCAATTGAGCGTGCTTCGGCGATGCTTTTGCGGCGTCGGCGGCTTGGGCCGCTGCGGCGGAGTGGACGGTGAGGCTTGCGATCTTTGCGCCTTCCTCGGCTCGCGCGGCTTGCGCGGCATCGTCCGCCGTTTGCTCGACGGCCTGCGCCTGCCGTGCGGCGTCGCGTAAGCGCTCGAAGTGCCCCGCGAGCAACACGGGCACGGTGGCGAGCAGGTTCCGCTCGCGCTCGCTCAGTGCGCGCTCCATCACAGCATCCAGCACCGCTAGACGGCCCATGGCGGGCGACTTCGCGGCCAGCAACGCGCGCAGCCGGCCGCGCAAATTGCCGACGCCCGTTTCCATCGATTGCTGCAGGGCCACGTAGCGTTGACGAAACTGCGCGTAGTCGACCGGTACGGCCGGCGCGGCCTGCATTTCCGCGGACGCGCGCTGCTGTGCGACGTGCACGAAACGGCGCCGCTTGTCGGCGGCAAACATGCTGTCGCCCGCGATGGTTTTCACCAGCGACGCACGCACGCGCGCGCATTCCGCTTCTTCGGCGCTGCCGAACGCTCGCGCGCCCGCGGGCACCGCGAGCGGCGCGCCGGTGAGCGCCGACGACAGTGCGATCGCGTCCGTCCAGCCGAGCCAGTCGCTCAACCGGTCAGACAGCGATTGCCGGAATTCGGGAACGTCGACATCGGCGAGACGCGCCAGCAGGCGGACAAGCGCCGGGCCGCTGAGAGCTGTGCGCTGGGGGGCTTGCAACATACCACCGAATGCAAAAAAGTGAGCAGTTTACACGCAGACGCAGGCAACGGCTTCCGCCGCGTGAAGATTGGTCGGCAACACAGCCGCGTTCCGGCGTTGTAGAGACGCTCGATGACGCCTCAAGAACCGCGTCCCACCTGCGCTCAAATAGCGCCGCGCGGACGATGTTCGTCCGCATCGACGCAACACACCAGCGCGTCGGCGTCCTCGTCGCCCACGCTCAGATAGATATGCCCAACCGAGCTGTCGAAATAGAGGCTGTCGCCCGGCATCAGCTTGAACGACTTGCCGTTTTCAAAGCGCAATTCGAGCTTGCCGCTCAGCAGAAAGACGAACTCCTCGCCCGAGTGCCGGATGTACTCGGGGAAGTCCGACACGGCGCGCGCGTGGATGTGTGCGCGCATCGGCATCATGCGTTTGCCGGTCAGACTGTTCGCGAGCATGCCGTACTCGTAGTTCGGCGTGTCGTAGATCTGCTGCTTGCCCGCCGCCGTAAACGACGGCTTCATCGCGCCGGCGCCCGGCTTGCGGCGCCGGCCGAAAATCGCGTCGAACTCGAGTTCCAACGAATGCGCGAGCGCCGCGAACTTGTCGTACGTCAGCGCGATATCGCCGCGCTCAGCCTTCGAGATCGTCGATACCGCTATGCCCGAGCGCTCCGACAACTCGGCCAGCGTCAGCCCGCGCGCTTTGCGCGCCTGCCGCAAATGCCCGCCCACCAGCTTGTGATCGAGCAAAGGCGGCGCTTCGTGCACGGCCGCTTTCTGTTGTTCCATTACGGCTTTGGCCATCTGATCCGCTTCCACTTGCCATGAAAATTTCTCGGATATGAGAAATTTATTTTTTCTCATATATGATAACTCACGTCGATTCCACCTTTCCTGTGGGAACCCTATCGTGTCCACCCTTGCTCTCAGTAAGTCCGGTTTGACGAAAACCCGCGTCATCACCGCCACGACCATCGGCACGGCGCTCGAATTCTACGACTTCACGATCTACAGCTTTTTCGCGATCCAGATCGGCCAGTTGTTCTTTCCGGGCGCGTCGCCAGTCAACCAGTTCCTGCTTTCGATCGGTGTATTCGGCGTCGGCTTCATCGTCCGGCCGCTCGGCGGCGTCGTGATCGGTGCGTACGCGGACCGCGCGGGTCGCAAGAACGCGATGGTCCTCACTATCATGCTGATGGCGCTCAGTTGCGCGATGATCGCGTGCGCACCTACTTACGCGGTCGCGGGTTTCGTCGCGCCGCTGATCGTGCTCGTGGCGCGCCTGATTCAGGGCTTCGCGGCGGGCGGCGAGTTCGGACCCGGCACCACATTGCTGGTTGAGTACGCAACCGACGACACCCGCGCCTTCTTCGCAAGCTGGAACTTCGCGGCGACCGCTGCGGGGCTCGTGCTCGGCGCACTGGTGGCGACGCTCGTCAACGTGTTGTTGCCCAAGCAAGCGGTGCTCGAATGGGGCTGGCGCATTCCGTTCGTGCTCGGCATCGTCGCGGCGCCGGCCGGCATGCTGATCCGCAGGCGGCTCGAAGAAACCCTGCCGGGGCGCAAGCCTGGCGAAGCCGCGCCGCGGGGCGCGCTGAAGGCCGCGCTGACCACGCATCTGAAGCTGACGATTCTCGGCACCTTCGCCGAATTGGGTGGCTCGGTTTCCGTCTACATCACCGCGTTTTTTCTGCCGAGCCATGCGGTGCGCGCACTGCATCTTTCTTCCACGGCCGCGGTCATCTCGGGTATCGTCAGTTCGCTTGCCCTGTTCGTCGCGGCGCCGCTTACGGGCATGCTCGCGGATCGCTTCACCCGCAAGCGCGTACTCGTGATTTCGCGCGTGGTGATGCTGTTGCTCGTCTATCCGGCGTTCGCGTTTCTGAGCGCGCATCCGTCGATGGCCGCGCTGTGCATCGTATCCGCGTTGCTGGCCGTGTTCGTGTCAGGGCAGATCGTGCCGGTACTGGTGATGATTCCCGAGCTGTTCCCCAAGCATGTGCGCGCCACGGGGATTGCGTTGACCTACGTGGTGAGCGCATCGTTCTTTGGCGGGTTCTCGCCGTTTGTCGCAAGCTGGCTGATCGTGCGCACGGGCAATCCGCTTGCGCCAGCCTGGTATGTCGCCGCCGCGTGCGCGATTTCTCTCGTGCCGGTGATCTGGCTAAAAGACCGTACGGGCGAAGCGCTCGCCTGATGAGGACGAAGCAATGAGCGAGAATGCAATGAGTCAAGACAACGAATTGCCCGGCCGCAGCGCGGTGCAATTGCGCCGGATGATCGGCGCGAAAGAGATCTCGCCGGTTGAATTACTCGAGGCGTGCATCGCGCGAATCGAAGCCGTGAATCCCGCAGTCAACGCGATCACCGCGACGGATTTTCCGGCCGCGCGAGCTGCCGCGAAGCGCGCCGAAAAACAGGTGCTCGACGGCGAAATGTTGGGCCTGCTCCACGGCTTGCCGCTAGGCGTCAAGGATCTGGAAAACACAGCCGGACTACTAACGACCTACGGCTCGCCGATGTCGCGCGGCAACGTCCCCACGCACGACGTGGTGCTTGTCGAGCGCCTGCGCGCCGCCGGCGCAATCGTCACCGCCAAGACCAATGTGCCGGAACTCGGCGCGGGTGCCAACACCCGCAATCCGGTATGGGGTGCGACCGGCAATCCATTCAATACCGCGTTGAATGCGGGCGGCTCGTCGGGCGGGTCTGCCGCCGCGCTGGCGTGCGACATGCTGCCCGTCTGCACCGGCTCGGACACCGGCGGATCGTTGCGCATTCCGGCTTCGAAATGTGGCGTGGTGGGCTTTCGTCCGACGCCGGGGCTCGTGCCGAACTCCCGCAAAGTGCTGGGCTGGACGCCGATCTCGGTGGTGGGTCCAATGGGCCGCACCGTCGCCGAAGCGTGCCTGCAGCTTGCTGCCACGGCCGGCCTATCCGCGGGCGATCCGCTAAGTTTTACCGTCGATCCGCTCAGCTTCGCAACACCCGCCGACGTCGATCCCGGCTCTCTGCGGGTGGGCTGGACCGAAGACTTCGGCAGTTGCGACGTCGACGCATCCATCCGCCAGGTGTTCCGCGAGCGCATTGCGCTCATCGCGCCGTCGTTCCGTTCATGCGAAGAAGTGAGCTTCGATCTCGGCGACGTGCACCGCTGTTTCGACGTGATCCGCGCGGAGAGCTTCGTCGCCGGTTTGCACGATGCCTATGCGCGCGACCCGAAGCAGCTTGGTCCGAACACGCGCGCCAACTATGAACTCGGCGCAAGCATGAGCCTCACGGATAGCGCGTGGGCGCAAGCTGAACAGACGCGCATCTTCAAACGCTTTCAGAACGCATTCCAGGAATACGACGTGATCCTGTCGCCGACTACGCCGGTGTCGCCGTTTCCATGGCAGCAGTTATACGCCGCGCAAATCGATGGACGCGAGCAGGACAACTATTACCGCTGGCTCGCGCTCACCTATGTCGTCACGCTGACGACGCATCCGGCCGTATCGCTGCCATGCGGCCTGGATGATGCGGGCATGCCATTCGGGTTGCAGATCGTCGGGCCGTTTCATGGCGACCGCAAAACGCTCGCTGTCGCGCACGCAATGGAACAGGTCTTCGCGCAGTCGCCGGTGTTGCGACGGCCGCGTCCCGACCTGTCGAAGCTCACGAAGCCGGATGCATCGCTGAAATCGATCGTGACCTCGCCTCCTATTCTGAATGAGTCCGGCTCCAACGGCTCCGGACTCTCAGCGGTTTAACAGATGACTGCAATCAAATTCGATACCGTGGTCCTAGGCGCCGGCATTGTCGGCGTGTGCGTGGCCGTGCATCTGCAAAAACGCGGCCGCCAGGTCGCGCTTGTGGACCGCAAGCCGCCCGGCAACGAGACATCGTTCGGCAACGCCGGATTGATCCAGCGCGAAGGCGTCTATCCATATGCATTTCCGCGCGGACTCGGTGCCCTTCTTCGCTATGCGCGCAACCAGTCGCTCGACGTGCGTTATCACGCCGATGCGCTCTTCCATGCCGCGCCGTTCCTGTGGAAATACTGGCGCAATTCCGACCCGGCGAAACACGCCGCAATCGCGAAGTCGTATTCGACGCTAATCGAACACTGTGTGACCGAGCACTGCGCATTGGCTGCCGGTGCGCAAGCGAGCGCGTTGCTGCGCCCCACCGGCTGGATCAAGGTGTTTCGTAGCAGCGCGGCTCAAGACGCCGAAACACGGCTCGCGGAGCAGTGGCGCCGCGAATATGGCGTCGAGTTCGAATTGCTCGACGCCGCTCGCTTGCAGCAGGCGGAACCCGATCTCGACACGGCATTGCAAGGCGGCCTGCGTTATACGCAATCCGATTCGGTGAGCGACCCGAACGCGCTCGTCACGGCCTATGCGAAATACTTCGAGACACTGGGCGGACGCTTTTTCACCGGCGATGCCAACACGCTTCGCGATGGCTGGGAAGTCACCACGGACGCGGGCACGATCGCGGCTTCATCGGTGGTGGTGGCATTGGGGCCGTGGTCCGACGGCGTGAGCTCGCGGCTCGGCTATCGGCTGCCGCTCGGCGTCAAGCGCGGCTATCACATGCACTATGCGCCGCGGGCAGGAGCGCGCCTCAATCATCCGGTACTGGACGTTGAAAAGGGCTATCTGCTCGCTCCCATGGCGCGCGGCATTCGCTTGACGACCGGCGCGGAAATCGCACTGCTCGATGCGCCGGAAACGCCTACGCAACTGGCCGCCGTCGAACCGATTGCACGCACACTGTTCCCATTGGATAAACGTCTGGACGCTCAGCCGTGGATGGGCGCGCGTCCTTGCACGCCCGACATGATGCCGGTCATCGGCCGAGCTGAAAAACATCGGGGCTTATGGTTCGCATTCGGCCACGCGCATCACGGACTCACGTTAGGCCCGGTGACGGGGCGCCTGATCGCAGAAATGATGACAGGTGAAGAAACGCTCGTGGACCCGCGTCCATTCAGAGTAGACAGGTTCTAGCGCAGGACATAAACGTGAGTGGCCTTGCCGCTTTGTTGGGTCGCATTGTTGTACGGATGCCGGCTCGTGCCGGCATCGTGCCGCTCCCTTCAATGAAGCGGTTGTAGCGCAGTCCATCGCGTCCAACCGCCTTCACTCTCTTCGACACTGATACGCAACGCACGCGAACCGTCGTCGAAAATCAGCGACTCGGTACGGCATGCCTTGATATCGGGAACATCGCGCGCACCCACGAAGCCTAGCTCGCGCTTGAACGACAGATTTCCTTCACGCAATACGCCGAGATAAATCGGCTCGCCTTCGTCGACTGGCTGAACTGCGCAACGGTTCAACAGCACTGCAGCGATTTCCGCATCACACATGGTCTCTCTCCTGACTTATACAACGCCGCTCGATCTGGCGGCACACAGGCTCGTCTTCTTTATGGAGTCATTCTAGAAGGCACGGCCAAAAACTCTATTTTTATTTCGGATACCTTATTTTGACAAACGACGTCGTCTATTTAAGCGACTGGCGCGCGACAACACGCCGGCAAGGTCGGCTGCGCTGCCCGGGCGATTGAACAGATAGCCTTGCAGCATGTCGCAGCCCATCTCGCATAGCGCCGTAGCCTGCTCTTCGGTTTCCACGCCTTCCGCCGTCACGCACATACCGCACGCGTGGGCCATCTTTACGAGCGCATGCGTGATGGCGAGCGAATCCGTATCGCGCGGCAAGCCAGCAACAAACGAGCGATCGATCTTCAGGCTATGCAGCGGGAAACGCTTGAGATACGACAGCGATGCGTAGCCGGTGCCGAAGTCGTCGACCGCAAGCTTGACGCCAAGCGTCGCAAGCGCCGCGGTGGTTGCACGCACGGCAGCATCATCCGGCATCAGCATGCCCTCGGTGATTTCGAGTTGCAGCGCCGATGCTTCGAGGCCGCTGTTCGCGAGACAGGCAGCGACCTGCCGCACGAGGCGCTCGTTGAACTGGACCGGAGAGATGTTCACCGACACCGCAAAGCTCGGCGCGATACTCCAGCGCCAATCCGCGGCCTGGGCACACGCTTGTTCCAGCACCCAATCGCCGATGCTTTCCATCAATCCCGCTTCTTCTGCGACCGGTATGAACTCGGCGGGCGCAACGTCGCCAAGCTCGCTGCTGCTCCAACGCAGCAAGACTTCAGCGCCTATCGTTTCGCGCGACGCAGCGTCGATCACGGCCTGATACGCAAGCTTCAGTTCGCCGGCGCTCAACGCATGGTGCAACAGTTCTTCTATCCGGAAGCGGCGTTGCACATCCTCTTGCACGTCGCCCGTGAAAATGCGCAGCCTGCCAGGGCCGCACAGCTTCCCGCGACGCATCGCCGAGCCGGCATCGCGCATCAACGCGGCGGCATCGCGAGGCTCGCCGTTGGAAAGCGCAACGCCCACCGACGCGCTCACGCGGTACTCATGGCCCCCGATCACAAACGGCTCCCTGAACAATGCAAGCACGTGTTGCGCGAACGCGGTCAGCGTCGAAGCATCGCCATGATCATCGGCGACGATCACGAACTCGTCGCCGCCGATACGCGCGAGCAGGTCGTCCTGATCGATCGAGCCCGCGAGCCGCTGCGCGACGCTGCGCAAGACGCGGTCGCCGAGATCGTAGCCGGCAATATCGTTGATCTTGCTGAAGCCATCGAGATTGACGATCAACACCGCCACGCGCGCGGCGTGCGCCGATTTCAGCAACTGCTGAGCGCGCCCGACTGCGTACGCCCGGTTGTGCACACCGGTGAGGGAATCGACAAACGACGAGCAGCCGGCGTGTCCCCCAGATACCGCAGCCGCCACGTCAATGTCGTGCGGATAATGCGCCGATGATGTATCCCCGCAAGAGAGGCGCTTTACAACACCGGCAGAAGTTGCCGCGGGCATGAGGGCTTGCTCAGTCATCTTTACCCTCCTATGCTAATAACATTCAAGACCGGCGCGCGGTGTTCGAGGCGCTGACGCAGCCCGGACATTCAATCTGGATAACCTGTTTTATACACTTAGCGAACCGCATAACCGTCAGGACTACCGAGGGCAGAACTTGCAGCACGATGAGATGAACGATCAGGCACTGCAACGTTGTGAGCGTGCCTCCACAATATTCCGGCATAGCCCGCTTGAGAACGGCTCGCGTTGATGAACGCGTAAAGCAAAGGCAAACGCCTTACCGCATGCCGTCGCGAAGTTGCAGGCCACACATGAAGATTCATCAACTACGCACTCTCACCGCGATTACGGATGCGGGCAGCATTCACTTTCTGCACTCGCTGACCGTCGCTATCGCGCTGTTGAAGCGCACGGACATGATCAGCAATTTTCCGTGGCCGCTCATAGAACTATGCGCGGCGCGTGACGGCCTATGCGCGATTCCGCTGCGGGAAGAACTCGAAGATTCCACGGTGGGCATCATCAGGCGCACAGGCGAGCCGTCGGACACCGCTTCGCGTTGCTTTATCGATTGTCTGATCGAGACGATCCGCGACGAATCGTGGGCCCGGACATTGGAAATTCGCCGGGCAATGCAATCGGTAGAAGTACTCGTATAGAGGATAGATCCGCTTCAGCAAAGCGAGCGCCGCGAGCGCAACAGCTCGCGGCGCCGGTGAGTCAGAACGCGATCAGACGGCAGCAGCCACTCGTCGCGGCGACACGGCGGATACCGCAAACGTCACGGCGACATTCACCACCAGTGCGATCAGGCCGATATAAACCGGATACACCGCGTCGCCGAGATGCAACGCGAACACTGGCTTGAGCCCTTGCGAAATCGCGAGGCCGGTGCCGAGCACGATGCCGACGAGCCAGCCGATGAACAGACCCGGCGTGTTGAGGCGCCGCGTGTACAGCGAGAACACGATAGCCGGGAAGATCTGCAGGATCCACACGCCACCGAGCAATTGCAGGTCGATCGCATATTGCGTCGGCAGGAACACGATAAACAGCAACGCGCCGAACTTCACCACCAGCGACACGATTTTCGCGTTCGCCGCTTCGGCTTCAGGCGTGATATTCGGCGACACCAACGGACGCCACAAATTGCGCGTGAACAGATTGGCCGCGCCGATCGACATGATGGCTGCCGGGACCAACGCGCTAATTGCGATCGCCGCCGCCGCAAAGCCGACGAACCACGACGGGAACAGCGTGTTGAAAAGCGCCGGCACCATATCCGAAGCCGACTTGACATGCACGCCGGCCGCAATCGCCATATAGCCGAGCAACGCGATCAGACCTAGCAGCAGCGTATAAGCCGGCAGGAAGATCGCATTCTTGCGCACCGTCGTTGCGGACGATGACGACAGCACTGCCGTCATCGTATGCGGATACATGAAAGCCGCGAGCGCCGACCCCAAGGCGAGCGATGCATAAGCGGTGAATTGCGTCGGCTTCAGGATGATGCCGGTTGCGCCGCCCTTCGCCTTGAAATACGTATCGGCTGCGTCGAACACATGCGCGTAGCCGCCGAGCTTCGCCGGAATCAGCCACACCGCCGCGATCACGACGATATAGATCATGATGTCCTTCACGAACGCGATCATGGCCGGAGCGCGCAAGCCGCTTGCATACGTATAGAGCGCGAGAATCACGAAGGCGACGATCAACGGCAGTTCGCCAGTCACGCCGAGACCCTTGATCACCACTTGCATGCCGACCAGTTGCAGCGCGATATACGGCATCGTCGCGACAATGCCGGTTATCGCGACCGCTGCCGGGAACCACTTGCCGCCGTATTCGCCCTGCACGTAGTCTGCTGCCGTAATGTGGTTCTTCGCATGCGCGACCTTCCACAGTTTTGGCATTACAGCGAACACGAACGGGTAAACGATGATCGTGTACGGCAGCGCGAAGAAACCATAAGCGCCCACGGAATACACGAGCGCGGGCACCGCGATCACCGTATAGGCCGTGTAGAAGTCGCCGCCAACGAGGAACCACGAAATGACCGTACCGAACTGCCGGCCGCCGAGGCCCCACTCGTGCAATTGCGTGAGGTCGCCACGTTTCCAGCGCGCGGCAAAGAAACCGATCACCGTGACAAGAACAAAGAACGCGATGAAGACGGTCATCGCCACCGGATTGACGGGATTCAGATCGCTCATTTGACACCTCGGTACACGACGTAAATCAGTAGCGAGGTCAACGGCACCCACAAGAACTGATACCAGTAGAAGAACGGAAAACCAGCGAACGACGGACGTGTGTCGTTATAGAACGGCAACCATAAAAGCGCGATATACGGGAGCAAAAGAATGAGCCATAGCCATGACCGGCCGGCGGATGGGGAGGTCTCCATGTACTTCTCCTAGGTCTATTATTGACACCGCGCGTCCGGACTCGTGGTCCGGCACGCGGAAACCCGGTACCTGGTATCAGTTGCAATACCTGATGCAACACCGGAAGCTGCTTTTGCGCAGTGCTAAGGTCCAATGAGCCCGAGCATTAACAAGCCCCAGCCCAGAACGTTCATACGAATTGCGCACCGGCATGGCGGCGAAAGCGGCCCGCAAGACGCACTACGCCGCGGGGATGTAGTATTCGCCTTCGTAAGCGTCCTCACAAGCGCGCAACTACGTAAGCCGGCTACGTATTACTACGTAGCCCACCGGCCGACTTTTCAACGATGAAACTCAAAGCCAAGATTGTTTTGCTGGCGATCGTGCCTTTCCTCGCTGCTATCGCGAGCATCGAAATCGGCGTGCGCCGGGAAGCGACCGCGCTCGCGCAAACGCAGCACGCGACCACCCAGGCTGCGTATATGGCGAGCAAGGAGATCGAACTGAAGCATTACGTCGAGCTCGCCACTTCCGCCATCGCTCCGCTCTACGATGCGGGCCACGACAATGCGCGCGACGACGCGCTGCGCCGCACCCGCGCGCTCGACATCCTCGAAAAGATGGACTTCGGCCAGGATGGTTATT
This sequence comes from Paraburkholderia rhynchosiae, assembly GCF_002879865.1. Taxonomy (GTDB): domain Bacteria; phylum Pseudomonadota; class Gammaproteobacteria; order Burkholderiales; family Burkholderiaceae; genus Paraburkholderia; species Paraburkholderia rhynchosiae. The sequence continues at coordinate 229,190 of NZ_PNXY01000008.1, forward strand.
TCTTTGTATACGACATGCATGGCCGCTCGCTGATGCATCCGCGGGAGCCGGATCTGGTGGGACGCGATCTATCGGAGCTGCGCGATCCGCAAGGCGTGCCCACTATTCAGAAGCTGCTCGCCGCGGCCTCGCAAGGCGGCGGTTATGTGCGATACCTCTGGCACCGTCCGTCCACAGGCAAGCTCGCTTCGAAACTGGGCTATGTCGTGCCGCTCCAGCGCTGGGGCTGGATGATCGGCACAGGGATTTATCTCGACGACGTGGACACGACGCTCGCGCATATCGACGAACGGGCGGCAATTAATATCGACCGCACGATGATGTGGATCGACGCGATTGCACTGGCCGGACTTGCCGCGATCGCGCTGTGTGCGCTGGTGCTCAACGTCACCGAATATCGCAGTGCGGACGCAAAACTGAAGCGGCTCGCGCAACAGGTGGTTGAATCGCAGGAGAACGAACGCGCGCGGCTGTCGCGAGAATTGCACGACGGCATCAGTCAGATGATGGTGTCAGTGAAACTGCTTCTCGAATCCGCGCTGGCCCGCTTCGAGCGCAGTGAAACCCGCGTGCCTGCCGCCGAAGCCGCGCTCTCCACGAGCCTCACGCGTCTCGGCGATACGCTGCGCGAAGTGCGCCGCATTTCTCACGCGCTGCGTCCGTCGATGCTCGACGATCTCGGCGTCGCGGCAGCGCTCGAACAACTTACGCGCGAACTCAGCGAACAGTCGGGCATCGAAATTGGCTTCACGCAGATTGCGCACACTCACGCCGCGTCTTTGCCCGATGCGGTCAACACCGTGCTGTTTCGTATCGCGCAGGAAGCGCTGACCAACATCGTGCGCCACGCGCGCGCGTCGAATGCGGCACTCGCACTCGAAGTCTCCAACGATGCGGTCACGCTCACAATCGCCGACAATGGATGCGGTTTCGACGTGACGCACGCGTTTGTCGGCCGTCGCTCGGGCGTTGGCCTGCGCAACATGCGCGAGCGCGTGGAGGCGCTAGGCGGTACGCTCGCGCTCAGTTCACAACCCGGCCACACGCTCGTCACCGTACGCGTGCCGCTCGGCCAAGCGTCGCCCGGCGCGACGGCGCTCCATACGCAGAGTCTGCAGGAAAGCTCTTCATGAACGACATCTCACATGCTACTGCCCGCCTGATTCTCGTCGACGATCACCCGCTTGTTCGCGACGGTTTGCGTGCGCGGCTCGAAGCGGTGCGTAATATCGAGGTCGTGGGCGAAGCGGGCAATGCGCAGGAAGCACTCGCGCTCGCGGCGAACCACGAGCCTCACCTGGTGCTGATGGACGTGGGCATGAACGGGATGAACGGCATTGCGCTGGCCGGCATGTTTCATGAGCGCTTTCCAGCAATCCGGGTACTGATGCTGTCGATGCACGACAACCTCGAATACGTTACTCAGGCAGTGCGCGCCGGCGCCAGCGGTTACGTGCTCAAAGATTCGCCGGCGACCGAAATCATTCAGGCGATTGGCGCGGTACTCGACGGCAAGACATATTTCAGCGCCGGACTCGGCGCGAGGCTAATTCAGGCGTCGGCCATGCAATCGCCGATAGAACGGCTCACGCCGCGCGAGCGCGATATTCTCGATGCGCTCGCCGAGGGCTTGTCGAGCAAGCAGATCGCTCAACGCAACGATTTGTCGGTGCGTACAGTCGAGACGCATCGTCTGAATCTGAAGCGCAAGCTCGATATTGAAGGTCAGGCCGAGTTGATCAAATTCGCGGTTGAGAACCGGCGCACGAGCCGCTAATACGAAAGAACGTGTCGCTGCGCACCACGTGGAGACAACGACGATGAGACGATTAATGCCGAGGCCAGCGGGCGTATTGAATTGCGCGACTTTATGTCTATGGCTGTCTTTCGGTCCATTGCCGCCTCGCGCTTACGCCGATGAACAACGCATCAATCGCGGGCATGATCCGTTCTTTCAGATATCGAAAGCGATTACCGGATGTCCGGTGCCGTTGGGACCGCTAGAAACAGAACAGGAATGGCTTGGCGACAGCCATTACCGCATTGAACGCGGCAACAATTGCTGGATAGAAGGCCGCTGCCGTCTATCGAATTCCTATCTATACGACGCGGAAATCGCCGATGCCGTGCAGCGGCGTCTTGCCAACATCAATGCCGCGACGCACTGGCGCGAACAGTCGACGCTGTGGCTTACGCTGCAACGGCGCTTCATCTATGTGCAAGGCTGCGTGGCAGCGGGTTTCGATAAGCCGGCGTTTCTGACCGAACTCGCTAAAACGGCAGACGTCGAACGGGTTATCGACGATACGACGACGAACCCGCATGCCGCGCAATTGCCCTATAAAACGCTCGCGGCGCCGGATCAGCCAGTACTCGATCCGGGCAATTAGCGTCCGACTAAAAGCAGAACGCCCCAGCTGTTCTATCGCCCTTCCGGCGTAATCGAGCTGATCGGCCTACCGTACCAGCGAAAACGCTTCGCGGCTCGCAATTTCGGCCGCGCCGTATACGCCGACCACGGTGTAGTCGGACGCCACGCACTCGAAAGTCGACTCCTGAAACGTGATGACGAAATGGCGTTGAGCGAATCCCGCCGATGCGACTGCCGAAAGCTCGTCGGCAAGAGACGAATTAATGACTTCGTGAACCGAATAGGCGACAAGACCTTGCGACGCGAGCGGATGAACGTCGAGATCGCGGTCGCCCGGCGGCCCTAGCCGATGAAACACCGTGTCGGGAAATAGCACTGCACAGAAAGGGTCGTCGTCCGAATCGAACGGACCAAACCGCTCAAAGTCGGATTCCGCAATCGGATAAGCGAGAATCACCCGCCGATCGCTGGCGACGATGAACGGTTCGGCCGCATCGGCTGCGGGGTGAGGAACAGACTCCAGCAGGACGACCTGGTCCTCCTGCCGGGATGATTCAAGCGCGCTGGTCATGTACTTCGCTAGTCCAGTGCGCTCACGCGTTCGCTTGTACGGTCGAAGCTTGCGGGGCTACCGCGCTCACTGCCGGGGCTTCCGTTTTCGAGGCCCGCTTGCGACCCGGCGCTTTGCTTGCCACTTTCGTTGCTGCTTTTTTCGCGGCGGTCTTTCGCGCAGTGGTTTTGTTCGCTCCCGGCTTTGCGGCGGCTTTCTTTGCCACTACCGATTGCGTGCCCGCCTTGGCCTTTTTCGCCACGACCTTTCTCGCCACGGCCTTCTTGCTGACCGCGCCGCTCGTCGCCGCGGATTTCACCTTGCCGGCCTTACCCGCTGCTTTCTGGCCCACGCCGCTCGCCGTCGGCGTTGCGCCGCTGTCGATCAGAAACCTGGTACGGTCCTTCACGGCCGCGAGCCATGCGGGCGCCGGACCGCGTCCGCTCCAGGTCGCGCCGGTGGTCGGATGGCGATACTTGGGCGGCTGCGCGCCTTTCGGCTGACCTTTGCTTTTCGCGCCACTGGCGACAACCTTAGCCGATGACTTTGATTCGCTCGCGCCGTCGATCAGGAACGCAGTCCGGTCTTTCGCGCCGGCAATCCAACCAGGCGCGCGGCCGTGGCCAGTCCAGGTCGCGCCGGTTTTATGATCGCGATACTTGGGCACCTTCGCGCCGGCTGCGGCGGTCTTTTCCATACCGCTTGCTGCATGGCCATTGAGGCTATTGGCAGCCCGCTTCGCTTTCGCTTTGGCTTCGATATCCGCGGTGGTCAGGCCGTGCTTGAGCATCAAGTCGCGAATCTGGTCGATTGCGACTTGTGCTTTCCTTGCAATAAGGATGTCAGCTTGCGCCTGGAGCTTCTTAAGTTTTGCCTGGATTTGCTCTAACGTGGGCATTTGATTGCTCCTTATGTGGTAATCGATCGAACTATGCCATGAATAGCGTCAGAAAGGCATAGTCGCGTGACCGTAAAAACCCCCAGTCTATTTCCGCTGCGCGTACCGGAGTACGAAACTTTCTTTGACGTACTCGATAGACGCCTTTTGCATGCCTTCGTTCTCCGCGCTCTCTTGATCTTTTTTGCCTTTTCGTATTCCGGCTCTCTTCTTTTTCGCTTTAGTCGCTTTCTCTTCAATCTTTCCAATTGTTTCCGCACTGCTCAGGTTGGCGTAAAAACCACCACCTGACGGTCGGCAATATATCTGACGCTGCGCAAAAAGCGGTACTGCTGGTCATCGGCGGTGATCCGGTTAAGCCCTATTCTCGTCAAGGCCAGCATCTCGTCTGCCTGCTGCGCCGGCACGACACCCTCGTCGTGCAAATCTTCCAGAGCGCCAGACGGATCGCCGATGTACACGCTTCGCACGTGTGTGCCGATCCTCATCAGGACGACGCTTTCGCCCTCGTCGAGCGCCAGTTCGAGGTAGCCCGCCAGCGTTCGCAATGACTCGGGCGTGCAAGTCTGGGACTGATAGATCGCAGCATTCGATGGCGTCATGTCGGTTCCCCGTGGCCAATACAGATCAGAAAGGCGGCCACTGTGCGTTGCCGCAATAGCCGCTTCTACTATAGCCAGGCATTCGGAGATTCAAAGCCTCCGGATTCATTTTTTGACGCCGCTTTGGCCGGTAACCGTGCGTTACCAATCTCGCAGCGCTGTTTCACCTGTGTCCGTGGAGCGCTTCTACACTTCGAACCGTCCATCGAGACAAAGCTTTGGCACCGCACTTCAAGTGCAAGGAGAAGGGAAATGAACAGGAAGATCGTTGGCGCGGCACTCGGTCTGGCAGTTCTGGCGGCATCGTCGGCCGCTTCGGCACAGGTGAATCTGGCCGTCGGCGTCGGCATTCCGGTCGGCGTCTATGCGCCGCCGTCTGTCTATGCGGCGCCGCCGGTTGCCTATGGTCCCGCTCCGGTTGTAGTGGGCTACGGCAATTACGGCGAGCGCGACGGCTGGCGGGAACGCGAGTGGCGCGAACGCCGCGAATGGCGGGAACGCGAATGGCGTCGCGAACATTGGCGCGAACACGGATGGCGCGAACGTGACCGCTGGGGCTATTGAAACGACACGGGATTCGCGCCACTTTGAGCGACTCAAGGAACTGTACTTCTAGCTGAAGTCAGTCATATGATGGCCGCCCTCGGGGCGGCCGCGCTCGCCTGGGCGGCGGTCGGCACGGGAACGCTGCTGTCTCTCACGCCAATGCGTCATGCAATTCGTAAGCCGTAAGCCGGCAAGACTTCCTGGGTCGTCACGAAGCGGTGCTCTTTTACCGCGTCGTGAAAGAGCCGGTAATCGCTCTTCTCAAACGCCTCGGTCCATAGTGGCTTATCGCCGGTGTCGTCGTCAGAGCGCAGACCGGTGGCTTTGTACTTCCACGAGCCGATTCCTTTGGGCACATAGTCAGGGATCGGCTCTTTCAAGCCGGGAATGCCACCCGTCTTTATCACCTCGCAGATTGCGCGGAGCCGCTGGTTGTCATCCATGATACGGTTAGTATCGAGCAATTCGGTGAGCGCCTCTTTCACGTTTGCCGGCATTCCCTCCTCGTTTTCGAAGTCTTCCCGCCCGGCCACATACGCGCGCACCGCCCGACACGCCATTTCGGCTGCCTGGACGAATTCGGGCAAGTTGTGTCTCTTTACCAACATGTTCCTGCCGTCGATGTAATGCCATTTAGCCCACGGCTGATCGGGGTAGTGCAAAGCAGCGCCGTGGCCGACCGGCAGAGCCAGAGTCAGTACGTCTTCCTCGACATGCTGGATCAGGTGCTGCATCGCGAGCGTGAGGTTGGCAAGCCAGCCCATGGGCGTGCAGTCTTGCGCCTCCAGCGAATGAACCCGATTCCCCGGACTTTCTATGCCCGCGAATCCCTGATGCGCCCACGTGTCGACATACGTATGAAGCGTGACGCCGAGACGATGCAAGCCGGTCTCCGTGTCGCGCTGCCGGATTGCGCGCCGCACGACCTCGCGCGCAACTGCGCTGTCCGCTCGGCACACGGCCTTTTCCTCGAGCGTTTCGCCCTGTCCTGCCGGCAGAAAATGAAACGGCGCCCACACGAGCCGGTTCTGATCGCTGACGGTGTTGGCGTAGTCGAACATCTTGTGTGCGGTGGCGAAGCGTTCGAACGTTTCCCCACCGTGAAAACGAAGGATGCCCGACGTGGTTGCGTCGTCGACATACTGGCAGGCATGAGCGACGGTGAGCGCCTGGCTGGGAGTCATTCCGCCAATCCGGGCGACGATATAGATCACGCCGTAGTGAAAGTCGATATTCATGGCAGACGCTCCTGATGCACGATGAATGACAGCGGCATTGGTAAACGAGCGAGTGTGCCGGGACTTTAAAAATAGATGCCGCTGTTTCGTCTTTCAAGCTTGGTCAAAGCGCGTAAAGACAGATCGGTCACTTTCATGCGCCCATTCCACTGCAAATTCAGGTACTCGACCGCAAGCCGCCGGTGGCAGCGGTACAGTGAGCGCCGGCCGTTGGCCACTGCGATAGCCACAAAAAAAGCCCCGCTGTGTGATAGCGGGGCTCGATTTCAGCGCACTTCACGCCGCCTTATTTCACGACGTCGACCAGTTCGACTTCGAACGTCAGGTCGCTGTTCGGCGGAATGGTGCCGACGCCACGGCTGCCGTAAGCGGTAGCGGCCGGGCAAGTCAGTTTGGCTTTGCCGCCCACTTTCATAGTCTGGACGCCTTGCGTCCAGCAGGGAATCACGCGATTGAGCGGGAACGTTGCGGGGCCGCCATGCTTCGCGGAGCTGTCGAATTCGGCGCCGTTGGCGAGCGTGCCGCGATAGTTGACCTTAACGACATCGGCGGCAGCCGGTTGGGCGCCGGTGCCCTGCACCAGGTGCTCGACAACCACGCCTGAAGGCAGCTTTTCGGTAGTGGGAGCGGCAGCCATTGCCGTGGAAGAAAGAACAGTAGCGGCGAGCAGTGCAACGATAGATTTCAAAACGAATCTCCAGATGGGTAGTACAGCTCATTCTAGCGCAACGAATGCAGCGCGCAGTCAATCCAGACGCAGTACTTCATAGTTGCCCGCAGGCGCATCGCCACGCGCGATAAAGTCCGCGAGTGCCGTTTCCCGTTCGCGGACATTCGCGAGCGACGCGGGGTCAAGTAGCGCGGTAATCACTTCTTCGCGGTCGCGGCTCGCTTGCGCTATCGCATCGCCGTAGGGACCCCAGATCGCGCTAGCACCGCACGTGTCCCAGCCGCCGGTAGTGCCGATATGATTCGACAGGAGCACGTACAGTGTGTTGTCGAAAGCGCGTGCGGGAAACCAGATGCGCGACTGGTGATAGCCGGACTTGACGCTGAATAACCCACTCACCAGATAGGCGTGCGCTCCATTGACCGCCGCAAGGCGCGCGTGCTCGGGAAAGCCCGAGTCGTAGCAGACGCCGAGTGCGAGCCGCCATCCGTCGAGTTCGAGGATGCAGCCTCGCGTGCCTGGCCGGTACATTTCCGTTTCGCCGCTATACAGATACTGCTTGTGATACGGCTTAACATCTTCGCCGCGACGATCGAATACGAGCGACGAAATATGCAAACCGTCCACACCGCGAGTGGCCGCGCCGACAATCGCCGCAATGCCGCGCTCGCGGCAAACTTCGCGGATTGGATCGAGGCGCGCATCGGACACCTCGAACGCATATCGGCCAGGGTCGCCGGCAATCAGGCCGGGTTCGTAGCCGCTCAGGAACTTCTCGGGAAAAACCACCAGTCTCGCGCCGCGGTCAGCGGCAAGGCCGGTCAATTCGACCGTTTTGGCGATGTTCGCCGTCACGTCTCCGCAAACCGGTTGTGCCTGCGCGGCCGCGATTTGCAATGACACTTGAGGCAACGATGCCGTGTTGTTGTCCACCGTAAACTCCGTTATTGAATCAAACGCGGGTTGAGCGCCGACGCGATTGCCGACGGCCTGAAATCCGGCGCGCGTGAAGCCACGGCATTTAAACACGGACGGCATGCGCGTGTCAGTGCCAGGATGTCGTGAACCGGCGACGTGCCCGCACGGTCCACATAGAAGATGCACTGCGAGCAATCGCCGCCGTGCGACCCGATGCTAACGAGCGCTTTCGATGAACGAGCCGGTCGATCCCGACAAACACGACGTGCCGTCGCCTTCGGTCATGCCGGCGCAGCGCCGCGCGCCCCGCCCACGGCGCATTCCGCGCAGCCGCGAGCAGCAGGCGCGTCTCGACGCGCGCGAACCCGCGTTCGAGCCGCTGCCGTTCGCCATCGACGAAGATGCGGCGCGCCGCCCTTTCGCGGACAAACTTCACGCGTGGTTTGAAGCACGCCGCTGGCAACCGTTCGATTTTCAGCGCGACGTCTGGCGCGAAATAGGACGAGGCGCCAGTGGTTTGCTGCATGCGACCACCGGCGCGGGCAAGACGTGGGCCGTCTGGTTCGGCGCGCTCGCAGCATTCGCGCCGGGCACGCCATCCGTATCGAAGTCCGCATCCACACGCAAACGCACGAGCACGCAACCCGAGCCGCTCACGGTTCTCTGGATCACGCCAATGCGTGCGCTCGCCGCCGACACCGCCCGCGCATTGCAAAGCTCGGCGGTCGAACTCGCCGTGCCATGGACCGTGGGCTTGCGAACCGGCGACACGTCCACCGCCGAACGCGCACGGCAAAACCGGCGCATGCCGTCCGCGCTGGTGACGACGCCCGAAAGCCTGTCGCTCATGCTCACAAGGCCCGACGCGCGCGAAGTACTTTCGCACGTGAGACTTGTGATCGTCGACGAATGGCATGAGCTGCTCGGCAACAAGCGCGGCACGCAAACGCAACTGGCCGTGGCGCGCCTCGCGCATTGGCGGCCCGAATTGCAGGTGTGGGGTTTGTCGGCAACGCTCGGCAACCTTCCCTTCGCAGCCGATGTCTTGCTCGCGCCGGTCAACACGCCACGCGTCAGCGTGCACGGTAATTTGCCCAAGGCGTTGATCGTCGATACGGTTATTCCCGAGACCATCGAGCGATTTCCGTGGGGCGGTCATATGGGCATGCGCCAGGTGCAAGCGGTGGCCGATGCAATCGGCGAGGCGCACACATCGCTTGTATTCACCAACACGCGTTCGCAATGCGAAGTCTGGTATCAGGCGCTGCTCGAAGCGCGGCCCCAATGGGCCGGCGCCATTGCATTGCATCATGGTTCGCTCGATCAGGAAGTGCGCGAATGGGTTGAGCGCGGCTTGAAGAGTGGCCTGCTGAAAGTGGTTGTATGCACATCGAGCCTTGATCTCGGCGTCGACTTTCTGCCCGTTGAGCGCGTGTTCCAGATCGGCTCGCCAAAAGGCGTCGCGCGTTTGATGCAGCGCGCCGGCCGCTCGGGCCACGCGCCGGGGCGTCCGTCGCGCGTGACGATCGTGCCCACGCATGCGCTCGAACTCGTCGAAGCGGCCGCTGCACGCGAGGCCGTTGACAAGCGGCAAATAGAAGGCCGGGAAACGCCCGAAAAGCCGTTCGACGTGCTGGTGCAGCATCTCGTGACCGTGGCGATAGGCGGCGGCTTCGACGCGCACGAACTGTATGTTGAAATTCGCAGCACCTATGCCTACCGGCATCTGACGCAGAGCGAATTCGATTGGGCGTTAGGTTTCGTCGAAGGCGGCGGCACCGCGCTGCGCGCGTACCCGGACTATCATCGCGTGGTGCGCGAAAGCGACGGACTCTACCGTGTGCCGCGCGAAGATCTGGTGCGGCGGCATCGTAACAACGTCGGGACGATCGTCGCGAACGGCACGTTGAATGTCGCTTATCTCGGGGGCGGACGTATCGGCGCAATAGAAGAGTCATTTATTTCGCGGCTCAAACCGGGCGATATCTTCACCTTCGGCGGACGCGCGCTCGAACTGATTCGCGTGCAGGACATGACCGCGTGGGTCAAGCGCGCCACGTCCTCGCGTGGAGCGATGCCGCAATGGGCGGGCAGCCGCATGCCGCTCTCGTCGGAACTCGCCGACGCCACACTGACCATGCTCGCGCGCGCCGCCAACGGCATCTATGATGAGCCGGAAATGCGCGCCGTTCGGCCGCTGCTGGAATTGCAGCAGAAGTGGTCGGCGTTGCCGGAGCCTGGCGTGCTCGTCGCCGAAGTACTCAGATCGCGCGAAGGGCATCACTTTTTTTGTTATCCGTTTGCGGGGCGCATCGCACATATCGGCCTGGGCGCGTTGCTGGCATGGCGGGTTGCCCGCGAGAAACCGGGCACCTTTTCTATTTCGATGAACGACTATGGTTTCGAGCTGTTGTCCGCGCAACCATTCGATTGGGCCGCGGAATTCGAGAGCGGTTTACTGTCGCCGGAAGAACTGGATCACGACATTCTCGCGAGCCTGAATTCGTCGGAACTGTCCCGGCGGCGTTTCCGCGAAATTGCACGTGTTTCGGGACTCGTGTTTCAGGGACATCCGGGACAGCAAAAAAGCGCGCGGCAATTGCAGGCTTCCAGTGGCCTGTTCTACGAGGTATTTCGCAATCACGACAGCGGTAATCTGTTACTCGATCAGGCCGACGCCGAAGTGCTCTTGCAGGAACTCGACGCCAAACGCATTCGCGCCGCCCTCGAACGTATGAATGACAGCCGCCTCGTGCTCACACGCCCAAAGAAAGCGACGCCGTTCGCGTTTCCGCTAATCGTGGGACGCTTGCGCGAAAAAGTCAGCACCGAAAAGCTCGCAGATCGCGTTGAACGGATGCTGGCGGAACTCGAGAGGGCGGCTCGCACATGAAACCTGCCTCGTTGCCAGTTGAAATTGCCGGACACCCGCTCGTGCTGTCGAGCTTGCGCGCAGCCTTCGATCCCGCGCTGCGTTGTCTGTTCGTCGCCGATGCCCATTTTGGCAAGGACGCCGTGTTCCGCGCGCGCGGCATTCCCGTGCCGATCGGTTCGACTGCCGACAACCTGATGCGCCTCGATATCCTGATCGCCGGATTCGAACCGGCCATGCTCGTGTTTCTCGGCGATCTGCTGCACGCGCGCGAAGCTCACGCTGAAGAGACACTCGACGCGCTGCATGTGTGGCGCGCGCGGCACGCGGATTTGCAGGTCGTGCTGGTCGAAGGCAACCATGACCGGCATGCAGGCGCATTGCCGGAGTTGCTGAGCGTCGAGTATGTGCAGGAGCCGTGGCGCATTGGACCTTGGGCGCTGTGTCACCACCCGCAGACGGTCGACGGTGCTTATGCACTCGCCGGTCATTTGCATCCCGTCTATCGAATCGCGACGCGCAACGATTCGGTTCGCATGCCGTGCTTTCGATTCGGAGCGCAATGCGGGGTGTTGCCTGCGTTTGGCAGCTTTACCGGGGGTGCGCGCGACGATGGTCAAGTTGGCGACGAGAAGGTTTTTGTCGTGGCACAGGATAAGGTAATCGAAGTGCCGCGCTGAAGCTTCGTGCGCACCACGGCCGATCCTTTCCTCATACGTGTCGTAGCAAAACGCTCAAATAAACCCATACCCAACACTTCCTCACGCGATCTTTTTCGCAAGCACATGCACCATTTTCGGCGCTCATGCCGTTGGCAGCCGAAAAGATTCCCACACACGCCCGCCGTGCGGCCTTGCGCGACAACAGCGCGCCGAGCGCGGGTATACCTGTGTTTGACTGAGCCAGACAGCCCCGTTTACTGGACGCAGAACAAACCTGTCAGCATTCTTTCGGTTTGCGTTGGTCAGCCAACGGTGCTCAAAGAGCGCCCTCACAAAACCCTGGAGACAAGCCATGGCTCAAGTGTCGAGCAGCGTCATCGAAGAACTAAAAAACGCTATACGTGGGCAGCTCGTTCTGCCCGAGGATTCGAATTTCAACGACGCGCGCAGCATCTGGAATGCAATGATCGACCGCCGTCCGGCGATGATCCTGCGTTGCGCCGGTGTCGCCGACGTGCGTCGCGCCGTGGCATTCGCGCGCGATAACAATTTGCCTCTGGCGATGCGCGGCGGCGGTCATAACATCGCCGGCAGCGCGCTGTGCGACGACGGTCTGGTGCTGGATTTTTCGTTGATGAAATCCGTGCGTATCGATCCTGTCGCGAGGCGTGCATACGTGGAACCCGGCTCAACGCTCGCGGATTTCGATCATGAAGCGCAAGCCTTCGGACTCGCCACGCCGCTCGGCATCAATTCGACTACAGGAGTCGCGGGCTTGACGCTCGGCGGCGGATTCGGCTGGCTCAGCCGCAAATACGGCATGACGGTGGACAATCTGATTTCAGCGGACGTCGTCACCGCCGACGGCGAGTTGCTCCGCGCCAGCGCCGAATCGAATGAAGATCTGTTCTGGGCGATTCGTGGTGGCGGCGGCAATTTCGGCGTCGTCACATCATTCGAGTTCGCGCTGCATCCGATAGGCCCGATGGTGTATGGCGGCCTTGTCGTCATGCCGCTCGATCAGGCAAGGGACGCCCTCGTCAAATATCGCGTCGCGGCCAATGACATGCCGGACGATCTGAGCGTATGGGCGGTTCTGCGGCTCGCGCCGCCACTACCGTTCCTCCCTGCGGAGGTGCATGGAAAGCCGGTAGTCATCTTCGCGATGTGCTACACGGGGCCGACCGCGAACGGTCCGTCCGCGGTGGCGCAAGTCAAAACGTTCGGCACGCCGGTCGGCGAACATCTCGGCGAAATGCCCTACGCGATGTGGCAACAGGCTTTCGATCCGCTGCTCGCGCCGGGATCGCGCAATTACTGGAAATCGCACAATCTCGCCGGCATCGACGATGGCCTGATCGAGGCGCTCCTTCAGTCGATCCAGAATCTGCCTTCTCCGCAATGCGAGATCTTTTTCGGGCAGATTGGCGGACAAACGCAGCGCGTTGCCGTCGACGCAACCGCTTATTCGAGCCGCGACACGCTCTACGCGATGAACGTGCATGGCCGCTGGGAAGATCCGGCCGACGACGAACGTTGTATCGCGTGGGCGCGCGCGTTCTTCGATTCGGCGGCGCCGTTCGCGCTAGGCAGCGTCTACGTCAACTTCATGACGCAGGAAGAGGCCGGCCGCATCGCCGATGCTTATGGGCCGAACTACGAACGGCTCGTCGCGGTGAAAAGCCGCTACGATCCGCACAACCTGTTCTGCCATAACCAGAACATTCGCCCGGCCACGTAACGCTTGCATAGCGAGGAATTCGCGCACTGGCCGGCGCGGATTCCTCGCCTCACTGGCACCCATGCTGCCTCTGCGCGGGCGGCGTGTGTCAGGCACGGCAAATGCTGCTCTATCATGGACGCTGGTTTGCGGCCGGCGTCACGGCATTCCCGTTCCATCGATAAAGAAGCCAGTTCCATAACGTAAAAGGACAACTATCATGCGCAGACGACAATTCATCACGACGGCCGGCGCGGCTTTCGCTACCGCGGGTCTCGGCCTCGCCGGTTGCACCACCACGTCTCCGTCTTCGAGCGGGTCGGCGTCCGCCAACGCCAGCAAGCGCGACACGATCAATGCGGGTATCGACTCGACGCTTTCGCGTCTGTACGCGAACGTCGGCGGCTCGCGCGAACTCGTGGCGAAAGCGCGCGGGGTGCTGGTGTTCCCATCGGTGATATCGGCGGGCTTCTGGGTCGGCGGCCAATACGGCGAAGGCGCGCTGCGCGTGGGCGGCAAAACAACCGGCTACTACAGCACGGTGGCCGGCTCGTTCGGCTTGCAGATCGGCGCGCAGTCGAAAGCGCTTATCTTCCTGTTCATGACGCAGGAAGCGCTCGACAAATTCCTCAGCAGCCAGGGTTGGGCAGCGGGCGCGGACGCGACCGTCGCCTTGCTGAAGGTCGGCGCAAACGGCGCAATCGATACTTCGACTGCAACGAGCCCCGTCGAAGCATTCGTGCTCACGAACGGCGGCCTGATGGCTGGTGTATCGCTCGAAGGCACAAAGGTTTCGCGCCTGATGATCTGATCTCTCAGGATGACCGCCACGCAGCCGCCTCGCGGACTGCGTGGCGCGGCCTTTGCATCATTCATCTGCACACATGGCGCGCAGTGCTACTTGCGCTGCCCGTCGAAATGACTGACCTGCTGTAAAATCCACCCTTTCGCAAACTCCCCGCCATCGAAACCCTCAGGCGGGGACGCTCATATTGCCCGGCCTTGCGCATCCTCAGATGCAGCGTTTGCCGCGGCAACTCACCCGTTCAAGATGAATACCGCTAGCTCCACTCACGGTTGGCCTGCCAGGCTTTCCGCCATCCGCGGCAATGTGCTCGCGGGTCTGACCTCGTCGTTCGCGCTCGTGCCCGAATGCATCGCCTTCGCGCTGGTCGCGCACCTCAACCCGCTGATGGGCCTGTACGGCGCATTTTTTATCTGCACGATCACAGCGCTGTTCGGCGGCCGTCCGGGAATGATCTCGGGCGCAGCCGGTTCGATGGCAGTCGTCATCGTGGCGCTGGTCGTCCAGCACGGCGCGCAATATCTGCTCGCTACCGTGATACTGAGCGGCATTCTCATGACGCTGTTCGGCGCATTGCGGCTCGGCAAACTGATCCGCATGGTCCCGCATCCGGTGATGCTCGGCTTCGTCAACGGACTCGCGATTGTGATCGCCACGGCGCAGCTCGCGCACTTCAGGCAAGGCTCGCCGCAAGGCGAACAATGGCTGCACGGCAGTGCCTTGGCGATGATGTGCGGTCTCGTCGCGCTGACCATGCTGATCGTTTATGTGCTGCCGCGTATCACACGTGCCGCGCCGCCTGCGCTAGTCGCTATTGTCGGCGTGGGCGTATTCGCCCAACTGCTGCATCTGCCCACGCGCACGCTCGGCGACATGGCGCATATTGCCGGCGGTCTGCCCAGCTTCAATATGCCGGACGTGCCGCTGAACTGGCAGACGCTGCAACTGGTGTTGCCCTACGCGGTGCTGATAGCCATTGTCGGGCTGCTAGAAACGCTGCTGACCTTCAATCTGACCGACGAAATCACCGAGACTCGCGGTCAGCCGAATCGCGAGTGTCTCGCGTTGGGCGCGGCGAATATCGCTTCGGGTCTGTTCGGCGGCATGGGCGGTTGCGCGATGATCGGCCAGACCATGATCAATCTGAACTCAGGTGGACGCTCGCGCCTGTCCGGCATCGTAAGCGGCGTGATGATCCTGATGTATATCCTCTTTCTGTCGCCGCTGATCGAGCGCATTCCATTGGCGGCGCTAGTCGGCGTGATGTTAGTCGTCGCGCAGCAGACTTTCGCATGGGGGTCGCTGCGCGTGCTCGGCAAGGTGCCGCGCAACGACGCGCTGGTGATCGTCGCGGTCACCATCATCACGGTGTTCTCGGATCTGGCGATTGCCGTGTTGTGTGGCATCGTCATTGCCGCGTTGAACTTCGCGTGGCAGCACGCACGCGAAATCCACGCATATGTCGAAGACCGCGCCGGCGACAAAACCTACGTGCCGCGCGGCACGCTGTTTTTCGCGTCGACCACGCGTTTTCATGAGCTTTTCGATCCGCAGCAGGATCCCGGACACGTCACGATCGACTGCAGTCATTTGCTGCTTGCCGACCATTCGGCGCTGGCGGCGTTGCAAGGTCTTGACGAGCGTTACCGCAAAGCCGGCAAGCAATTGCGCGTGAAAAACCTGTCGGAGCGTAACCAGCGCTTGCTGAGCCGCGCGGGCGTCGGGTTTGCCTGAGAGCTATTCAGCCGCGAGCGTCATGTTAGCCACCTCGCAGCGGGGCCACTGACGCAACACGTCCGGCGCAAGCAGAAGCTTGGCCGCGCGGATACCCGCCCCCATCACGATCTGCGCACGCTCCATCACAGCGGCATCGACAAGAACACGCCAGTCCGGTGGCAAGCCAAATGCCGTAATGCCGCTTAACTCCATTCCGCTGAGTTCGACTGCGTCCTCGCGCCTCGCGAACGACAGCCGTTGCGCGCCGAGCGCCGCCTTCACCGCACCGTTGATGTCGAGCCGCAACGACCCCAGCGAAATCAGCGCTGCGTGGTGCTCGCCGCCATCTTTCCTGTAGCGCACCACGATCGTATTCGCGCAATCTGCCAGGCCGAAGCCGTAGCGCGCGCTGAAGGCGGCCGTGTCCGACGCGTCGTCGGTCACCGCGAATACCGTCACGCCCGGCGATGGCAACTGCGCGAGAACATGCGCGGGCAAACATGCGGCGAGGTCTTCCGCCGGAATCACGTCCAACTGCTTGATGGGTTCGTGCGAGTGCATGGCGCTCAATAAAAGTAGACGAAGAAAGCTCTCGCATTCTAGCGGCACGCGCACGTCGCCGCGCGGACCACGACCGGACCCCGCTTGCTATAGTGACAGGCACAGGGTTTGCGAAAGACAGTGATGCGAAGACTGCGTCGGGCCGGCCTGAACGGCTCGCGCACGCCTTATCCGGCGCCCATACCCATCGAGACTTCGACCATGGACATCGACACGCTTTCCGCCGAGCACCTCCAGCAGGTGGCTCGCACGCAGGCGAACTGGGCGATCGGAGCGCTCAAGCAGTTCGCCGACGACCGCTGCACCGCGATGGCGGCCAGCATCGCGTTCTACGCCGCCTTCTCGCTCGCGCCGACGCTCGTCATGGTGATCGCGGTGGCCGGCTGGTTCTTCGGCGCGGAGGCCGCGCGCGGCGAACTGTTCGACCACATCCACGGACTGCTCGGCGACCAGGCCGCGGCAGGCGTACAGACCATCGTGGAGAATGCGCATCACAGTGGCAGCGCGGGCGGCATCGCGGCCATCATCTCGTTCACGATGCTGGCGATCGGCGCTTCAGCCACGTTCTCGTCGCTGAACAGCGCGCTCAACGTCGTATGGCCGAACACTGGACCGCGCACGTCGAGCGTGATCGCGCTGGTGCGCGTGCGGCTGATTTCGTTCGGGCTCGTGCTCGGCGTCGCGTTCCTGCTGATCGTTTCGCTGGTGCTCGACACAGTGATTACGTTCATCGGCAAATGGCTGTGGGGCGACTCGCCGTATGTCGTGATCGGCAATCTGCTGCAACTCGGCGTCGGTCTGGTGGTGCTGGCGTTTGCGTTTGCCGGCTTGCTCAAGTTTCTGCCGGACGCCAGGGTGCGTTGGCGCGATGCGCTGGTCGGCGGGGCCGTCGCGGCCGTGCTGTTTTCGGCGGGCAAGAAGCTGTTTGCGCTGTATCTCGCGCATGCCGGCATGGCGAGTTCATTCGGCGCGGCCGGTTCGCTTGCCGTGCTGCTGATGTGGCTGTACTTCTCGGCCGCAGTGCTGCTACTCGGCGCAGAATTTTCAGCCGCGCGCGCCCGTCTGCACGATCCGCGCGGCGGCTGGGCCATGCAGGCCGATTCGCCACCGGGAAGCCGCGCGAAACTCGCGTCGGTGCTCGCGGCGTCGACGGTACCGGCGAACCTGGCGTTGCACGCGCACGAACACGCGTTCGACGGCAGCGAGCCAGCCACTGCCGCCGGCATGGCGTTCGCGGTAGGGGGAGCGGCATCGTCGGCTGAGGTCGGCGGGCGATCGCAACACCGAAAAAAGGCGTCCGCGCGAGCGACGGCCCTTCAGGTTGGACGCTCGATGGTGTCAGCGGAAGCGCGGGCGACCCATATCGCGGCGGTCACGCTGCTTCGAGCGGGCCGCAAAGCCGTCGCGGCCGATCGCTATGTGCGCCAGCATCCGTGGAAATCGGTGGTGTTCGCCGCGGCGGCGGGTCTCGCGGCGGCGGCCATGGCGCGCCACAACCAGGGCGACATCGAGCGGAAAGAGTGAGGCCGGTCCTGGCGGTCGCGCTAGCGGCTGCCCCTTTCTTGTGCACGCTGACCACAATCGGTCAAGCCTGTCTAGTCCGCTTTTGGCCAGGACCCGTTGCGGCCTTCCGACACACTCCCAAACCCGAAGCGTGAACGTAGGCAACTTCATTACAATACGCCTACAAACAAATGCGCAAACAGGGTGGGTCGACACCGTCACTGTCAACAAAACAACAATAGTGCGAACGCAATGAATCAATATTGCAAAAATGGCAACAATCCCGAACGGGCTTTAAATTCAAGGCTTTGCGCGGTTGTCAGTTTTTGGCGACACTCTTTTTTTTCCAGTTCTTGCCGATTGACGCGGTGAGCTATTCTCCTTTCCGCAACAAGTAAACTAATCATCTGCGTGGAGAAATGGATGAAACGAATCGCACTGTCTACCCTCTCGCTGGCGCTCCTGAGCGCCACCGGCGCCGCACACGCTCAAAGCAGCGTGACCCTGTATGGCTTGATCGACGAATCGATCCAGTTCGCGCACAACACCGTTGACGCGACGGGCGCCAACAAGAATCAGGTCGGTCTGGTTGCAGGCAACCTGCAAGGCAGCCGCTGGGGCTTGAAGGGCACGGAAGATCTGGGCGGCGGTCTGAAGGCGCTTTTCCAATTGGAAAACGGCTTTGATCCGAACAACGGTCGGCTCAACCAGGGTGGCCGCATGTTCGGTCGTCAGGCGTATGTCGGTTTGAGCGGCGATCAGTGGGGCACGGTCACGCTGGGTCGTCAGTACGATCCGGTGGTTGACCTGGTCCAGCCGCTGACGGCAGACAACTACTTCGGTTCGACGTTCACGACGCCGGGCGACGTGGACAACAACGACAACACGTCGCGCACGAACAACGCTGTCAAGTACACCTCGCCGGTGTGGGGCGGCTTGCAGTTCGAAGGTATGTACGCATTCGGCGGCGTCGCAGGTTCGACGGGTGCCGGCCAAACGTGGTCGGGCGCGGCAACGTATTCGACGGGTCCGTTCAGCATTGCAGCCGGCTACTTCCGCGCGGACAACCCGCACACGACGGTTCCGACCCGTACGGGCTGGACCGGCACGTCGGATGGCACCGCAGGCGACAACCAGATCAACCCGTACGTGAGCGCCAAGTCGATCGGCATCGCTTCGGTTGCCGTTCAGTACGTCGCGGGGCCGTTCACGGGCAACGTGCGTTACAGCAATGCGCAGTACAAGCCGGACGCACAGTCGGGCTTCGGTTCGACCGAGAAGTACAACGTCGTAGGCGCGTACCTGGGCTACCAGGCAACGCCGGCAATGCTGGTTGGCGTGGGCTATATCTACACGAAGGCTAGCGGCGACGCGAGCGCAACGTATCACCAGGTCTCCCTGGGCGGCGACTATAACCTGTCGAAGCGCACGGACATCTACCTGGTCGGCGCATATCAGCACGCAAGTGGCGATCAGCGCGCTTCGAACGGCGCACTGGTCACTGCAGGCGCGGCAGTCGGTTCGTACGGCTACAACTCGGCTTCCAGCTCGCAAGAAGTGGTCAGCCTGGGCATCCGCCACAAGTTCTAATCGAGCTTGACGGACTGCTGAAGCTTACGCAGTTCAAAACCAGCCACGGGCGAAAGCCGGTGGCTGGTTTTTTTTCGTCCTCCGGTTTTCGCGTGCAGTCAGCAACGCCGGGCAGAAACGCAAACAGAAAAGGCCGCCGACGCACCCCAAAAGTGGGCCCGTGACGACCTTTGTCAGGACTGAAATAGATTCAGCGGTCTCGGTGCACGAACCGCCGCGAACCCCTCCTACCGCCGCTGCGCCTTGCCCTTCTCCGCCTGCGCCAACGTCTGCACGGGCTTTGCGTCGAGTTCATGCTCGATGCCGTCCGCCCCCACCGGCGCGCGATGCAGCACCAGCGCCCGCTCGCGCTGCAACACCGGCACGTCCGGCGATTCCTGCCAGTCGGGATCGGGAATCTCGCCGAACACCTGACGCAGCCGCTCGCCCCACGTGCGATGAATCATCTCGAAGTAAGCGTTGTCGTGGTCGATCGAAACGAAGCGCGTGACGCGCAGCGCGTCTTTTTCGTAGACCAGCAGATCGAGCGGCAGCCCGACCGACAGGTTCGAGCGCAATGTGGAGTCCATCGAAATCAGCGCGCACTTCGCCGCCTCGTCGAGCGGCGTGGACGGCGTCAGCACGCGATCGATAATCGGCTTGCCGTACTTCGCTTCGCCGATCTGGAAATACGGGTTCACCGCCGACGCTTCAATGAAGTTGCCCGCCGCATAGATCATGAAGAGGCGCGGCCGGTTGCCGGCAATCTGCCCGCCGAGAATGAAGCTGCAATTGAAGTCGACGCCGAATTCCTGCAGCGCTTGCGCCTCCCGCTGATGCACCGAGCGCACCGCGCGGCCGATCACACGGGCTGCGTCGGCCATGGTGGGCGCGCTCCATAGCGTGGGCAGCGACGCATCGGTCGGCTCGGACAACTCGTGCAGCACCGCTTGCGTGAGCGACAGGTTGCCGGCGCCCAGCAGCACGAGCATGCGTTCGCCCGGCTGCTCGAACACCGACATCTTGCGCGCGGTGCTGATGTGGTCGACGCCCGCATTGGTTCGCGTATCCGAAAGGAACACGAGTCCTTCGTCGACGGACATCGCTACACAGTAAGTCATAGAAAAGGTACCCGCGAAAAACGACTGAACGGCGCTATTGTAATGCGGCGCAGACGCGCCTTTATGCCGTATTACCGCCTCGCCGGGTCCGATCCGAATAGTTGTGAGCGCTGGCGCGCGTCAAGAGAGCCGTCGCGCGCCTCGCAGCGGGCGTGAGGCGCGCCGCGGCGCACGCGCTCGACAGGCGATCGCACAAACGAACTACTGAGACATCTGCGCACTCACGGTGACCGACACATCCAGTTGTTCTTCCCGTCCGCCGATCCGGCGGCCGCGCACCGGCGCGGCAGCCTCGTAGTCGCGCGCGACCGCGAGCCGGCAATAGATATCGCTGGCAAAGGCCGCGTGCGTCACGTCGACGGAAATCCAGCCTGTGCCGTCGAGCCACACGTCCACCCATGCGTGGCTCGCCGCATGTGGCACGTCGCCCGGTTCGATATAGCCGCTTACGTAGCGCGCCGGAATCCCACGCGCGCGGCAGCACGCAAGCATCAGGTGCGCATGATCCTGACAGACGCCGTTGCCGAGCGCAAGCGCCTGCCCGGCCGTGCTGGTCACCTCGGTGATGCCGGGGTGGTACTTCACGCGCTCCACAATCCGTTCGGACAGCGCAATCAGATTCGCCGAGCTCGCGAGGCTCGGAACAGATTCGGCGAGTTCGCGGATCGCCGCGTCGGCTTCAGTCAGACGCGTCGCGCAGGTGAAATGCTCGAGCGGAATCGCGCCGACATCGTCGGGAAGACGGCCGTCGATCAGCGCAATCGTATCGACCTCTCCCGACACCTGCAGGCGAATCTCGCTATGCGGCTTGTTGATGACGAGCGTATGCAGCGCGTTGCCGTAGGCGTCAAAGGCCGCGTCGAGCTTGCCCGGCGCGTCGATGCTCCAGCGCCGCACCATCTGCGAAGCGCCGTTGGCAGGCGTCAGGCGCAATTGCTGGATCGAATAATGGACAGTCGCTTCATAACGATAGGACGTGTCGTGGCGGATCGTCAGGTACATAAGAACTCCGTCAGGCGACTGGCAACATGAGATAGGTACGCGCGACGAGATTGCCCAGCTCGAACACGCGAGCGAGGAACTGCGTCAGGTAGGCGTGCAGGCCGGCTTCGAAAATCTGCCGGATGTCGGAGTACAGGAGTTCGGCGCGCAGCTTGCCAGCGAAACGTTCGCACTGGTTCGAGCCCGACGTGCGCAGCATCGCCAGATTCGCGCAGACGCCTTCGAGCGACGCCAGCAGCGAACGCGGCATCTGCTGGTTCAGAATCATCAGTTCGACGACGCGCGCCGGCGTGACGACATCGCGATAAACCTTGCGATAGATTTCCAGCGCCGACACCGAACTCAGTATCGAAGTCCAGTAATAGAAGTCTTCGAGCTGACGCGCGGCGTCGCGTGAATTGGGCTCCACGTCGGCAAAGCGCACGTCGAGAATCCGCGCGGTGTTGTCGGCGCGTTCGAGGAAAGTGCCCAGTTGTGTGAAGAAAAACGCGTCGTCCTGCAACGCGGTGCCGATCGTCACGCCGCGCGAAAGGTGCGAGCGGAACTTCACCCACTCGAACAACGCGCCCGGATTCGCCGCGGCCTGGCCAGACGAAATGCGCTCGTTGAATTCGAGCCATGTATCGTTGATCGTCTCCCACCATTCGGTCGTCAACGTACCGCGCACTGCACGTGCGTTTTCGCGCGCCGCATGCAGACACGAGTGGATGCTCGACGGATTGTTCGCGTCCGCCACCATGAAGTCGAGCACGTGTTCGCGCGTCGGTTCGTCGTAGCGTTGCGCAAACGCCGTTTCGAGTTCGGAGATGCGCAGTACCGAACGTTGCGCGCGCGCCTCCTGCTCGGGCGTCTGCGGCAACAGCAGCGCCTTGAGATTGATGTCGAGCATGCGGGCGGTGTTCTCCGCGCGCTCCATGTAGCGGGCCATCCAGAAAAGGTGATCGGCGGTGCGGCTTAGCATGACGGCATTCCGTATCTGATGACGCGAAGCTCTATGAGGTAAAAGCTCGCGCTGGTTATCCGTATGCGCCGGCGGCGTCCTGCTGGATGCCCCGGCGCGCTGGGTTGCGGACGCGGTGGTTGGCAACCGCGCGGCAACCGCGTCAGTCGACCATCCACGTGTCTTTGGTCCCGCCTCCCTGCGACGAATTGACGACGAGCGAACCTTCCTGCAACGCGACGCGAGTGAGTCCGCCGGCGACCATCGTGACGGTTTTGCCCGACAGCACGAATGGACGCAGATCGATATGGCGCGGCGCGATGCCGGCTTCGACGAAAGTCGGGCACGCAGAAAGCGCCAACGTCGGCTGCGCGATATAACCCGCCGGTCGCGCGATCAGACGCTCGCGGAATGCTTCGATTTCGGCCTTCGTCGAAGCGGGTCCGACGAGCATGCCGTAGCCGCCCGCGCCATGCACTTCCTTCACGACCAGTTCCGGCAGATGCGCGAGCGTGTACGCGAGATCATCGGGCTTGCGGCACTGGAACGTCGGGACGTTGTTGAGGATCGGCTTTTCGCCGAGATAGAACTCGATCATCTCCGGCACGTACGGGTAGATCGATTTGTCGTCGGCGATGCCGGTGCCCATTGCGTTCGCGAGCGCGACGCGCCCCGCACGATACGCGGTCAGCAAACCCGGCACGCCCAGCGCCGAATCGTTACGGAATGCGAGCGGATCGAGGAAGTCGTCGTCGACACGGCGATAGATCACGTCGACACGTTTCGGTCCTTGCGTCGTGCGCATGAACACATAGTTGTCGTCGACGAAAAGGTCTTTGCCTTCCACCAGTTCCACGCCCATCTGCTGCGCGAGGAACGTGTGCTCGAAATACGCGGAGTTGTACATGCCCGGCGTGAGCACGACCACGACTGGGTCGTCGACGCCTTCGGGCGCCACCGAGCGCAGCGTATCGAGCAACAGATCGGGATAATGCGCGACCGGCGCAATGCGGTTCTGTACGAATAGCTCGGGGAAAAGCCGCATCATCATCTTGCGGTTTTCGAGCATATAGGACACGCCCGACGGCACTCGCAGATTGTCTTCGAGCACGTAGAACTCGCCGTCGTCGCCCGCGCGCACCACGTCGACACCGGCAATATGCGCGTAAACACCGAGCGGCACATTCACGCCCTGCATTTCAGGCCGGTATTGCGCGTTGGTGTACACCTGCTCGGCCGGCACGATACCGGCGCGCACGATCTTGCGATCGTGATAGACGTCATGGATAAACAGATTGAGCGCCTGGACCCGCTGGCGTAGGCCGGCTTCCAATGTCGTCCACTCGCCGCGCGGAATGATGCGTGGAATCAGATCGAAGGGAATCAGCCGTTCGGTGCCGGACAGATCGCCGTTCACCGCGAACGTAATGCCGACCCGGCGAAACAGCAGGTCGGCTTCCGCACGCTTGCGTGCGATTGCTTCATTACCCTGCTTCGAGAGCCACCGCTCGAAGCGTGCGTAGTGTGGCCGCACGGCATCGTCATGATGACGCATCTCGTCATAGCATCGCATGTCACGCCCCGCTCTTGTTGTCGGATAGAAGGCGAATGCGCTGCGCATTCGGTGTTCGACATTCATTCAAGCAAGCGCTATGCCATTTAGCTTTTGGCGTGCGGGATACGGAGACATGCACACGAACAGCGCATCGCGGCGAGCAGCGCCTGGCTGCCATCGTACTGCGGCGGCACACGATGCGCCAGTACAGTGCACGCGGCACCGCCCATGCACCGCGCCGCGCTTTACGGCAGATGACACGCGGGAGCAGCGCATAAAAAATCCCCATGGATCTGCATCCATGGGGATTCATACGACTTGCACTGCCGATCGATTCAACGTCAACTAACGTGAGCTACGTTGAGCCACGTTGAATTACGTTGAACGACGCACGAACGCGATCAGCCTGCTGCAGCGTCCTTCAGCTTCTTCAGCGGGCGTGCCTTGATGCGCACGCTAGCCGGCTTGGCCGGGAACCAACGCTCTTCGCCCGTGAACGGGTCTTTGCCGAAGCGCTTCTTCTTCGCCGGAACAGCTTGCACGACGATCTTCAGAAGACCCGACAGCGTGAATTCGCCGGCGCCCTTCTTGTGAACAGCGCCGAGGATCGTGTCTTCGAGCGCGGCCAGGACGGCCTTGGCGGCCTTCGGTTCCACTGCGGCGCGTTCAGCCACGTGTGCAGCCAGCGAGGCCTTCGTGAAGGTGTCCTTGATCGGCGACGTTGCGCTGGAAGCCTTCACGGCGACCTTCTTAGCTGCGGGAGCTTTCTTCGCAGGGACTTTCTTTGCAGCAACCTTCTTGGTCGGTACCGGGGCAGCAGCCTTCTTGGCCACCTTTTTTGCGGAAGTCGGCATGTTTCTCCTACCTGTTGTGGTCAGTGAATTGCACGAAGCGCATACGGTATGTGCACGCTTCAACGCCGGATTCTACAAGCGCTAATGCGATTTGCGCGACTCTTTTATGTATAACAGCGCAGGTTTGTTGCGCGGCGCAGACTGCACAACACATTTTGATGCTTGTTTCAGGGGGTAAACTGCTTCGGCGCCGCTGCCAACACGGACAGGTAACGTGCGTTACAAGCGGTTTCAATGCATGAATAACGGCACATTCTGCGCGGCGCCCATCACCGCTGCCTCCATTGCCGGGCCGTTTTCATCGCCCTGTACTGGACGGTTGACGAGCGAGGCGCGGCAGTATGCCGGCGAGTTTCGTGAGCGCCGTGTCGATATGTTCCTCGGCAATATTGCCGTAGCCGAAAATCAGACCGGCTTGCGGCTTCGCGCGCTGATGAAATGGCGCTAGCCCATAAAGACCGATCGACGCTTCACGCGCGGCCATCACCACCGCCTGCTCGGTAAGCGGCGCTCGCAGACGCGCCGCCACATGAATGCCGGCCGTCGGCACGATCGGCTCGAACCATGGCGAGAGGCCGCCTTGCAGATGTTCCAGCAGTTTGCCGCGGCGCGCCGCGTACGTTTTGTGCATGCGCCGTAAGTGCTTGGCGAAATCGCCGTTGAGCATGAACGACGCGAGCGCGGTTTGCGTCAGCGTGCAGCCGTGCCAGTCCGCGATCTGCCGTGCCTTGAAAAGCGGCCCGAAAAGCGACGCGGGCGGCACCACATAGCCGACCCGCAACTCCGGAAAGATGGTCTTCGAAAATGTGCCCACGTATGCGACCAGTCCTGCGCGATCGAGGCTTTTCAGCGGCTCCATGGGCCGGCCTTCGAAACGGTACTCACAGTCGTAATCGTCTTCGATGATTACGGCGCCGCGTTTCTGCGCCCATTCGAGCAGTTCGACACGACGCTCGAGACTCATCGGCATACCGAGCGGAAACTGATGCGAGGGCGTCACGTAGACGAGCCGCGCATGATCCGGCAGCTTGCTCACGATCAGACCTTCGCTATCCACCGGCACGTGCGCCACGCGTGCCCCGGTCGCCATGAAGCACGCATGCGCCGGCGGATAGCCAGGGTCTTCGATAGCGGCGATTTCGCCGGGGCCGAGCGTAATGCGCGCGAGCAGGTCGAGCGCGTGCTGCGCGCCTTGCGTGACGATCACGTCTTCCCAATTGCTCGACACCGCCCGATTGAACGCCAGGTAGCGTGAAATC
Organism: Paraburkholderia rhynchosiae; assembly: GCF_002879865.1. Lineage (GTDB taxonomy): Bacteria > Pseudomonadota > Gammaproteobacteria > Burkholderiales > Burkholderiaceae > Paraburkholderia > Paraburkholderia rhynchosiae. The sequence continues at coordinate 255,122 of NZ_PNXY01000008.1, forward strand.
GCGAGCCGCAATTCCTGTTCGCCGGCCGCGTCGCGATAGGTTCCAGAGCCGCGCGCCTGCGCACGCAGCGCGTGATTCACGCAGCGACGCCATACGTCGAATGGGAACAGCGTCTTGTCGGTCGCGCCGCCGACAAAATCGTACGGCGAGGCCACTGAAGGCCGCGGCAACGGCAAGCTGTCGGGCATCTGTTCCCACAGCGGTTGTGCGCGCGCGGCGTCCTTCTTTGCCTTCGCACGTTCGCGCGACGACTCGGCGGCGCGCGCATGCGGCGAGCGCTCGACCGGCAAACGCTCGAGACCATCGGCGACGAAAGTGCCAGAGCCGGCCCGCGCGGTGAGATAACCCTCGGAGAGAAGCCGCTCGAACACGTCGAGCGTGGTCTTGCGCGACACGCCTAACTGCGTGGCGAGATCGCGCGTGGACGGCAGACGCGTGCCGCCCGCGAGACGTCCTTCGAGTATGCCGGCTCGCAACTGCCGATAAATCTGTCCGGACAGATCGTGATGACCTTCGACGGCGATGTGGATTTCCATTGTGACTGGCTAACCTGAGATGTCCGCGAAATCGTGAACGCGCCGGTGAAGGTGTTGGCTTATTCCTGCACCGAGCCGGCAATACGCGCGCTTGTCATCGCGCGCGACAGACCATGCATGGGCCGCCGCAACGCGACGTCGAACGGATTGGTTTGCGGGCCGATCGCTTCGGCCTGACGGCGCAGCAGTTCGACAACCATCGGCAGGCGGTCGTCGCCCAAACGCGCGGCCAGCGTGCCGACACTCAATGCAGCGACCGCCACGCCGGTACGATCGAGAATCGGCACGGCCACGCCCGCCATGCCGTCGAGCACGCCGCTATTGCGGCCCGCGTAACCCAACTGCCGCACGCGTTCGATTTCGGTGCGCAAATACACTTCGTCGAGCACGCCGTAGCCGCGAATGCGCGGCACGTTGAAGCGAATGATTTCCTCGCGCTCCGCCTCGGGCAGAAACGCGAGAATCGCAAGACTCCCCTGCCCCACACCCAACGCCACGCGTCCGCCGACATCGCCCGTGAACGAGCGAATGGGAAACGGCCCTTCGCAGATGTCGAGACACACCGCATCGAAACTGCTTTTGACGAGCAAAAAGATGGTGTCGCCAAGACTCGCGCAAAGCCTCAGCAACGCAGGGCGGCATAGCGTACGCATGCCGCTCGGATTGCCGGCTTGCGCCGCGAGCGCGAAGAAATTGACGCTCAGCCGGTAAAGCTTCGAGCTTTCGTCCTGTTCGACGATGCCTTCCGCGATCAACGCGTGCAGGATGCGATGCACCGTGCCTTGCGTTAGCCCCACCGCTTTCGCGAGACGCGTGACGCGGCCACCATCCGGTTGCGCGTCTGACAATGCGCGAATCACGGCGAAGGCGCGTTCCAGCATTCCCGTGCCGGGCAACGCGCCGGTTTCCGCAGTGTTGCTAGCAGTATCTCGTCTGGCGGCAGCATTCATCTCGTAGGCTCGTGTTTATTCCATTGGCCGGAACACTATAAAGCGTTTCGTCCGCAAGTGGAATGATGCACGACCTCACACGCGTGTGGCCTCATGTCTGCATTTCATAGGGATTCTCCCGACATCGTCTGACGGAACGATCCGGCCCATGCATTCACCGTTCGTTCCATTCTCTGGAATATTTTTTAATCTTATACCGGCAAACGGAATTTCAAATTGACGTCTCGTAATTTGGCTGGCTAGAGTCGGCTCCATCGAGGCATCCAAAGGCCACATCATGTCGTTCCTCACACTCACAGACGTCACGAAATCGTTCGGCGAGCTTCAGGCAGTCGCGGACGTCAACCTGTCGGTGGAAAAAGGCGAGTTCGTTTCGTTGCTCGGGCCGTCCGGTTGCGGCAAGACGACGACGTTGCAGATGATCGCCGGCTTCCTCGAAACGACACGTGGACGCATCACGCTCGACGGCCGCGACATCACGCATATGAAGCCGAACAAACGCGGCCTCGGCGTGGTGTTCCAAAGCTACGCGCTGTTCCCACATATGAGCGTGGCGGAGAACGTCGGCTTCGGGCTCGAAATGCGCAACATCGACAAAGCGGAGCGCAAGGAGCGAGTGCGCGAAGCACTCTCGCTCGTGCGGCTCGATCAACTCGCGCATCGCTTTCCACGTGAACTGTCGGGCGGCCAGCGGCAACGCGTGGCGATTGCGCGCGCCATCGTGATCGCGCCGCCCGTGCTGCTGCTCGACGAACCGATGTCGAATCTCGACGCCAAGCTGCGTGAAGACATGCAGTTCGAACTGCGCGGCATTCAACGCAAGATCGGCACGACGACGATCATGGTCACGCACGATCAATCGGAAGCGCTATCCATCAGCGACCGCGTCGTGGTGATGGAAGCCGGCCGCATCACGCAGATCGACACGCCATACGAGGCATATGAGCGGCCCGAGAATCGCTTCGTCTCGCAGTTCATCGGCAAGGCCAATATGCTGCCGGGCACAGTGATCGCGCGCGACGGCGACGCGATCCGCATCGACCTCGGACACGATCTCTGCGAGACCGGCCGCACCGCGCAATTGCCGATGCGCGAGCGCCTGGTCGACGTGGGCGATGCGGTGACGCTCTGCATTCGCCCGGAAAAACTGCGCCTGTGCGCGCCGAACGCGGGACGGGTACCCGCTACCGTGTCGAGCCGCTTCTTCCTCGGCAGCCAATGGCTGTATCGCCTCGACAGCCGGCTCGGCGAAGTGCTCGTGTGTTGCCAGAACGAAGGCAATGAGCCGCTACCGGAAGGCGCGACGGTCGGCGTCGACTGGAATAGCGAAGCGATCCGCTTCATTCAACGGGACGCACATCATGGCTAGCGCGCTGCCCGCAACGGAGAACGGCAAAGTGCAGTCTGCCGGCGCACGGCGCGCGCCGTGGCGCGCGTTCCTGCCGCTGTGGCTGATGTGCCTGCCGGCGTTCCTGCTGTTCGTCGCGCTCGTGCTCGTGCCGCTCGTCATGACGCTGGTGCTCAGTTTCTATCGCTTCGATCCGGCAAGCGGCCCGCTGGCCGCGATCCAGTTCGGCAATTACGCGGAAGTGTTGGGTTCATCGTATTTCCATACAATCTTTCTGCGCACGTTCGGCATCGCGTTTCTCGTCACGCTGCTGTGCGTCGCCATCGGCACGCCCGAAGCGTATGTGCTGTCGCGCATGCGCGATCCGTATCGTTCGATGTTTCTGCTGGTGATTCTCGCGCCGCTGCTCGTCTCGGTGGTGGTGCGCGCGTTTGGCTGGAGCATGCTGCTCAACAGCAACGGTCTCGTGAACCAGGCGTTCGGCCTCGTCGGGCTCGGACCATACAAGCTCGAATACACGACCTTTGCCATCGTCATCGCACTCGTGCACGTGATGCTGCCCTTCATGGTGATTCCCGTGTGGACCGCGTTGCAAAAGCTCGATCCGCAAACAGAAAACGCGGCGCTTTCGCTGATGGCCTCGCCCGCCACGACGCTGCGCCGCATCGTGCTGCCGCAACTTACGCCTGGCATTCTGTCGGGCAGCCTGATGGTGTTCGGCTTGTCGGCGAGCGCATTCGCGATTCCGGGCCTGCTCGGCGGACGCCGCCTGAAAGTCGCTGCAACCGCCGTCTACGACGAATTCCTTGGTTCGCTGAACTGGCCGCTCGGTGCGACCATCGCGCTGCTGTTGCTGGTCGCGAACCTGATCGTGATGCTCACTTACTACCGGGTTCTGGAGCGCAGGTACACCAGAAGCCTGGGTTGATACCACGGCTCCGCGCGAAAACAACATGAGAAAGAACGGTCCCATTGCGCTGATTTTCCACACGCTCGTCATTGCGTTCGTGCTCGCGCCCCTCGTGATCGTCGTGCTGGTCGCCTTCACGCCCGACGAAACGCTCACGCTACCTACGCACGGTGTATCGCTGCGCTGGTTTCGAGCGATCCTCAATTACCCCGACTTCATCTCGGCGTTCGCTAACAGCCTGAAGCTCGCGTTTGCTTCGGCGACGCTCTCGCTGATCGTGGCACTGCCCGCCGCGCTCGCTATCGGCCGCGCGCGCTTTCCGGGCCGCGCATTTCTCAATGGCCTGCTGTTGTCGCCGCTCGTGATCCCCGGTCTCGTGCTCGGCATTGCGTTGCTGCGTTTTTTCGCGCTGATCGGCGCGACGGGCTCGTTCACATGGCTGATCGTCGCGCACATGATCATCATCACGCCGTTCGTGATGCGGCTCGTGCTGGCTTCGGTAAGCGGCCTGGACCGCAGCGTCGAACATGCGGCGCATTCGCTCGGCGCCGATCCATGGACGGCGTTTCGCCGCATCACGTTGCCGATGATTCTGCCGGGCATCACGGGCGGCTGGCTGCTCGCCTTCATCAACAGCTTCGACGAACTCACGATGTCGATCTTCGTGACGTCGCCGCAAACCGTCACCCTGCCGGTTCGCATGTACATGTACGCGACCGAATCCATCGATCCTATGATGGCCTCCGTCTCCGCGCTGGTGATCTTCATTACCGCCGGCGCGATGCTGCTGCTCGATCGCGTATATGGGCTCAACCGCATTCTGATCGGCCAGCACTGATGTCATCTTCTGTTCACGCTCTCATGCCGTCCAACTTGCCGTCACTTGAAACCGCTGCGCTCACGCGCGAGCCGCAATTTGTGCGCGTCGCCGAAACGCAGCGCGAACCGCTGCGCTTTTATCTCGACGGCCGTGAGGTCTCCGCACTGCAAGGCGATACGTTGCTGACGGCTGTGCTGATGCAACAGCGCCGCGTGCGCGACAGCGAATTCAGCGGCGCGCCGCGTGCCGGCTTCTGTCTGATCGGCGCATGCCAGGACTGCTGGATGCGCACCGAGGACGGCAAGCGTCTGCGCGCCTGCTCGACGCTCGCCGCCGAAGGATTGCGGGTGCTGACGCGGATCGGCTCGGTGGCCGAGCAAGCGCAAACACCAAGCGGAGATGCACAATGAGCGACGATCGCCGAGTCGTGATTGTCGGAGCGGGACCGGCCGGCGTGCGCGCTGCACAAACGTTGGTCGCGGCAGGCGTGCGCCCCATCGTCATCGATGAGAATGCGCGCTGGGGCGGACAGATTTATCGACAGCCGCCGGCATACGGCGGTTTTCAGCGCTCGAAAAAAACGCTCTACGGTTTCGAAGCGCGCAAGGCCGACGCGTTGCATACGACAATGGCCGCGCTGCTGCCTCACATCGACTATCGCCCCGACACACTGGCATGGGCTTGCGAAGCGGACCGCCTCGACACGCTTCAGGCGGGACGCGAAATCAGTGTGCCGTTCTCGCATCTGATCATCGCGAGCGGCGCGACCGACCGCGTTCTGCCGATGCCAGGCTGGACTTTGCCCGGCGTCTACACGCTCGGCGCGGCACAGGTCGCGTTAAAAGCGCAAGGCTGTGCAATCGGCCGACGCGTGGTGCTCGCGGGCACCGGGCCGTTGCTGTATCTCGTGGCATATCAGTACGTGAAAGCCGGCGCCCAGGTGGTGGCCGTGCTCGACACCAGCCCGCTTTCGCAACAGCTCGCCGCCGTACCCAGGCTCGCACGCGTTCCGTCGACGTTCGCCAAGGGCTTGTACTACGTCGGTTGGCTCAAGGCTCACCGCATACGAATCGAGCGTGGTGTGAAACTGGTTGGCATTCGTGGTGCGCAAAACGTCGAAGCAATCGAATGGCGCGCTTCGCAGAATGATTCGGTAACCGAAACAATTTCCTGCGACGCAGTCGGCATCAGCTTCGGCCTGAGGCCCGAAACGCAACTCGCCGATCTCGCGGGATGCCGTTTCCGCTTCGATGCACTCAACCGTTGCTGGCTGCCCGAATTCGACGCTGCCGGACGCAGCTCCGTGCGCGGCCTCTATCTGGCTGGCGACGGTGCCGGCATTGCGGGCGCCGACGCCGCTGAACTTGCCGGACGCCGTGCCGCGCTGGCGTTGCTCGACGACCTGGCCATACCGCATCCACGCGGACCCGGCATGCGCGATGCCGCCTCGCTGGAACGCAGCCTGCAACGTATCGCCGTTTTTCGCGCGGGCATTGAAACCGCCTTCGCGCCACCCGCACAATGCGCCGCGCAATGGCCCGACGACATGACCGTCTGCCGCTGCGAGGAAGTCGACGCGGGTACGTTGCGGCGTTGCATCCGCGGTGGCGAGGCGAATGAGATCAACCGTCTGAAGGCGCTCACACGCGTCGGCATGGGCCGTTGCCAGGGACGCATGTGCGGCGAAGCCGCGCTTCTATTGCTCGCCGAAGAGACCGGCCGCCCGCTCGAGGCAGTTGGCCGCCTGCGCAGCCAACCGCCGGTCAAGCCGATTCCGTTGTCCCCCGCCATGTATGCCGACAACGTCGCTGAGATTCCCGTGGAGGCCCGCGATGAGTGACACGCTGCACTACGACGTGGCGATTGCGGGCGGTGGCCTCGTCGGTTCATCGGCGGCACTCGCGCTTGTGAAACGCGGCTTGCGCGTAGGTCTCTTCGAGCGGCGCTTTTGCGGCGCACAGGCGAGCGGCGTGAACTACGGCGGCGTACGCTGCCAGGGCCGTCCGGTCGAACAGATGCCGCTCGCGATGCGCGCACGACGCATCTGGGACCGCTTGCCGGAGTTGATCGGCATCGACGGTGAATTTACCGTGTCGGGACATTTGCGCCTTGCTCGCAGCGAGAGCGATCTTGCCGCACTTCAGCAATGGGCCGACATGGCGCGCGATTACGGACTGCACGCGCAGTTGATTAGCGGCGCGCAGTTTCGCGAGCGCTATCCATGGCTCGGCGCCGCGGCTATCGGCGGCTCGGTATGTGCGACCGACGGTCATGCGAACCCGCGTCTCGTCTCGCCTGCATTCGCGCGCGCCGCACATGCCGCAGGCGCGGACGTGCGCGAACAGACCGAACTGACCGGCATTCATCACGACGGCAAGCGTTTCCAGATGCGCGCCGGCGATACGCGGATCAGCGCCGACTGGCTCATCAATTCCGCCGGCGCATGGGCGAACACCGTCGCGGGTTACTTCGGCGAGCGAGCGCCGATGAAGCCGATCTATCCGAACATGTGGGTCACCGAGCCGCTGCCGCTTTTCATCACGCACAACCTCGGCGTGTACGGCGGCGGCATCTACGCGCGGCAAGTGGCGCGCGGCAATTGCGTGATCGGCGGCGGACGCGGACACGGCGACGGCGAATACGGTCAACCGTCGACGGAAACCACGCGGGCCGTGATGCGCGACGCGTGCGCGCTGCTGCCCGCGTTGCGCGAGGCGCTATTGATTCGCACATGGAGCGGCGTCGAGGGCGAGACGCCCGACAGCAATCCGATCATCGGGCCGAGCCGCTCGGTGCCGCGTCTGTTGCATGCATTCGGTTTTTCGGGCGGGGGCTTTCTGCTCGCGCCTGGTGTTGGCGAGGTGCTCGCCGATCTCGTCATCGACGGCGCCACGGCCACACCTCTGGACGCTTTTTCGATTGGCCGCTTCGCGCAGCTTGCTACCTCATCCGTCGCTTAGAACCCACGTTTAATGAAACTCAGGAGCCCTTCAATGAAACTGTTCAGGACCATCGCGGCGCTGGCCGCATTGTGTGCATTCGGCGCGGCCGCGCCGGCATGGTCGGAAACGAAGACGATCTACATCGGCATGAATGGCGGTCCGATGGAAAAAGCCTATACGAGCCAGGTGCTGCCCGACTTCGAGAAAGCGAACAATGTGAAAGTGGTCGTGGTGCCGGGCACGTCGTCGGATATTCTCGCAAAGCTGCTTGCGAACAAGGCGAGTCCGCAGATTCACGTCGTGTTTCTCGACGACGGCGTCATGGCGCGCGCGGTCAGCATGGGCGTGTGCAAAAAGCTCGACGACTCGGCGGTGCTCAAGGAGCTCTATCCGTTCGCGCGCATGAAGGACGACATGGGCGCGGGCGTGCAACTCGGCATGACCGGCATTGCGTACAACAAGAAACTGTTCACTGAGAAAGGCTGGGCGCCGCCTACGTCCTGGATGGATTTCGCCGACCCGAAATACAAGGGCAAGGTGGTGTTCCAGTCGGCGTCGAGCAGCACGTTCGGCCTGCACGGCTTTCTCGCGATCAACCGCTTGATGGGCGGCAGCGAGCAGAACGTCGAACCCGGCTTCACGAAATGGGCGAGCACGGTGGGGCCGAACGTGGTTGAGTATGTGCCGAACTCGGCGAAGATTTCGGAAATGGTGCAGACCGGCGAAGCGGGCCTCTTTCCGTTGACGCCGACCGCCGTCGGCGATCTGGCTGACAAGGGCATTCCGGTTGGCTATGTGAATCCGAAGGAAGGTCCGGTGCTGCTGCTCGTCGACCTGTGCGTGGTCAACAACAACCCCGACCCGCAGTTGGCGCAGAAGCTCGCGCAGTTCCTGCTGTCTGCGCCGGCGCAGACCAAAGCCGCCGAAGCCGGCAAGCAGATTCCGACCAACCGTCTCGCGAAGATGACACCGCCGATGCAGCAAAGCCTCGGTAACGTGGAAGACCTCGTGCGCAAAGTCACGGTGGTGGATTGGGACACGATCAACGCGCATCGCGCGCAATGGGACACGCGCTGGAACCGGCAGATCGAACGTTAAGTTTCGCGCTTCGCCTGAATGAAAACGCGCGCCTTGAACTGCTATAAGGCGCGCGTTCTTTGCCTCATGTGACTGCCGGTTTAGAAGATCACCGAGATCGCCACTGCAAACCAGATCGCCATGACGCCTGACAGAAACAGATGTCGCGCAATGCGTATCCTGACGTCGCTGGTTTCGGGCTCGACAGGACTTGTCGCCATCCACGGGACGAGCCCCAGGCAGCCGAAGCCGATCAGCGCGAGCACGAACACGATGACGTCCGCAACGCGCCACCCGGTCGGTTCGTACATGCCCCAGTAGCCGAGAAACGCGATACCGATCGAGAAGATCGTGGCCGACGCGGCACTGAGCGCGGGCACTGATCCGATTGGAGCCGGCATGTTCACCTCCGGTCATTGAGCGGTTACGGCAAACCATCACTCTGACGACTCACGACTTACGAGGTGCGTGTTTGCCTCGCTTCATACGTCTTCAGATGACTATAGGCGATGCGCAGCAGCGACAAACCATGCTCGCTGCTTTGTGCATCACCGCCGCGCGAGATCAGATCGCCGAGAATGTGATCTGCCTCGGTATGCGAGTGGTTTTCCACGTCGCGCAGCATCGACGCCGTGAGCGGCGACGGCGTGAAGAGCGTTTGCATGGCGCGCGCGTCGAAGTCCGGCGCCATCGTGAAGCCCTGGTCTTCCGCAACGGCGCGGCACTCGCCGAGCAGGTTTTCGATCACGCGCTTACCATCGGGCGCGGAGAGAATGTCGCCGATCGAACCGCGCATCAAACACGTGCTCGCCGCGAGCGTGGCGAGGAACACCCACTTTTCCCACATGCGCAGCAGGATGTTCTCGCTGACCGTGACGTCGAAATTCGCGTCGGCCATTGCGTCGGCAATCGTCTGAACTCGCTCGGATACGCCGCCGGCCAGTTCGCCGAAAGTGACCGCATGCATCTCGTTCAGATGCACGATCTGCTGATCGGCGTTGAGCGTCGCGGCGATCACGCATTGACCGCCGAGCACGCGCGATTCGCCGAACTTCTCAATAAGCACGTCGATATGACGCATGCCGTTGAGCATCGGCAGAATCAACGTCGACTCGCCGACGAGCGGTGCGAACGAATCGATGGCGTCGTCGAGACTGTATGCCTTGCAACTCAGCAGCACGACATCGAACGGTTCGGCGCTAACGCCGGCAAGGATCGTTTTGACGCCGTGTTGCGTAAGATCGCCGCGCGGGCTTCTAATAACCAGCCCGTCGCGCTGAAGTTTTTCCGCCCGGCCCGCGCGCACGAGGAAGGTCACGTCCTGTCCCGCCGCTGCGAGTCGTCCGCCGAAGTAGCCGCCCACGGCGCCCGCCCCTACCACTAGAATTCGCATCTTTGGCCTCTTCAGAGAGTGTCGTCGCTCGCTGCAATGTAGCAAAGATTGGCGAAACGCATCGGACAAGCTCGCAGGCGTATAGACGGCTAACGCTTCGCGCAAACGGTGTTCTCGTACAGCGCGAGCATGCCGTCCGCGTCGACGCCGATACACACCTTGCACTCGGGCCGCTTGTCCCAGTCCGGCGCGGGCACCGGCATCGTCGAAGGTTTCTGAATGGTTTGGCCGACCGCAATGCCGTCTGTCAGCACACGCACCGGACCACTGCGCGTCGTATAGAGATGCGGCGCCAGCACGTAAGCCACCGCCGACGAGTCGTGCACATAGATGCCCTTGAGCTGCGCGCTTTGCCGATGAAACGCCTCGTAATGCCGCGACACGTCCCACACGAACTGGCCCGCCGCGCCGCCGCGATCGCGGATCGACGCCAGATAGTCCTGGCTCATGACGGTGCGCTGGGTGACGTCGAGCCCGACAATCGCGACGGGCCACGGCGCGCCGAACACGATGTCCGCGGCGTCGGGGTCGCCCAGAATGTTGGCCTCGGCTGCGGGTGTGACGTTACCGAGTACGCCGTCCGTGCCGAATGCGCCGCCCATCACCACCACCTGCTTCACGAGCGGCGCGATTTGCGGATCATCGGCAAGCGCGAGCGCGAGATTCGTCAGCGGGCCGACTGCAAGCAGCGTGACTTCGCCGGGATGCGCGCGCACGGTGTCGATGATGAACCGGTGCGCGGGCCGCGCATCGAGTGGCGCATGTTCGGAGTCGCCCAGCACGACGTTGCCAAGTCCGTTGTCGCCGTGAATTGATGCAAGCGGCTGCGGCGCGAGGCGTTTGAGCGGCGCCGCCGCGCCCTGTGCGACGGGCACGCCCGGCGCAAATCGGCCCGCGAGAAAGCGCGCATTGTGCGTCGTGGTCTCGATGGTCGCGTTGCCGAATACGCTCGTCAGGCCAAGCAGTTCGATGTCCGGATGCAGCGCCTGAAACACGAGCGCCATTGCATCGTCCACGCCGGGATCGGTGTCGTAGATCAGCTTGTGCTTGCTCATAGATAGAAGGCGTCGGGCAGTTGCTCGCGTGCGGTCGTATCGCGCGTTGCGCCATGCAGATTGCCGAGACGAATCGGCAACTCAGGGCCGCCCAGTTCGATGATCACCTGACGGCACGCGCCACATGGTGCAATCGGGCCGTCCGTATCGCCGATCACGGCCAGCGCGGCAAACTGATCGCGCTGATAACCGGCAGCGATAGCGCTGAAAAACGCGGTACGTTCCGCGCAATTGCACAAACCGTACGACGCATTCTCGACGTTGCAGCCGTCGAACACGCGGCCGTCGTTAGTCAGCAATGCGGCGCCGACCTTGAATTTCGAATACGGCGCATAGGCCCTTTCTCGCGCGACGCCCGCGCGTGCCAGTAGTTCTTCCATGTTCATGCCGACATCCTCGAATCAATTGTGCCGATCACCATCGAGCGCATCACGCCGAGGTAGTCCACCACGGAATCAGCGCGGTCACGAAGGTGATGGCCGGCCGCCGTGGCCGCGACGGTCTTGCCGAGTGGCACAAACAGAATAAACGCGCCGATACAGATCTGCGCGAGCAGTGCACCACTTACAGTCCGTAAGCGAATGTCGCGCCGGTTAGTCGAAAAGAGAAAAACGATCAACCGTAGGACGGCAATGCCGAGGAGGTTCCGCGCGATGAGTGCCATGTATCGTGTTCTTCATATGAAAGTGGCACTGATGCTAAACGAAACTGATGTGGGAGAAAATGCTTTGGAGAAGGAATCAGTGGGATTTGGAAAAGAACACGAACGCGCCTTCTTCCGGCGTCAGGCCAAGGCTGAAGTAGCCTTCGAGCCGCTCAGCATCGGCGTCCTTGAGCGTGAAAGGCGGGCGAATAAAGCCGGAATCGACGGCATGGTCGTACCACACGCTCATCCACATGCGCAGGGCCAGCACCTCCGGTGACACGAAACCCCAATCGTGGTGGGTCATGATCCTGTCTCCGTCACGGTTCTCGCCGCCTACGCGGCAATCGTATTGACCCTCATCGCCGGCCGTTCGTCGGGCGGAAAGACGTGCCAGAATCCGTCGCCATGGCGAAAGAAGAACAGCGTCAGCATACCCGCTTCGCGTTGCGCTTCAACGCAGATACAGCGCCTCAGCCCCTGGCGCGGGCCCGGCTGCAACTGCACGCGGGCGGAGGCCGCGCCGCTTGCGTCCAGCCACTTTTCGATGAGTTCGCGCAATGATCGCTCTGACGCTGCCATATGCCCTCCGCCGGTTCCCATAATGCATCGTAGGCCCCCGTTGGCAGCGCCTCCATCGGCGGCGGCGGAATGTCGGCTCAGGAATGGCTGTTTTGCGTCTCAGGATTCCCTGACATGTTTATCCTGCCTATTCGGCAACGAGTCCGTGCCTGATCGCGTAGCGAATCAGGTCCGCATTATTGGCGAGCCCGAGCTTCTGCATGAGCCGCATCTTGTGCGTGCTGATCGTTTTCGCGCTCAGCGCAAACGCGTCGGCGATTTCGTTCAGGCTCTTGCCGAGCGCGAGCATTTGCAGAACCTGAAACTCGCGGTCGGAAAGAATTTCGTGAGGCGGCGCATCGCCCGAATAGGTTTCGAAGACGATTCCCTCGACCAGTTTCGGGTCGATGAAACGCCCGCCTTCGGCGAGCTTGCGAATCGCAGCGAGCAGCACGTCGGGGTTGCTGTCCTTCGTGACATAACCGGTTGCACCTGCACGCAGTGCGCGCGAGACGACCTGTGCCTCGTTATGGATACTGAGCACGAGCACCGGCAGCGACGGACGTTCTGCGCGCACGCGGCGGATCAGATCGACACCGCTGATGCCGGGCATCGTCATGTCGAGCAGCAGCAGATCGACCTGACATGTACGCAGTTTGTCGATGACTTCCGAGCCTTGAGCCGCTTCGCCGGCGACTACAATGTCGGGCGTCGTTTCGATTATCTGCTTGAGACCTCCGCGCACCAGCGGATGATCGTCGGCAATCAAAAGGTTGATCATTCTAAGGCCCATCCTGAAGCGGTATATGGATTGAAACCGAGGTGCCCGTACCCGGCGCACTGTCGATCAGCAATGTGCCGCCAATCAGACGCGCTCGCTCGCTCATGCCGAGCAATCCGTACGAATAGTCTCTGCGCGCCGCGTCCTGATCGAAACCGCAGCCGTCGTCGCTCACGTGCAGATCGAGTGCCGTCGCAGTGCTCGTCAGCGTGACGTCCGCTCGCGTCGCGCAGGCATGGCGCGCGACGTTGGTCAGCGAGGCTTGCACGATGCGGAACATCGCGGTTGCGTGTGCATCCGAAAGCACAGGCTCGTTGCCGTTCAGGCGGAACTGGCAGGCTAACCCGCTGCGCCGCCCGAAATCGTCGACGAGCCATTCGAGCGCCGACACAATACCGTAATTGAGCGCGGCCGGCCGCAAATGGCTCGCAACATTGCGCACCATCCAGATGGTTCTTTCGACCAGTTCGCGCATATCGTCGGTTCTTTTGGCGAGTTCCAGATCGCCTGAGAGACGCATTTTAAGCAGCGACACATCCATCTTGAGCGCCGTCAGCAGTTGGCCCAATTCGTCGTGAATTTCCATCGCGATACGCTTTCTCTCCTCTTCGCGAATGGCTTCCATATACGCGGACAATTCGCGCAACTGCTCGCGCGACTCCACCAGTTCCTGCTCGATCCGCTTGCGCTCCGTGATGTCGTTGATGCCGACGAAAATCGCGGGCGCGTCGTCGTAGGTAGCGACACGTGCCGTCGCGATGGCCCAGAAAGTGGTGCCGTCCGCTCGCCTGAAATGAACCTCGGTATTGCGAAAACTTCCTTCATGACGCAAATGTTCGACAAGCCGGTCGCGATCCGCGGTGTCCGCATACAGCTCGACGATATTGGCGACGTGGGTCCTCACATAGTCAATGCCGAACAGTTCCCGCAAAGGCTTGTTCGTATACAGGATGTGGCCTTCCGGCATTGACGTGATGCACAGCGGCACCGGACTTGTCTCGGCAATCGTGCGGAAACGGAATTCGCTCGCGAGGAGCCGCGCTTCGGCGCGTCGGCGTTCCTCGATCTGCGACTGGAGCGTCGCATTCGCGCGCGCGAGTTCGTCGGTACGCTGCGCGACGCTGGCTTCGAGCCCGTCGCGCACGCGTGACAATGCGGCTTCGGCTTGCTGACGCACAAGCACTTCATCCTGTAGTTGCCGGTTCTGCGCAATCAGTTTCTGATGCATGCCCCTTAACGCAAGATGCGTGCTGATGCGCGCCATCATCTCGTCGACGTGCACGGGCTTCGTCAGGTAATCGACACCGCCCGCCGAGAATCCCTCGACCATGTCCTCGCTGCCGGTGAGCGACGTCATGAAGATCACGGCGATATCGCGCGTGCGCTCGTCGGACTTCAGGCGCCGGCAGGTTTCGAAACCATCGATGCCGGGCATTCTCACGTCGAGCAGAATCAGATCGGGCTGCGAGAACTGGGCGCGCTGGATCGCCTCGGGACCGTCGAGCGCGACGAGCACCCTGAAGCCGCGCGCTACCAGGCTTTCGACGACGATGGCGAGATTGGCCGGGCTGTCGTCAGCAATCAATACGGTGGCCGGATGGTCGGCGGGAAGAGACGCGTCGTTCATGGGACGGCCTTGCGTTCGAGGTGTTCCTCGACGAAATTCAGCAGCGCCTTCGACTGGTAGCCCTTCGCAAGATTGAGAATCCGCGCGGTGAACAGCGTGTATTGCGCGTTCTGCTTCGCGACGCGTTCCGCCCACAGCGCGATTTCCTGCATGTCGCCGCGACGCGCCAGCAGATGCAATTCTTCGAGTTCGTCGTCGGGTACGGCGAAAACCGGCGCAGCGGAGGCATCCAATGCAGCGGCCAGATTGTCCGACGGTGCGTAAATCCATTCGAGGTGCAGCAAACGCGCGACGTGCGCGAGCAGTTGATCGAAGTCGATCGGTTTGGAGAGGAATGCATTGGCGCCGGCGTCGAGGCTGCGCTGTTCGTCGGCGCCCGAAGGACTCGCCGATGTCGCAATGACCGGCACGTCAGAGAAGCCCTGAATCTGGCGCAATCTGCGGGTCGCTTCGAGTCCGTCCATGTCAGCCATCACAATGTCAGTCACAATTAGCGCCGGGCGCTCGCTCAACGTTTTCGCGAGTCCTTGCCGGCCGCCTGTCGCCTCGACGATCTCGAAGCCGAGCCGGCCGAGGAATTCGACCATCACCGCGCGGTTCATGGCGACGTCGTCGATCACCAGCACCTTGCGGCGCGGTCCGTTGTAGCCCGACACCATGCGCACATCCGCGGCGACCGGCGCAGGCGGCGCGCCCGATGCCGGCTCCAGTTCGAACCAGAATACACTGCCGCGGCCCGGCTGGCTTTGCACGTGAATTTCACTGCCCATCGCGCGAAGAAACTGCTGACTGATTGTCAGACCCAGGCCCGTGCCACCCGCGCCGCGTTCGGCCTGCTCGATCTGTTCGAAGGGCTCGAAAATGGTCTGCAGTTTATCGGCGTCCATCCCTATGCCCGTATCGCGAACCTCGAAACAGACCCTGCCTGCGGCGCTCATTTCGATCAGCAGGCTTACACTGCCGTGATCCGTGAAGTTGAACGCATTCACCAGCAGATTCAGCAGCACCTGGCGCAAGCGCCGTTCGTCCGCGCGGACGGCATCCGGCACATCGGGCGCAACGCGCCAGATAAACTCGACATGGTGTTGCGCGACCTTCACTTCAATGATCTCGCGGATGGCGTCGAGCGTGCCGGCAAGCGGCACATCGTCCATTTCCACGCGCAGCCTGCCCGCTTCGATCCGCGCAAAATCGAGCGCATCGCCGATTAATGCAAGCAGGTGGTCGCCGCTGCGTTGAATCACGCCGACGCCTTCGCGATGCCTCTCGCTCAGACTCGCGTCGCGCCGCAAGATCTGCGCATAACCAAGAATCGCGTTCAACGGCGTGCGCAACTCGTGACTCATATTGGCGAGGAATTCGCCCTTCGCGCGATTGGCCGCTTCGGCTGAACGGCGCGCTTCGCGTTCGACGGCGGCCTCACGCTCGTCGAGATACGCGCGATGCAGCCGGGGGCCCATCGAATTGAACGCCGTGACCACTCGCTCGAGTTCGTCCGGCTCGCGCGGCGGGCGGCGATTCAGCATCAACGGGCTAGCGGGCTGACGAAAATCGTAGCTATCGACGGTTCGTGCAAGAACCACGAGGTGGCGCGTCACGAGCCGCGTCAGAATGTAGATGGTGAAAAGGGAAACCAGGAAGATGTTGGCGGCTTGAGTCGCCAGAATGAGAAGCGCTGTATGCGTGAGGTCGTGGTACAGATCGCTCAACGTTGCCTGCACGTACAGCGTGCCGATACGCTGTTCCTTGCCTTGCACGCGATACACCAGCGGGTATTCGCGCGCTATCGCAGGCCCGCTCGTAAGTTTACCGGCGGAGATCAGCAACGGCGCGGTGCCGCTTCCGGACTGGCGCACCTGAGCGACGCTGATATCCGCAAGGCGCACAATGCCGCCGAGTTCCAGCCGCAGCTGTGCTTCGTCGAGCCGCCACAGCGCCTCGCCAAGACTATCGCGGTAGCTTCTGTCGATATCCGCGAGACGGTTCTCGATGCGCGCAATTCCCGCGCTGTAATCGCGGTGAATTTGCAGCGCGGTCAGCAACAGGGTGAGAACGCAGCTAAACAGTATCGCGATCGCAAGAAGCCGGAGCACGACACTGTGCCGGAACCGCCTCAGCGGATACCACCACTCCCCCATGGGCTTGACAGCCATATTGCCCCCGCAAGCATGGTGATGTCAGTTGCTGTTCTGCGCTCGTGCGGCGACTGCGGTTTTTCAGCGCCCGCTCTGAAAAAGCGGTTGCTGCTGCGTTTTGACGCCATGCATGAGCACCGCCCGATTCCTCGCTCCAACCTGCTGCATTCGACTCAGGACGACAGCCGGATTGCCATTGCGCCTGCTGGCTCATGGACTGCGCGCAGCAGCAGGTCGTCGACGCAATCGGCCAGTTCCAGAAGCATCGCCGCGGTGTCGCCATCCAGTTCCGTCGGATGCGATTTTCTGAGTTCGCGCAACGTCTCCCCAATCCGCCTGATTGCCTTCGGTCCGCTGTCGAGCAGCGGCCAGCAATGCATCAGATATCCCAACGGCGTGATGCTCCGCCGTTCACACCAGATATCGAATAGCCGGAAGCAGATCGAGTTGATATGCTCCACCTCATTTTCACGCTCCGACAGATAGGGAATCATGGCTGTTTACCTGGCTGGGCCATTATGACCTGTCCATCATAGAGCGACAGTAATCGCACGACAGTCAGGCAGCGCGGAGAATGCGCCAAGGGTATCCCGATTCCGGGGTAAGGAAATCCTGACGCTGCTCGCTAGTCGCGCCACCAACCGCGTTGGGGGCTCGCTTTCCGCTACGCAGTACGATCGTGCGCCACGATCGGCCACTGCTCCCAGTATTTCTCCGGAATCTTTCGGTCCGCCGCGGAAAGATACGGGTTGTCCAGTTCAATGACTTTCCTCTCGCGCAAATTGGCTTGCACCAGCGCCTGCTGAATGTACGGATGCGAATTGAACAGCCGCATATACGAGCCGTTTTTGTAAGCCGCAGTGAAGCCGCGCTCGATCGTCCCGGCGAGTGCCGGAGAGTGGCGGGCCACATAGAACAGAAAGTCCGACCGGTACTTCAGCAGCAAACGTTTCTCGACCGTGAGATCCGGCTCGGTCTGACTCCGGGCCTCCAGTTCGGGGAACGCCTCGATGACACCTCTCGGGTAATAATCGATCCGTCCGGCGCGGGTCATGGCGAACAACGTCTCGGTCGTGGATGTGTCGACCTTCAGACCGGCGTCCACCAGGATATCCGTATCGACCCAGCCTAGCCCCTGGCCGGCGGTCAACCGCCGGAGATCGGCAAGATTTCCGACGCGGTCAAACTCGGCTTGCCGGTCTTTTCTTATGACGAAAACGCGATAGCCGATCAAGCCGCGATTCACGGGAATCGGGACCACGTTCAGGCCGCTTTCTGCCCGACTGTCCATGCTGGTCCAAAGCAGGTTGATCGAACCGCCGTCAGCGAGTTCGGCCAAGGCACGGCCGCGCTCCATCGCGACATCGGCCTGACGGATGGAATAGGTAGCGTTGGCCGCTTTCATGGCCACGTCCAGCACCGCAAGCGCAAACGCCGCATGGACTTCCGCCCCGGGGCGGATTCGCGGATGCACGATGTGGAAATCGGCTATCGACACGGCATGCGCCCGGCGCAGCATGCCGGCCGCGCCCAACGCCGCGAGTACGAAGCTCCTGCGCTGCATGATGTATCGACGTCTAATGAAGTGCGTCCGAGCGTCCCCGTTGGCGCCCGGCTGATGTAAGTATGCTGTCACTACCATGAACGCTTTGCAATGAGGAAATCCTCGGCTGGAACGAATGCAGTAGCTGCAGCCGCAATGCGTGTTTTTCGCCACTCGAATGGGATGGGTCAAAAAGCTCCGGATAGCTAACGGATTTGGAAGCGCTCCATTATTGCAGCCGGACGGCGACCCGCGCGAACGCGCGAGACGGTTTGCCGGTGCGGCATGAATGATGCTCGGTAGAAACACGGGAACGTTGCTGCCAGGAGTACACGCCATGACGCTATCGAGCCTTTTGCGTTCGCCTGCGGAACAGCAGATCGCCGGTCTGCCGCTGCCCTGTTCCGTGGCCCTGCCCGACGGCCAGCGCATCGGAGCGCCGCAGCCGCGTCTGTCGTTCGTGATCCGCGACATGCGGGCGCTGCTGCATCTGACGCAAGGCGCGATCGGCCGGCTGGCGGAAGACTACGTGGAAGGCCGGCTTGAAATCGAAGGGAACATGCACGACCTGATGGCGGCCGCACCGGCGTTGCTCCGCAGCGATCCCACACAGGAAGCGCAGGGATGGCTGATGGGCCCGATCAGCCGCACTCGCCGCACAATCTGGGAGCACACGCATCATAGCCGTGCGAAGGACGCCGCACAGATCCAGCATCACTACGATATCTCCGACGACTTCTACGCGCTGTGGCTCGACCCGTTGCGCGTGTACTCGTGCGGGTATTTTTCGACGCCGGATATGTCGCTCGCCGAGGCTCAGCAGGCGAAGCTCGACCACATCTGCAAGAAACTGATGCTGCGTTCCGGCGAGCGCTTTCTCGACGTGGGCGCCGGTTGGGGCGCGCTTCTGCTGTGGGCTGCCGAACATTACGGCGTGGCCGCCACCGGCATCACGCTGTCGAAGAACCAGCACGCGTACGTCAACCGGCTCATTGAGCAAAAAGGGCTACAGGGTCGCGTCAAAATGCTCTTGCAGGACTACCGCGACGTCGACGAATCGGCGCCCTTCGACAAGATTGCTTCAGTCGGCATGTGCGAACACGTTGGCCGACCGAATCTGCCTGTGTACTTTGCAAAGATCCGGCGCTTGCTCCGACCCGGCGGTCTGATGATGAATCACAGCATCACCGCGGGCGGCGCCGACAACCCGGAAGTCGGCGGCGGCATGGGCGATTTCATCGACAGGTACATTTTTCCGGGCGGTCAACTCGTGCACGTTAGCGTGATGATGGAAGCCATGACGCGCGGCAATCTCGAACCGGTAGACGCCGAGTGCCTGCGTCCGCATTACGCGCGAACGCTCTGGCATTGGGCCGATGCGCTCGAAGCCCACCTCGACGAGGCGCGCCGTATTCTGGGTAAGGACGCGGAGAAGGTGATCCGTGCGTACCGGCTGTATCTGGCAGGATCGGCGATGGGATTCGAGCGCGGGTGGACGTCGCTATTCCAGATCCTCGCCTCGCGTCCTGCTGAATTGCCGAAGACGGATGGCCGTTCCGCCGGTCGCATCGCCTCTGCCCGCAGTGACTATCCGTTCAATCGCACGTACATGTATGCGGAGAACGCCGCGGCTCATCGCGTTGGCGAAGTTCAACATGCACACAACGGACCCTTGACGGGCTGACTCTATCTCGCGTTTTTCGCGTGGCTCGGGTGTGCAAGCCCGCTGCATATTTGCGCTCCGCAACATGCAGCGTCGGCGTTTTATATCATATTGAAATATAATTATGACGAGACGATATTCGCGTTGCCAGGGGTTTCCCCGTATCGTCGCAACCCAGCACAATCGACTAACTCTCCGTTCGTACTTTGTCCCGCTCTCTCGTTTTGCGCTGGTTTTCCAGCTTCCTCCCCGTACCGGTCACCGTTAAATGGCAGGAACGCGCGCGTTCCTGTCTGGGAGCGCTGCTCGGCATCGCGTTCACCGGCGGTTCGATGTATCTGCTGTTAGGACCCGGCGCGAACATTCCGCTGCTGGTCGCGCCCATGGGCGCTTCGGCTGTGTTACTGTTTGCCGTGCCCGCCAGTCCGCTCGCGCAACCATGGTCGATCATCGGCGGGAATCTCGTGTCCGCGATCATTGGCGTGACGTGCGCGAACGTCATTGCGGACCCAACGCTTGCGGCCGCGCTGGCCGTGGCGTTTGCCATCTGCGGAATGTTCGCGCTTCGATGCGTGCACCCGCCCTCCGGCGCCGTCGCGTTGACCGCGGTACTCGGCGGTCCCGCCATTCATGCGCTGGGCTACCGGTTCGTGCTCGAGCCGATCGCGGTGCAGTCCGTCGCGTTGCTCGCCGCCGCGATCGCCTATCACGCGGCCACCGGCCACCGCTATCCGCACTCCATGCGGCAAGCCCGCGGCGCGGGCAACGCGGCGGACGCCGGCTCGCGTGCCGGCTTTACACGCGCCGATCTGGAAGCCGTGCTGAAGCGCCGCAGCGAAATGCTCGACATCGACCCGGACGATCTCGAATCATTGCTGCGGGAAACGCAGCTTCAGGCGTTCTCGCGCAGCTTCAATGAACTGACCTGTGAAGACATCATGTCGCGTCACGTCGTGTCTGTCGCGGCTACGACGCGCGCCGTGGCCGCATGGGCGCTGTTAAAGCGCAACAAGGTGAAGGCCCTTCCCGTGATCGACGCCGACCACAGTCTGATCGGCATCGTGACGCGTGCCGACCTCGTCGATAAAAGAATCTTTGGTTCGTTCTCGCCGTTCATTACCTATTTCGACGGTTGGTTACGCGGCGATGCACTACGCGCGCCGACAGTCGGCAACGTAATGACGACCGACGTCTGCACCGTCAAGGCGAGTGCGCCGATCACCGACCTCGTGCCGATGTTCGCCAACTACGGTCACCACCATATCCCTGTACTGGATACCGCCGGACACGCGGTTGGAATGATTACGCAGGTGGATCTGATTTCCGGGCTTTACCGGCAGACCGTGGTCAAGGCGCAGCAGGCCGCCTGATCGCGGCATCGAATTGCGCAACACGTCTTCCGTTTTACGCGTGGCTAAACGGTATGCGGCTGAATGTATCATCAAATGATATAATTCTCGTTTATTCGCATTGGCGGACGATCAATGAAAGAACGGGCTCGCGGGCTACGCAAAATCGACTTTGAGCAGCTGTCGGAGTTTCGCTATCAGATGCGGCGCTTCGAGCGCTTCTCGGAACAGGCCGCGCAGAGCGAAGGCATCACGCCGCTGCAATATCTGTTGCTGCTGCATATCAAGGGATATCCGGAGCGCGACTGGGCGACCGTCGGCGAGCTGGCGGAGCGGCTCCAGGCCCAGCATCACGGCGTCGTCGCGCTCGTGTCCCGTTGCGAAGCGCTCGAGCTGGTACGCCGCCAGACTAGCGAAACCGATCGCCGCCAGGTTGAAGTCCACATTGAAAAAGCGGGCGAACGGGTGCTCGCAAGACTTGCGGAGCTTCACCGCGCCGAGCTGAAATCGCTTGAAGGCGCATTCCGCGTTCCACAGATCGACCTCGAGTAATCATGCACATTGACTCCCACAAGCGGGACTTCTCCGCGAACGCACGGCTGCCAGGCATTTTCGCTCTGGCAGCCTGCATCGGCGCGGTCAGCACGCTCGCAGCCTACGTGTTGCTGAACCTGATTCATCTGTTCACGAACCTGTTCTTCTTCGGCACGCTGTCGTTCGTCGAACATTCCCCCGCGCATAACAACCTCGGCGTCTGGGTCATTGGCGTGCCGGTGGCCGGCGGGCTCATCGTCGGAATGATGGCGCGGTTCGGCTCCGAGAAAATCCGCGGGCACGGCATTCCCGAGGCTATTGAAGCAATCCTGTTCGGCAAGAGCCGGATGTCGCCGAAAGTGGCCGTGCTCAAGCCGCTGTCGTCGGGCATCGTGATCGGCAGTGGCGGTCCGTTCGGCGCTGAAGGACCGATCATCATGACCGGCGGCGCGCTCGGCTCGCTGATCGCGCAATGCTTCAAGGTGACGTCGGCCGAACGCAAGACGCTTCTCGTCGCCGGCGCCGCTGCGGGCATGACCGCGGTGTTCGGCACGCCCGTAGCCGCGGTGCTGCTGGCGGTCGAATTGCTGCTGTTCGAATGGCGCCCGCGCAGTTTTCTGCCGGTCGCCGTCGCGTGTGCGGTGGCCGGTTTCTCTCGCGCGGCATTCTTCGGCACAGGTCCGTTGTTTCCGCTGGAAACCGCCGCGCCCGATGGCTGGTCGCTGTTTTCCTGCCTGATTGCAGGGTTATTGTCGGGCGCGCTCGCGTCGGGGCTTTCCGCTGCGCTGTACAAGACGGAAGACCTGTTCGGCAAGTTGCCGATCCACTGGATGTGGTGGCCCGCGCTCGGCGGACTCGTCGTAGGCATCGGCGGATGGCTCGAGCCGCGCGCGCTCGGTGTGGGCTATGACGTGATCGGCGATCTGCTGCATCAACACATTGCCTTGCAGATCGCACTGGTGCTGCTCGCTGTGAAGGCCGTCATATGGGTCGTCGCGCTAGGCTCCGGCACATCGGGCGGCGTGCTCGCGCCACTGTTGATGCTCGGCGCGGGACTCGGCACGGTCCTTTCGCACTGGCTGCCGGGCAACCAGCCGGCGTTGTGGCCGCTCGTCTGCATGGCCGCCACGCTCGGCGCGACGCTCGGTGCGCCGCTAACCGCAATCGTGTTCGCATTCGGCCTCACGCACGACAGCAACGCGCTGTTGCCGCTGCTGACCGCAACGCTGGTCGCTCACGGCTTTGCCACGGTGACGATGCGCCGCTCGATCATGACCGAAAAAATCGCGCGGCGCGGTTATCACATCTACCGTGAATATGGCGTCGATCCGCTCGAACGTCATCATGTGGACGAAGTGATGACCGCCTCAGTCGAATCAATCGACGCGAGCATCACAGTCGGCGCGGCACTCGACAAGTTCTTCGGCGCGAAGCAAACACGCCGCGCCTATCCGGTCGTGCGTGAAGGCATGGTGGTCGGGGTGGCCGATCGCGCGTTGCTCGAACAGTTCCGCGACGAGGACCCGAACCTGCGCCCGGCCATGAGCGTGACCGACGTTTTCAATCAACGGGAGCCGGCGTTCGCTTTGCCGTCCGAGACCTGCCGCCTTGTCGCGACGAGACTGGCCGTGCACGGCCTTGAACGATTGCCCGTAGTGGCCGATGCAAAGTCGATGCGTCTTATCGGCATCGTCTCGCGCAGCGATCTCGTCAAGCCGTCGCTCAGTCACTTCGAAGAAGAACACAAGAAGGAGCGATTCCGTCGCCTGACACCCGCGCGTGGCAAGCGTCGATTTGCGCCCGTTGGCAAAGCCGGATAGTGTCTTTTGTCCGTTTCAGTGTGAAGCGGATTCTGCCGGATAGACGAGCAAGCCATGGCGCTGCGCTTGCGCCGCCGGCGTGATGGTTGCCGCGTTGACGTGGTGCGCGTCCATGATGTGCCATACGGTTTCGCCGTGCAGCAGCAGGTAATCCGTGATGATGCGCCGGTGGCAACGCCACCACACCGCTTCGGAACACATGATCGCGCAACGGTGGCGATGGCCAAGTTCACGAAGTTCCGCAAGCCCCTTCTGAAAGGGGCTCGTCATTGCGTAATCGGCATAGTTACGGAACGCGGGATGCGTCCAGTATGCATTCACGGAGGGGCCCTCGTCCTTGCGGCGGCTGCGCCGTCCGCCGAGTTCCGCGAGATGCAGATAGTCGATATGCGCGGGCAAAAGCGAGTCCGGCAGGGTGTCGCGGTTGAATTGGGGATTGGTGCGCGAGCGTGGGATGCTGCGCACATCGACCAACGTTTCGATCTCCGAAGCTTTGAGCAAGTCGATGAATTCTGACAGCGCGCGCGTGGAATGCCCGATCGTGAAAAATGGCCGCGTCATCGTGACCTCGTCGGCTTGGTGGTATGCATCGGATAGTATCTCCAGAAAGCGCTAATCGACTAGCCTCCTGCCTGCATTGTCCGCCCGCATTCCGTGTGCCTGCACGATCCGTGACCCAGGAGCCGCGGCTCATTGCGAACTCACTGCATCAATTGCTCGCCGAGACCTCCGCCACCGTTTCGGGAACATCCCAGCCGCCGCCGAGCGCACGATACAACGCGACTGCGGCAAGCGCATGTTCGCGTTTGGCCTGATTCAACGATTCGGCGTCGCGCAAGTATGCTTCTTGCGCGGTCAGTACATCGAGGAAACTCGACGCGCCGCCCTTGTACAGTTCGCTCGACAGACGCAACGCATGGTTCGACGCCTCCAGCGCGCCGCCAAGACGCTCCACTTGCACAGCGCCATTCACCAGCTCACTGCGGTTGTCCTCGATTTCCTTCAACGCCTGAAGCATCGTCTGCCGCAGGCCGAGCTGCGATTCGCGCATGCGGCTCTCGCTTGCATCGATATTCGCGGTGATGCGGCCCGCGTTGAAGATCGGGCTGGTCGCGTTCAGTGCGGCGCTAAACAGGTTGTCGGTCAGTGTAGGCAGCCCAAGATACGACGAGGCCAGCAGGCCATCGGCGAGATTGAGCCTGAACTTCGGATAGCGCTCCGCCTTCGAGACGCCCACTTCCGCCGCGCGCTGTTCGACCGTTGCGTACGCCGTGCGCACGTCGGGTCGCTGCAATAGCGCTTCGGAAGGCAGCACTTGCGGCACGCGTTGCGCGGGCACGGGAATCTCGCGCGCGTTGGCGAGCAGCAATCCATCCACGCTCTCCGGCGCGCGTCCCGAGTACACCGCGATCAAACTGAGCTGATGCTGCACAGCCGTCTGAACACGTGGGATTTGCGCCTGCAATTCCTGCAACTGGTTCTGTGCGCGCGCGACATCGAGTTGCGTCGACAGTCCGTAATGCAGACGCTGTTGCGTGAGCTTCAACGCGCGAGCGCGAATCTGTTCGTTCTCGCTGAGAATCTGCAATTGCGTCTGCGCCCAGCGCAGATCGACATAAGCGGCTGCCGCATTGGCGGCGAGCGCGAGCCGCACTTCATTCAACGCGGACTGACGGCCCGTGACTTGCGCTTGCGCCACTAACACAGCCAGACGTTCCCCGCCAAACACATCCGGCGTCCAGCTCGCCGACAAGCCGGCGCCCGCTTGACGCACATAACCCAGCGGCGGCGGCGTGTTCTGACGTGAATACGATGCGTGGGCGCTCGCATTCAACTCGGGCAGCAACGCCGCGCGATTCTGCGTGACGAGGTCCTGCGCCTGCTTGACGCGCTCCATTGCCGCCTGCACGTCGAGATTGCCGGTCAGCACCGAGTCGACCAGTCGATGCATGACAGGATCGCCGAACTGGTCCCACCACGCGTTCGCGTTGACGCTGTCTTGCGGTGCGTCGACGCCCCACGCATCGGGCGCCAGTGTCCCGACCGTTTGCGGCAAATCCGCGTGCGTAGCGGGTTGGACCGCGCACGCGGCAAGCGTCAGCAATGCAGCGCTTGCCAGCATCTTGATAGCAATCGTTTTCATCTTAGGTCCTCAATGAGCATCGGGCGGCGGCGCGGTATTGCCGAACGGGCGCGAGAAAAATACGCTGAACAAGCCCACGACAAAACAGAGCGACACTGCGAGAAAAGTGTCGGAGAAAGTCAGCACCAATGCTTCGCGCATCAATACCGTGTGCAATGCGCTGAGCCCCGCGTTGGCCGCATTCAGCGTGTTTGCCCCGACAGCCGCGAAATGCGCGGTCTGCTGCTGCAAGATCGATTCGACTATGGGACGCCCCGCCGTCAGATGTTCGTCGAGCCGTTGATAGTGCAGATTCAGGCGGTCGTTCAGCATCGTGCTGCTCACCGCAATGCCGATCGCGCCGCCCAGATTGCGCATCAGGTTGAAAAGGCCGCTTGCGGAACGAAGCCTCGACGGCGGCAACGAGCCGAGCGCCATCGTGACAATGGGGGCAATGCTGAACTGCTGGCCGATGCCGCGCAGCGCCTGCGGTATCAGCAACTCCTGCCAGCCCCACTCATGAGTCAACGGCACATACAGGTAACAACCGGCGCCGAACAGCAAGAGGCCGAACACCATCAGCAGACGCATGTCGATAAAGCGCGCGAGGGTCGAATATGCGGCAAGCGCAAGCAACTGGAAACAGCCGACCGACAACAACGCCAAGCCGATCTGCAACGAATCGAAGCCGCGCACGCGTGACAGAAACACCGGCGTCAGAAACACCGTGCAGAAGATCCCGATGCCTGTGATGAACGACAGCAGACTGCCGATACCGAAGTTGCGAACCGCCAACGCACGCAAATCGACAATCGGCTCCTTGGCCGTGAACGCATGGACGATGAACAGAAAGCCGCAGATTGCCGAGATCCATGTGCACAGAATGATCGCGTCGTCGCCGAACCAGTTCTTGCGCGGCCCTTCTTCGAGCACATACTCGAGGCAGCCGAGAAATGCGGACATCAGCAGAATGCCTATATAGTCGCCTTTTTTCAGCAGCGAAAGATCGGGCCGATCGATGTGCACGTATTTCGGCACCATCAACGCAACGACGAGTCCGGGCACGAGGTTCAGATAGAAAAGCCAGTGCCAGGACCATTGCGACGTGATCCAGCCGCCGATGACGGGGCCAACGGTCGGCGCAAGCGAAGCGAGCGCGCCGATCGTCGTCGATGCGATCAACCGTTGCTTGCCCGGAAACAGCACGAATGCCGTGGTAAACACGGTCGGAATCATCGCGGCGCCGAGTGCGCCCTGCAGGCCGCGAAACAGGATCATCGAGTTGATGTCCCACGCGAGGCCGCACAACATGCTCGTGATAGTGAAACCCAGGGCGGAAAACGCGAACACCCAGCGTGTGGAAAACACGCGCGTGAGCCAGCCCGACATCGGAATTACGAGAATTTCGGCGATC
This sequence comes from Paraburkholderia rhynchosiae, assembly GCF_002879865.1. GTDB lineage: Bacteria > Pseudomonadota > Gammaproteobacteria > Burkholderiales > Burkholderiaceae > Paraburkholderia > Paraburkholderia rhynchosiae. The sequence continues at coordinate 282,345 of NZ_PNXY01000008.1, forward strand.
AGATACGAAGTCTGCACCCACGAGAGTTCGTCCTGGCTCGCGGACAATCCACCGCCGATGTCCTTGAGCGACGACGCCACGATCTGGATATCGAGCGTCGCCATGAAAAAGCCGACGCACATCAGCGCGAATGCGAAGACCTTGGTGCGCGTCGGCTGATCGGCGGGATTGGCTGGAACGTGCGTCATGATGGTTTATCCGCGAGCCGGCGCGCTTTGGGCGTCGATATGATCCGCATGATCGACGTGGACCTTCACCGTCGCGGAGAGACCGGGGCGCAGCACGCCTTGCATGTCCTTCGGCACATCCAGACGCACGCGCACGGGCACGCGCTGCACGATCTTCGTGAAGTTGCCGGTCGCGTTCTCGGCGGGGAGCACGCTGAAGGTTGCGCCGGTGGCAGGGGCAAGACTCTCGACCATTCCGTGAATACGCTTGCTTGAAGCGTCGAGATCGACGTCGACCGTGTCGCCGACGCGCATCTTCTTCAACTGGTCTTCCTTGAAGTTCGCGTCGATCCATAGACCGCTCGCGGGCACCACCGTCAACAGTGAGACGCCAGTGTTGGCCAGCAGTCCGACGCGCGCGGTGCGATTGCCGACGTAGCCGTCGATCGGTGAACGAATCGTCGTGTATTCCACGTTCAAGGCCGCGACGCGCTGCGCCGCCTGCGCGGTGGCGATGCGCGCCTCGGCATCGCCAATCTGCGCATCGAGCACGGCGATCTGGCGTTGTGCTGCGATCAATGCCGCGCTGCTGCGATCCACCGCGGCGTGCGCTTTCGTTAAATCGGCATCCGCGCGCTCCACCACCTGATTCGACACCGCGTCGTCCTTCACGAGTTGACGATAGCGGGCCTGATCCGCCGCGCTGCGCGTCAGTTCGGCGCCGGACGCGCGAACCTCGGCGGCGTGCTCGTTGATGGTGGCAAGCTGCAAGGATTTCTTCGCCTGCAATTCCGTCACTGCGGCTTGCGCGCTGCGGACTTCGGCGGTGGCTTGCGCTAAGCGGGCGTCGTAATCGCGCGCGTCGATCCGGACCAGCACCTGATTCGCGTGGACGAACTGATTGTCCCGCACCAGCACATCGGCCACGAAGCCATTCACCTTCGGTGCCATGACAGTGACGTCGCCGCCCACGTACGCATCGTCCGTCGTTTCGACGAAGCGCCCCACGAAGAACCAGTACGACGCGGCCAGCGCGAGCACGGCGAGTACCGTTATGATCGCGAGCAGCATCCACGGAATGCGTGTGGCCGGTTTGGCGGCCTGCGCCGCGCCGGCTGGTGCGGCAGTCGAAGGTGTAGTGGACATGATGGCTAAATGTGCGTATGCACCGGTTAGTTTAAAAAAATAGCGCCTTGCGTTGCGCCGCTTACTTCTGGTCTGTGCTTGCCTTCGGCACTCGTCACATGCCATTCGTCATTGCAAACAACTCACCGCGCAACGCTTGCGCGCGCTGCCCGCCGAAACTGTGCTCGAATTCAGCTTGCGCCGCGTGCCAGTGCTTGCGCCCTGCTTCGAGCCGCGCTTTGCCGTCGGCTGTCAGCGCGATGGACAACACTCGCGCGTCTGCGCCCAGCGCTTCGCTCACGACGAGCCCATTGCGGCGCAGGGGTTGGATCGTGCGGACCAGCGTGGTGCGCTGCATGCGCATGACTTCGGCCAATTGCTTCATCGTCATCGGGCCGGTGCGGTTGAGCCGGCCAAGCAGAGAGAACTGCGTGATCGTGAGGCCGACGCTCGCGAGATGGCGGTCGTAGATCTGCGATACGTAACGCGCGGCCTGGCGGATGGCGAAGCAGTCGTCGTCGAACGGTTCTTGCATTGCTGCGCTTCCTTTTATAAGTGCATACGCACATTTCGGGGCGAACGAATACTCGTCAAAGACGAGCACATGCGCCGACGCTAGCCGGTAATGGTGAACAACTCGGCGCGCAATGCCTTGGCGCGCCCATGGCCGAACTTCTTTTCGAACTCGTCTTGCGCGGCGCGCCATGCGATAACGGCCTTGTCGAAAGTCTTCTCGCCTTTTTCGGTCAGGCTGAACAGATAAGTGCGGTTGTCATGCTCCGCGGATTCGGCGATCACCAGACCGTCGCGCTGCAACGGTTTCATCGCGCGGACCAGCGTGGTGCGCTCCATCACCATGGCGTCAGCAAGATCGAGGATCGGCACGTTCGGCGTGCGCGCAAGCTTCGCAAGAATCGTAAACTGCGCCGCCGTCAGCCCGACTGCGCCAAGATGGCGCTCGTAAAGCTGCGTGATATGCCGCGCCGCCTGGCGCAGCGCGAAGCAGTTGCATTCGTCGTAGGAGAGCGGGCGGTTCATGCTACGCAGTCTATATGTGCGTATGCACAGAGTCAAGTACCGCGATACTTTTTGACTCGGCGCTAAAGCGCAAGAACCGTCACGCCCACTTCCACGCGATGCGCGCCGCCGCCGAGAATCATGCCGCGCAGCAAGGACACGTCGCTGTAATCGCGGCCGATCGCGAGCGTGACGTGGTCGGTATCGGCGAGCACGTCATTGGTCGGATCGAGGTCGATCCAGCCGCTGCCCGGGCAATGCACCGATACCCACGCATGCGAAGCGTCAGCGCCGATCAGTCGAGGTTGGCCCGGCGGCGGATCGTTGCGCAGATAGCCGCTCACATAGCGCGCCGGCAAACCGAGCGAGCGCAAGCAGCCGATCATCACCTGCGCGAAGTCCTGGCAGACGCCGCTCTTCAACTCGAATGCGCGCTCGGCGGGCGTATCGAACATCGTGGCCGACGGCTTATATGCGAAGTCCGCGTGAATGCGGTGCATCAGGTCGATCGCGCCCGCGGCAACCGGCATGCCCGGGGGGAAACTCGGCAACGCGTAGGCGCGCAACGACGGCCGCGGCACGATGTTCGGCGACGCAAAACAGAACTCCACTTCGGGCCGAAACTGCCCACCGACGCGAAAGTCGAGCGCGTCGGCCACTTCGTCCCATGCGGGTGTCGCTTGCGGATCGAGGTCGGTCCAGCGAGGCGTGAGCGCGACCGTCGTTTCGCTGACCAGTTGCAGGCGCTCATGCGGCGCGTCCAACGCGAAATAAAGGACGTCGTTGCCGAATGCATCGATACGGCTATTCAGATACGACGGCTGCGGCTCGATCCGTTCATCATGGGACACGACCCGCTGCCACGCACAGACAATAGGCCGGATGGTCGCGAGATGCTGCGCGGTTTCGACATATGTCGAGTAGTGATAGGTCGTGCGATGCGAGACCGATAGCACGGTAGGCGCGTTTTTCATGACCACACCTGCGACGCCACGGTACTCGCGTGACTGAAATAGCGCGCGCTGATTTCATGCGCGGCCGCGCCGGCAAATCCGCCAATCTGTTCGCACACTGCAATCAGATCTCGATATGCACCGTTCGAATCGACCTCGCATAGCGATGCAAGGGTGGGCAACGACGCGGCAGGCGGCATCAATTCCGCAAATGGACGATGCCGCGTGCTCCCCGCCGCCACCGCAATTTCATCGAGCTTCTTGCGCAAACGCTCGTATACGCCGTAGATTCCGCGCGGATTGGTCGGTTCGATCACCAGCAAGTCGAGCAGAGCCGGCACTTCGAAGCGTCCCGGATAGAGCGCGCGATACGTGAGCGTGCAGTCGAACAATTGCAGCAGCAGATCGAAACCCGCCGGCGTCGCAAGTTGGCCTTTATCGGCGACCACGCTTAAAAACGCGCTCATTGCCGACACGCGTTCGATATGCCGCCCCGCGAAGAGCAGCCGCCACGCTTCGTCGCGAGTCATGCGGTCGCCTTGCGCGCCGCTGATCGCCGACAACTGCACCGACAACTGTTCGAGCGCGTTCATCAACGTGACCCGGTCGTAACGGCTCGCGCCATTCGTGGCGCCGTTCGCCGCTACCGCTTGCAAAGCGCCGCTCGAAGCCGGAACCGGCATCAGCGTCTGCAACGCGTCGCGGAAGTCGTTGCGTGCGGCGAGAATGATGCGCCAGTGATCGTTCGATAAGCGCCCGCGCACTTCGCCATTCGAGCGCGCCTGGCAATTCAGGTTCTGGCCGATGCCCGCCGCGCCCGTGCTCTCGCTCAGATTCGCGACGAGCGCGCGCTCGAATGCTTGCGGCGTATGCGGCACGGACAGGTCGCCCGGTTGCACGAGCCCGCAATGCAGCGCGAGTTCGACGAGCGTCGGAAACATCGTGTCCGCATCGTTGCCTTCGAGCGAGCCGAGAATGAAGCGCAGCAGGCGTACGTTGTTTTCCGCACGTTCACCGTAACGTCCGGCCCAGAAGAGATTTTCCGCGGCGCGGCTCGACACCGTGCGGTGCTTGCGCGCGAGGTCGGCGGGTTGCATCGGCGAAGGCAGCAGCGTGAAAGTCGACGTGGGCTGGCTCGACAGCACCCAGGTATCGACGCTGCTGCCGCCGTATTGCATCGACACGGTAGCCTGACGCTCGCCGGCCATGCGTGTGAAGCCGCCGGGCATCACATGCCAGCCGCCGTTGACGTCGGCGATCGCATACGCGCGCAATACCGTGGGGCGTCCACCGATGGTGCCGTCCTCGTAACGCGGCGTGCAGGAAAAACGCTGCGCCTGCTGGATCGTGTAGGTGCCGGGCGTCGCTTCGATACGCTCGCGCCACGTCGACAACCGTTGCCTGCCCTGCTCGACGCCGGGCGGCGCATCGCGCGCGGCGACCGGCCATGTAGGCACGATAAAGGCTTCATCGAGATGCGCGAACACGTGCTCGCGCGCCGCCTCCTCGCCGCACCACCAGGTCGGCACGCTCGGCAAAATGAGGTCTTCGTCGAACAGAATTTCGACAATGCCCGGCAAAAAACCGTGCAAAGCCGGCGATTCGACAAAGCCGGAACCCGGCACATTCGAAACAATCACATTGCCCGCGCGCATCACCTGCAACAGACCCGGCACGCCGATGGTCGAATCGGCTCGCAACTCGACGGGATCGCAGAAGGCATCGTCCAGGCGGCGCAGCACGACATGCACCCGCTCGAGTCCGCCGAGCGTCTTCAGATAAAGCATGTCGTCACGCACCGTCAGGTCTTTGCCTTCGACCAGTGTCACGCCGAGATAACGCGCCAGAAACACGTGTTCGAAGTATGTCTCGCTGAACGGCCCAGGCGTGAGCAACGCGATATGCGGCGAAGCATCGGCGCGCGGCGCGTCATGACGCATCGTCGCCTGCGCGGCCTGAACCAGCGTCGAGATCAACTGTGAATAGGTGGGCGCAAGGCGGCTCACGTGCATCGAACGGAATGGATCGGCAAACAGCGCCGACACGATCAGACGGTTTTCCAACGCGTAGCCAAGGCCCGATGGCGCTTCCGTGCGATGCGCCATCACGGTCCAATCGCCGTTGGGCGCACGTGCGAGATCGACCGCGACCACTTGCAGGAACTGGCCGCCAGGCGGCGCATAGCCCTTCACGGAGCGCAGATAGCCCGGATGCCCAAACACCAGCGCAGGCGGCAACTGCCCACGCTGAAGCAAGGTCTGCGGCCCATAAATATCGGCGACGATCGCATTCAACAGATGCGCGCGCTGCATCACGCCGCGCTCGATATGCGCCCACTCGGCTTCGCTGATCAGGAACGGCAGCAGATCGAGCGCCCACGCGCGCGGCTCGCCGTTGTCTGCGTACACGTTGTAGCTGATGTCGTTATCGCGGATCTGCTGCCCAATCGAAGCCCGATGACCTTCGAGCCGCGCGATGCCGTCTTCGCCAAGCCGCTCGAAGAATTGCCGCCACGGTTCGCGCAGCCCGCCGGATGCGTCGCGCAACTCATCCCAATGTCCCTCGTGAGTGGGCAAGAGCCTCAACAGGGACGAAGCGTCCGCGCGCGCCGCGGACGTCTCGAAGGGAAAAGTCGATTGAAAAGCCAAGGTCGTATTGTTGTCGATATTAAGGGTGAGCGGTCTTACCAGTAGCGCAGATCCAGCGTGAACGGAAACTCCAGGCTGCGCTGCGGCGCATCCACCGTGAGCGGCCCCGGCGTATGACCCGACGCGAAGAAGCGTGAGCGCCGCCGGCTTTCCGCCTCATAGGCGTTCACCGGGAAGGTGTCATAGCTGCGCCCGCCCGGATGTGCGACATGATACTGGCATCCGCCCACGGAGCGGCCACTCCATGTATCGACGAGATCGAACGTGAGCGGCGCGTCCACGCCGATGGTCGGATGCAGCGCCGACGGCTGCGACCACGCGCGGAACCGCACGCCCGCCACATATTCGCTGACGCGCCCTGTCGGCTGCAACGGCACCGGCACGCCGTTGACCGTCAGCACATGACGGTTTTCGTTCAAACCGAGCGCGCGCACCTCGAGCCGCTCCACCGACGAATCCACATAGCGCACCGTGCCGCCCGGCGAGCCCTCCTCGCCCATCACGTGCCAAGGTTCGAGCGCATTGCGGACGGTCAGCGACACGCCGCTCACCGTGGCTTCACCGACCAGCGGGAAGCGGAATTCGAAGTGCGGCGCGAACCAGCTGCTATCGAAGGCAAAGCCCGCCCGATTCAGCTCGTCGAGCACGTCGTCGAAATCCATCTTCACGAAGGTGCCGAGCAGGAAGCGGTCGTGCAGTTCGGTGCCCCAGCGCGTGAGCCGCTGCGTGTACGGCGTATGCCAGAAACGCGCCACCAGTGCGCGCAACAGCAATTGCTGCACGAGGCTCATGCGTGCGTGCGGCGGCATTTCGAAACCGCGCAATTCGAGCAGGCCGAGACGGCCCGTCGGACCATCGGGCGAATATAGCTTGTCGATGCAAAATTCCGCGCGGTGCGTATTGCCGGTCACATCGATCAGAATGTTGCGCAACGACCGGTCGATCATCCACGCGGGCAGGTTGGCGCTGTCGCGTCCGCCGAGCAGATCGATCTGCCGCTGCAATTCGCGGAACGCCACTTCGAGTTCATACACCTGATCGTTGCGGGCTTCGTCGATACGCGGCGCCTGGCTCGTCGGTCCAATAAAGAGCCCGGAAAACAGATACGACAGCGAAGGATGGTTGTGCCAGTACGCGATCAGACTCGCGAGCAGATCGGGACGGCGCAGGAACGGACTGTCGGCGGGCGTCGCGCCGCCGAGCACGAGGTGATTGCCGCCGCCGGTGCCGGTATGGCGTCCGTCGGTCATGAACTTCTCGCTGCTCAGATAGCTTTGCGCCGCCGACTGATACAGGTACTCGGTGTGATCGACCAGTTGACCCCAGTTCGCTGCCGGATGAATGTTGACCTCGATCACGCCGGGGTCGGGCGTGACCTGCAGCATCTTCAGGCGCGCATCGCGTGGCGGCGGATAGCCTTCGAGCACGACTTGCATGCGCAACTCGGCGGCTGTCGCTTCAACGGCGGCGAGCAGGTCAAGATAGTCGTCGAGCTCGGTGAGCGGCGGCATGAACACATGCAGCAGCGTGCGGCCGCTGCCGAACGCGTCGGCTTCCGCTTTCGGACCGGCGGCGCGTTTGGGATCGCGCGCCTCGACGCAAATGGCCGTGCGAAGCGTTTCCTTCGACGACTTGCCGCGCGCCGGCGCCGCCGTGGCGTCGGTTTCGCCGCGTTGTGGCGCATACGCCAGCACCGTGCTGCCGGGCATGCCGCTCAACAAATCCCCCGCCGACGACGACAACGCCGCCGCGCGTCGTGCATCGGCGGTAGTCAGCGCGGGCTCGCCGTCGTCGTATTGCATGCGCAGTTGCGCGGCCGAGCGCAACGGCACCGGCGGCGCGAACGGATCGTGCGCGTGCTGATACGGATAGTCGGTCTTCGACACCCACGGCAGCGAATCCAGCGGCAGGCGATACCCCATCGGCGAGTCGCCGGGAATCAGGAACATACGTTCTTCGCGGAAGAACCAGCGGCCGCTGACCCACTTCGGCGCCTCGTGCGGCACATCGCGGTCGCGCGCGAGCGGCAGTACATAGCCGGTCGCGCCGCCGAGCCCCGCGTCGAACACGCGGCGCAAACGCACGCGCTCGAGTTCATCATCCAGACGCGCGTCGAACGGATCGACGTTGACGGGTAGCCGCCGCTCGCGCCACAGGTAGTACCAGACGTCTTCGAAACCGGGCTGGATGCAGTCTTCATTTAACGAGAGCTTGCCCGCCAGATGCGCGAGAAAGCGTTGCGCGTCCGCGGCCGTGTAGGTGCCGGGCTCGCGCTCATCGGCGAAAAGCGCGGGGTTTTGCCAGCATGGCTCGCCATCGGCGCGCCAGTACAACGACATCGCCCAGCGCGGCAACTGCTCGCCCGGATACCACTTGCCCTGGCCGATATGCAGGAAGCCGTTTGCGCCGTAACGCGAGCGCAGCTTTTCCATCAACGCGACCGCGTAGCCGCGCTTGGTCGGGCCGAGCGCGTCGGTGTTCCATTCGGCGGCATCGCGGTCGCGCACCGACACGAAGGTCGGCTCGCCGCCCATGGTCAGACGGACGTCCATGTCCGCGAGTTGACGGTCGACGTGCGCGCCCATGGCGAGCACATCGTTCCACACTTCCTCGCTGTAGGGCTTGGTGACGCGCGGTGTCTCCAGCACGCGGCTGATCGACATGGTGTGCTCGAACTCGACTTCGGATTCGTCCACCGCGCCCGAAATCGGCGCTGCGCTGCCCGGTTCGGGCGTGCAGGCGACCGGAATGTGCCCCTCGCCGGCGAGCAGGCCCGATGTGGGGTCGAGGCCGATCCAGCCCGCGCCCGGCAGATACACCTCGCACCATGCGTGCAGATCGGTGAAGTCGACCTCGGTGCCGCTCGGGCCGTCGATCGACTTGATGTCAGGCGCGAGTTGCAGCAGATAGCCGGACACGAAGCGCGCGGCAAGACCGAGCTGGCGTAACGTCTCGACCAGCAGCCAGCCGGAATCGCGGCACGAACCGGCGCCGCTCACGAGCGTTTCTTCGGGCGTCTGAACGCCTGGCTCCATCCGGATCAGATAGCGAACCTCGCGTTGCAGCCGCTGATTCAACGCGACGAGGAAATCGGCGGTCACGGTCGGCGTGCGGTCGATACTCTTGACGAACTCGGCGAAACGCGGGGTCATGGGACGCTTCACCCGATACGGCGCGAGTTCGAGCGCGAGATCCGGCGAATAGTCGAAGGGGAATTTTTCGGCCGACGGCTCGAGAAAGAAGTCGAACGGATTGTAGACGGCCATCTCGGCGATCAGATCCACCGTCACCTTGAACTCGCGCGTCTTCTCGGGGAAAACGAGGCGCGCCTGATAGTTGGCGAACGCGTCCTGCTGCCAGTTGATGAAGTGTTGAGCCGGCTCGACTCGCATCGAATACGAGAGGATCGGAGTCCGGCAGTGCGGCGCGGGCCTCAGACGCACGACCTGGGGCGACAGCGCGACCAGCCTGTCGTAGCGGTAATGTGTGACGTGGTTCAACGCGACGCGTATGGACACACCGGACTCCTGGTCTATGGTTGGCAGCCCGCCAAAAAGCAAGCTTCATGCCGTTGATCGAAAATCCGCGTGCGGCCACGGCGCCGCCATGATCACGGCTTGTTGGGAGTTTGCCGCTTCACTCTGTCGTTTAACGCGGGCCGAAGTACAGCCGTTCATGTGCCACGAACCAGACTGCGCACCAAAGCGGGGCAACGCCGCTGCACGATCATGCCCATACTGTGCGTTAAACGGGTGACGTCTGGCAATCGCGGCATGAACATTGCGAAACGTCCTCGCCTGTCACACTGTCACTCACCGCCCGGGCTTCGTCCATGAAAACGTTCCACTGCAATCGCTGCTCGCACCTCGTGTTCTTTGAGAACGTCCGTTGCGAACGCTGCGAGGCATTGCTCGGCTATGTGCCGGAACTGCGCGAAATCAGCGCCTTCGAAGATGCCGGCGAAGAGCGCTGGCGCAGCCTGCATCCCGAGTCCGACGGCGCCCTGTACCGGCAGTGCCATAACTACGCGGTCGAAAATGTCTGCAACTGGATGGTTCCCGCCGATTCGCCCGACACGCTGTGCCGCTCCTGTCAATTGACACGCACGATTCCGAACCTCAGTGCGCCCGAAAACCGGCTGTACTGGTATCGGCTGGAAATCGCCAAACGCCGGCTGCTCTATACGCTCGGCGAGTTTGGGCTCGACGTCAAATCGCGTCAGGAAGATCCGGAACAAGGCCTTGCGTTCGAATTTCTCGAGGACGGCGGCGATGGTTCGCGCGTCATGACCGGTCACGACAACGGGCTCATCACGCTCAACATCGCCGAGGCCGACGACGCGCATCGCGAGAAAATCCGCAGTGCGATGGGCGAGCCGTACCGGACGCTGCTCGGCCACTTCCGCCACGAGACCGGCCACTACTACTTCAGTCAACTGGTGGAGAAGAGCCCGCGCTGGCTCGAACCGTTCCGCAAACTTTTCGGCGATGAGCGCGCCGACTATGGCGATGCGCTCGACGCCTACTATCGCGACGGCGCGCCGGCCGACTGGCAGGCTTCGTATATCAGTGCGTATGCGACGATGCATCCCTGGGAAGACTGGGCCGAGACGTGGGCGCATTACATGCTGATCGTCGACGTGCTGGATACGTCGACTTCGTACGGCGTCGCACTGCTCCCCGACGATCCAAGCGAGCCGACGCTGACCGACCGCACGCCGGTCGAAGACGCGAGTTTCGATAACCTGATGAAGCGCTGGTTTCCGCTCACCTATGTATTGAACAGCCTGAACCGCAGCCTGGGCATGCCGGACGGTTATCCGTTCACGCTGGCCGCGCCGGTGGTGGACAAGCTTCGCTTCGTACATCGGGTGATTGCGGAAGCGGGTGACAGGTCGGCTTCGCGGGACTCGCCACAGGCTGCGAAGCCGGCCTGATCCTGAGTACGCGACGCGACGTACACGCGCTGAAATTCAAAGCCACGTCACACAAAAAATTTGCCGCGAATGATTGCGAAAATCATTCGCGGCATTGGCCTTCAAACGATGTCTATGGTCCGAAAGCGACCGAGCAATCCGGCGCGCTTACTTCTTCTGCTGCTGTTGCTGCTGCAAAAGCGAGCGCAATTCCTGGACGTTTTCGTCCACGCGTTTCGCGATCACCGCATACGACTCGGCTTGCGTCTGATAGGCCGCCTGCGCGAGCTGCTGCATGTCGGCGAGCGACTTGTGCAAGCTTTGCTGGATCAACTCGGCGGTTTTCGCGGAAGGCGCGGCGCCGCCGGCTGATAGCTGCCCCGTTAGCGACTGCAATTCGCTCAGCGTCGTGCGCAACATTTCGGTCTGCTTCTGCGCGAGCGACTGCATGCCCTGGAAGGCGGTCTGATTCGCCTGAACCAGTGCTTCGACGTCCTTGCGCCGCGCTTCCATGATGGCGGGCACGTCGAAGCCGGGCAGCTTGAACTGCTCCAGCATTTTGGTGAAATCGCCAAACGGATTGGCGGTATCAGGTCGGTCCATGCGAAATCCTCCTTAACGGTTGAACAATCGCCACCGGCGCTTCGCCGCAAACATTCACGCGATGCAGGCACCGGCGGTTTCCGGTGCGCCGCGCCCCGCAGCCGCTTGCGCGGTTCCAGGGTCCGACGGCACATTGCGTCAATCATGCGCCATCCGACGCTATTGCGCCAGCGCATGCGCCGTCGACGGACACAGGACGATGCATGGCGCACGGCGCATTCTGTTGCGAGCCGGCGGACGCAAGGCTTCGTAAGCGTACGGAAGCGAGTCAGTAACCCTGCAACAGGGCGTGTCGTCTATCGTTAGGTTGAGTCGGCGTACTGTCGTGCCGGCGCTCTGTCCATGGGCTCAGGATTACCCACATCTCGTGATGTGAATCACCCGTCCTGGCTAAAGATCCGGTACATCTCCGTGATTTCGTGGAGCACCAGGAAGCCGCGCCACATGACCGTAGGCCCGGGCGGGTGATCATGCTTG
>NZ_PNXY01000090.1 GCF_002879865.1 Paraburkholderia rhynchosiae
GCAGCGTCAACTTCCGGTCACACCGGCGCGCTGGGATCCGAAAACGCCGCTCGTCGCGAACCTCGAACAGGACAGCACCACGGGCATTACCGGAACCCGGTTATGGAACGTGATGCGACGCTTCTTCAATCAGGCTGCCGACGTCATCGGCGCCGACCATCCGACGGCTGCGGAAAAGCTGCACCGCGCCAGCCCGCACTGGACGCGCCATACGCACGCCTCCCATGCACTTGCCCGCGGGGCGGAACTGACGACCGTGCGGGATAACCTGCGTCACGCCTCGATCGCGACGACCTCCATTTACCTGCAGAGCGATGAGGTCAAACGCACCCGCCAGATGAATCAGGCTTTCGCCGCACGATAGCTCCAGAGCGCCCGTCGGGCGGAAACTCCGACCCTTGGCGTGCGGTACTTTCCGGAATTCTGAAGCGCCCCTGCCTACACCGCATATCGTCTAGCGCCAGCGGCGACTGCATTGACATGCGATATCCGAACGACGCAGTTGCCACGCCGCAGATCCGGTAAAGGTGTAGATCTACATCCGAGGGTTTTTTGTGAAATTTCGTCAAATTAAATATTGCTGACATTCAGTGACTTTCAGGCGCCGCATTTTTATGTATAGTCGGCCGACTTCTGGTAATCGGCCCATATCAAGGCAGCACGTCCAAAGCCTGACTTGCCTGACAACGCCCGACCGCGCTGTTCGATATAGTCGCCTGAAGCAGCCCCGAATAACACGAATAACCTGGTAGATCATGCGCGGACCGGCTCACGAAATTTTCACCCGCTTAGGACAACGTAATTCCATGCGGGAAGCAGCCCGGTTTGCGAGCGGTGCCTTGAGTGCAGGACCGGAGAGGGACATGCGCCGCCCGCTGTGGATGCGGGCGACTGCCTCCGTCATGTCGGCGGTGATGTACCTGTTGCCACTGCTAAGCTTGATGAACGAGCCGGCGCAGGCCGCGCCGATCGTCGATCCGCGAGCACCGATTGCCTTCCAGCCAGGCGTCACGCAGACGAGTACGGGCATCCCCGCAGTGAACATTGCGGCGCCGAACTCAAACGGCATCAGCGTCAACAGCTACCAGTCGTTCAGTGTCGACGCTGGCGGACTGGTACTGAACAACAGTCTCATACCGGGAACACCGCTGCTGGGCGGGACGCTCGCGGCCAATCCGAATCTTGCCGGTCGGAGCGCCACGACGATCGTCAATCAGGTGACATCGACCGGGCCGGCCTCCACACTGCTCGGCCCGCTAGAGATTTTCGGGTCCCCGGCGACCGTCATCGTAAGCAATCCGAATGGACTGTCCGTCAATGGTCTTTCGCTGACCAATGCCCCGGGTCTGGTGCTGACCACGGGAACGCCGCAGTTTCTCACCGCTGTGGGCGGGGCGTCAACGGGCTTTGCCAGCGCAGGGGCCGTCGCTTATAACGTGTCTTCCGGGAATGTGACGATCAACGGCCCGGCCGGTGTCAATGGTCCCGGCGCCGGAATCGAAGGCACCGTCGGCAACATCGACGTGATCGCGCAAACGATCAATCTCAATGCGCCGCTGCGCGCCGACCAGAAAGTCAATCTGATCGCGGGCAATCAGCTCGTGAGTCCGACGGCATCCGGTGCGTCAGGCGCCACGTATGCGTCTGCGTCCAACGGCGCGGCCAACACCGCGGCCGCGATCGGCAACGGCGGTATCGCGATCGACGCGAACCAGTACGGATCGGTCACGAGCGGACAGGTCTATATCGTCTCGACGGCCGCCGGCATGGGCGTCAACACGCTCGGTCAGATTGCGGCGACCGCCGGCAACGCGGTCGTCACCTCGGATGGCGACATCACGACCGGCTCAACCTACGCGCAGCAGGGCGCGACGCTCACGAGCGCGGGCACCGTGACGATGACCGGCAACGGTCTCGCGAACCAGTACACGGTGAACGCCGCAGGCGATATCTCCGCCGCCGGCGCCACCGTC
>NZ_PNXY01000091.1 GCF_002879865.1 Paraburkholderia rhynchosiae
CAGGGGAGTGGTCGCATCATCAACATGGGCTCCGTGGTGGGGTTCCTACCCGCACCTTATATGGCGCTGTACTCCGCCACCAAGCACGCGGTCGCCGGCTATTCGGAATCGCTAGACCATGAACTGCGCACGCAAAGCATTCGCGTCTCGGTTGTGGAGCCGCCCTATATCAACACGCCGTTCGAAGCGAATCTGATGCAGCCCGATGCACCGCTGGACATGTACCGCGAAATTCGTGCGGGCATGGAGCAGCGGCTCAAAGAAAGGCATCGGTGGCGCAGAAGGACCTGAGATGGTGGCCGCCATCGTGTTGAAGGCGGCCACCGCCGCGCAGCCCAAGACCCACTACGCTCCCGGGATGGCCGGCCGCCTGCGCCTGCTGCGCAGGTTTGCGCCCGCCAGTATGCTGGACGCCGGGGTGCGCAAAGACCTTCAGCTTGACGCCTAGGCGGCTACCGTTTCGACACGCCATTCACCAACCTCGCTACCACAGGAACTAGAAGGGCCATGAAAGCACTCACCTTCAAACGCTATGGCAAGTCGCCCGACATCGGGATTTCGGACGTTCCCCGCCCCACGCTCAAGCCCAACGAACTGCTCGTTCAGGTCCACGCTGCGGCCGTGAACCCGGTCGACAACGTTATCCCCACCGGCATCTTCAAACCCGTCCTTCGGTTCCAGCTTCCGGCTACGCTGGGCAGCGATCTGGCCGGTGTGGTGACGGAGGTCGGCAGCCGCGTGACGCGCTTCAGACCCGGCGATGCCGTCTTCGCCAGCATCTTCGACCTGGGTACGGGCTCGATCGCCGAGTTCGCGGTGGTACCGGAGAGCGCTGCCGCGATGAAGCCGGCCAACCTCGACTTCGTGCAGGCGGCATCGATCCCGATGGTCGGACTCACCTCGTGGCAAGCGCTGAACGAACGGGCCAATCTTCGGGCCGGTCAAAAAGTGTTCATCCCGGCAGGCTCCGGCGGTATTGGCACGTTTGCGATTCAGCTGGCAAAGCACCTGGGTGCCAAGGTGGGAACGACCACCAGCACGGGCAACGTCGAACTGGTGAGCAGCCTTGGCGCAGACGAGGTGGTCGACTACAAGAAGCAGGAGTTCGAGAAAGTGCTACACGGCTACGACGCGGTGCTTGGCACGGTCAGGGATGACGCGTTAGGGAAAGCCATCGATATCCTCAAGCCGCGAGGCACGGTGGTATCTCTGGTCGGCCCGCTGGACGCGGCGTTCGCACGCGCTCGACGGCTGAACTTCTTCCTGACGTTCGTCTTCGGCTTGATGAGCCGCAAGATCATGCGCCTTGCGAAAAAGCGGGACTGCACTTACTCATTTCTGTTCGTGCGTCCCGATGGCGATCAACTCGCCCAAATCGGCGAACTCCTCAAGGAAGAGCGCATCCGGCCGGTGATCGACAAGGTGTTTCCATTCGAGCAGGCAAAGGAAGCCCTTGAATACCTTGCCCAGGGGCGTTCCAGGGGCAAGGTCGTCGTCAAGATGAGATAGAGGCCGTCAGCAAGGGCAACGTCCCAGGATAACTTAGCGTCAATTCTTTGACACAATAAGGAGAACGAATTGAGTACATACCCAACCGCCAACATTGGCAAGCGCGCGCTGGTGACCGGCGCATCTAGCGGCATTGGCGCGGCAATCGCGCGTGAACTCGCGGCGCTCGGCTTTGATTTGGTGTTGACGGCGCGGCGCCGTGACGCACTCGACGCGGTCGCCGCGACCTGCAAGGGCGTAAAGGTGGAGATCGTTATCGCAGATCTCGGCAAGCCCGATGCCGCGCGCGCGCTGTGGGCCTCCGCCACCGAATGCGGCCCGATCGACATCCTGATCAACAACGCCGGATTCGGCTACTTCCGCCGCTTCGACGAGGTCGACTGGGCGCGCGACGCGGAGCTCGTCCAACTCAACATGACCTC
>NZ_PNXY01000092.1 GCF_002879865.1 Paraburkholderia rhynchosiae
CCGCTTCACGCCCTGAGGCGGTCAGTCAAGGTTTTTCCGAGGGCATGCGCAGCCCACATCCTTGACCTTGTAGCCTCGGGCGTCGCTCATTCATGAAACGGCGGATGTCGAAGAAACGTCGTGCGCTCATCTGGCGAGTTGCCCACCGCCGGCCAGCGTCATGGTCATAACAGGCGACCCGCTGGCCGGCCGTGGACAACTCGCGACATGACGTCAAGCGGAGGCAACCCACGGATCCGGAAGCAGTTGCGTAACCCGTCGACCGGAGCGGGCTACCCCGGAAGCCCGAGGTTCCCGAGGAGTGGCGAACCGCGTTTCCTCAAGGCGTTGAGGTAGATGCTCTCGTCGTACCGCGTTCCGGTCTGCCAGCAGCGGTAGATGATCCGTATCCACTTGAACGCCAATGCCCGCACGGCGGCCTGATACGAGCTGCCCTTCGCCCGCTGTTGCCGGTAGTAGGCGCCCGCCCAGAACGATTTGTTGATGGTCTGGCCCGCCCATTCGACGAAGGTCTGGCGCAGGAAGGTCGGGCATTGCCAGCGCCAGTGCACCCAGCACTTCTTGCCGCTGCGCTCGGTGACCGGCGCGATGCCGGAGTACTTCTGCAGTTCATCCGCGCCCCTGAAGCGGTCACGTTGCTCGCCAAACGCAGCCAGCAGGCGCGGTGTCAGATGCGGACCTGCGCCGGGCAAGCTGTCAAACAGGTCGAAGTCGGGCAGCGCCCGTGCGACTGCCGCGATTTCCCTGTCGAACACGTCAATCGCAGCGAGCGCTGTGCGCAGTTGCGTCACCAGCATCAGCGCGAGCAACCGGTGAGGTGCAACGATACCGGGATCATCAGTGAGCGATGCAGCGCAGCGGATTGACTCCAGACGTCCCTCAATCAGTTGGGCCCGGCGACAATTGTGCGCATGGAAGAACGTTTCAAGGGTCTTTCTGTTCGCGCGCCTGGCTGCCGGCAGAGTAGGCCAGCGGGTCACGAAATCACAGAACAGCACCGTGTCGATGTCGTCGAACCATTCCAGGGCTTGAGGATAATACTGCTTGAGTGCGTTGGTTAGCCGGTTGGTGAACCGGGTCTTGTCGCCGACCAGTTCACGACGCTGTTCGATCAGGCTCAGCAAGGAGCGCATGCCGGCGCTCTGCGGCCTGAGCGGGCTGAAGCGCTCAGGATGGCGCAGCAGCAGGTCGAGTGCCAGTTCGGCATCGGTGGGATCGTCCTTGGCCCGGCTCGGCTTGAATGCCTCACGGTACTTCGCGAGCATTGCAGGGTTGATCGGGAATAGAGTGACGAACGCATGTTTCTGCAACACAGAGACGATCGGCCCTGTGGCCAGCTCAAGCGCGACCGCGATCGGACCACCAAAGCGCTGATGTAACGCCTTTGCCCATTCATCAATGCGCGTAACCTGGTGAGGGATGCAGTCGAACTCGCGCCTGTCGTCGCCTGCCTGCTGTAGGCAGATGTCATGTTTGGTATCTGCCCAGTCGAGGCCGACGAAAGCCTTGAATTGCTGGTTCGATAGAGGTGCCATGTGAACCTCCGCAAGTGATAGATTACCCGGTAGGGACATGCATGCTTGCGTCCAGCGAAGGCAATATAGTGAGCCGGTGCCACGGCGAACCCTGAGTATTCGTTATCGGACGCAGGCGCACCCGTGGACTCGAAGCTAAAGCGGCAATCGTCCAGGCGTTTGGGTCGGGATATTCGTAGTCCACGGGTGCATGTCCCGCCTCGACTGGCAGCTCGCTGCCAGTCCCACCAGTATCGATGAAAGCGGGACGGACTATCTATA
>NZ_PNXY01000093.1 GCF_002879865.1 Paraburkholderia rhynchosiae
TAACGCGTTGCGTGCCTGGATGGTGGTACGGGGAACTGTCGCAGTACCGGAATTGTTCGTTAATGCACGGGGCGAAGCGATGAGCCGTTGGGGTTTCGCGTATGTCCTTAAATGCCACACTGCGACGTAATGCCGTTCAGTTAAGGTCTCTCTTCAGGAATCGAACGGTGTAACGGAAAGGTCTGGATTTGACGGCCCGGGCGCAAGTGCGCCCAGGCCGTTTTTCGTTGGGAAGCTGCTTGAGCCGCTCGCGCAAGCGAGTCAGCAGCATGGGAAGTTTGCCGTACGAGCGCGTCACGGCCGCCCATGTCATTTCATACTGGATGATATGGAAGGCCCGAATAAAGCTCAGATCCTCTGGCGCGTGCCCAGCATCAAGCGCGGCTTTGGCTATTTCCAGACGGATCAGGTTGTAGGCGACCAGGGCGCCCCAAAGCTCCTGGTAGACCCCTTGCACGGTCTGACTGCGAAGCGTCAGCTCCATGCCCAGCATCGACTGCTTCAATTCATGGTAGCTGGTCTCGATCTGCCAGCGACGCTCGTAGCACGCCACGATGTCGGCCGCCTTGAAACGCCGTCGATCGGTCAGGGACGTCAGCAAGATCCGTTGCCTGCCGCGGACATCGACGGCAAGCACCGCGCGAGCTTCCCAGAATTCGGGGAGTTGCGGGCATTTCGTTCGTGCCTGCGGCGAAACGCGCATGCGCACGATCTGGTCCCCTTCGTGCCCCCTCACCACCTCCCAACGCGTATTGGACTTGGCCGGGATGATGAAATGCCGGTTCTCGCCACCCGAGACCAGGTTGCATAGCAACTGGGCCGACAGGAACCCCTTGTCGAACACGGTAATGGAGTTATCTGGCACGCGCGGGATAAGCTCACGCGCCCAGATCATCTCATTGATGTCGTAAGGACCGAAGCTGGCATCGCGCACCAGACGCGTCGCAATGGTGGTGAGCGTGACTGCGCGCAATTGAGGATAGCTGCCCACCCGGTCATGAGTGGCGGCTGAGGCGCCAAAGTGCTTGCGGTTGGCGGCACTGTCGGCGGTTTGCAGCGTGGTGCCATCCATCGCGAACAGCGCGAAGCCCTTGAAGAGATACTTCGCCTGATCCTGCGCGACCCAGTTCCTGGCCGATTCGTGAAACAGCCACGCCAGAGGAGCGGCGCCGGTGCGCTGCCGCGCCTGGGCGATGGCGCTTTTACTGACAAATGACGCTTGCGGTGTGGGTAAGGCAAGGTCCAGTTCGTCAACGACCTCACTGATCGACTGGTGCCGGTACAACGCCAGCGCAATCACCAGCCATACGACCTGCTGCGCGGGTAGCCGGCGCCGACGAATGCTCGCACTGCCACTGGCCTGTACCGCACACTCGATCCACTCGTACGGAAGATGCTGCCCCAGCCGGTCCCATTCGAACGGCCGCTGTGATTCGACGAGTGGGCGTAGATCATCGACCAGCATGGCGATGAAAGTTAAGGAAGGTCTGCAAAAGTCCTGGCATTGACGCCCCGTTCAGCTATCCTGGAACCAACGCGAATTAGTTGAGGAGAAGAGTGATGTCGCAGTTGGGTCTTGGTCTGGATCTGTCAACGAAGCGCACGCGCAAGCGGGAATTTCTCGATGAGATGCGGCGTGTTGTGCCTTGGTCGAAGCTGATTGCGCTGA
>NZ_PNXY01000094.1 GCF_002879865.1 Paraburkholderia rhynchosiae
TGTAGAGGCTAAGTTGTAATGTCCGCTTTTAGCCAAGTTCAAATGTCCGCTTTTTCGCAGCGTAAGCTGACCGGCCGCCGGTGTTCCGGCGCGGGAGGCTTTGATGGCTGCGACCGGACTGATAACGATGACGATGCGCGAACTGGACAGGTTCAAGGTCATTCAGGACGTCGCCGACGGCAAGCTCAAGCCGTGGCGCGCGGCAGAACGGCTCAGGCTGACGACGCGTCAGGTTCGCCGCCTCGTTGACCGGTTGTGCGAGCATGGGCCGGCAGGTCTCGTATCGCGCCGGCGCGCGAAGCCCAGCAACAACAGGCTGGATCCAGTGAAGGCGGATCAGGCGCTGTCGATCATCCGTGACCGCTATGCCGATTTCGGACCGACGCTGGCGTGCGAGAAGCTGTACGAATCGCACGGCATTCGCCTTGCCAAGGAGACGGTCAGGCGCCTGATGACGGACGCAGGTCTGTGGGTGCCCCGGCGGCAGCGGCCGCCGAGGATTTACCAGCCGCGTGCCCGGCGCGCGTGTCTGGGCGAGCTGATCCAGATCGACGGCAGCGATCACCGCTGGTTCGAGGAACGCTCGCCGGCCTGCTCGCTGCTGGTGTATGTGGACGATGCAACGAGCCGGCTGATGATGCTGCATTTCACAGCCACGGAATCGACGTTCAGCTACTTTGAAGCGACGCGTGCGTATATCGAGCGCCATGGCAAGCCCGGTGCGTTGTACAGCGACAAATACAGCGTGTTTCGCAAGACCAGCGCAAACAGAGATGGCAACAGCGTGACCCACTTCGGCCGCGCGATGTACGAGCTGAACATTGACACGTTCTGCGCGAACTCGAGCCCCGCCAAGGGCCGCGTGGAACGCGCGCACCTGACGCTGCAGGATCGTCTCGTGAAGGAACTGCGGTTGCGTGGCATCAGCACGGTCACCCAGGCCAATGCATACGCGCCTGCCTTCATGGCGGCCTACAACGCGCGCTTCGCAAAGCCGCCAAAGAGCGGGTTTGATGCTCACCGGCCGCTCAGGGCAGACGAGAATCTCGATCTGGTGTTCACATGGCGCGAGCCGCGCAAGGTGAGCAAGTCGTTGACCGTGCGGTACGACCGGGTCATGTATCTGCTGAAGGACACGCCGGAGCACCGGAAGCTGATCGGCCGGCATATCGAAGTCTGGGAGTATCCGGACGGGCGGATCGAACTGCGGTCGGACGACCGTGTTCTGACGTGCCGGCAGTACGACCGGCTGGCCGAAGTTGACCAGGGCGCGGTCGTTGAGCACAAGCGGCTGGGTCCCGTGCTGCAGGTCTCGCAGGCGATGCAGGCCCAACGCGACAACAGCCGGATTGGTAAAGCGCCTTCGCGAACCCATCTCGGCGTTGCGACCAAAGCTGACGGCAGCTCGCCCGGCAAGAAGAAACAGCGCGAGTTCACGCAGGCCGATATCAATGGTGTGATTCTGGAACAGTCGCAGCAGCGGCAAATGCAACAACCACGCAAACCTGGCCGTCGGTCTGCAAAGGTGAT
>NZ_PNXY01000095.1 GCF_002879865.1 Paraburkholderia rhynchosiae
CCCATTAGCCGGCCGGAGTCAAGGGTAAAGGAAGTACGCCGCAATCAGTTGCGTCACTTCACAGCTAGTACAGCGCGCCACCTTCATTCGTGCAAACACTAATCGCGTCCATTTTCTCACTCGTTGGTTGCGAACCGAATCGCACCAGACACCCGTCGGGATCAAGCAGTCGCAATGCTCCGCGACTGCCCTGGCGGCAGTCGCCGCCCCAGAGAAACTTTGGTGCCAGTCCGTGTCCAGGGGATGGTTGCATTCCCTGTGGCTATCGTCATGACGACGACACCAGTCCTTTGATGGCTCACGGCCTGGGCGATTCAGCGTTCTGCATCCGTTCAGATGGCACAAGGGCGGCGTCCAAATCATTCGGGTGGCTTCACACCAGTCCCTTCACCTGGCTCGTCGCCCCTGGCCAAACCGTTACCCGAAACACAGGTGCACATCGAAGGGCTTCTGGTCCCGCAGCATGTGGTAGCACGCCCGCGCAAGCTTGTGCGCCAGAGCCTTGATTGCCAGGACGCGGTTCGTCCTGCTCTTCTTGCGATCGTAAAAGCTTCTGGCCTGCGGGCAGTAGCGCATTGCGAAGTTCGCTGCCTCGACAAATGCCCACGCGAGATACTTGTTGCCGTTCCTGGTATTGCCTTCACCTTTCTTCTTGCCGTTACTCTCCCTCAGACTGTCAACGCAGCGACAGTAGGAACTGAAGTTGCCGACGTGGGCAAAGCGACGAATCGATCCGGTCTCGAGCATGATCGTCGTTGCGAGCGTGTCGCCAATGCCCGGCACCGTCTTGAGCAGGCGGTACTCGGCACGCAGACTCACGCGTTCCATCAGTCGCTTCTCCAGCGCTTCAATCTGCTGCGCCAGCGCCTGGCTGACCGCGCGGTTGGCCTCCATGGCCAGCGTGACATCGGGCGTAAATGCAAATTCGTTGACCTGGTCGGCCGTCAGCCGTTTGACTGCTTCGCCAGTTATTCTGCTGCCCGTCTGCCGCATCAGGATGCCCTCGATCGAAAGAATCTGCGCTGTGCGATAGCGCACCAGTTGCATGCGCTTGCGTGCCAGGTCGCGTGCGCCGCGCTCTTCGCGCGGATAGACATAGCCCTCGGGCAGCAACCCGAGCCTGAGCAGCTGCGCCAGATAGGCCGCATCGGCGAAATCGCCGCTGTGCTTAAGTCCGTTGTATTTCCTGATGGCAGCAGGATGGGCCAGGTGTACCCGGTAACCTGAATCCATCAGTCCATCCACTAGCCAGTACCAGTTGTACGTACTCTCGACGACCACGCCCGCCAGTTCGTGCCGGTACGCCTCAAGCGCCGCGGCGATCTGCGTGAGCTCGTTTGGCAGGCGTTTCCGGTACACGATCCGGTCGCTCTCGTCGCTGACGATCACGACGCAGTTGTTCGAATGCAGGTCTATGCCACAATAGTTCATGTCGGTCTCCGCAGGGTCAAAGTGCGTTCGCAAACTGACTTTAACCCTCGTCGCATAACCGCGGCGAGGAGGCCGGCTACATGATCATCATTC
>NZ_PNXY01000096.1 GCF_002879865.1 Paraburkholderia rhynchosiae
CCCATTAGCGGGCCGGTGTCAAGTGAGCAATCCACATCCCCGGCTGCACCAGCAGCCGTTTCCCAGTTCTCCGAATGCAGCGGCCAACCGCGCCCGTTTCTTCATTTGCTGGCTGCGGCGGAACGCGCCAGACACCCATCTGGATCAAGCGAAGGGCAATACTGCTGGTGCCTTTCGCCCTGGCGGCTATGCCGCCCCGGAAGAACTTTGGTGCCGTAATGCGTCCATGGGGTTCGCACAATTGCGTGGGCTGCCGGGTTGTCGGCGCCAATCCACAGCTGGCTCGCATTCCGGGCGATCCGCTTTTACTGCATATCGGGGACGGCGGCACGGCATCCCATTCAATCTCGGTGGCTGTTCGCCAGTCAACAATCAGGGCTTGCAGGTCGCCGTCGAAACTCTTATGCGAAGCAGCGCGTCATATCGAATGGTTTGTGCTCCTTCAGCATATGGAAGCATGCGCGGGCGAGCTTGTGCGCCAAGGCCTTGCGCGCCAGGATCGTATTGGTCTTGCCTTTCTTTCGCTCGTAGAAACGTTTGGCCTCGGCGCAATAGCGCAGCGCAAAATTGGCTGCCTCGATGAACGCCCAGGACAGATACGGGTTGCCATTCTTTGTGTTGCCTTCGCCTTTCTTTTTGCCGTTGCTTATACGCTGGCTGTCCACGCACCGCGCATAGGAAGCGAAGTTACCGGCGCTGGCGAAGCGCTCGATGGTGCCCACCTCCAGCAGAATGACAGTTGCAAGGGTTTGGCCGATGCCCGGCACCGTGGTCAGCAGGGTGTAGTCCGCGTCTGGCGCGACCTTTTGTTGAAGACGCTTTTCCACGATAGCGATCTGCGCGGAGAGCGTCGTGATGACCGCGACGTTGGCCCGAAGCGCGAGTGCGACGTCCTCTGGCAGGCGCATTTGTTTGATGGTTTCTTCGTCGAGTCGGATGACCTGATTGCTCGTGATTCGCTTGCCGAACTGGCGTGCCGTTATGTTCTCCACCGCGAGAATGTGGCTCGTGCGGCTTCGCACGAGCTGCATGCGTTTCCTCGCAAGATCACGGACGGCACGCCGTTGTGGTGGCAAGATGGTGCCTGTCGGGAGTATTCCCAGGCGCAACAGGTGGGCCAGGTAGCGCGCGTCGGTCTCATCGCCACTGTGCTTGAGCCCATCGTATTTCTTGATCGCGGTGGTGTTGGCCAGATGGACCACGAAGCCGGCGGCCTGCAGCCCGTCGACAAGCCAGTACCAGTTATACGTCGATTCGATTACGACGCCAGCCAGCTCGGCTTGCCACGGGGCAAGGAACGTCAGGACCTTGGCCAGCTCGTTCGGCAGCCGCTTCTCAGCGACCACGCGGTCGGTTTCGTCGATCACGCTCACCACGCTGTTGTTCGAATGCAGGTCAATGCCGCTATAGTTCATGATGGACCTCCTTCCGGTTAAAGCGCTGTTGGCAAACTCACTTTAACCCCGCCACCCATCAGGGCGGCGGAGGAGGCCCGCTAGATGATTTTCAAT
>NZ_PNXY01000097.1 GCF_002879865.1 Paraburkholderia rhynchosiae
AGGATTACCCACATCTCGTGATGTGAATCACCCGTCCTGGCTAAAGATCCGGTACATCTCCGTGATTTCGTGGAGCACCAGGAAGCCGCGCCACATGACCGTAGGCCCGGGCGGGTGATCATGCTTGCGGTTCAGGTAGCCACCAAGTTTGGCGATCCACAGTACGACCTCGCCCAGCGACGGCGTTGCAGCGGGTGGTTTTGAGGTGCGGTTGACCCGACAGTAAAGTGCACGCCATTCGTCGGGCTGAAGTAGCACTCCACATGACAGGTCCGGGTCGGCCCGACCTAGCAGGGTGGCGTACATGATTCGCCAGCTGATCACTGCAAATAGCGCGGTTGCGCGCACGAACCGTTCGAGATTACCGAACTGGCGTGCCTCGATACGGCACCCGCTTTTAAGCACGCGATGCCACGACTCAATCGTCCAGCGACGTGCATACCATTCAAGTCGTTCAAGTGCGTCGTCCAGCGTAAGCGTGGGCACCGAACTGAGCAACATCCACTCGAGTGGCTCAACGCCCGCTGCAGCATTGGCTTCCAGTGCGTGGATTGCAAATACATCCACCGGAGCGAGCCGGGCGCGCCCAGTGCCTCTGGTCGACGGTCTGGGTGGTGCAATCAGGCTGACCTGTGTGCAGCGCAGCGTCAGACGCGCAGTGCGCCGGGCCATGTTGCGCTGTGCCGGCAGCTCCAGCTCGATCTCGCCCAGTGGCGCACTCGCCGTCACCGTGTCCCAGAGATAGCGCTCGGGGTGCGCAGTGCGGCGGTCCCATGCCGCGCGGATGAGCCAGTCCACGCCAGCAGGCCGCTCGGCCACGAACACTTCATAGACGTCACTTTCGCGGTCGCCCACACCTACCATGCGCGTATCGGGACATCGGGTCCTAAGGGCTGCCAGATGGTTCAGACCCTCAAGCCATTTAACGCTTTCCTTGTCATTGAAGTCGCGCTTTGAGCGTTGACGCCTGCGGCCCAGATCTTCGTCTTTGCGCACCCACGTCTTCATGCCCAGCACGCCCAGCGGCAGGCCTTCCGGTGTTACGGCCAGCAGGCTGTGCAGCATGAAGCCGCGCGACTGGTTGCCCGTGCCGTAGCCCAGTCCTTCGGTTGCGCCCAGATGCGTCAGGTTGAATTCGGTCGTGTCCTGCACCGCGAGCACGACTGGCACCTGGGTCATGCGCAGCAACGTCTGGTCTATGTGAGGCGCAAGCACGCCGTCCGTATCGACCTGGTCGTTATCGAAGAAGCGATAGGCTGCCTTGAGTTCAGCGGCATCCATGGATCGTGGAAACGAGCAGTCCGGTGTGCTGGCAAGCCGGCGTGCCAGTGCAACAAGCCGGCTCGTCAGACGGGCATCGCCCAGATTTGCCGCGCCGAATTCGATGTCGGCCCAGTCGTCCTGGTCATCCTGATTGTCGGTCGAAGGCAATTACGTGTAGTTCCTGTGGCGGTGCCTCAAGTTAA
>NZ_PNXY01000098.1 GCF_002879865.1 Paraburkholderia rhynchosiae
CCGCGACCTTCCGGCACCATCGCGAGTCCGCGCTTCAACAGCTCGTGCGGCGGTATGCCCTTGATCGACTGGCCCATGTACTCGATGTCGCCCGCGGCATACGGCTTGAGCCCCGTAATCGCCTTCATCGTCGTGGTCTTGCCCGCGCCGTTGGCGCCGATCAGCGTGACCAGTTCGCCCTGCCCAACTTCGAGGTCGATGCCCTTGACTGCCTGGATGCCGCCGTAATTGACCTGCAGGCCCTTGATTTTCAACATTGCTTGCGTGGTGGACATCAGTGGACTCCCGCACCCAGATAAGCTTCGATCACTTTCGGATCCTTCTGCACGTCTTGCGGCAGACCTTGCGCAATCACCTTGCCGTAGTCGAGCACCGTCATCTGGTTGCACAGACCCATCACGAGTTTCACGTCGTGCTCGATCAGCAGAATCGTCTTGCCGTCGGCGCGGATCTTGTCGAGCAGTCGCGTCAACTCGACCTTTTCCGTTGCGTTCATGCCGGCAGCGGGTTCGTCGAGCGCGAGCAGTTTCGGATCGGTTGCAAGCGCGCGCGCAATTTCAAGCCGGCGCTGATGGCCGTACGACAGGTTGCGCGACGTGTAGTCCGCGTACTGCGCAATGCCGACGTACTCCAGCAGTTCGATCGCGCGCTCCTTGATCTCACGCTCTTCCTTGCGCTCGGCCGGCGTCTGGAACACCGCGCCCAGCAAGCCGTGTTTCGTGCGCACGTGCCGGCCGACCATCACGTTTTCCAGCGCGGTCATGCCGCCGAACAGGCGGATGTTCTGGAACGTGCGCGCAATGCCCGCCTTCGCCACCTGATACACGGCGGTCGGCGTGTAGTTCGTGCCGTCGAGCTTGAAGTCGCCCGAGTCCGGTGTGTACAGACCGGTGATCACGTTGAAGAAGGTCGTCTTGCCGGCGCCGTTCGGGCCGATCAGACCGTAAATCGTGCCTTCCTCGATCTGAAGGCCGACGTCCGACAGCGCCTGCAGGCCGCCGAAGCGCTTGTTGACGCCCTTCACGGACAGACGGATTTGTTTGTCGCTCATATGATTTCTCCTATCCGCTTCCGTTACGCGCGCACCGGCTTCTTGCCGGCCCGCCTCGACAGTTTCGCAATCTTGTCTTCGTGCTTCGGCGACGGCCACAGGCCTTCGGAGCGGTACAGCATGATCAGCACCATCGCGAGTGCGTAGACCAGCTGACGGATCACTTCCGTATCGACAATCTCATGGCCGAAGATCATGTGCTGCAGCGGACCCATCGTCGAGCGCAGGAATTCCGGCAGCACCGCGAGCAGCACCGCGCCGAGAATCACCCCCGGAATGTGGCCCATGCCGCCTAGCACCACGCACGCCAGCACCACGATCGACTCCGGTAGCGTGAACGATTCCGGCGACACGAAGCCCTGAAACGCGCCGAACATCGCGCCCGACAGGCCGCCGAACGACGCGCCCAT
>NZ_PNXY01000099.1 GCF_002879865.1 Paraburkholderia rhynchosiae
TAAGCGCCCTGCCAGTTCAGGCATCGTCCTTCAACAAGGTGTGAGACAAAAGGCGTTAGAAACAAACCCCTTAAACCCGGACATTTCAACTTAGCCAGAAAGCGGACATTTCAGAATGGCCTCGACAAAGGGTCTTGATACTTCATAATGGATGTCCACTGGACGGACGTTCGCTTTGAGCCCGTTTCCCGCAAAGGGTAACCCGCTCGGAGTGGAGTATTGGCGGCATCCGCGACGCTGCGCCGGACGCAGGGGCCGACGCGTCAGCGAAGCGAAGCTCAAGGCGAAGGCCAACAGCCTGCCCGAGTGCACGTATCTTCTGCACGCCGGCAGCCAGCGGGTGGGTGCGCTCGACATCCGGGAGAACCTCGCAGCACGCCCTGACGAAGCCGCAGGCGCCGGTGTGGACGACCTCCGGTATCTGGCCGACTCCGCGAATCGCATTGAGGAAAGGCTTCCTGTGCCGCCCCGCGCTCGAAGCGATTTTTGTGCAGGAAGCGGGCTCGGTGGCGCCCGTCCGGCAGCCGCGGCATTGCCGAGCAGGTTTTGTTCGTGATGTGCGAAAATCGGACAGACGGTTAGTTGCGTACAGTTATTCACGTGATGAGCTCTTCCGTGATAGCCGCAGTGAACCACTCGGGCGAGTCCCGGCAACCGGACCTTGAGAATCCGCCGCACACTTGCGTGGTCAAGACAGGTCGACGACGCAGCGCTCGCGGCCACGGCCCAGTGCTGCGGCGGACTGGCGAAACCTTACGTGTCGGCCGTCTGCCGCCACCTAGGCGTCAGGGCGCCGCAGTTCAGCACGTCACGCCTCCATAGTCCGACAGCTACGGCCGAGGAGTCGCTCGCGGTCATCAGGCAAATACTGGCCAATCGAAACCGGCCCGACGCTTAATGGTTAGAGCCGTCCCGGCCAGAGCGTTTCAACCATGGGTAGCGTTGTGGCGCGCGATTCATGCGAGGTGTGTGCGGCGACTTGCGATCGCTGCGCACGGCGCGTCTTGAAAAGACGGGCGTCGTGGTCCTCGGCAAAGTGCATTCGGCTCAGCGTCGATTGCGCGTCTCTCTATCGCTCCACGCCCGCAACGCTGGTGCGGAAAGCCGTTTTGCTCACTGCCTTGCGTGCGCTTTGCGCGAGAAATGGTGTTCACGCGAATATGCAAGTCATGCACGCGAGCGTCATCGTTCAGGCGATGCTTGCCAGATGTGCGCGAGGCATAAGGGATCGGGTGAGATGGATCCGACCTTTATGCAACGACTTGGAGGGGTGAGCTTTTGCAGGATGATGGTCCGAAATCTGTTCTGTGTTTTTCCTACCGCCGCCATTGGACCGCCGCGGTGATGCGGCACAGGAGAGCATGAAGCACGGTCGCCGCCGGAATCCGACACGCACTCGCAGACTATCCTTGTCATAATAATCGCCCCTACCCCAAAC
>NZ_PNXY01000009.1 GCF_002879865.1 Paraburkholderia rhynchosiae
AACAGGACCGTGAAACGACTCTACGCCGATGATAGTGCGGATTACCCGTGTGAAAGTAGGTCATCGTCAGGCTCCCCTGCAGCACCAGAAACCCCACCCCGAAAAAGGTGGGGTTTCTGCGTTTACGGCGCGGTCACTATATAAGTGAGAGCCTTGGGTTGGAACTGTCGAGCAGGTCTTGACAGCAAGCGGTTGTTCCCCCATAATCATCAGTTCTCTGCGGAGGGGTGCCCGAGTGGCTAAAGGGGGCAGACTGTAAATCTGTTGGCTTACGCCTACGTTGGTTCGAATCCAACCTCCTCCACCAGAATGCAAGTTGTAGCAGTTGTCGGGAATCCATGAATCCTTGCGGGTGTAGCTCAATGGTAGAGCAGAAGCCTTCCAAGCTTACGACGAGGGTTCGATTCCCTTCACCCGCTCCAGCAATACAGAAGTAGCGCCCATGTGGCTCAGTGGTAGAGCACTCCCTTGGTAAGGGAGAGGTCGGCAGTTCGATCCTGCCCATGGGCACCAGAAGTACTCGGTGATTGTTTGCGCCCGGCGCAACGTACGGAAAAATCCTCTTAGGAGTCGAAAATGGCCAAGGGTAAGTTTGAGCGGACCAAGCCGCACGTGAACGTCGGCACGATCGGTCACGTTGACCACGGCAAGACCACGCTGACGGCAGCGATCACGACGGTTCTGACGCAGAAGTTCGGCGGCGAAGCGAAGGCGTATGACCAGATCGACGCGGCGCCGGAAGAAAAGGCGCGTGGCATTACGATCAACACGGCGCACGTCGAGTACGAAACGGCTAACCGCCACTACGCCCACGTCGACTGCCCGGGCCACGCTGACTATGTGAAGAACATGATCACGGGCGCCGCGCAGATGGACGGCGCGATCCTGGTGTGCTCGGCCGCTGACGGCCCGATGCCGCAAACGCGTGAGCACATCCTGCTGGCGCGTCAGGTCGGCGTGCCGTACATCATCGTGTTCCTGAACAAGTGCGACATGGTGGACGACGCCGAACTGCTGGAGCTGGTCGAGATGGAAGTGCGCGAGCTTCTGTCGAAGTACGACTTCCCGGGCGACGACACGCCGATCATCAAGGGTTCGGCGAAGCTGGCGCTGGAAGGCGACAAGGGCGAACTGGGCGAAGTGGCGATCATGAACCTGGCCGACGCGCTGGACACGTACATCCCGACGCCGGAGCGCGCAGTGGATGGCGCGTTCCTGATGCCGGTGGAAGACGTGTTCTCGATCTCGGGTCGCGGCACGGTGGTGACGGGTCGCGTGGAGCGCGGCGTCGTGAAGGTCGGCGAGGAAATCGAGATCGTCGGTATCAAGCCGACGGTGAAGACGACCTGCACGGGCGTGGAAATGTTCCGCAAGCTGCTCGACCAGGGTCAGGCGGGCGACAACGTCGGTATCCTGCTGCGCGGCACGAAGCGTGAAGACGTGGAGCGTGGCCAGGTGCTGGCCAAGCCGGGTTCGATCAACCCGCACACGCACTTCACGGCTGAAGTGTACGTGCTGAGCAAGGACGAAGGCGGCCGTCACACGCCGTTCTTCAACAACTATCGTCCGCAGTTCTACTTCCGTACGACGGACGTGACGGGCTCGATCGAGTTGCCGAAGGACAAGGAAATGGTCATGCCGGGCGACAACGTGTCGATCACGGTGAAGCTGATCAACCCGATCGCGATGGAAGAAGGTCTGCGCTTCGCCATCCGTGAAGGCGGCCGTACCGTCGGCGCAGGTGTGGTTGCCAAGATTCTCGAGTAACGCCAGATAGTTCTCGTTAATCTGTAGTTTCGGGGTTGGCGGTGTCGTCAACCCCAAAATGGTTTAGGGGTATAGCTCAACTGGCAGAGCGTCGGTCTCCAAAACCGAAGGTTGGGGGTTCGATTCCCTCTGCCCCTGCCAACTCTCGCGTCAAATGTGACGCTTCGTTAAGGTGTTATGGCGAATCCTTCCGTCGAAACTGTAAATACATCCAGCGACAAGCTGATGCTCGTCGCGGGCGTATTGCTGGTCTTGGCCGGGTTCGTGGGGTTCTTCTGGCTCAATGGTCAGGAATGGTACGTCCGCGGAGCCGCCTTGGCTGTTGGTGCAATCGCGGGTGTTGCAGTCGGTCTTCTCTCCGCGCCTGGCAAGGGTTTCATCGCTTTCGCCAAAGACTCGTATAAGGAAGTCCGTAAGGTCGTTTGGCCGACTCGCAAAGAGGCCACCCAAACGACGCTGGTAGTGTTCGGCTTCGTGTTCGTGATGGCGATCTTTCTTTGGGTTAGTGATAAATCCATCGAATGGGCGATTTTCTCGGTGATTCTGGGTTGGAAATGATATGAGCGATACTCCGGCATCTCCGAGCGGCAAACGTTGGTATGTCGTGCACGCCTACTCCGGCATGGAGAAGAGCGTGCAACGTGCGCTTCAGGAGCGCATCGAACGTGCTGGCATGCAAGACCAGTTTGGTCAAATTCTCGTCCCGACTGAAGAAGTTGTCGAGGTGAAGGGTGGTCACAAATCCGTGACTGAACGTCGTTTCTTCCCCGGATATGTGCTGGTGGAAATGGAAATGACGGACGAGACGTGGCACCTCGTGAAGAACACGGCGAAGGTCACGGGTTTCGTAGGCGGTGCGCGCAATCGTCCGAGTCCGATTTCCCCGCGGGAAGTCGAGAAGATCATGTCGCAGATGCAGGAGGGCGTGGAGAAACCGCGTCCCAAGACCCTGTTCGAAGTAGGCGAGATGGTACGAGTAAAGGACGGTCCTTTCACCGATTTCAACGGCAGCGTCGAAGAAGTGAACTACGAGAAGTCGCGTGTCCGTGTTTCCGTTACGATTTTCGGTCGGGCAACACCCGTCGAACTCGAATTCGGACAGGTCGAAAAGTTGTAATTCAGAATTTTACGTAGCGCGCTGATCGGCGCGCTTCGTACTTCGCGCTTACGGTCCGCGTAATGGCCGTTGAGGAGCGTAAGTAGTCGGCTTCGGCGAACGCGCGCTACTACTCACTGAACGTTCACGTGCAATGTGACGTTCCAAAGAGGTTTTCAACATGGCAAAGAAAATCATTGGCTTTATCAAGCTGCAGATTCCTGCAGGTAAAGCCAACCCGTCGCCGCCGGTCGGTCCGGCACTTGGCCAACGCGGCCTGAACATCATGGAGTTCTGCAAGGCTTTCAATGCGCAGACTCAGGCATTGGAACCGGGCCTGCCGACTCCGGTCGTGATTACCGCGTTCGCTGACAAGAGCTTCACGTTCGTCCTGAAGACGCCGCCGGCCACCGTTCTGATCAAGAAGGCAGCGAAGATCGACAAGGGTTCGAGCAAGCCGCATACCGACAAGGTCGGCAAGATCACCCGCGCTCAAGCTGAAGACATCGCCAAGACCAAGATGCCCGATCTGACGGCAGCTGATCTCGACGCAGCGGTTCGTACGATCGCTGGTAGCGCCCGCTCGATGGGCATCACCGTGGAGGGCGTGTAAATGGCTAAGCTTTCGAAGCGTCTGCAAGCATTTGCAGCCAAGGTTGATCGTCAGAAGCTGTACGCGATCGACGACGCTCTGTCGCTCGTGAAGGAATGTGCAAGCGCAAAGTTTGACGAGTCGATCGACGTCGCAGTACAACTCGGCATCGACGCGAAGAAGTCGGATCAAGTAGTCCGTGGTTCGGTCGTGCTGCCGGCCGGTACCGGTAAGTCGGTTCGCGTCGCAGTGTTCGCGCAAGGCGAAAAGGCCGAACAGGCTCGCGCAGCGGGTGCTGAAGTGGTCGGTATGGAAGACCTGGCTGAGCAAGTCAAGGCCGGCAAGCTGGACTTCGACATCGTGATCGCTTCGCCGGACACAATGCGCGTTGTCGGTACGCTCGGTCAGATTCTCGGCCCGCGCGGTTTGATGCCGAACCCGAAGGTCGGCACAGTCACGCCGGACGTCGCAACTGCCGTCAAAAACGCTAAGGCTGGCCAGGTGCAATTCCGTGTCGACAAGGCCGGTATCATCCACGCCACCATCGGCCGTGCTTCGTTCGAGCCGACGGCTCTGCGTAGCAACCTGAGCGCTCTTATCGACGCGCTGCAGAAGGCTAAGCCGGCGACGAGCAAGGGTGTCTACCTGCGTAAGGTTGCGCTGTCGAGCACGATGGGTGTCGGCGTTCGCGTCGATCAAGCATCGCTCGCTGCACAGTAAGTGATTCATCGCCTCGATGAAAGTCGGGGCGGTTTAAGGGCTTTGGGCGGTTGCGAGGTGGCAGTTGCGCCGCGCAACCGGTTGTCAAAGACCGTTGGTGGGCACGCAGCAGGTAGGCGGGCTCTTAATGCAAGCCAACGCAGATGGCGAACCCGAAAAGGTTTTGTAGTGATGAAACCGCTGGGCGTCCGCAGCAATGTGGGTGTCGGGCGGTCGAAATACTCCTGACTGGTCGGACGCCGTTATTGAATGCGGTACGCAAGGCGCACGCCGCGTGTATCGAATCTGGAGGTTAACCGTGCCACTCAACAAAGAAAGCAAGCAGGCCGTCGTCGCTGAGGTTGCCGCGCAAGTCGCGAAAGCCCAGACCGTGGTTCTGGCTGAGTATCGTGGAATCGCGGTTGGCGATCTGACCAAGCTGCGCGCGAAAGCGCGTGAGCAACAGGTTTATCTTCGCGTGTTGAAAAACACGCTGGCGCGTCGCGCTGTCGAAGGTACCCCGTTTGCTCCGCTGGCAGAGCAGATGACTGGCCCCCTGATCTACGGCATCTCGGAAGATGCAATTGCTGCTGCCAAGGTCGTCAACGACTTCGGCAAAACCAATGACAAGTTGATCATCAAGGCTGGTTCATACGAAGGCAAGGTGATGGACAAGGCTGGCGTGCAAGCGCTGGCAAACATCCCGAGCCGCGAAGAACTGCTCTCCAAGCTGTTGTACGTTATGCAAGCACCTGTTTCCGGCTTTGCGCGCGCTCTGGCCGCGCTGGCAGAAAAGAAACAAGGCGAAGAAGCCGCTGCGTAACGCACTTCAGTCGAGCGTGATTGATCGCTGGCTGTATCCGAATTCAATTTAGGAGTATTTCAAATGGCAATCGCAAAAGATGACATCCTCGAAGCAGTAAGCTCGATGTCGGTTCTGGAACTGAACGAGCTGGTCAAGGCGTTCGAAGAAAAGTTCGGCGTGTCGGCAGCTGCTGTTGCAGTGGCAGGCCCGGCAGGCGGCGGCGCTGCTGCAGCTGCTGAAGAGCAAACCGAATTCACGGTCAACCTGACGGAAGTCGGCGCGAACAAGGTTTCGGTCATTAAGGCTGTTCGCGAACTGACGGGTCTCGGCCTGAAGGAAGCGAAGGACCTGGTCGACGGTGCACCGAAGCCTGTTAAGGAAGCGGTACCGAAGGCTGCTGCTGAAGAAGCCAAGAAGAAGCTCGAAGAAGCCGGCGCGAAGGCTGAAATCAAGTAAGTTTCAGCGCGCTGTGCGAAGGCTGGCGGTTTTCCACCGCCGGCCTTTTTGTGCTTTGTGGGGGACGCGTTTTTGCAGCGCTGTTCAGCAATAATGCGACTCCCA
Organism: Paraburkholderia rhynchosiae; assembly: GCF_002879865.1. Lineage (GTDB taxonomy): Bacteria > Pseudomonadota > Gammaproteobacteria > Burkholderiales > Burkholderiaceae > Paraburkholderia > Paraburkholderia rhynchosiae. The sequence continues at coordinate 5,521 of NZ_PNXY01000009.1, forward strand.
GAAGCCAAAGAAAATCGCCTATCGGCAACATTGACCGGCGCTTCTCTTTGTCTTCTGAAGCGACTGCAGAAGGCAAGTTTGGTCGGGTAGCGGCTTAGGTTCCATATGCGACAGGCATCCGCTGCCGTCAGCCAGCGGTTGGTAGCGGCCAACCACCAAGCTTCTAGGCTCGTTCAAGCCATCGGACGGCCATCGGGTCTCAGTCGGTGAACACTCGGGTTGTCTCATCAAGGTATCCTGCCTCGACAACAATGCCCGCCGTGATTCGGAGATCGTATGCAATATTCCTTCACCGAGAAGAAGCGTATTCGCAAAAGTTTTGCGAAGCGCCCCATCGTTCACCAAGTACCTTTCCTGCTGGCTACCCAGCTTGAATCATTCAGCACGTTTCTGCAAGCAGACACGTCGTCTACGCAACGCAAGCCGGAAGGCCTGCAGGCTGCGTTCACATCCGTTTTCCCGATTGTTTCGCACAACGGGTTCGCACGTCTTGAGTTCGTCAGCTACATGCTGTCGCCTCCGGCATTCAACATCAAGGAATGCCAGCAGCGCGGTTTGACGTACTGCTCGGCCTTGCGCGCAAAAGTGCGCCTCGTGCTGCTCGATAAAGAGTCGCCGAGCAAGCCGGTCGTCAAGGAAGTGAAGGAACAGGAAGTGTACATGGGCGAAATTCCGCTCATGACGCCGACGGGTTCGTTCGTCATCAACGGCACGGAGCGCGTGATCGTTTCGCAGCTGCACCGTTCGCCTGGCGTGTTCTTCGAACACGACAAGGGCAAGACGCACAGCTCGGGCAAGCTCCTGTTCTCGGCACGTATCATTCCTTACCGCGGTTCGTGGCTCGATTTTGAGTTCGACCCGAAGGACGTGCTGTACTTCCGCGTCGACCGTCGCCGCAAGATGCCGGTCACGATCCTGCTGAAGGCAATCGGCCTCACGCCGGAACAGATCCTCGCAAACTTCTTCGTGTTCGACAATTTCACGCTGATGCCGGAAGGCGCACAGATGGAATTCGTACCGGAGCGTCTGCGTGGCGAAGTCGCGCGCTTCGACATCACCGATCGTGATGGCAACGTGATCGTCCAGAAGGACAAGCGGATCAACGCGAAGCACATTCGCGATCTCGACAACGCGAAGACCAAGTTCATCTCGGTTCCGGAAGACTATCTGCTCGGCCGTGTGCTGGCGAAGAACGTTGTCGACGGCGACACCGGTGAAGTCATCGCTAACGCGAACGACGAAATCACCGAGACCGTCCTCGAGAAGCTGCGCGAATCGAAGATCAAAGACATCCAGACGCTCTACACGAACGACCTGGATCAAGGTCCGTACATCTCGTCGACGCTGCGTATCGACGAAACCGCCGACAAGATGGCCGCCCGTATCGCGATTTACCGCATGATGCGTCCGGGCGAACCGCCGACCGAAGAAGCGGTCGAGGCGCTGTTCAACCGCCTGTTCTACAGCGAAGACGCATACGACCTGTCCAAGGTGGGTCGTATGAAGTTCAATCGTCGCGTGGGCCGCGACGAGATCATCGGGCCGATGACGCTGCAAGACGACGACATCCTCGCCACGATCAAGATCCTGGTCGAGTTGCGTAACGGCAAGGGCGAAGTGGACGACATCGACCACTTGGGCAATCGTCGCGTGCGTTGCGTCGGCGAACTGGCGGAGAACCAGTTCCGCGCCGGTCTCGTGCGTGTCGAACGTGCTGTGAAGGAACGCCTCGGCCAGGCCGAAAGCGAAAACCTGATGCCGCACGACCTGATCAACTCGAAGCCGATTTCGTCGGCGATTCGCGAGTTCTTCGGTTCGTCGCAGCTGTCGCAGTTCATGGACCAGACGAATCCGCTGTCGGAAATCACTCACAAGCGCCGTGTCTCGGCCCTTGGACCGGGCGGTTTGACGCGTGAACGCGCCGGCTTTGAAGTCCGCGACGTGCACCCGACGCACTACGGTCGCGTCTGCCCGATTGAAACGCCTGAAGGTCCGAACATCGGCCTGATCAACTCGCTCGCGCTGTACGCGCACCTGAACGAATACGGCTTCCTCGAAACGCCGTATCGCAAGGTCGTGGACAGCAAGGTGACCGATCAGATCGACTACCTGTCGGCGATCGAAGAAGGCCGTTACGTGATCGCTCAGGCGAACGCGGCGGTTGCTGCTGACGGCTCGCTGACCGACGAACTCGTGTCGTCGCGTGAAGCCGGTGAAACGCTGATGGTCACGCCGGACCGCATCCAGTACATGGACGTGGCGCCGTCGCAGATCGTGTCGGTGGCGGCTTCGCTGATTCCGTTCCTTGAGCACGACGACGCGAACCGCGCGTTGATGGGTTCGAACATGCAGCGTCAGGCTGTGCCGTGTCTGCGTCCTGAAAAGGCCGTGGTCGGTACGGGTATCGAGCGCACGGTGGCAGTCGACTCCGGTACGACGGTTCAGGCATTCCGCGGCGGTGTTGTCGATTACGTCGACGCAGGCCGTATGGTGATCCGCGTGAACGACGATGAAGCCGTTGCTGGCGACGTCGGCGTGGACATCTACAACCTGATCAAGTACACGCGTTCGAACCAGAACACGAACATCAACCAGCGCCCGATCGTCAAGGTCGGCGATATCGTGTCGCGTGGCGACGTGCTGGCTGACGGTGCATCGACCGACCTCGGCGAACTGGCTCTCGGCCAGAACATGCTGGTCGCGTTCATGCCGTGGAACGGCTACAACTTCGAAGACTCGATTTTGATCTCGGAGAAAGTGGTTGCCGACGACCGTTACACGTCGATCCACATCGAGGAACTGAACGTCGTAGCTCGTGATACGAAGCTCGGACCGGAAGAAATCACGCGCGACATCTCGAACCTGGCGGAAGTGCAACTCGGCCGTCTCGACGAGTCGGGCATCGTCTACATCGGCGCTGAAGTCGAAGCAGGCGACGTGCTGGTCGGCAAGGTGACGCCGAAGGGCGAAACCCAGTTGACGCCGGAAGAGAAGCTGCTGCGCGCGATCTTCGGTGAAAAGGCTTCGGACGTGAAAGATACGTCGCTGCGCGTGCCTTCGGGCATGAGCGGTACGGTGATCGACGTCCAGGTGTTCACGCGTGAAGGCATTCAGCGCGACAAGCGCGCGCAACAGATCATCGACGATGAACTGAAGCGCTATCGCCTGGACCTGAACGACCAGCTGCGTATCGTGGAAGGCGACGCGTTCCAGCGTCTCGCACGTATGCTCGACGGCAAGGTCGCGAACGGTGGTCCGAAGAAGCTCGCGAAGGGCACGAAGATCGAACAGGCTTACCTGCAAGATCTGGATCACTACCACTGGTTCGACATCCGCCTCGCGGACGAAGAAGCAGCGGCACAGCTCGAAGCTATCAAGGACTCGATCGAACAGAAGCGTCACCAGTTCGATCTGGCGTTCGAAGAAAAGCGCAAGAAGCTCACGCAAGGCGACGAACTGCCGCCGGGCGTGCTGAAAATGGTCAAGGTGTATCTCGCAGTCAAGCGCCGCCTGCAGCCTGGCGACAAGATGGCCGGCCGTCACGGTAACAAGGGTGTCGTGTCGAAGATCGTTCCGATCGAAGACATGCCGTACATGGCCGACGGCCGTCCGGCTGACGTCGTTCTTAACCCGCTCGGCGTGCCGTCGCGGATGAACGTGGGTCAGGTTCTCGAAGTGCATCTGGGTTGGGCCGCGAAGGGTCTCGGCTGGCGTATCGGCGAAATGCTGCAGCGTCAGGCGAAGATTGCTGAACTGCGCGAATTCCTGACCAAGATCTACAACGAGTCGGGCCGCGCCGAAGAGCTGGACAGCTTCACCGACGACGAAATTGTCGAACTGGCGAAGAACCTGCGCGAAGGCGTGCCGTTTGCAACGCCCGTGTTCGACGGTGCGACGGAAGAGGAAATGTCGCGCGCGCTGGATCTGGCATTCCCGGACGACATCGCGAAGAACCTCGGCATGACGCCGTCGAAGAATCAGGTTCGTCTGTACGACGGCCGCACGGGCGAGATGTTCGAACGTACGGTGACGGTCGGCTACATGCACTACCTGAAACTGCATCACCTGGTCGACGACAAGATGCACGCGCGTTCCACGGGCCCGTACTCGCTCGTGACGCAGCAGCCGTTGGGCGGTAAGGCGCAGTTCGGTGGCCAGCGTTTCGGTGAAATGGAAGTGTGGGCGCTCGAAGCGTACGGCGCATCGTACGTGCTGCAGGAAATGCTGACGGTGAAGTCGGACGACGTGACGGGTCGGACCAAGGTGTACGAGAACCTGGTCAAGGGCGATCACGTGATCGATGCAGGCATGCCGGAATCCTTCAACGTGTTGGTGAAGGAAATCCGCTCGCTCGGTATCGACATCGACCTCGACCGCAACTAATCGGACTACTGGAGAGAAGCGATGAAAGCTTTGCTCGATCTATTCAAGCAAGTCCAACAACCTGAAGTTTTTGACGCGATCAAGATCGGTCTGGCCTCGCCAGACAAGATCCGTTCGTGGTCGTTCGGTGAAGTCAAGAAGCCGGAAACCATCAACTACCGGACGTTCAAGCCGGAACGCGATGGTCTGTTCTGCGCGAAGATTTTCGGGCCGATCAAAGACTACGAATGCCTTTGCGGCAAGTACAAGCGCCTGAAGCACCGTGGCGTGATCTGCGAGAAGTGCGGCGTCGAAGTGACGCTGGCGAAGGTGCGTCGCGAACGGATGGGCCACATTGAACTGGCCTCACCGGTCGCGCACATCTGGTTCCTGAAGTCGCTGCCGTCGCGTCTGGGCATGGTGCTCGACATGACGCTGCGCGATATCGAACGCGTGCTGTACTTCGAAGCATACGTGGTGATCGATCCGGGCATGACGCCGCTGAAAGCGCGGCAGATCATGACGGAAGAGGATTACTACAACAAGGTCGAAGAATACGGTGACGAGTTCCGTGCCGAGATGGGCGCGGAAGGCGTTCGCGAGCTGCTGCGCGCGATCAACATCGACGAACAGGTCGAGATGCTCCGTACCGAACTCAAGAACACGGGTTCGGAAGCGAAGATCAAGAAGTACGCGAAGCGCCTGAAGGTGCTCGAGGCTTTCCAGCGTTCGGGCATCAAGCCTGACTGGATGGTGCTCGAAGTGCTGCCGGTGTTGCCGCCGGAACTACGTCCGCTGGTGCCGCTGGATGGCGGTCGTTTCGCGACGTCGGACCTGAACGACCTGTATCGCCGCGTGATCAACCGTAACAACCGGTTGAAGCGTCTGCTCGAACTGAAGGCGCCTGAAATCATCGTCCGCAACGAAAAGCGGATGCTGCAGGAAGCCGTCGATTCGCTGCTCGACAACGGCCGTCGCGGTAAGGCAATGACCGGCGCGAACAAGCGTCCGCTGAAGTCGCTCGCTGACATGATCAAGGGTAAGGGCGGTCGTTTCCGTCAGAACTTGCTCGGTAAGCGCGTTGACTATTCGGGCCGTTCGGTGATCGTGGTCGGCCCGACGCTCAAGCTGCACCAGTGTGGTCTGCCGAAGCTGATGGCGCTCGAACTGTTCAAGCCGTTCATCTTCAACAAGCTCGAAGTGATGGGTGTTGCAACCACCATCAAGGCTGCGAAGAAGGAAGTCGAGAACCAGACCCCGGTTGTGTGGGACATCCTCGAAGAGGTGATCCGCGAGCATCCGGTCATGCTGAACCGTGCGCCTACGCTGCACCGTCTTGGCATTCAGGCTTTCGAGCCGGTGCTGATCGAAGGTAAGGCAATCCAGCTGCACCCGCTCGTTTGCGCGGCGTTCAACGCCGACTTCGACGGTGACCAGATGGCTGTTCACGTTCCGCTGTCGCTTGAAGCGCAGATGGAAGCGCGCACGCTGATGCTGGCGTCGAATAACGTCCTGTTCCCGGCCAACGGCGATCCGTCGATCGTGCCGTCGCAGGATATCGTGCTCGGTCTGTACTACGCGACCCGTGAAGCTGTGAATGCTAAGGGCGAAGGCCTGACGTTCACGGGCGTCTCGGAAGCGCTGCGTGCATACGAGAACAAGGAAGTCGAGCTCGCCTCGCGCGTCAACGTGCGGATCACTGAAATGGTCCACAACGAAGACAAGTCGGAAGGCGCGCCGGCGTTCGTGCCGAAGATCACGCTGTACCCGACGACCGTCGGCCGCGCAATCCTGTCGGAAATTCTCCCGCCGGGCCTGCCGTTCTCGGTGCTGAACAAGCCGCTGAAGAAGAAGGAAATTTCGCGTCTCATCAACACCGCGTTCCGCAAGTGCGGTCTGCGCGAAACGGTGATTTTCGCCGACCAGTTGATGCAGTCGGGTTTCCGTCTGGCAACGCGCGCTGGTATTTCGATCTGCGTCGACGACATGCTCGTGCCGCCGCAGAAGGAAACCATCGTCGGCGACGCCGCGAAGAAGGTGAAGGAATACGACCGTCAGTACATGTCGGGTCTCGTCACGTCGCAAGAGCGCTACAACAACGTCGTCGACATCTGGTCGGCAACGTCGGAAGCGGTCGGCAAGGCGATGATGGAGCAACTGTCGACGGAACCGGTGACGGACCGCGACGGCAACGAAACGCGTCAGGAATCGTTCAACTCCATCTACATGATGGCGGACTCGGGCGCTCGTGGTTCCGCAGTTCAGATTCGTCAGCTGGCCGGTATGCGTGGCCTGATGGCGAAACCGGACGGCTCGATCATCGAGACGCCGATTACGGCGAACTTCCGTGAAGGTCTGAACGTGTTGCAGTACTTCATCTCGACCCACGGCGCACGTAAGGGTCTGGCTGATACGGCACTGAAGACGGCAAACTCGGGTTACCTGACGCGACGTCTCGTCGACGTGACGCAGGATCTCGTGGTGGTCGAGGACGATTGCGGTACGTCCAACGGCGTCGCGATGAAGGCGTTGGTCGAAGGCGGTGAAGTCGTCGAAGCGCTGCGTGACCGTATCCTTGGTCGCGTGACGGTGGCTGACGTCGTCAATCCGGAATCGCAGGAAACGCTGTACGAAACGGGCACGCTGCTCGACGAAGACGCGGTCGAAGAAATCGAACGCCTCGGCATCGACGAAGTGCGCGTGCGTACGCCGCTGACTTGCGAAACGCGTTACGGTCTGTGCGCAGCCTGCTACGGCCGCGACCTGGGCCGCGGCTCGTCGGTCAACGTCGGCGAAGCAGTCGGCGTGATCGCTGCGCAGTCGATCGGTGAACCGGGCACGCAGCTCACAATGCGTACGTTCCACATCGGTGGTGCGGCGTCGCGTGCGGCAGTGGCTTCGTCGATCGAAGCGAAGTCGAACGGTACGGTGCGTTTCACGGCGACGATGCGTTACGTCACCAACGCGAAGGGCGAGCAGATCGTCATCTCGCGTTCGGGCGAAGCGATGATCACCGACGACCACGGCCGCGAGCGCGAACGTCACAAAGTGCCGTACGGCGCGACGCTGTTGCAACTGGACGGCGCGCAGATCAAGGCCGGCACGCAACTGGCGACGTGGGATCCGATGACGCGTCCGATCATCACCGAGTACGGTGGCACGGTGAAGTTCGAGAACGTCGAAGAAGGCGTGACCGTTGCGAAGCAGATCGACGACGTGACGGGTCTTTCGACCCTGGTCGTGATCGACGTGAAGCGTCGCGGTTCGCAAGCTTCGAAGACGGTGCGTCCGCAGGTCAAGCTGCTCGACGCGAACGGCGAAGAAGTCAAGATCCCGAACACCGAGCATTCGGTGCAGATCGGCTTCCAGGTCGGCGCTCTGATCACCGTGAAGGACGGTCAGCAAGTGCAGGTCGGTGAAGTGCTCGCACGTATCCCGACTGAATCGCAGAAGACGCGTGACATTACCGGCGGTCTGCCGCGTGTGGCGGAACTGTTCGAAGCACGTTCGCCGAAGGATGCAGGTATCCTGGCGGAAGTCACGGGTACGACGTCGTTCGGTAAGGACACGAAGGGCAAGCAGCGTCTCGTTATCACGGACCTCGAGGGCAACCAGCACGAGTTCCTGATCGCGAAGGAAAAGCAGGTTCTGGTTCACGATGGTCAGGTCGTCAACAAGGGCGAAATGATCGTGGACGGTCCGGCCGATCCGCACGACATCCTGCGTTTGCAGGGCGTCGAAGCGCTGTCGCGTTACATCGTGGACGAAGTGCAGGACGTGTACCGTCTGCAAGGCGTGAAGATCAACGACAAGCACATTGAAGTGATTGTTCGTCAGATGCTGCGCCGCGTGCAGATTACGGACAACGGCGATACGCGTTTCATCCCGGGCGAACAGGTCGAGCGGTCGGATATGCTCGACGAAAACGACCGTATGATCGCGGAAGACAAGCGTCCGGCAACGTACGAAAACGTCTTGCTCGGTATCACGAAGGCGTCCCTGTCGACCGATTCGTTCATCTCCGCGGCGTCGTTCCAGGAAACGACTCGTGTGCTGACCGAAGCGGCGATCATGGGTAAGCGCGACGATCTGCGTGGCCTGAAGGAAAACGTGATCGTCGGCCGTCTGATTCCGGCCGGTACGGGTCTCGCATTCCACAAGGCGCGCAAGAGCAAGGAACTGTCCGACCGCGAGCGTTTCGATCAGATCGCAGCGGAAGAGTCGTTCGAATTCGGTACGCCGGAAACCCCGGCCGCCGAACAGCAACACTCAGGCGAGTAAGTCCCGGCGGCGTAAGCCGCTTGGGCTCACAAGCCAGCGAAGCCGCTCAGTTTCGACTGAGCGGCTTTTTTTATGCGTCTTTTTACGCGCCGTTGTGGATTCGTAGGCCGGATGGCTAACGTTGTCGCAAAGTGCGGGCGCAGCACGAATGCGTTGGTAAAATTCGTGTCACCGGTTTTTGGCTGCCTCTCTCAAATTCATGTCCCGTCCGCTCGAAATCCTCAACGAAGTTTTCGGTTACCCCGCGTTTAGAGGACAACAAGGCGAAATTGTCGAACACGTCGCCGGCGGCGGCGATTGTCTCGTGCTGATGCCAACGGGCGGCGGCAAATCCCTGTGCTATCAGATTCCGTCGCTGGTGCGCCGGGAAGGCGGCTACGGCACGGGCATCGTCGTCTCCCCACTGATCGCGCTGATGCAGGATCAGGTGGCGGCGCTTACGGAAGTCGGCGTGCGCGCCGCTTACCTGAACTCCACGCTTTCGAGCGCCGAAGCAATGGCCACCGAGCGCGCGTTGCGTGAGGGTGACATCGATCTGCTCTATGTGGCGCCCGAGCGCCTGATGACGCCCCGGTTTCAGGAGCTACTCGAACGTACGCGCATCGGGCTCTTCGCGATCGACGAAGCGCATTGCGTGTCGCAATGGGGGCACGACTTCAGGCCCGAATACATTCAGCTTTCGGTGCTGCATGAGCGTTTCCCAAATGTGCCGCGTATTGCGCTGACGGCGACCGCAGATGCAATCACGCGCGACGAGATCATCCACCGCCTTGCGCTGGACGACGCGCGCATTTTCGTCTCGAGTTTCGACCGCCCGAATATCCGTTATCGGATCGTCGAAAAGGACAATGCGCGCACGCAATTGCTGGACTTTATCCGCGCCGAACATTCGAAGCCGGATGGCACCACCGACGCCGGCGTGGTGTATTGCCTGTCGCGGCGCAAAGTCGAAGAAACGGCGGAGTGGCTAAAAGAAAAAGGAATGCGCGCGCTGCCCTATCACGCGGGCATGGAGTTCGAGACGCGGCAGAAACATCAGGAGATGTTTCAGCGCGAGGAAGGCATCGTGATGTGCGCGACGATCGCGTTCGGCATGGGTATCGACAAGCCCGACGTGCGCTTTGTCGCTCATCTTGATTTGCCGAAAAGCGTCGAAGGGTATTACCAGGAAACCGGCCGGGCGGGCCGCGACGGCATGCCGGCCAACGCCTGGATGGCGTATGGCCTAGGCGACGTCGTGCAGCAGCGCAAGATGATCGACGAATCTGACGCGGACGACGCGCACAAGCGCGTGCAGAGCGGCAAGCTCGATGCGCTGCTCGGCCTGTGCGAAGCGGCGACCTGCCGGCGCGTGCGGCTTCTCGCCTACTTCGGCGAATCGAGCAAACCTTGCGGCAACTGCGATAACTGTCTGGAGCCGCCCGACACCTGGAATGCGACGCGCGAGTCGCAGATGGCGTTGTCGTGCGTATTTCGTGCGCAGCGGGCGAGCGGTTTTCACTTCGGCGCCGGCCATCTGATCGATATTCTGCGCGGCAATCGCAGCGAGAAAATCCTGCAGCGCGGCCATGAGAAGCTGACCACGTTCGGCATCGGCGCGGCACTCGGCGAGCCGGAGTGGCGCGCGGTGTTTCGCCAACTCGTGGCGTTCGGCTATCTGACAGTCGATCACGAAGGATTCGGCTCGCTGGTTCTCACGGAGGCGAGCAAGCCCGTTCTTAAAGGCGAGCAGGGCGTCACGATGCGTCGCTATGTGAAGCCCACGCGTACCCGCCAGTCCTCCGGTCGGACGAGCGAACGGGCGGATCCAACGATCGGCATGGGTCCGCGCGAACGCGCGCGCTGGGACCGTTTGCGCGCATGGCGCACGGAAACCGCCAAGAGCGACGGCGTACCCGCCTACGTGATTTTCCACGACGCCACGCTCGCGGAGATCGCTCGTAACGGTCCCGGTTCCATTGAGGATTTGCGCGGCATCCCAGGCATGGGTGCGCGCAAACTCGACCGTTTCGGGGGCGAACTGCTCGAAGTCGTCGCCGCGGATTAGGCCGGGGGCCGTCGCGCGCTGAGGTGCGCAGGTCTGCGAAGCATTGCAAGCTATTGACTCATTTAGTGTTTTCAGAATATTATGCTAGGTTCCGGTTCTTGGGATGCCTGCGCGCGGACTCTGTCCAGGTGCTGGTGATCGAAGCCGGAAGTTCGATGCGCAATCGTTTCTGCTTTGCCCGGAAACAGATGCGTCGATTTTGTTCAATTTCAGGAATAAACAATGCCAACCATCAATCAACTGGTTCGCAAAGGCCGCGCGTCGGAAACGACGAAGAGCAAGAGCCCGGCTTTGCAGGACTGCCCCCAGCGTCGCGGCGTGTGCACCCGTGTGTACACCACGACGCCGAAGAAGCCGAACTCGGCACTCCGTAAAGTTGCGAAAGTGCGCCTCACGAACGGCTTCGAAGTCATTTCGTACATCGGTGGTGAAGGCCACAACCTGCAGGAACACTCGGTCGTGCTGATTCGCGGCGGCCGTGTGAAGGACTTGCCGGGTGTGCGTTACCACATGGTTCGCGGCTCGCTGGATACCCAGGGCGTCAAGGATCGTAAGCAGGCTCGCTCGAAGTACGGTGCTAAGCGCGCCAAGGCCGGCAAGTAATTAGCCGGTGAGTAGTTCAGGTCGCCTGCAAAGGCGGTAATAGCGGTGGTGCCGGAATCGCCGGTGCTGTCGAGTAAGTGGTCACCCGACCAGGCTGGTAAGTCTTGAAGATGAATCGGGTTAGTTGGTGGCCGCGGGGCTCAATGGGTTAAACCCAGCTCCAACTGAAAAGTCAAAGGAAGAAACATGCCGCGTCGTCGCGAAGTCCCCAAGCGGGAAGTGTTGCCGGACCCGAAGTTCGGTAACGTTGATGTAGCTAAGTTCATGAACGTGCTGATGCTCTCCGGCAAGAAGTCGGTTGCCGAGCGTATCGTGTACGGCGCTTTCGAACAGATCCAGACCAAGGGTGGCAAGGACCCGCTGGAAGTGTTCACGGTAGCGCTCAACAACGTCAAGCCGGTGGTCGAAGTGAAGAGCCGCCGCGTTGGTGGTGCGAACTATCAGGTTCCGGTCGAAGTGCGCCCGTCGCGTCGTATGGCATTGGCGATGCGTTGGCTGCGTGAAGCCGCGAAGAAGCGCAGCGAGAAGTCGATGGCCCTGCGTCTGGCAGGTGAACTTTCCGAAGCGGCCGAAGGCCGTGGCGGCGCAATGAAGAAGCGCGACGAAGTTCACCGGATGGCAGAAGCCAACAAGGCGTTCTCGCATTTCCGTTTCTAAGCTTCCCGAACTCGGGTTTAGCGGATAAACGGAAAGAAATTCCGGGCGGGTGCGCTTACAGAGCGCCTCGCCCGTTTGTGTTACAGCGCGATGGGTATTCACTCGCATCGCGTCATCCCCATAGAGGATCAAAGTGGCTCGCAAGACACCTATCGAGCGCTACCGTAACATCGGTATTAGCGCTCACATCGACGCCGGCAAGACGACGACGACCGAGCGCATCCTGTTCTATACCGGCGTGAACCACAAGATTGGTGAAGTTCACGACGGCGCTGCCACCATGGACTGGATGGAGCAGGAGCAGGAACGCGGCATCACGATTACGTCGGCTGCTACGACGGCGTTCTGGAAAGGCATGGCCGGCGATCGCGCTGAGCACCGCATCAACATCATCGACACCCCGGGCCACGTCGACTTCACGATTGAAGTTGAGCGCTCGATGCGCGTGCTCGACGGCGCATGCATGGTGTACTGCGCTGTGGGCGGCGTGCAGCCCCAGTCGGAAACCGTGTGGCGTCAGGCTAACAAGTACAAGGTTCCCCGTCTCGCGTTCATCAACAAGATGGACCGTACCGGCGCGAACTTCTTCAAGGTTTACGATCAGCTGAAGCTGCGTCTGAAGGCAAACCCGGTTCCGGTCGTGGTGCCTATCGGCGCTGAAGAGAACTTCACGGGCGTCGTCGATCTGCTGAAGATGAAGGCGATCATTTGGGACGACGCGTCCCAGGGCACCAAGTTCTCGTACGAAGAGATTCCGGCTGAGCTCGTCGACACGTGCAATGAATGGCGCGAGAAGATGGTTGAAGCCGCGGCTGAATCGAGCGAAGACCTGATGAACAAGTACCTCGAGTCGGGCGAGCTGACGGAAGAGGAAATCGTCAAGGGTCTGCGCGACCGTACGATCGCTTGCGAAATCCAGCCGATGCTGTGCGGCACCGCGTTCAAGAACAAGGGCGTGCAACGCATGCTGGACGCCGTGCTCGACTTCCTGCCGTCGCCGATCGACATCCCGCCGGTTACCGGCGAACTGGAAAACGGCGAGCAAGGCGAGCGCCGCGCTGCTGACGACGAAAAGTTCTCCGCACTGGCGTTCAAGATCATGACCGACCCGTTCGTCGGCCAGTTGATCTTCTTCCGTGTGTACTCGGGCATCGTGAATTCGGGCGACACCGTGCTGAACGCGACCAAGGACAAAAAAGAACGTCTGGGTCGTATTCTGCAGATGCACGCGAACCAGCGCGAAGAAATCAAGGAAGTCCGCGCGGGCGACATCGCGGCTGCAGTCGGCCTGAAAGACGCGACGACCGGCGATACGCTGTGCGATCCGCAAAACCCGATCGTGCTCGAGCGCATGATTTTCCCGGAGCCGGTGATTTCGCAGGCCGTTGAGCCGAAGACGAAGCCTGACCAGGAAAAGATGGGGCTGGCGCTGAACCGTCTGGCACAGGAAGATCCGTCGTTCCGCGTTCAAACGGACGAAGAATCGGGCCAAACCATTATTTCGGGCATGGGCGAGCTCCACCTGGAAATTCTGGTGGACCGTATGAAGCGTGAGTTCGGCGTGGAAGCGACTGTCGGCAAGCCGCAGGTTGCTTACCGTGAAACGATTCGCGGCAAGGCAGAAGACGTTGACGGCAAGTTCGTCAAGCAGTCGGGTGGTCGCGGCCAGTACGGCCACGCGGTCATCACGCTCGAGCCGAATGAGCAAGGCAAGGGCTACGAGTTCCTCGACGAGATCAAGGGCGGTGTGATTCCGCGCGAATACATCCCGGCGGTGGACAAGGGTATCCAGGAAACGCTGAAGGCGGGCGTGCTGGCAGGCTTCCCGGTCGTCGACGTCAAGGTTCACCTGACGTTCGGTTCGTACCACGACGTTGACTCGAACGAAAATGCGTTCCGCATGGCCGGCTCGATGGCGTTCAAGGAAGCAATGCGCAAGGCTCAACCGGTCATCCTCGAACCGATGATGGCTGTGGAAGTCGAAACGCCGGAAGATTACATGGGCAACGTGATGGGCGACCTGTCGGGCCGTCGCGGTATCGTTCAGGGTATGGACGATATGGTCGGCGGTGGCAAGATTGTTCGCGCCGAAGTGCCGCTGTCGGAAATGTTCGGCTACTCGACGTCGCTGCGTTCGCTGACCCAGGGTCGCGCAACATATACGATGGAGTTCAAGCACTACTCCGAAGCACCGCGCAACGTGTCCGAAGCGATCATCAACGCGAAGTCGAAGTAATCGCGCGGCAAGTCATTCAACGATTAACTTTTTGAAAGAAGAGAAACATGGCTAAAGGTAAATTCGAACGGACCAAGCCGCACGTGAACGTCGGCACGATCGGTCACGTTGACCACGGCAAGACCACGCTGACGGCAGCGATCACGACGGTTCTGACGCAGAAGTTCGGCGGCGAAGCGAAGGCGTATGACCAGATCGACGCGGCGCCGGAAGAAAAGGCGCGTGGCATTACGATCAACACGGCGCACGTCGAGTACGAAACGGCTAACCGCCACTACGCCCACGTCGACTGCCCGGGCCACGCTGACTATGTGAAGAACATGATCACGGGCGCCGCGCAGATGGACGGCGCGATCCTGGTGTGCTCGGCCGCTGACGGCCCGATGCCGCAAACGCGTGAGCACATCCTGCTGGCGCGTCAGGTCGGCGTGCCGTACATCATCGTGTTCCTGAACAAGTGCGACATGGTGGACGACGCCGAACTGCTGGAGCTGGTCGAGATGGAAGTGCGCGAGCTTCTGTCGAAGTACGACTTCCCGGGCGACGACACGCCGATCATCAAGGGTTCGGCGAAGCTGGCGCTGGAAGGCGACAAGGGCGAACTGGGCGAAGTGGCGATCATGAACCTGGCCGACGCGCTGGACACGTACATCCCGACGCCGGAGCGCGCAGTGGATGGCGCGTTCCTGATGCCGGTGGAAGACGTGTTCTCGATCTCGGGTCGCGGCACGGTGGTGACGGGTCGCGTGGAGCGCGGCGTCGTGAAGGTCGGCGAGGAAATCGAGATCGTCGGTATCAAGCCGACGGTGAAGACGACCTGCACGGGCGTGGAAATGTTCCGCAAGCTGCTCGACCAGGGTCAGGCGGGCGACAACGTCGGTATCCTGCTGCGCGGCACGAAGCGTGAAGACGTGGAGCGTGGCCAGGTGCTGGCCAAGCCGGGTTCGATCAACCCGCACACGCACTTCACGGCTGAAGTGTACGTGCTGAGCAAGGACGAAGGCGGCCGTCACACGCCGTTCTTCAACAACTATCGTCCGCAGTTCTACTTCCGTACGACGGACGTGACGGGCTCGATCGAGTTGCCGAAGGACAAGGAAATGGTCATGCCGGGCGACAACGTGTCGATCACGGTGAAGCTGATCAACCCGATCGCGATGGAAGAAGGTCTGCGCTTCGCCATCCGTGAAGGCGGCCGTACCGTCGGCGCAGGTGTGGTTGCCAAGATTCTCGAGTAAGATCGCGGATTGACTTTGCAGTAGGTGGTGCCCGGAGCCGGGCGCTGGCACAGCGTGTCGATAGGAGTTTGCGCTTCAGCGCTCACTCCTGTCTCAAGCCAGGCTCTACGTTCTTTTACTATCTGGCGGTGCAACACCGCCTCGCTCTTTCCAAGGAATTGTCATGCAGAACCAGAAAATCCGCATTCGCCTGAAGGCTTTCGACTATCGCCTGATCGACCAGTCGGCTGCTGAAATCGTCGACACCGCGAAGCGGACTGGCGCAATCGTTCGTGGTCCGGTGCCTCTGCCGACCCGCATTCAACGCTTCGACATCCTGCGTTCGCCGCACGTCAACAAGACGTCGCGCGATCAGCTCGAAATCCGTACGCACCAACGTCTGATGGACATCGTCGATCCGACGGACAAGACCGTCGACGCACTGATGAAGCTGGACCTGCCGGCTGGCGTGGACGTCGAAATCAAGCTGCAATAAGGCTCCCAAAGGCTGCCCAGCTTGTCGGGCGACGCTAAGTCTTTGATTGCTTGCGGAAAACGAAAAGCCTCGCTATAATGCAAGGCTTTTCGCGCATTTGCGCAAAAAAGTCGGTGTGCTGCAGCATGAATTCATGCCCGAAACGGCACCGGCATTTTGTAAATTAGCCCCGACCAATCGCAGTCGGGAATGGAGAAAACGATGAGCCTTGGACTCGTAGGTCGCAAGGTTGGCATGACCCGTATCTTCACGGCAGAAGGGGATTCGATTCCCGTTACCGTGCTGGACGTGTCCGACAACCGCGTGACGCAGATCAAGACTGTTGAAACCGACGGCTACACGGCCGTGCAGGTTGCATTCGGTACCCGCCGTGCATCGCGTGTGACGAAGCCGTTGGCCGGTCATCTCGCCAAAGCCGGTGTTCAAGCCGGTGAAATCCTCAAAGAATTCCAGATCGACGCCGCTAAGGCTGCCGAGTTGTCGAACGGCACGGTGGTCGGTCCTGACCTGTTCGAAGTAGGCCAGAAGGTCGACGTGCAAGGCGTGTCGATCGGTAAGGGCTACGCCGGTACCATCAAGCGTTATAACTTCGCATCCGGCCGTGCATCGCACGGTAACTCGCGCTCGCACAACGTGCCGGGCTCGATCGGTATGGCGCAGGATCCGGGTCGTGTTTTCCCGGGTAAGCGCATGACCGGTCACATGGGTGACGACACGGTAACGGTACAAAACCTCGAAATCGCTCGTATCGACGCTGACCGCAAGCTGTTGCTGGTCAAGGGCGCCGTTCCGGGTGCGAAGGGCGGCAAGGTATTCGTTACGCCGGCCGTGAAGACGCGTGCCGTGAAAGGAGCGAAATAATGGAACTTAAGCTCCTGAATGCCAATGGTCAGGAAGGTGCAGGCGTTAGCGCGTCGGACGTCGTGTTCGGCCGCGATTACAACGAAGCCCTGATTCACCAGGTGGTGGTTGCGTATCAAGCGAACGCCCGTAGCGGCAACCGTGCGCAGAAGGATCGTGAGCAAGTCAAGCACACGACCAAGAAGCCGTGGCGCCAGAAGGGTACGGGCCGCGCCCGTGCCGGTATGTCGTCGAGCCCGTTGTGGCGCGGCGGTGGCCGGATCTTCCCGAATTCGCCGGAAGAAAACTTTTCGCACAAGGTTAACAAGAAGATGCATCGCGCAGGTCTCTGCTCGATCTTCTCGCAGCTGGCCCGCGAAGGCCGCATCTCGGTGGTCGACGAGCTGACGCTCGAAGCGCCGAAGACCAAGCTGCTGGCCGAAAAATTCAAGGCGATGGGTCTCGACTCCGTGCTGGTGATTACCGACACGGTTGACGAAAACCTGTACCTCGCGTCGCGCAACCTCGCCCATGTGGCGGTTGTCGAGCCGCGTTACGCCGACCCGCTGTCGCTGATCTACTTCAAGAAGATCCTGATCACGAAGGCTGCGGTCGCCCAGATCGAGGAGTTGCTGTCATGAGCGAGATTCGCAAAAACGATCATCGTTTGATGCAGGTCCTGCTCGCGCCGGTGATCTCCGAAAAGGCGACGCTGGTGGCCGACAAGAACGAGCAGGTTGTGTTCGAAGTCGCGCCCGATGCCACGAAGCAGGAAGTGAAAGCTGCAGTCGAGCTGCTGTTCAAGGTGGAAGTCAATTCCGTCAACGTGCTGGTCTCCAAAGGCAAAGCCAAGCGTTTTGGCCGCTTCATGGGCAAGCGCAAAGACGTGAAGAAGGCGTACGTCTGCCTGAAGCCCGGCCAGGAAATCAACTTTGAAGCGGAGGCCAAGTAATCATGGCAATCGTTAAAGTTAAGCCGACTTCGCCGGGTCGCCGCGCGATGGTCAAGGTGGTCAACAAGGATCTGCACAAGGGCAAGCCGTTCGCACCGCTGCTCGACTCGCAGTCCTCGACCGCCGGCCGCAACAACAATGGCCACATCACCACGCGTCACAAGGGTGGTGGTCACAAGCAACACTATCGTGTCGTCGATTTCCGCCGCACGAAGGATGGCATCCCGGCCAAGGTCGAACGTCTCGAGTACGATCCGAACCGTAGCGCGAACATCGCGCTGGTTCTGTACGCTGACGGCGAACGCCGCTACATCATTGCTCCGAAGGGTATCACCGTCGGTCAGCAACTGATGTCCGGTTCGGAAGCGCCGATCCGCGCAGGCAATACGCTGCCGATCCGCAACATTCCGGTCGGTACGACGATCCACTGCATCGAAATGCTGCCGGGCAAGGGCGCGCAAATGGCGCGCTCGGCTGGCACGTCGGCGATGCTGCTGGCTCGTGAAGGGATCTACGCACAGGTCCGCCTGCGCTCGGGTGAAATCCGCCGCGTCCACGTTGAGTGCCGCGCGACGATCGGTGAAGTTGGCAACGAAGAGCATAGCCTCCGTCAAATCGGTAAGGCTGGCGCGAATCGCTGGCGCGGTATCCGCCCGACGGTGCGTGGCGTTGCAATGAACCCGGTCGATCACCCGCACGGTGGTGGTGAAGGCAAGACGGCTGCAGGTCGCGATCCGGTGAGCCCGTGGGGCACGCCTGCTAAGGGTTATCGCACCCGCAGCAACAAGCGCACGACGAGCATGATCGTCCAGCGCCGTCACAAGCGTTAAGGAGTAGGCAATGGCACGTTCTGTAAAAAAAGGTCCGTTCTGCGACGCCCATTTGCTGAAGAAAGTTGAGGCGGCAGCAGCTTCGCGGGATAAGAAGCCGATCAAAACCTGGTCGCGTCGCTCGACGATCCTCCCGGATTTCATCGGTCTGACGATCGCCGTTCACAACGGCCGTCAACACGTTCCGGTGTACATCTCGGAAAACATGGTCGGCCACAAGCTTGGCGAGTTTGCATTGACCCGTACGTTCAAGGGTCATGCAGCCGACAAGAAGGCTAAGAAATAAGGGGCTCATGATGGAAGTGAAAGCAATTCATCGCGGTGCCCGCATCTCGGCGCAGAAAACGCGCCTTGTGGCTGACCAGATCCGCGGTTTGCCGGTCGACAAGGCGCTGAACGTTCTGACGTTCTCGCCGAAGAAGGCTGCGGGAATCGTGAAAAAGGTCGTGCTGTCGGCGATCGCGAATGCGGAGCATAACGAAGGCGCCGATATCGATGAGCTCAAGATCACGAGCATCTACATCGACAAGGCTGCGTCGCTCAAGCGTTTCACCGCGCGCGCTAAAGGCCGCGGTAACCGCATCGAGAAGCAATCCTGTCACATCACTGTGACGGTCGGGAATTAAGGGGTCATACGATGGGACAGAAAATTCATCCGACTGGCTTCCGTTTGGCCGTCAGCCGCAATTGGGCGTCGCGTTGGTACGCGAACAACAACAATTTCGCGGCGATGTTGCAGGAAGACATCGGTGTTCGTGAATACCTGAAGAAGAAGCTGAAGAACGCTTCGGTCGGTCGCGTCGTTATCGAGCGTCCGGCGAAAAACGCGCGCATCACGATTTATAGCTCGCGTCCGGGTGTGGTCATCGGCAAGAAGGGCGAGGATATCGAACTGCTGAAGTCGGAACTGCAACGCCGCATGGGCGTTCCGGTCCACGTCAACATCGAAGAAATCCGCAAGCCGGAAACCGATGCGCAACTGATCGCCGATTCGATCACGCAACAGCTCGAGCGCCGGATCATGTTCCGCCGCGCGATGAAGCGTGCGATGCAAAACGCAATGCGTCTGGGTGCTCAAGGCATCAAGATCATGAGCGCTGGCCGCCTGAACGGTATCGAAATCGCCCGTACTGAATGGTATCGCGAAGGTCGCGTGCCGCTTCATACGCTGCGTGCAGATATCGACTACGCGACTTCGGAAGCGAAGACGACGTACGGCATCATCGGCGTGAAGGTGTGGGTCTACAAGGGCGACACGCTCGGCCGCAACGACGCACCGGTGGTTGAAGAAGTCGCGGAAGAAAAGCGTCCGCGCCGCAACGCACGTCCGGGTGGCGATCGCCGTCCGCGTCGCGATGGTGAAGGTGGTGGCCCGGCAGGTGCACGCCGTGGCGCTCCTCGTCGTGCTGGCGGTGCCGGCGGTGACGGGAAGACTGGAGAATAACGATGCTGCAACCGAAACGCAGAAAGTATCGCAAAGAGCAGAAGGGTCGTAACACCGGTGTCGCTACCCGCGGTAACGCGGTTTCGTTCGGTGAGTTCGGCCTGAAGGCTATCGGTCGTGGTCGCTTGACCGCGCGCCAGATTGAAGCGGCACGTCGCGCAATGACGCGTCACATCAAGCGTGGTGGCCGCATCTGGATCCGCATCTTCCCGGACAAGCCGATCTCGCACAAGCCGGCTGAAGTACGGATGGGTAACGGTAAAGGTAACCCTGAGTACTACGTCGCAGAGATTCAACCGGGCAAGATGCTGTACGAAATGGATGGCGTAACCGAAGAGCTGGCACGCGAAGCGTTCCGTCTGGCTGCAGCTAAGCTGCCGCTGAAGACGACCTTCATCGTGCGCCAGCTCGGCGCCTAAGGAGTAAATGATGAAGGCTTCCGAACTTCACCAGAAAGATCAGGCCGCGCTCAACAAGGAGCTGTCGGACCTGTTGAAGGCGCAATTCGGCCTGCGCATGCAACTCGCGACCCAGCAGCTCACGAACACGAGCCAGCTGAAGAAGGTCCGTCGCGACATCGCACGTGTGCGGACCGTCCTGACTGAGAAGGCGAACCAGAAATGAACGATAGCGTAAAAACCTCGCTCAAGCGGACGCTGGTCGGCAAGGTCGTCAGCAACAAGATGGACAAGACGGTCACCGTGCTGGTCGAGCACCGCGTGAAGCACCCGATCTACGGCAAGTACGTTGTGCGCTCGAAGAAGTACCACGCGCACGACGATGCAAACACGTACAACGAGGGCGACCTCGTTGAAATCCAGGAAACTCGTCCGATTTCGAAGACGAAGGC
Source organism: Paraburkholderia rhynchosiae (assembly GCF_002879865.1). Taxonomy (GTDB): domain Bacteria; phylum Pseudomonadota; class Gammaproteobacteria; order Burkholderiales; family Burkholderiaceae; genus Paraburkholderia; species Paraburkholderia rhynchosiae. The sequence continues at coordinate 26,336 of NZ_PNXY01000009.1, forward strand.
TTGGGTCGTGGCTCGCCTGGTTGAGGCTGCTCGCGTCATCTGACGACGCAAAGTTGTAGAAGTAATTGAAATCGCAGTAAGTTTCGCTTGCAAGACCGGGATTATTTGTTATAATCTCGGTCTTCCCTCTTTTATGGGAGCCCCGTCGCGGGCGAAGTTGGTGGGGGAAGCGGTTCAGGCGCCAGTCTGTTCCGAAGGATTCACCGGATTGCGATGGCGGGTTTCGTTTGCCGTCGCTGCTGTTCTAACCCAAGCAGCCGATTGGCTGACGGGACCAAGACTGACCGGGTGCGCCATGGTGGTGCGACCGGATTAAGTTGGGAAAGATAAACCATGATCCAGACCGAAACTCGGCTTGAAGTGGCCGACAACACGGGTGCGCGTGAAGTCATGTGCATCAAGGTGCTCGGCGGCTCGAAGCGTCGTTATGCCAGCATTGGCGACATCATCAAGGTGACCGTCAAAGAAGCAACGCCGCGCGGGCGCGTGAAGAAAGGCGAAATTTATAACGCCGTGGTGGTTCGTACCGCCAAGGGCGTGCGCCGTCAGGACGGCTCGCTGATCAAGTTCGATGGCAATGCCGCAGTGTTGTTGAATGCCAAGCTCGAACCTATTGGCACCCGTATTTTCGGGCCTGTCACGCGCGAGTTGCGCAGCGAACGATTTATGAAGATCGTTTCGTTGGCACCTGAAGTGCTGTAAGGAGTCGCGATGAACAAGATTCGCAAAGGTGACGAAGTTATCGTCATCACCGGCAAAGATAAAGGCAAGCGCGGCGTCGTGCTGTCCGTTGGCGAAGGCAAGGTCATTGTCGAGGGTATCAACCTCGTCAAGAAACACGTCAAGCCGAACCCGATGAAGGGTACGACGGGTGGTGTTGAAGCCAAGACGATGCCGCTGCAAATTTCGAACGTCGCATTGGTCGACGCGAATGGCAAGGCATCGCGTGTAGGCATCAAGGTCGAGGGAGACAAGAAAGTCCGTTTCCTTAAGACGACTGGTGCCGAGCTGAGCGCCTGACGCTGCGGAGTAAAAAAATGGCTCGTTTGCAAGAGTTTTACAAAGAAAAGGTTGTACCCGGCCTCATCGAGAAGTTCGGTTACAAGTCCGTGATGGAAGTGCCGCGCATCACCAAGATCACCCTGAACATGGGCCTTGGCGAAGCGGTTGCTGACAAGAAGATCATCGAAAACGCCGTTGGCGACCTGACGAAGATCGCAGGCCAGAAGCCGGTGATCACGAAGGCACGCAAGGCAATCGCTGGCTTCAAGATCCGTCAGGGCTACCCGATCGGTGCAATGGTCACGTTGCGTGGTCAGGCAATGTACGAATTTCTGGACCGTTTCGTGACGGTTGCGCTCCCCCGTGTGCGCGACTTCCGTGGCGTTTCGGGTCGTGCGTTCGACGGTCGCGGCAACTACAACATCGGTGTGAAAGAGCAGATCATTTTCCCCGAAATCGACTACGACAAGATCGACGCACTGCGTGGGCTGAACATCAGCATCACGACAACTGCGAAGACCGACGACGAAGCAAAGGCTCTGCTCGCCAGCTTCAAGTTCCCGTTCAGAAACTGAGGTTACCGTGGCTAAACTGGCACTGATCGAACGTGAAAAGAAGCGTGCTCGCCTCGCTGCTAAGTACGCGCCCAAGCGTGCAGAGTTGAAGGCGATCATTGGCGATATGAGCAAGTCGGACGAAGAGCATTACGCAGCACGTCTGGAACTGCAACAACTGCCGCGCAACTCTAACCCGACCCGTAAGCGCAATCGTTGCGCAATTACTGGTCGTCCGCGCGGTACGTTCCGTAAATTCGGGCTGGCGCGTAACAAGATTCGCGAAATCGCGTTCCGCGGCGAGATCCCTGGCCTGACCAAGGCGAGCTGGTAATAGGAGAAACGTAAATGAGCATGAGTGATCCTATCGCCGATATGCTGACTCGCATCCGCAACGCGCAGATGGTTGAGAAAGTCTCGGTGACTATGCCCTCGTCGAAAGTCAAGGTTGCGATTGCGCAGGTCCTGAAGGACGAAGGCTATATCGATGATTTCGCAGTGAAGTCCGAAGGTGCGAAGTCTGAATTGAATATCGTGTTGAAGTACTACGCTGGCCGTCCGGTCATCGAGCGCATTGAACGCGTCTCGAAGCCTGGTCTGCGTGTGTACCGCGGCCGTAACGACATCCCCGTGGTCATGAATGGCCTGGGCGTGGCAATCGTGTCGACGCCGAAGGGCGTGATGACGGACCGCAAGGCGCGTGCAACGGGCGTTGGCGGCGAAGTCATCTGCTACGTCGCTTAAGGCCGAAAGGAGAGAAACATGTCTCGAGTAGGTAAGAGCCCGATCGCGCTGGAAGGCGCAGAAGTGGCCCTGAGCGACGATCGCATCACCGTCAAGGGTCCACTGGGTACGATTACGCAGGCGGCTAACCGCCTCGTGAAAGTGGTGAACGACAACGGCGTGGTGAAGATCGAGCCGGTTGACGAAAGCCGCGAAGCGAATGCGATGTCGGGCACGATGCGCGCACTGGTTGCGAACATGGTGAACGGCGTGACGAAGGGTTTCGAGCGCAAGCTGACGCTGGTTGGCGTTGGTTATCGCGCACAGGCGCAAGGCGACAAGCTGAATCTGTCGCTGGGTTTCTCGCACCCCGTGGTGCACCAGATGCCGGAAGGCGTGAAGGCTGAAACCCCGTCGCAAACCGAAATCGTGATCAAGGGGATCGACAAGCAGAAAGTTGGCCAGGTCGCTGCAGAAGTGCGCGGCTATCGCCCGCCGGAGCCCTACAAGGGCAAGGGTGTGCGCTACGCCAACGAGGTCGTGATCCTCAAAGAAACGAAGAAGAAGTAAGGGTGCGCAATCATGGATAAGACTCAATCTCGCCTGCGCCGCGCTCGTCAGACGCGTATCAAGATCACTGAGCTGCAGGTCGCGCGTCTCGCCGTGCATCGCACGAACACGCACATCTATGCGCAAGTGTTCTCGCCGTGCGGCACCAAGGTGCTCGCCAGCGCGTCGACGCTCGAGGCCGAAGTGCGTGCGCAACTGGCTGATCAAACGGGCAAGGGCGGCAACGTCGCTGCTGCTACGCTGATCGGTAAGCGCATTGCAGAAAAGGCTAAGGCTGCCGGCATCGAATCCGTCGCCTTCGACCGTTCGGGTTTCCGTTACCACGGCCGCGTGAAAGCGCTGGCTGATGCGGCGCGCGAAGCCGGACTCAAGTTCTAAGGGAAGAATTCGTCATGGCAAAGATGCAAGCGAAAGTTCAGGCTGACGAACGCGACGACGGCCTGCGCGAAAAGATGATTTCGGTCAACCGCGTGACCAAGGTCGTGAAGGGTGGCCGTATTCTCGGCTTCGCCGCACTGACCGTGGTTGGCGACGGTGATGGCCGCGTCGGTATGGGCAAGGGCAAGGCGAAGGAAGTGCCGGTCGCTGTCCAGAAGGCGATGGAACAAGCCCGCCGCAATATGTTCAAGGTGCCGCTGAAGAACGGTACCCTGCAACACGAAGTGCACGGCAAGCACGGCGCATCGATGGTTCTCCTCGCTCCGGCGAAGGACGGTACCGGTGTGATCGCTGGCGGCCCGATGCGCGCAGTGTTCGACGTAATGGGCGTGCAGAACGTTGTGGCCAAGAGCCACGGCTCGACGAATCCGTACAACCTCGTTCGTGCAACGCTCGACGGGCTGCGCAAGCAGTCCACGCCGGGCGACATCGCGGCGAAGCGCGGCAAGTCCGTCGAAGATATTCTGGGCTAAGGTGGACACCATGTCTGATAAAACTGTCAAGGTCCAGCTCGTCAAGAGCCTGATCGGCACCCGCGAGACGCACCGTGCAACGGTGCGTGGCTTGGGTCTGCGCCGACTCAACTCGGTTAGCGAGTTGCAGGACACGCCGGCCGTGCGCGGCATGATCAACAAGGTTTCGTACCTCGTTAAGGTCATCAGCTAAGCGGCTGACCAGGACTCAAGGAGTTGATAATGGAATTGAATAACCTGAAGCCGGCCGAAGGCGCGAAGCACGCAAAGCGTCGCGTTGGTCGCGGCATCGGCTCCGGCCTCGGCAAAACCGCCGGCCGTGGTCACAAAGGTCAGAAGTCGCGTTCGGGCGGCTTTCACAAGGTTGGCTTCGAAGGCGGCCAAATGCCGCTGCAACGTCGCCTGCCTAAGCGTGGCTTCACCTCGCTGACGAAGGAATTCGTCGGTGAAGTGCGTCTCTCGGATCTGGAAAAGCTGCCGGTCGACGAAATCGATCTGTTGGCTCTGAAGCAAGCTGGCCTGGTTGGCGAGCTGATCAGGAGCGCCAAGATCATCGCGACGGGCGAGCTCAAGCGCAAGATCGTTGTGAAGGGTCTGGGTGCGACGAAGGGTGCGCGCGCTGCTATCGAAGCAGCCGGCGGCTCTTTTGCCGAGTAACGCGCAAGTTATTTGCCGTCACTAGCATTTGCATCGGAGAAGGTACTTGGCTAACAGCCCGAGTCTCGCAAAACCCGGTCGCGGCGCGGCGAAGTTTGGCGATCTGCGTCGGCGGGCAGTGTTTCTGCTGCTGGCGCTGATTGTCTACCGTATCGGCGCGCACATTCCGGTGCCGGGTATCGACCCGGACCAACTGGCGAAGTTGTTCCAGAGCCAGTCGGGCGGCATCCTTGGCATGTTCAACATGTTTTCGGGTGGCGCACTTTCGCGGTTCACGATTTTCGCGCTTGGGATCATGCCGTACATTTCGGCTTCGATCATCATGCAGTTGCTGGCTATTGTTTCGCCGCAACTGGAAGCGCTGAAAAAGGAAGGGCAGGCGGGACAGCGAAAGATCACGCAGTACACGCGTATCTTCACGGTCTTGCTGGCGACGTTCCAGGCATTCGGCATTGCCGTCGCCCTGGAAAATCAGCCGGCCCTGGTGATCGATCCGGGAATGGTGTTTCGGTTGACGACGGTCGTGACGCTGGTGACGGGCACGATGTTCCTGATGTGGCTGGGTGAGCAGATCACGGAGCGCGGGCTTGGCAACGGTATATCGATCATCATTTTCGGCGGTATTGCAGCGGGTTTCCCGAATGCAATCGGTGGTCTTTTTGAACTGGTGCGAACCGGCTCGATGAGCATCATCTCGGCGATCATCGTCGTCGCGTTGATTGCTGCCGTGACGTATCTGGTGGTGTTCATCGAACGCGGCCAGCGCAAGATTCTTGTGAATTACGCGAAGCGGCAAGTCGGTAACAAGATTTACGGCGGCCAATCCTCGCATTTGCCGCTGAAGTTGAACATGTCGGGCGTGATTCCGCCGATCTTTGCATCGTCGATCATTCTCTTCCCGGCAACCATCCTGAACTGGTTCAGTTCGGGGTCGCGTACCAGCTGGTTCGCAGACACGCTGCACAACGTGGCCGAAGCCATTAAGCCCGGTCAACCCGTGTACGTGTTGCTGTACGCGTTGGCGATCGTTTTCTTCTGTTTCTTCTACACCGCATTGGTGTTCAACAGCAGAGAGACGGCCGACAACCTGAAAAAGAGTGGCGCTTTCGTTCCTGGCATCCGCCCGGGCGATCAAACGGCGCGATATATCGACCGCATCCTGACGCGTCTGACGCTAGCCGGTGCGATCTACATCGTGTTTGTTTGTCTGCTGCCCGAGTTTCTGGTGCTGCGCTGGAACGTGCCGTTTTATTTTGGTGGAACGTCGCTGCTGATCATTGTCGTCGTCACAATGGATTTCATGGCGCAGGTGCAGTCGTACGTTATGTCGCAACAGTATGAATCGCTGCTGAAGAAAGCTAATTTCAAAGGCGGCGGCGTCCCGATGCGTTGAAAGGACTTATGGCCAAAGACGATGTTATCCAGATGCAGGGTGAAGTCATCGAAAACCTGCCTAACGCTACCTTCAGGGTGAAGCTGGAAAACGGCCATGTCGTATTGGGACACATATCCGGCAAGATGCGGATGCACTACATCCGAATCCTGCCGGGCGACAAGGTGACGGTTGAATTGACGCCTTACGATCTGTCGCGTGCGCGGATCGTGTTCCGGGCGAAGTGATTTGAAAAAAGGGTAATATCATGAAAGTGATGGCATCGGTTAAGCGCATTTGCCGCAATTGCAAGATCATCAAGCGCAAAGGCGTTGTGCGCGTGATTTGCAGCTCTGATCCGCGCCACAAACAGCGTCAAGGCTGAACGCCGCGCTTTTTGCTTGCGCTTTTTGTTTGAGGAAAAACAATGGCTCGTATCGCAGGGGTTAACATCCCGAATCACCAGCATACTGAAATTGGCCTGACGGCTATTTACGGTGTCGGCCGCACGCGCTCGCGCGACATTTGCGTCGCAGCTGGTGTGGCATTTTCGAAGAAGGTCAAAGACCTGAACGACGCAGACCTCGAAAAGCTGCGTGAAGAAGTCGGCAAGTTCATCGTTGAAGGCGATCTGCGCCGTGAAACGACGATGAACATCAAGCGCCTGATGGATCTCGGCTGCTACCGTGGCGTGCGGCATCGCAAGGGCTTGCCCCTGCGCGGCCAACGTACGCGTACGAATGCCCGTACGCGCAAGGGTCCGCGTCGTGCAGCGCAATCGCTGAAGAAGTAAGCGGAACTGACAGTTACAGGAAAACGTAATGGCTAAGGCTTCGAACAACTCCGCGGCGCAACGCGTTCGCAAGAAGGTCAAGAAGAACGTCGCCGAGGGCGTGGTTCACGTTCACGCGTCGTTTAACAACACCATCATCACGATCACCGATCGTCAGGGCAATGCACTTGCCTGGGCAACGTCGGGTGGTCAGGGCTTCAAGGGTTCGCGTAAATCGACCCCGTTTGCAGCTCAGGTCGCAGCTGAATCGGCTGGCCGCGTGGCGATGGAATACGGCGTAAAGAACCTCGAAGTGCGGATCAAGGGCCCCGGTCCTGGCCGTGAGTCGGCGGTGCGTGCGTTGCATGGTCTTGGCATCAAGATCACCGCAATCTCCGACGTGACCCCGGTCCCGCACAACGGCTGCCGTCCGCCGAAGCGTCGTCGTATCTAAGACGCTGTTTTCGCTAGCGCCTGTTGCCGCCGGATGTAGTAAGCCCGGCGAAACAGGCTGCTTGCGCTATTGAATTGACTAAGCCCACCGTTCGACCCAAAGGGTTCGGACTAGCGCGAGTGCATGCATTCGCGTGACTAATCAACGAAGGAATCAACGTGGCACGTTATATCGGCCCTAAGGCCAAGCTGTCCCGCCGTGAAGGCACTGACCTCTTCCTGAAGAGCGCCCGTCGTTCGCTCGCTGACAAGTGCAAGCTTGACAGCAAGCCTGGCCAACATGGCCGCACCTCGGGTGCTCGTACGTCCGACTACGGCACGCAGCTGCGCGAAAAGCAAAAAGTGAAGCGCATCTACGGTGTTCTCGAGCGTCAATTCCGCCGTTATTTCGCTGAAGCCGACCGCCTGAAGGGCAACACGGGTGAGAACCTGCTGCAATTGCTCGAATCGCGTCTGGATAACGTCGTGTATCGCATGGGTTTCGGCTCGACGCGCGCTGAAGCGCGTCAGCTCGTGAGCCACAAGGCGATCACGGTGAACGGCGTCGTGTCGAACATCCCGTCGATGCAAGTGAAGGCCGGCGACGTTGTCGCAGTGCGCGAACAGAAAAAGAAGCAAGCGCGTATTCTCGAAGCCCTGTCGCTGGCTGAGCAAGGCGGTCTGCCGAGCTGGGTCGCTGTCGATTCGAAGAAGTTCGAAGGCACGTTCAAGTCGAAGCCGGAACGCAGCGACATCGCTGGCGATATCAACGAAAGCCTGATCGTCGAATTGTATTCGCGGTAATCGGATTAACGGCCGGGGCACCCGATTGCGTTGCGCAAGGGGACGTCTCGGCTGTTTATTTTCAGGTTGTTACCGGTCAGCCTTATCGGTGTAACGAGCCGAGGGTATTGAAAAGGAAAACCTATGCAAACCAGTTTGTTGAAGCCCAAGATCATCGCAGTTGAATCGCTGGGCGAAAGCCACGCGAAAGTGGTCATGGAACCGTTTGAACGCGGTTACGGCCACACCTTGGGTAACGCGCTCCGGCGCGTGCTGTTGTCGTCGATGATCGGCTACGCGCCGACCGAAGTGACGATCGCAGGCGTCGTACATGAGTATTCGACGCTCGACGGTGTGCAAGAGGATGTGGTCAACCTGTTGTTGAACCTGAAGGGCGTGGTGTTCAAGCTGCATAACCGTGACGAAGTGACGGTTACGCTGCGCAAGGAAGGCGAAGGCGTTGTTACCGCTGGCGACATCGAGCTCGCGCACGATTGCGAAGTGATCAACCCCGATCACGTGATTGCGCATCTGTCGAAGGGCGGCAAGCTCGACGTTCAGATCAAGGTTGAGAAGGGCCGCGGTTATGTGCCAGGCAACGTGCGTCGTTATGGCGAAGAGTCGGCCAAGATCATCGGCCGTATCGTGCTGGACGCGTCGTTTTCGCCGGTTCGCCGCGTGAGCTATGCCGTTGAAAGCGCTCGCGTCGAACAGCGTACCGACCTCGACAAGCTCGTGATGAACATCGAAACGAACGGCGTGATCTCCCCCGAAGAGGCGATCCGTCAATCGGCTCGCATTCTGGTCGATCAACTGTCGGTGTTCGCTGCACTGGAAGGCACCGAAGCAACGGCTGAAGCGCCGTCGCGCGCGCCGCAGATCGATCCGATCCTGCTGCGTCCGGTCGATGATCTCGAACTGACGGTTCGCTCCGCGAACTGCCTGAAGGCCGAGAACATCTACTACATCGGCGATCTGATCCAGCGCACGGAAAACGAGTTGCTCAAGACGCCGAACCTTGGCCGCAAGTCGTTGAACGAAATCAAGGAAGTACTGGCGTCGCGTGGTTTGACGCTCGGCATGAAGCTCGAAAACTGGCCGCCCGCAGGGCTGGATAAGTAAGTCGACAAGTCATCCCGGGACAGAGCCCGCCGCTGCACTGGCAAAGACGCGGATTTTCCTTTAAAATCCGCGTCTTGCCTTTTTCACTACCGGCCCGTGCGCTCGCTACTTTCGGGTAGATCGAGCGCGATAGAAGAGCTGGACCAAAACTTTGAATCGAAGGAATTAACATGCGTCACCGTCATGGTCTGCGGAAACTGAACCGCACGAGCAGCCACCGTCTGGCAATGCTCCGTAATATGTCCAACTCGTTGATCGAGCACGAAGTCATCAAGACCACGCTGCCGAAGGCGAAAGAACTCCGTAAAGTAGTCGAGCCGCTGATCACGCTCGGCAAGAAGCCGTCGCTGGCAAATCGCCGTCTGGCGTTCAACCGCCTGCGCGACCGTGACTCGGTCACGAAGCTGTTCGAAGTTCTCGGCCCGCGTTACGCTACCCGTCCGGGCGGCTACCTGCGCGTGCTGAAGTTCGGCTTCCGCGTTGGCGACAATGCGCCGATGGCACTGGTTGAACTGCTCGACCGTCCGGAAGTTGAAGAAGTCGAAGTGCAAGAAGCTGAGTAAGCTTCGAGGCGCTGATAAGAAGCCAGGCTCCAAGCCTGGCTTTTTTGTTTCTGCGCGAGAACGGTAGTGCGAGTGAATCGTGGCGGCCAAATGCCGCACGCTTGCGGCCGAGCTGCCTGCAGGCCCTCAAGCCCAGGTGATACGATATTGGCACTCGAATCCTGCCTTGCCGGAGCTTTCTGTGAGCGTGAATGTGATTTTGACTCTGACGACGGTGCCCGACCCGGCCGTTGCCCAGAAGCTCGCTGCGGACGCGCTGGCCGCGCGGCTGTGTGCATGCGTTACGCAACTCGGCGCCGTTCAGTCGAGCTACCACTGGCAAGGCCAGATAGAAACGGCGCAAGAGATCCAGTTGATGTTCAAGACAAGCGCGGCGCGCGCGCTGGAACTCGAGCAGTACATACAGGCGCATCATCCATACGACACGCCGGAAATCCTCTCGTGGCAAGCCACGGCATCGGCCGCCTATGGCCAGTGGATCATCGCTGAAACCCAACGCCCCATACATGTTTAACCGTCTGGACCGACGCGCGCACCATGCGCTGCGTGCAGCATTCCTCCTGTTCGGCTGCCTGATTCTCGCGCAGTTCGGAACGCTAGCCCGCGCGGCCGACGACTTTCTCGATCCGGCCGTCGCGTTCAAGTTCAGTGCGGCGGAAAAACCCGGCGAAGTCGACGTCACGTACAAAATTGCGGACGGCTATTACATGTACCGCGAGCGTTTTGCGTTCGCGACGCGCAACGGCAGCGCGACCGTCGGCGAGCCGCAATTGCCGTCGGGGCATGTGAAGTTCGATCAGACCTTCAACAAGAACGTGGAAACGTATCGCAATGAGCTGACGATCCGCATTCCAGTCAAGCAGGCAGAAGTCGCATTCGATCTGGCTGTTACGTCACAAGGCTGTGCGGACGCCGGAATCTGTTATCCGCCGATGGAGCGCGTCTACCACGTCAGCGGCGCGGCGCTGCAAGCGGCTGGCAGCGCGGCGGTGCCGCCGCCCGCAGCAGGCAATACGCCATGGTACGAGCGCGCGACCAGCGCCGACTATGCGCAATCGCTGCTGCAGGGCGGCGGTTTTCTCGCAATCATCGGACTTTACTTCGTCGCCGGCGTCGTGCTGAGCCTGCTGCCGTGCTCATATCCGATGATTCCGATTCTCTCGGCGATCATTATCGGCGAAGGGGCGGGAGTGACGCGCGCTCGAGGTTTTGCGCTATCGCTGGCCTATGTAATCGGGATGGCGCTCGTCTACACGGCGCTCGGCATTGCCGCCGCGCTCGTCGGCCAGAGTCTCGGTGCGTGGTTGCAAAGCGCGTGGGTGTTGGGCGTTTTCGGCGCGCTGCTGACAATTTTTGCGCTGACGTTGATCGCTGGTTTCGACATCGCGTTGCCGCAACGCTGGCAGGACGGTGTTTCGCATGCGTCGGCGGGCCGCTCGGGCGGCAAGTTCGCAGCCGTTGCCGCGATGGGCGCGCTGTCTGCGCTAGTCGTCGGCGCGTGTATGACGGCCCCACTTTTCGCCGTGCTGGCCTTCATCGCGCATACGGGAAATGCGGTGCTCGGCGGTGCCGCGTTGTTCGCGATGGGGCTTGGGCTCGGCGTGCCGCTGCTGATTATCGGGCTCGGGGCGGGAACGTTGCTGCCGCGTGCCGGCGCATGGATGGACGGCGTCAAGATGTTGTTCGGCGTCGTGCTGCTCGCCGCGGCGCTGTGGATTGTCTGGCCGGTGCTCGGGGCAACGGCGACCATGCTGCTTTGCGCGTTGTGGCTGCTGATCGCGGCTGCATCTCTGGGCCTTTTTTCGGCAGCAACCGCCGAAGCGTCCGTGTGGCGCCGGCTCGGCCGCGGAATCGGCGCCGCACTGGCCGTCTGGGCGGCGGTGTTGCTGGTCGGACTGGCCGCGGGCTCGTCCGATCCGCTCCGCCCGCTGGCGGTGCTGGCGTCACGCAGTGGGCCGTCGGCAGCTGAAACCGCATCCAGTGGAGCCCAAGCCGCGTCTCAGGGCGATCTGGCGTTCCAGCCGGTACGCTCATCCGTGGAACTCGATAAAGCCGTCAAAGCCGTCGCACGGCCTGCCATGCTCGATTTTTACGCGGACTGGTGTGTCAGCTGCAAAGAGATGGAGAAATTCACCTTCAGTGACCCGCGCGTCCAGGCAAAATTGAAACAGATGAACCTGCTACGCGCTGACGTCACCGCGAACAACGCCGACGACCAGGCCCTTTTGAAGCGTTTCGGCCTTTTCGGCCCGCCCGGGATCATCTTTTTCGACCACGGCGGCAAGGAAGTATTGCGTGTCGTCGGTTATGAGTCGGCAGACAAATTCTTGCGAACGCTCGAGCGGACGAGCGCGCCCGGCGCATAACCTCACGAGCGCATGACCGCGCCCGCTCGCGAGGGAAAGCATAAAAAACGGAGGCGTGACCAGAAGTCCGCCTCCGTTCAATTTTCAGCGCTCTGGCTGAATTTGCTCATGAATCAACGCGACGCAAACCAACGACTGGCCGCCGAAGCCGATTCACTTCTGTGAGCGCAGAATCCGCGCTGCATCCAGCGCGAAATAGGTGAGAACGCCGTCCGCGCCGGCCCGCTTGAAGGCGAGTAGCGATTCCATCATCGCCTTGTCGTGATCGAGCCAGCCGTTCTGGGCCGCCGCCTTCAGCATCGCGTACTCGCCGCTGACCTGATACACGTACGTCGGAAACTGAAACTCGTCCTTCACACGGCGCACGATATCCAGATACGGCATGCCCGGCTTGACCATCACCATATCCGCGCCTTCGTTGATGTCCGCCTGCACTTCGCGCAGTGCCTCGTTCGAATTGGCCGGATCCATCTGATACGTCATCTTGTTGCTCTTGCCGAGGTTCGTCGCCGAGCCGACGGCGTCGCGGAACGGACCGTAGAACGCCGACGCGAACTTGGCCGCATAAGCCATGATGCGCGTATGGACATACTCCTCACTTTCGAGCATTTCGCGGATCGCGCCGATCCGGCCGTCCATCATGTCCGAGGGCGCCACAATATCGACGCCGGCTTCAGCCTGCGCGCGCGCCTGTTCGATCAGGATGTCGACGGTCTCATCGTTGATCACATAGCCGTTTTCGTCGAGTACCCCGTCCTGACCATGGCTGGTGTACGGATCGAGCGCAACGTCGGTGAGCACGCCCAGTTCCGGGAAATGCTTCTTCAACTCGCGAACCGCGCGCGGAATCAAGCCGGCAGCGTTTGTCGCTTCGTGGCCATCGGGCGTTTTCAGCGACGGCTCTATCGCCGGAAACAGCGACAGTACCGGCACGCCCAGTTCGACGCATTGCTCGGCGACTTTCATCAGCAGATCGACCGAAACACGCTCGACGCCTGGCATCGACGGCACGGCTTGCCGCACGTTGGTGCCTTCGACCACGAAGACGGGGTAAATCAGATCGTTGGTGGTGAGAATGTTTTCGCGCATCAGGCGGCGCGAGAAGTCGTCGCGGCGCATACGGCGCGGACGGTAGTGGGGGTAGAAGCTCATGTGGAATCGAAGATCGTGAATGTCTTGAAATGGGCAGTGACGCGAGCGACGCCCATAACGCCTGCGCCCACTCACGGAAACTTTTCAAGACAATGGTATATCATACCGATCGAGCAAGGCGCCTGGCGCTGACCTCCCCGCTTCTCCTCCCTGAGCGGGTGCCTGTCGTTTTTCGATTAGGCTGTTTGGCCCGCCGTTAAAGCGGCGGGTTTTTTTATGGGCAGCCGAAATAGCGCTTCGAGCCTGCCCGCCGACGCGCAACGCCTCTTACTGCGCCGCGTCCGGTTCGCCCTTCGCGTTGGGGATCAGCCAGCTTTCGATCAACTCGTGCGCTTCATCGATACCAACACGTTTGAGCGCCGAAAAGAGCTGCGCCGTGAGTTCGCCCTGATAGCCCGCGGACCGATATTCGGCCATTCCCTTCTGCGTCGCGCGCAACGCATTCACGCACTCCTGGCGCGTCAATTTGTCGCATTTCGTAAGCAGGACGTGAATCGGCTTCCCCGTCGGCGCGAACCACTCGATCATCCGCCGGTCCAGATCGGTCAACGGGCGGCGCGAATCCATCATCAGGATCATGCCGCGCAATTGCGAGCGGGATTGCAGGTACGTGGAAAGCAGCGCTTCCCAGTGAGCCTTGGCTGCGCCGGGCACTTCTGCATAACCGTAGCCCGGCAGATCGACCAGATGCGCGGCCGGCTCGTCCGCCTTGCCGACCGAAAAATAGTTGATGTGCTGAGTGCGTCCAGGCGTCTTACTCGCGAAAGCCAGCCGCTTCTGATTGCACAGAATATTGATGGCTGTCGACTTGCCCGCATTCGAGCGCCCCGCGAAAGCGATCTCGGGTTGAGCGGTGGCCGGCAGATCGCGCAGGTGATTGACGGTCGTGAAAAAGCGGGATTGGTGGAGCAGGAAGGACATGATCAGGCCGGAATTCGAGACGCCGGGGAACCCGGAGTGGGGACGGGTCAAGCCCGACTGGCGTCTTAGCGATTAGCGAGTTATTGTACAATACGATGGTTTACTGAAAACCTGAGGGGGCCAGCCCGCGTGCCTCGGCGGCTCCTGGCGGTCACTTGGGTCGCCGTCGTATTGTGCAAAACCTCTAAAATCCCACAAGACGAGACAGGGTGTGCGAATGAATCGACTGTGCAAGGCTCTGATGGTTTTTCATGTAGCAGCAGGTCTTTCAGGTTTGGCAATTCAGGCACGAGCAGCAGAGCCGGCAAAGCCGGACATCAATCGGGGGCAGGCAATCGCAATGCAGGTTTGCGCGTCTTGCCACGGCGCAGACGGCAATAGTGCCGGCGGTGCGTATCCGAAGCTGGCGGGTCAGCATCCCGACTATCTCGTCAAACAACTAAAGGATTTCAAGCCGCAGCCTGGCGCCAGGCAGCCCGTGCGCAACAATGCGATCATGACGGGTATGGCTGCGGCGCTGTCCGATCAGGACATGGTCAACGTCGCTGCGTATTTCGCGGCGCAGGCTCAGAAGCCCGGCTATGCGCACAACAAGGACACGGTGCCGCTCGGCCAGAAGATTTATCGCGGCGGCGTTGCCGACAAAGGCGTGCCGGCATGCGCGAGCTGTCACGGGCCCACGGGTCAAGGTATTCCGTCGCAGTATCCGCGGCTGTCAGGGCAATGGACTGAATACACGGTGGCGCAGTTGAACGCGTTCACGCAAGGTCCGGGCGCACGTAACAACAATGAGGCGATGCATGCGGTCGCATCGCGTCTGTCGGACAGCGAGATCAAAGCTGTAGCCGATTACATCGCGGGCTTGCACTAAGAGGTCCGCACGCAAGTGCAACCGGCCCGTCGAGGCCGGTACAAAACAAGAAAAGGGTGGGGGCGTCGTGTCTACGACCGCCCTTCACCCTTTTTTGCTGTTCAGTCGGAGTATGAATGAGCGTCACCACGTCGGGTTTGCAGTCGAAGTCGGGCAATCGCATCGTACGCAGCGTCGTCGAAGTATTGAGTTCGATGCGTTTTGCCATCGCATTGCTCGTGATTCTGTCGATCGCCAGCGTTATCGGCACCGTCCTCACGCAGGACGATCCGTATCCCAACTACGT
The DNA here is from genome assembly GCF_002879865.1 of Paraburkholderia rhynchosiae. Taxonomy (GTDB): domain Bacteria; phylum Pseudomonadota; class Gammaproteobacteria; order Burkholderiales; family Burkholderiaceae; genus Paraburkholderia; species Paraburkholderia rhynchosiae. The sequence continues at coordinate 41,393 of NZ_PNXY01000009.1, forward strand.
CAATCAGTTCGGCCCGTTCTGGGCGGACATCTTTCGCGCGCTGAGCCTCTACACGGTCTACAGCTCGTGGTGGTTCATGCTGATTCTCGGCTTTCTGATGGTGTCGGTGTCGCTGTGCGTGATCCGCAACGCGCCGAAAATGGTCGCCGACACGAAGAGCTGGAAAGACAAGGTCCGTGAAGCCAGCCTCCGCGCGTTTCATCACAAAGGCGAATTCGCGGTGCACGGCACTCGCGCGCAGACGGCCGCGACGCTCGCAAAACTCTCGGGCAAGCTCGGCTACAAGTTCGTCACGCGCGAATCTGAGGGCGCGACACTGATCGCCGCCAAGCGCGGCGCGTTGACCAAATTGGGCTACATCTCCGCGCACCTTGCGATCGTCGTGATCTGTCTGGGTGGTCTGCTCGACAGCAATCTGCCGATCAAGCTGCAAATGTGGCTGTTCGACAAGTCGCCGATCCGCGCTAACACCGTGATCAACGACATCCCGCCGGAACACCGTCTGTCGCAATCGAACCCGACGTTCCGCGGCTACGCGTGGGTGCCGGAAGGGCAGCATGTGTCGACGGCGATCCTGAATCAGCCAGACGGTTCGCTGATCCAGGACCTGCCGTTTTCGATCGAGCTCGAGAAGTTCATCGTCGACTATTACTCGACAGGCATGCCGAAGCTGTTCGCCAGCGACATCGTCGTGGTGGATCACAAGACCGGCGCGCGCGTGCCGGCTCGCATCGAAGTGAACAAGCCGTTTGAATACGACGGCGTGTCGATCTACCAGTCGAGTTTCCAGGACGGCGGCTCACAAATGCAAATGACGGCCTACCCGATGGCCGGCGCGAGCGCGAAAACCGCGCCGTTCGGCGGCACGATCGGCGGCAATGCGCCGTTGAGCTCGGCCACGTCGCTTGCCGACGGGCAGACCGTCGAGTTCACCGATTTCCGCGCGATCAACGTCGAAAATATCTCGAACGGCAACGGTCAGACCGACGCCCGCGGCGTCGCCGCGCATCGCTCGCTGAAGGAAGCGTTCGACGAGCGGCTCGGCTCCGGCGCAAAAACTTCAAAGCCGGTCGATTTGCACAACGTCGGCCCGTCGGTGCAGTACAAGGTGCGCGACAAGGACGGCCAGGCGCGCGAGTACAACAACTACATGTTGCCGGTCACGGTGGCCGGGGAAAGATTCTTCCTCGCGGGCATGCGCCTGAATCCGGATGATCCGTTCCGCTACCTGCGCATTCCCGCCGACAGCGGCGGCACCGTCAAGGAGTGGATGAATCTGCGCGCGACGCTGGAAAACCCTGCCATGCGCGCGCAAGCCGCTCACCGTTTCGCGCTGCGCTCCGTGCCGGAAGCGAACACCGAATTGCAGCAGCACCTCGAAGAAAGCGCTTTGCGAGTGCTGACCCTTTTTGCGGGGGCTGACAGCAGCGTCAAGATGCCGAACGGGCATCCGGTGGGCGGCTTCCAGGCCATCGCCGGCTTTATCGACCATTCGGTGCCGAAGGGCGAGCAGGAAAAGGCCGCGGGTCTGTTGCTGCGCATGCTGGAAGGCTCGATGTGGGACATGTGGCAACTGTCGCGACAACAACTCGGCGAGCCCGAAGCGCAAGCCAACGCGGATGCAAGCCGCTTCGTACAAAGCTCGATCAATGCGATATCCGACAGCTTTTTGTATGGATCGCCGGTCTACTTGCAGCTTGACTCTTTCAAGCAGGTCCAGGCTTCGGTATTTCAGCTGACGCGCGCGCCGGGCAAAAAAGTCGTGTATCTTGGCAGCCTGCTCCTCGTGTTGGGCATCTTTTCGATGTTCTATGTCCGCGAACGGCGCCTCTGGTTCTGGCTCAAAGATACTGAGCGGGGCACAAATGTCGTGATGGCGATGTCGAGCGCCCGCAAAACGCTAGACTTCGAAAAAGAGTTCTTTCAGACGCGCGACGCGGTCGGCGCCGCGCTGGGCGCCAAGCTCACTGATGCATCGCCCGGCAGCGCCGGCGCGCCGTCCGCAAGCTCACAAGATTCGACCCGGTAATACCATGGACTTGACTCAGGTTTCCTCATCCTCTCCTTCATCCGCCCGGCCTGGTAGGGCGCACGCGGACGAAGCGCTCAATGCTGCCCAATTTGACGAGCGGCCGTTCCTGAAACGGCTGGGTATCGTGGACTGGCTATTCGCGCTTGCGATGGTCGCGGGCGCCGGGTTCGCGCTGTCGCGCTATCACCCGTTCATGAATTACTACGACAAACTGGTGCTGGTCTGCGCGGTGCCGGTCTTCGTCGTGCTCGGCTGGCGCTGGAAGCCCGTGCGTCCGCTGATGGTGGGAATCGCGGCGCTGTCGCTGCTGGCCATCCAGATCTATCAAGGCGATCTGAGCCGGGCCGACAATGCGTTCTTCCTGAAGTATTTCCTGTCGAGCCAGTCTGCGATTCTGTGGATGAGCGCGTTGTTCGTGTTCGCTACGGTGTTCTACTGGATTGGTTTGCTGTCGCGTTCGCCCACGGGCGCCGCAATCGGCTCGAAAATGACCTGGGTCGCCGTGCTGATGGGCTTTGTGGGCCTGATGGTGCGCTGGTATGAGTCGTACCTGATCGGCGCCGACGTCGGCCATATTCCTATCTCGAATCTGTACGAAGTATTCGTACTGTTCAGCCTGATTACCGCGCTCTTCTATTTGTACTACGAGCAGCACTACAACACGCGCGCGCTTGGCGCGTTCGTGCTGCTGGTGATCAGCGCCGCCGTTGGTTTCCTGATGTGGTATTCGGTCGCCCGCGACGCGCAGCAGATCCAGCCGCTCGTCCCGGCGCTGCAAAGCTGGTGGATGAAGATTCACGTGCCGGCGAACTTCATCGGCTATGGCAGCTTTGCGTTGTCGGCGATGGTCGCCGTCGCGTATCTGGCGAAGGAACGCGGCGTACTGGCCGACCGCCTGCCGGCGCTCGAAGTGCTCGACGACGTGATGTACAAGTCGATCGCCGTCGGTTTCGCGTTCTTCACGATCGCCACGATTCTCGGCGCGCTGTGGGCGGCGGAAGCGTGGGGCGGCTACTGGAGCTGGGACCCGAAGGAAACGTGGGCGTTGATCGTCTGGCTGAACTATGCGGCGTGGCTGCATATGCGTCTGATGAAGGGCCTGCGCGGCGCGGCCGCGGCATGGTGGGCGCTCACGGGCCTGCTCGTGACGACCTTCGCCTTCCTTGGCGTGAACATGTTCCTGTCGGGGCTGCATAGTTACGGCAAGCTGTAATATCCGCCGTTCCCTGCCGACTAAGAACCGCCGCGTGCCTCGCACCGGCGGTTTTTTTATGGCTGGCGGAATATTTGCGCGTCGAATGTGTTCGTCATAAGAGTACGCATGGATGGCCCGACAAGCGATCATCACTATGGCCCCGTAAGATGGGTGAACCGAGGGCCGGCAAGGAGCAGCACGATGTGGATCAAGCGAAGCGACAGAATTCAACTCACCGGCGATGACATCGCGCGCAGCGAAATCACGCCGCAGCACATTTTCCAGAACCGGCGGCGCGTGTTGCAGGCGGCTGGCGCGATGGCGCTCGGTAGTCTGATCGGCGTGAATGACGAGGCGCTGGCAGCCTATGCGTCACCCGACCCGAAGGCGCAGAAACTGGCGGCGAAAACCGACGCGAAGTTCGTCACGCTCGACAAGATCACGCCGTTCAAAGACATCACCACGTACAACAACTACTACGAGTTCGGCACCGACAAATCCGATCCGGCGCATAACGCGGGGACACTGCGTGCGCATCCCTGGAAGGTGAGCGTCGAAGGTGAAATCAGGAACCCAAAAGTCTACGACATCGACGAATTGCTGAAACTCGCGCCGCTCGAAGAGCGCGTGTACAGGCTGCGTTGCGTCGAAGGATGGTCGATGGTGATTCCGTGGATCGGCGTGCCGCTGTCCGTGCTGATCAAGCGCGTGCAGCCCACCGGCAACGCCAAATATGTGCAGTTCATCACGCTGGCCGACCCATCGCAGATGCCCGGACTGTCGACGCCGGTTCTCGACTGGCCGTACTCTGAAGGTCTGCGCATGGATGAGGCGATGAATCCGCTCACCTTGCTGACCATGGGCGTGTACGGTCAGGTGTTGCCCAACCAGAACGGCGCGCCGGTTCGCGTGGTGGTGCCGTGGAAATACGGCTTCAAAAGCGCCAAGTCGCTCGTGAAAATCCGCTTTGTCGACAAGCAGCCGCCGACGAGCTGGAACACCTATGCGTCGAGCGAATACGGTTTTTATTCGAACGTGAATCCGAATGTCGATCACCCGCGCTGGAGCCAGGCGACCGAGCGGCGCATTGGCGAAGACGGCTTTTTCACGCCGAAGCGCAAGACGTTGATGTTCAACGGCTATGGCGATCAGGTGGCGTCGCTGTATCAAGGCATGGACCTGAAGAAGAATTTCTGAGCGACATGACGATGGCTTCCGATACTCAATCTGTCACTCACAGCGAGCGCAATGCGTCGCGACCGCAAGCACGTGTGGCGGCGTCGACAGCGGCGGCAAGGCGGCCCGCGGTGGGCGCGCGCTGGGTCGTGCCCGCGAAAATCGCCGTGTTTATTGCGGCGTGGTATCCGCTCGCGCGCATCGTGTTGTTCGGCGTGACCGACCGCCTCGGCGCGAACCCGATCGAGTTCATCACACGCTCCACGGGTCTGTGGACGCTTGTGTTTCTCTGCATCACATTGGCCGTGACGCCATTGCGCCGGCTCACGGGCGTTGCGGCATTCATGCGTTTTCGCCGCATGCTCGGGCTTTATGCGTTCTTCTACGCGACGCTGCATTTCACGACGTATCTCTGGTTCGACAAATGGTTCGATGTGGCGGAGATCGTCAAGGACATCGGCAAGCGGCCGTTCATCACAGTCGGCTTTGCGGCGTTCGTGCTGCTGATCGCATTGGCCGCAACGTCGCCGCGCGCGATGGTGCGCAAGCTCGGCCGTCGCTGGCAGAGTTTGCATCGCGCGATTTATGTCATCGGCACGCTCGCGATCCTGCATTTCTGGTGGATGAAGGCGGGCAAGCACGACCTGATCCTGCCGAAAATCTACGGCGCGATCATGGTGGCGCTGCTGGGTTGGCGTCTGATGGTGTGGCTACGCGAGCGGCGCAAGTTGAAGCCGCATTGACCGCGACTGCGGGCACGCGTAACCGCTAACGAAAAAGGCGATGCCGCAATGGCATCGCCTTTCTCTTTCTCTATGCAACGGATTGGTGACGCTGGTTACGCCGGCAAGATCGTTTCGCCTGCAAACAGTTGCGGGACTTCTTCCCGTGCGCGAACGACATGTGCTTGTGTACCATCAACCATCACCTCCGCTGCACGCGGGCGGGTGTTGTAGTTGGAACTCATCACGAAGCCATAGGCGCCCGCCGAACGGATCGCGAGCAGATCGCCCGGTCCGACCGACAGAAGCCGTTCGCGCCCGAGCCAGTCGCCGCTTTCGCAAACCGGCCCGACGACGTCATAAACATGCGCCGGCACTTCGCGCTTAACCACAGCGTCGATGGAGTGATACGCCTCGTACATCGCGGGGCGGGCAAGGTCGTTCATGGCTGCGTCGACGATCGCAAAGTTTTTTTCAGCGCCCGGCTTCAGGAACTCGACGCGCGTGAGCAGCACACCTGCATTGCCGACGAGCGAGCGGCCCGGCTCGAAATACACTTCGCGATGGCCGTGACCGCGCGCCTCGATGCGATCGAGCACGGTGCGCACGAACGCGCCGATCTCCGGCGGCGTTTCGTCGTCGTAGGTGATGCCGAGACCGCCGCCTACGTCGATGTGGCGGATCGTCATGCCGTCGCGCTCGATCTGCTCTACCAGTTCGAGAAGCTTGTCCACCGCGTCGAGATAGGGCGCGACCTCGGTGATCTGCGAGCCGATATGGCAGTCGATACCGACCACCTCGAGATTCGCCATGGCTGCGGCTGCCTGATACGTGGCGCGCGCATCTTCGAACGCGACGCCGAACTTGTTCGACTTCAGCCCCGTGGAAATGTACGGATGCGTTTTCGCGTCGACGTCGGGATTCACGCGCAGCGAAACCGGTGCTTTCTTGTCCATTTCCCCGGCAACTGCGTTCAGGCGATCCAGTTCCGGAATCGATTCGACGTTGAAGCATTTGACGCCGGCCGCGAGCGCCTGGCGCATTTCGTTAGCATGTTTGCCGACGCCGGAAAACACGGTGTTTTCCGCTTTGCCGCCGGCTGCAAGCACGCGAGCCAGCTCGCCGCTCGACACGATGTCGAAGCCCGCGCCGAGACGCGCGAACACGTTCAGCACCGCGAGATTGCTATTGGCCTTCACGGCCACGTGCACGCTCGCGCGGCGCCCAGCGCACGCACCCGCGTAGGCGTTCCACGCGTCGGTGAGCGCGGCGCGCGAATAGACATAAAGCGGCGTGCCGAACTGTTCGGCGAGTGAAACGGCGGACACGTCTTCGGCGTGAAGCACACCGTCGACGTAGTCAAATGCAGGTCGAGTCATGCGAGAGTCTTATTGAGCGGGAGTGGCGGCGGAAGCGGGCTGCGGAGCCGAAGTTGCAGATGCGGCGGAAGCGGAAGACCCCGAGAGTGCGCTTGCGGGCGCGAGCGAAAGCGGCGTGCCCGACGTATCGGGAATGGAGCTTGTGTCCGATGCGGTTTCAGCACCGGGTTTCACTTCATCAGGCGACGGCGGCTGCGTGCGGTCGATCGGCTTGGCCGGCAATGGCGGCACGGTGGGCAAATAGAGCGAACCGCGTTGCCCGCAACCGGTAAGCGAACCACCGAGCGCACAACCTGCGAGAATGGCTAAACCCGCTACAATCGCGCGGCCGGGCGCCGCCGCGCGCATCCGAGATACGACTCGCATGACTGTCCCTGAATGAATAATCGATGGAGTTTAGCATGCCCGATAGTGATTACCTGACCCGCGCGGAAGCCGCGCTAGCCGCCATCGAACGCGCGCTGGACGAGACCGACGCCGACATTGAACTGGAGCGCAGCGGCAATGTGCTGACCCTCGAGTTTGCGAATCGCTCGAAGATTATCGTCAATCTTCAGCCGCCCATGAGCGAGATCTGGATCGCCGCGAAAGCGGGCGGTTTTCACTTCCGTTTCGTCGATGGCGAGTGGCGCGATACGCGCAGCGGCAAGGAGTTTTTCGCGGAGCTATCGGAGTACGCGACGCAACAGGCTGGCGAGCCCGTGCGCTTCGAAGCGTGAACGCAGCGCTCGAACGAACGGTATAGCGGCTCCAGTCTGAGAGGGTCGAAAAAAAAGCCGCCGCGCAAACTCTGCGCGGCGGCTTTTCTACTGATACTACGCAAGCGTAGCCTCAGTGCCCGCGGAACAGATTCATGATGTCCTGTTTTTCCTGCTCGCCGACCTGTCCCGGCGCGGCCGACGCGCCGCTCGCCTCGTCGAGTGCCGCCTGGCTGATGCCGACCGTCGCGACAAAACCGTGGCCGGGCGTGAACTCGTCGAAATACACTTCTGAGCCGAGTTCGACCACGCCGTCGGGCATTGGCATCTTGTAGTCCGGCACGCCCTTGAGCGCGCGTCCCATGTACTCAATCCACACCGGCAACGCGAGGCCGCCGCCGGTTTCCTTGTCGCCGAGACTGCGCGGGTTGTCGTAGCCGATCCACGCGATCGCGGTGAGCGTGTGCTGATAGCCGGCGAACCAGGCGTCGCGCGAATCGTTCGTCGTGCCGGTCTTGCCGCCGAGGTCCGTGCGCTTCAATGAGTTCGACTTCGCGCCCGTGCCGCGTTGCGCGACGCTTTGCAGCAGGCTGTTCATCACATAGGCATTGCGCGGTTCGATTGCGTGCGGCGCGCTTTGCTCGGCGACGAGCGGCTGCGCATGTGCAACCACGACGCCGCGCGGATCGGTCACTTCCGCAATCAGATACGGGTTGATTCGATAGCCGCCATTCGCGAACACGGAGAATGCGCCCGCCATCTGCAACGGCGTGACGAGGCCCGCGCCAAGAGCCATCGGCAGATAAGCCGGATGACGTTCAGCGTCGAAGCCGAAGCGCGTGATGTACTGCTGCGCGTACTTCGTGCCGATGTGGTTCAGGATACGAATCGACACCAGGTTTTTCGACTTCTGCAACGCGGTGCGCATGGTCATCGGGCCGTCGAAACCGCCACCATAATTCTTCGGCTCCCACGCCTGGCCGCCGGTCTCCGCGGCGCTGAAAAAGAGTGGTGCGTCGTTGATCACGGTTGCGGGTCCAAGTCCCTTTTCAAGCGACGCGGAATAAATGAACGGCTTGAAACTCGAGCCCGGCTGACGCCATGCCTGAGTCACGTGGTTGAACTTGTTCTTGTTGAAGTCGAAACCGCCGACGAGCGCGCGAATCGCGCCGTCCTGCGGCACGACTGAAACGAACGCACCTTCCACTTGCGGCAACTGCGTGATCGCCCAATCTCCGTCATCGTTCTTGACGAGCCGGATGATCGCGCCGGGCCGCAGACGCTGATTCGGCTGGGCACGCGCGCTCAACGCCGATTGCGCAAAGCGCAGACCGTCGCCCTGAATGGTCGCTACGTTCCCGTCGATAAACGCGGCCTTCACCTGCTTGGGACTCGCGGCCGTCACAACCGCCGCAATGATTTCGCCGTTATCCGGATGTTCCAGCAACGCGTCGTCGATGGCCTGCTCGCGGTCGTCCGCGTCGGACGGCAGTTCGATGAACGCTTCCGGGCCGCGATAGCCGTGGCGCCGTTCGTAGTCCATCAGGCCTTTACGCAATGCGCGATACGCGACGTCCTGATCCGCCGAGTCGATCGTCGTCACTACGTTGAGGCCGCGCGTGTACGCTTCTTCGCGGTATTGCGCGTACATCATCTGCCGCACCATTTCCGCCACATACTCGGCGTGCACGCTGAATTCCTTGCCGGCGCCCTTCACCACGAGCGCCTGACGGCTCGCTTCGTCGTACTGCTGCTGGTTGATGTAATGCAGCTCGTACATGCGTTGCAGGATGTACTCCTGGCGTACCTTCGCGCGCTTCGGATTCACCACGGGGTTATACGCGGACGGCGCCTTCGGCAAGCCGGCCAGCATTGCAGACTCCGCGAGCGTCAGGTCCTTGAGGTCCTTGCCGAAGTACACCCGCGCCGCGCTCGCGAAACCGTAAGCGCGTTGACCCAGATAGATCTGATTCATGTACACCTCGAGAATCTGGTCTTTCGTGAGCTTGGACTCGATCTTGTACGCGAGCAGCATTTCGTAAATTTTGCGCGTGTAGGTCTTCTCGCTGGAGAGAAAGAAGTTGCGCGCCACCTGCATCGTGATGGTGCTCGCACCTTGGGTTGCATGACCATTGGTCAGCGCGACGATGCCGGCGCGTGCGATGCCCGTCAAGTCAACACCGCCGTGGTCGTAGAAGCGCGCGTCCTCGATTGCCAGCACGGCTTTCTTCAGACTGTCGGGCACGTCCTGAATGCGAACGATGTCACGCCGCTCTTCGCCGAACTCGCCGATCAGCACATGGTCGGCGGTATAGATGCGCAGCGGCACCTTCGGCCGGTAGTCAGTGAGTGCGTCGAGCGAGGGCAGGTTGGGCGTGGCGACGACGAGCGCATAGCCGAGCACCAGCAGCACGCACGCAATGCCCGCAACGATCAACCCGAAAAAGCCGAGCAGGAGCTTGAGCCACAACGGGCGTTTGCGCTTCGGCGGCGGGGGCGGGACAGACGTGGGAGACGTGGATTGCATATAGGCACCAAAAAACAGTCCCGCGATTATAGCCGCCCAGCTTTTCAGCTTTCGGCATGCTTACCGACAGTTCTTTGCAAGCCTCGGCACGCGCGGAATGACTTCACTGTAACTGCTCCGATGGGCGCCAGGGCGAGCGCCGTGCAACGTTAGCCATTTGGCTGAGTGTCGCTCGGCGGCGCGCTTACGCACAATTCTTCCTCGTTACTCGCGTTCGAATGGTTCGCCGCGTGAGTCTCAAGGAGGGCGTGATGACGTTAAGAAATTCATGGCTTGAAGCCGTGCAAGCAGGTGCGCAGCGCTTCGCTGCCGGTATCGATGTCGGTTCACAAGATGTGCGGCTCGTCGTGGTGAGTCGGCGTGCGCGCGCATGTGCTTCGCTGCAGATCGAATATGTGAGCACGGTGCCGCTGGCTCCGACTGCCATGGCCGGCACTGAAATCGCCGACCGCCATGCGGTCGCGCGAGCGTTGCGCGACGCATTTGCCGGCATGCCGCATTCATGTGCCACGCAGGCATTGCGATGTGCGATGGCAGTGCCCGCGTCGGCTACGTTGACCACCACGGTGCCGCTTGCGCGGCTTGCGGCGCAAAGCGGTTGCGCTGAAGACGGCGGGCACGAACTGGCCGAACTCGAGCCGGCCGTAATGAGCGAGGTCGAGCGCATCGCGGGGCTCGAGCGGCACGCGCTGGCCGTCGACTGGTTCGTCGACGACAAGCCTTCGCCTGTGCGTTCCGTGACGATTGCCGCGACGGGTCGTCAGCATCTCGAAGCGCGGATCGAATGTGCGGCGGCTGCCGGCATTTCGCTGACCGCCATCGACGGCGAGCCACACGCCGCTCTGGGTGCCATGCGTTACGCGGCGAGTCACGAACTCGATCCGCACGAGCCGTATGTCGCGTTGTGGATCGGCGTGGACGGCGTGCACGGCTGGCGTCTCGTCGACGACAGCATCGCCGGTGAAATGCATTATCCCGCGCCCGAGCATGCCGATCTCGCCGACGCATTGCGCGATCTCGTGCATGGCCCGGTTCTCGACTGCGCACTGGTGAGCGGCGAAGTGGACTTACTCGACGGCGTCGGCTTTTCGATCGCCGATATCGCCGACGTTCTGGGCTGCACCGTCTTGCCGTTCGAATGTGCAGCGCTAGGCGGGTTCGCGCGCCAACTGAGCGATCCGTTGCTGCACGAACCGACCGGCGCGGTCGCGTTCGGACTTGCGCTGCGCGGGGTGTTCGAATGAACGCCGCGGTATTCGATGCAGCGCGCCTGAACACAGCGGCGCGTTCACCTGAGGCGCGCGACACGCGCCGGGCGCACGCCGTTCGCTCATTGAAGCGTTGGCTCGGCGGCTTCAATCTGCTGCCGTACAGGCAACGCAACGCGCGGCTCGCGCGTCGGCGATGTCTGCTTGCATGGGGTGCCGCGGCGTTGGCCGGTTGTACAGCCGTTCTCGCGCTAGCCGGATATCAGGCGTTCGAGAAAGCGCGGATCGACGCGCAGCGCGCGTCGATCGAGCAATCGCTTGCACAACTCGCCCTCCCGCTGGCCGAGCGCGCCACATTGCTGCGGACGCGAGAGGAGCAGCGCGATGAAGCCGCGCGCGCAAAGCGTCTGTCGGAGCCGCTCACGTATTTGCGTGACCTGCTCGATGCACTGAGCTTCGAACCGGGCGACGGCGTGTTGCTACAGCAGCTTCGCCAGCGCGACCACGAGACGGAAATCGTGGCGACGTCCAGAGCGCATGTCGATTCCGCGCAGTGGCTCGAACGTCTCGGTGCGATTCGCGGCGTGAAGGGCGCGGAGATGAGCGAGTCGCATCGCTCGTCGCCGAACGGGAATGCCAGTGCGGCGAGCGCCGGCGCGATCGAGTTCGGCGCTCGCTTGCATTGGGACGACGCCGCCAGGAATACGGCGAAGGCGGCGGGCCTGGCGGCATCGTCGAATGCAAAGGCCGATCACATCGGAGGTTCAAAATGAGTACGAGTTATGTCGAGTTCGGCGGCATGGAACGCGCTGGCTTGTCGCTGTCGCATTGGGTGAAACGTCTGCGCACGCCGCTTCATACGTGGAGCCCGCGTCGCCGCTGGGCGGTCGCGTTGCTAATTGCCGTCGCGGTGTTCGGCCTGGGCGCGCACGGATGGATTGTGGCGGACCTCGGCCGCGTCGAGGCGAGCCGTGCGGCGCTGGAGGCGAGCGCGCGGCATCTCGCGGATGCGAAGCGTGCGCTTGCGCAGTTGCCGTTGTTGCGCCGTGAAGCCGCCACGGCAACCACAATGCCAAACACAGCCGCAACCCCTGCGACGGCTGCCGCTTCGCGCTCGCCAGCGCAGTGGACTTCGGCCGATGACGTGCGCGTCGTCTCCGAGCTTGCCGCGCAAAACGACGTCATGCTGCTCGCGATCGAACCCGGTGCCGCGAGCGGCGCAGGTGCCCAAAGCGAGCGTCCGCTCCAATTCGCCGTGCGTACCGACTTTATCCACCTGATGGCGTTCCTGCGCGGACTGTCGGACCTGCCGGTGCTGATGATTCCCGTCGACGTCGCCATCAAGCGGGAAGGGGCGTCGCTCTCCGTTAGCGCGACGCTGCGCGTATACAGCGGCTTGCGCCCGCTGCCGGCGAGCCTCTCCGTGCAGGAGCTCGCCGACGCAAGCCTTGATTCGGATGACGAAGAAGACGTCGTGTTCTTCGATCCGTTCTCGCCTGCGCAGATGCAAGCCGCAATCGACCCGCCGGGGCTTTCGCAAGTCCGACTGGTCGGATTGCTGCACGATCGCGCGCGCGGTCTCGCGTTGTTCGATACGCCGGACGGTGCGACGACCGTCGAGTCCGGACAGGAGATCGGCGGCGAGCGCGTGACGCTATTCGACACGTTCGGCATCACGCTGGCCAAAGGCGATGCAACGCGTACGCTCGCGCTCGCGGAGGCTTCCTGATGACCGTTGCGAAGTTGTTGCGCGCCGGCGCTCGTGGCGCTCGAGCATCTACCTTCGGCGTTGCGTTCCCGAGGCTGCGCCTGTGTGTCGGCGTTGGCCTGTCGATGAGTCTGTATGTCTGCGCCGCGCTGAACGCAAACGTCGCACGGGCCGCGATTCCGACGCTGCCTCCGTTGCCTGCCTACATGCCGCTCGACGATGCCATCGCACCGTCCGATGCTTCATATAAGGCACCGCCGCTATCGCGCGGTGTTATCGCGGAAACACCGAATCCGTTTCGCGACGATTCCGCCGACGACGCCGCTGTCTCGCGCACAACAACGTCGACTGGACAAGGCGGCGCAGGAGAAGCGAAAGACGACGCCGACGGCTCCATGCCTCTGGGTCGGCCATCGGCGGCCGCGGCTGGCGACGCGGCCGCGACGATATCCGCGCTCGAAGGCCCGCCGGTGCCGTTGCCGCCGCTCACACGCCTGAGCGGCGCGCCGAGAACCGCCGCCGACGCCTTGCTCGCCGCCGACGACAAGCCGATCTCTCTCAATTTTCAGCGTGCGGAACTCGGCGCCGTGCTGAATGCGTTCGCGCAGTTCACCGGCTTGAACATCGTCGCGAGCGAAAAAGTGCGCGGTGCCGTGTCGCTGCGTTTGGACAAGGTGCCGTGGCGCGTCGCGTTCGACACTTTGCTTGACGTCAACGGTCTCGCGATGGAGCGCCATGGCAATGTGGTGTGGGTCGCGCCGATCGCGGACCTGGCGGCGCGTGAGCGGCAGCGCTTCGAGGCACATGCGCGGGCCGCCGATCTCGAGCCGCTCGCAAGCCGCACTTTCCAACTGCACTATGCCCGCGCAGAAGACGTGCGGCGTCTGTTGACCGGCTCCGGTAATCAACGCGTGTTGTCCAAGCGCGGCGCCGTGACCGCCGATCCGCGCACCAATCTGCTGTTTGTCACGGATCTGGAAGGCCGCCTCGCGCAGATATCCGCGCTGCTCGATTCCGTCGACCGGCCAACGCGGCAAGTGCTGATCGAGGCGCGCATCGTCGAGGGCGAGCATGGCTTTTCGCGCAATCTTGGCGTGCGGCTGTCGATGGCCGGCACGAACACCGACGGCAACACGCGAGGCTTGAGCGGCGGCAAGGACGGACTTGTCTACGATCTGTCGGCGCGGCCGATTGCGGGATTCGACGCCGCGACGGCAGGGCTGACGTTGTTCGCCGCAGGCGCCACGCGGCTGCTGAACATTGAACTGAGCGCGCTGGAGGCCGAGGGCCGCGGCGAAATCGTCTCCAGTCCACGCGTGGTCACGGCGGACCGGATGAAGGCGGTCGTCGAACAGGGCACCGAGTTGCCGTACCAGGCCAAAGTCGGGCAGGGCGTGTCGGGCGTGCAGTTCCGCCGGGCCACGCTGAAGCTTGAGGTCGAGCCGCAAATCATGCCGGACGGCCGCGTCGTGCTGGATCTCGACGTCGCCAAGGACAGCGTCGGCGAACAGACCGACGCCGGGCCCGCGATCAACACCAAGCATGTGCAAACGCGGGTCGAAGTCGAGGATGGTGGTACGGTGTCGATCGGCGGAATCTACGCGACCGACGGTCGGGACGATGTGACTCGGGTGCCGGTCCTGGGCAAAATACCGTTTTTAGGCGCGCTTTTTCGCCATCGGGCTCATCGCGATCAGCGCAGCGAACTGGCTGTTTTCATCACGCCGCGCGTCGTTCAGACGAATTAGGGGCTTGCAGCCGCCGCTCCGAAACGGCGGCGCGCAGGCTCGACAAGGCAGCCGCTTTGCCAGTAAGCTGCGGCACGAACCATACCGGAATAGCCAGAGGACACCGTTGCAAGCGCGGGACGCACACGCCAATGTATTTTTTGTAGGGCTCATGGGGGCAGGAAAAACCACCGTGGGCCGGGCCATTGCGCGCCGTCTCGATCGCCCGTTCTTCGATTCCGATCACGAAATCGAAGCGCGCACGGGCGCGCGCATCCCTGTGATCTTCGAGCTGGAGGGCGAAGCGGGTTTTCGCGAGCGCGAGGCCAGCGTCATTTCCGACCTGACCGGGCGCGACAACATCGTGCTGGCCACCGGCGGCGGTGCGGTGCTTCGGCCTGAAAACCGCGAGGCGCTGCAAAGCCGCGGCGTGGTGATCTACTTGCGCGCCAATCCGCACGATCTCTGGCTGCGCACCCGGCGCGACAAAAATCGCCCGCTTTTGCAGACGGAAGACCCCAAAGCGCGCCTCGAAGCGCTCTACGAAGTACGCGATCCGCTGTACCGCGAATGTGCGCATTTCGTGATCGAAACCGGCCGGCCTTCGGTCAACGGACTCGTCAACATGGTCCTGATGCAGCTCGAGATGGCCGGCGTCGCCAAACATCCTGCGTCATAATGGACCGTATGATTACCGTCAACGTCGAACTGGGCGAACGCGCCTACCCCATCCATATCGGTGCCGACCTGATCGGCCAGACCGCGTTGTTCGCGCCGCATATCGCCGGCAACTCGGTGACCATCGTCACGAATACGACGGTCGACCCGCTTTACGGCGACAAGCTGCGCGCTGCGCTCGCGCCGCTCGGCAAGCAGGTGTCCACAGTCGTTTTGCCGGACGGCGAGGCGTACAAGAATCTCCAAACGCTGAACCTGATCTTCGACGCACTGCTGGGTTCGCGCGCCGACCGCAAGACCACGCTGATCGCGTTGGGCGGCGGCGTGATCGGCGACATGACGGGGTTCGCCGCAGCCTGCTACATGCGTGGGGTGCCCTTCATTCAGGTGCCAACTACGCTGCTCTCGCAGGTGGATTCGTCGGTCGGCGGCAAGACCGGCATCAATCATCCGCTCGGCAAGAACATGATCGGCGCGTTTTATCAGCCGCAGGCCGTGATCGCCGATATCGGCGCGCTGCGCACGCTGCCCGCGCGCGAACTGGCGGCGGGCGTCGCCGAGGTGATCAAGACTGGCGCGATCGCCGACGCCGGTTTTTTCCGCTGGATTGAAGCCAACGTCGAAGCATTGAATCGCTGCGAACCCGAGGCGCTCGCCGAGGCGGTCAAGCGGTCGTGCGAGATCAAGGCGTCGGTGGTCGCTCAGGACGAGCGCGAAGGCGGACTGCGTGCCATCCTCAACTTCGGCCACACGTTCGGTCACGCGATCGAAGCCGGACTCGGCTACGGCGAGTGGCTGCACGGCGAGGCGGTCGGCTGCGGAATGGTGATGGCGGCGGATCTGTCCGTGCGCATGGGCTATCTTGATGAAGCGTCGCGCGAGCGGCTCGTCAACGTCATTGTCGCCGCGCATTTGCCGACCCGCGCACCGGCGCTCGGGGAATCGCGTTACGTCGAACTGATGCAGGTCGACAAGAAAGCGGAAGCCGGCGCGATCAAATTCATTCTGCTGAAGCGTTTCGGTGAGACGCTCATCACCCAGGCGCCCGACGCCGAAGTGCACGCCTCGCTGGCCGCCGCCGTCTGACAAGGCCGGCCGTTGCAGCGAGGCGCCGCGCACGGCGTCAACCGGCGCCGCCCATGTTTCGGAGAACCCGGTGACAGACAGGCGCAGCGACGATGTAAAGCAGGAACCCGCGGCAGACACGGCGGCGCTCGACGTTCCAACCCAGGAAGCGCTTGAAGCGCATCTCGCGCCGTATGCCGCACAGTCGACGCAGTCGCGTGGACGCCGCTACCCCGAAGCTCCGCCGAGCGCGCGCACCGAATTTCAGCGCGACCGCGACCGCATCGTCCATTCGACGGCGTTTCGGCGTCTGGAATACAAGACGCAGGTGTTCGTGAACCACGAGGGCGACCTGTTCCGCACGCGCCTCACGCATAGCCTCGAAGTGGCGCAGATCGCGCGTTCCGTGGCGCGCAATCTGCGCGTCAACGAAGACCTTGTCGAAGCCATTTCTCTTGCGCACGATCTCGGTCATACGCCGTTCGGCCATGCCGGCCAGGATGCGCTGAACGAATGCATGCGCGAACACGGCGGCTTCGAACACAATCTGCAGAGTCTCGCGGTCGTGGACGATCTGGAGGAGCACTACGGGGCGTACAACGGCTTGAACCTGTGCTTCGAGACACGCGAAGGCATTCTCAAGCATTGTTCGCGCGAAAACGCACGGCGGCTGGGCGCATTGGGCGAGCGCTTTCTGGAAGGGCGTCAGCCGTCTATCGAAGCGCAGATCGCGAACGTGGCGGATGAAATCGCCTACAACAACCACGACGTGGACGATGGCTTGCGCTCGGGGTTGCTCACCGTCGAACAACTCGCCGAGGTCGAGCTGTGGCAGACGCACTATGAAGCCGCGCGGCGCGATTTCCCCCGGATCGAAGGCCGCAGGCTGATCCACGAGACGGTGCGGCGCATCATCAATACGCTGATCGTGGATCTGATCGACACGACGAGGCGGAATCTGCTCCGCCATGCGCCGGATTCGCTCGACGCTGTCCGCGCCTCGCCAGCGCTCGTCGCGCATAGCGAGGCGATCGCCAGTCAGGCGGCGGCGCTCAAGCGCTTCCTGTTCAAGAACCTGTACCGCCATTACCGCGTGATGCGCATGGCCAACAAGGCGCGCCGGGTCGTCGTCGGGCTGTTCGACGCGTTCACGGAGGATCCGCGGCTGCTGCCGCCAGGCTACCAGTCCACCGACGCCGCGCAGCAACCACGGCTGATCGCGCATTACATCGCGGGCATGACCGACCGGTACGCGCGGAAGGAGTATCAGCGGCTCTTCGTGATCGACGACAACTGAACGGACGCCGGTTCTCGCCGGTGGCCGTTCGTCATCGCATCAACGCTCGCTGCGAAGTGTTGGCGCGAATTCGGCGCAAGAGTGCGACGAGCACAACTCAGCGCAGCTGCAGCGTGATTTCAGCGTAGTTTTTCAACGCAAGCGCGAAGCGAACAACGCGCCTGCGATCAGCGCCACGCCGCCGACAATCGCCAGCGTTTGCCATGGGTTTTCATGCACGTAGTCGTCGGCGTCGGCGAGCGCTACGCCGGCGCGTTCGCGCACGGCTTCGCGCGTGTCGTTCAAACGGTCGCGCGCGGTGTCGAGTTGCTTGCGCAGTTTGCCGCGCAGCGCTACTGCGTCGGCCTGGGTGCCGTCCGCCAGTGTGGACTCGAGTTCCGCCATCAGCGTGCGCAGTTCGCCTGCAATGTCCTCCGCCGCGTGGCGGCTGTGGCGGGCAATACGCCGCGCACGGCGGCTCGTGCTGGTCCAGGATTCGCCGAGGGCGTCTCGCGTATTCGGAAGTGCTGTCATGGTCGCTCCGTCGATGAGGGTAAAAAGGCCCACGTTCACGCTCGCACTTAAACCACGTCGCAACGCGGGAAACACCACCAGAACGCAACTTCGGTGCCAAAGGCGCAGACCGACATAGACCCATCGGGAAGGCCCGACACACCGTGGCTTGAACCGATATTCGTCAGCACATATTGCACGAAGCGCAGCACCCGCGGGTCAAATTTACAAACGCATGAACGCTGCGGACGTCGCATCGGTAAAGGCGGCGCACTGCTTTCCCACGCGCACAAAATTAAAAACGCCGCCATTGGATGAATGACGGCGTTGTTCAAGCCACGGGAATTCGACTACCCTAACCCAACAGCGTCGTTCGATGACGCGTTAGAAACGGTAACCGATATTGACGTAGGTAACGATCGGGTTCAGCTTGATCTTGGTTTGCGATTGCACGGTGAGCGTACCCACCGGCGTTTTGGCCTGCGTGCTCAGTTTGGCCGTGGTGCTGAGCGGCAGGTACGAGACCGAAACGCCCGCGAACCAGTGCTGATCGAACGCGTAAGTGAAGCCTGCATTAAACACCGGCTCCCACGAACTATCCGTAGTGACGCTGGTCGGACCATGCAGGACGTTTGCTTCAAATACGCCGTTGGTGATCTTCTCGTCGGTGAACCAGATGCGGCTCACGCCGATACCGAGGTACGGGCGAAACGTGGCAGTCGGAGCGTTGAAGTAGTACTTGAACAGCAGAGTCGGGCTCCACTGTTTCGCCTGGCCCAGCTTGCCGAATTGTTCGAGGTTGCCTGTGCCGTTCAGGTCGAACGAAGGCGGGTAGCCAACCACGAATTCGGCGGCGATGTGATCGGTGATGAAGTAGCCTGCGGTCACGCCGATGGTGTCGGCTGAACTAAGCGTGGCTCCGGTATTGGCTTCTGTGATGTTGGTCGGGCTGCCACCGATGCTCGTCACTCGCAGAGGCTCGCTACTCGATTGAGGCGCAAGATGGAACCAGCCTGTTGAGACGACAAAGCTACCGGCCGATTGCGCGTGCGCTGCCGTTGTCATGCTGGCTAGCACCGCGACCCCCGTTACGGCCTGTTTTAATTTCATATGTGCTCCTCCAAAAAAGGCCTGCTCATTATGACTACAACGTTTGAAACTAACCATACGCGGCGGTTAGAGCTTTCTCCCTAAGCCGCGCGCGCTTTGTGGCCTGGCCGCGCCGCGCCGAACCTCCGGCGCATGCGGCTCTTCGGACCTTCGGGTATGTACCAACGCGACTATCGGATACTCCAGCATGGCACGGCTTGCACGTCTTTATGTTCCTGACCAGCCGCAGCACGTCATCCTCCGCGGACTCGATCAGCAGCCTGCGTTCGTCGACGACCAGGACTACGAACTGTTCATCGACTGTTTGAAAGCGGCTTCGCGCGATCATCACTTGTCCATCCACGCCTACGCGTTGATGCCGGGCGCGGTCCAACTGCTCGTCACCCCTACTGAGGAGTCGAGCTTGCCCAAGGCGATGCAGGCGGTCGGGCGCCGTTACGTGGCGCACTTCAACCGCCGTTACGCACGTCGCGGCACGTTGTGGGAAGGGCGCTACCGCGCCACGGTGATCGAAGGCGAGCGGTATTTCCTGCTGGCGAGCCGCGTCGTCGAAATGTGTCCGGTGCGCATGCAGCTCGTGAGCGCGCCGGAAGACTACCGCTGGTCGAGCTACCGTCATCACATCGGCCTCACGCTCGACAGCCTCATCACCGACCATCCGCTTTACTGGTCGCTCGGCAATACGCCGTTCGAACGGCAGCGCGCGTACCGGGAATTGTGCGAGCAGCCGCTCGACGAACGCGAGGCGAGCCAGCTTCAGCAGGCCACCCTAAAGGGCTGGGTGCTTGGAAGCGACACGTATCGGGAATGGGCAGCGCGCGCGGCGAACCGGCGCGTGTCGCCGCTGCCGCGCGGGCGGCCGCGCAAGGTGCGCGAGACGCCGCAAGCGCAATAAGCGTTCAGGATCAAGGCTCTGCGTTTTAAAAGGCATCGAGATATGCCGTTTTATTTTGCCCCAATATGATATGGCACCAATAAAAACGCGCGGCGATGCACCAAATTGATAATTGGGGTTCGATGACGACGTTTTATTTGCTATTCCATTGATTCGTCGCGTATATTCCGAATTCCGGCGTTTTTGACAGGCGCACCCTGCAGCGCCAGAAGCGCCTTGGCCGTTGCGAGTGTGCACGTGCGGCAATAGAAAAACGGTTTAACGGCCTGTCCGGCCCCTCACAGACGGTGTCCCCATGAACGACCACCAGCAACCGATTCACCCGGTTCCCGCCGCGCAAGGGTTGTACGACCCGGAAAACGAACATGACGCCTGCGGCGTCGGCTTCGTTGCTCACATCAAAGGTAAGAAGAGCCACGAGATCATTCAGCAAGGCCTGAAGATTCTCGAGAATCTCGACCATCGGGGCGCCGTCGGCGCCGATCCGTTGATGGGCGACGGCGCCGGCATCCTGATCCAGATTCCGGATGGTTTCTATCGCGAGGAAATGGCAAAGCAGGGCGTGACGTTGCCGCCGTTCGGCGAATACGGCGTCGGCATGGTGTTTCTGCCAAAGGAACACGCGTCGCGTCTCGCCTGCGAACAGGAGCTCGAGCGCACGGTGAAGGCCGAAGGCCAGGTCGTGCTCGGCTGGCGCGACGTGCCGGTCGACCACACCATGCCGATTTCGCCGACCGTCAAGGCGAGCGAGCCGCTGATCCGCCAGATCTTCATCGGCCGCGGCAAGGACATCATGGTGACCGACGCGCTCGAGCGGAAGCTGTACGTGATCCGCAAGACCGCGAGCCACCGCATCCAGGCGCTGAAACTGAAGCACGGCAAGGAATACTTCGTGCCGTCGATGTCGGCGCGCACCGTCGTCTACAAGGGCCTGCTGCTGGCCGGCCAGGTCGGCGTGTACTACCGCGACCTGCAGGACGAGCGCACGGTTTCCGCGCTCGCGCTCGTGCACCAGCGTTTCTCGACCAACACGTTCCCGGCGTGGGAATTGGCTCACCCGTACCGGATGATCGCCCACAACGGCGAAATCAACACGGTGAAGGGCAACGTCAACTGGCTGAATGCCCGTACCGGCGCAATCGCGTCGCACGTGCTCGGCGACGACCTCCCGAAGCTGTGGCCGCTGATCTATCCGGGCCAATCGGACACCGCCTCGTTCGACAACTGTCTCGAGCTGCTCGTGATGGCCGGCTACCCGCTCGTCCACGCAATGATGATGATGATCCCGGAAGCCTGGGAGCAGCACACGCTGATGGACGACAACCGTCGCGCGTTCTACGAATACCACGCCGCGATGATGGAACCGTGGGACGGCCCCGCCGCGATCGCGTTCACCGACGGCCGCCAGATCGGCGCGACGCTCGACCGTAACGGCCTGCGCCCGGCGCGCTACATCGTCACGGACGACGACCTCGTCATCATGGCGTCGGAAGCCGGCACGCTGCCTATCCCCGAGTCGAAGATCGTCAAGAAGTGGCGTCTGCAGCCGGGCAAGATGTTCCTGATCGACATGGAACACGGCCGCATCATCGACGACAAGGAACTGAAGGACAATCTCGCGAACGCCAAGCCGTACAAGAGCTGGATTGACGCTGTGCGCATCAAGCTCGACGAAATCGAGCCGAAGGCCGAAGACGTCGCGACCGAACGCCGCGAAGCCGCTGCACTGCTGGACCGTCAGCAGGCGTTCGGCTATACGCAGGAAGACCTCAAGTTCCTGATGGCGCCAATGGCGCAAGCCGGCGAAGAAGCCGTCGGCTCGATGGGCAACGACTCGCCGCTCGCGGTCATGTCCAACAAGAACAAGACGCTCTATCACTACTTCAAGCAACTGTTCGCGCAAGTCACGAACCCGCCGATCGACCCGATCCGCGAAAACATGGTGATGTCGCTGGTGTCGTTCGTCGGTCCGAAGCCGAACCTGCTGGACACGAACAACATCAACCCGCCGATGCGCCTCGAAGTGTCGCAGCCCGTGCTCGACTTCAAGGACATCGCGAAGATCCGCGCGATCGATCAGTACACGGGCGGCAAGTTCAGCTCATACGAACTGAACATCTGCTATCCGGTCGCATGGGGCAAGGAAGGCATCGAAGCGCGCCTTGCGTCGCTGTGCGCGGAAGCCGTCGATGCAGTCAAGTCCGGCTACAACATGCTGATCGTGTCGGATCGCAAGACGGACCGCGACAACGTCGCGATTCCGGCGCTGCTCGCCACCGCCGCGATCCACACGCACCTCGTCCAGCAAGGTCTGCGCACAAGCACGGGTCTGGTCGTCGAAACCGGCTCGGCGCGTGAAACGCACCACTTCGCGCTGCTCGCGGGCTACGGCGCGGAAGCCGTGCACCCGTACCTCGCAATGGAAACGCTTGGCCAGCTCGCAGCCGGCCTGAAGGGCGACCTGTCGCCGGAGAAGGCCGTCTACAACTTCACGAAGGCGGTCGGCAAGGGTCTGCAGAAAGTCATGTCCAAGATGGGCATTTCGACCTACATGTCGTACACCGGCGCGCAGATTTTCGAAGCGGTCGGCCTCGCTGAAGACCTCGTGCAGAAGTACTTCAAGGGCACCTCGTCGAAGGTTGGCGGCATTGGTCTGTTCGACGTCGCGGAAGAAGCGATCCGTCTGCACCGCGACGCGTTCGGCGACAACCCGGTTCTCGCGAACATGCTCGACGCGGGCGGCGAGTACGCCTACCGCGTGCGTGGCGAAGAACACATGTGGACGCCGGATGCGATCGCCAAGCTGCAGCACTCGGCGCGCAGCAATTCGTATCAGACGTACAAGGAATACGCGCATCTGATCAACGACCAGACCAAGCGTCACATGACATTCCGTGGTCTGTTCGAATTCAAGCTCGACCCGACCAAGGCGATACCGCTCGACGAAGTCGAATCGGCGAAGGACATCGTCAAGCGTTTTGCCACCGGCGCCATGTCGCTCGGCTCGATCAGCACGGAAGCGCACGCTACGCTGGCTGTCGCGATGAACCGCATCGGCGGCAAGTCGAACACGGGCGAAGGCGGCGAGGACGAAAACCGCTATCGCAACGAACTGCGTGGCATTCCGATCAAGAACGGCGACACGATGAAGTCCGTGATCGGCGACGAAGTGATCGTCGATATTCCGTTGAAGGACGGCGATTCGCTGCGCTCGAAGATCAAGCAGGTGGCGTCGGGCCGTTTCGGCGTGACGGCGGAATACCTCGCCTCGGCCGATCAGATCCAGATCAAGATGGCGCAAGGCGCGAAGCCGGGCGAAGGCGGCCAGTTGCCGGGTCACAAGGTTTCCGAATACATCGGCAAGCTGCGTTACTCGGTGCCGGGCGTCGGTCTCATTTCGCCGCCGCCGCACCACGACATCTACTCGATCGAAGATCTGGCGCAGCTCATTCACGACCTGAAGAACGCGAACCCGGCGGCCAGCGTGT
This sequence comes from Paraburkholderia rhynchosiae, assembly GCF_002879865.1. Taxonomy (GTDB): domain Bacteria; phylum Pseudomonadota; class Gammaproteobacteria; order Burkholderiales; family Burkholderiaceae; genus Paraburkholderia; species Paraburkholderia rhynchosiae. The sequence goes on from NZ_PNXY01000009.1 coordinate 64,790, forward strand.
CGGTGAAGCTGGTGTCGGAGTCGGGCGTCGGCACGGTTGCCGCGGGCGTCGCCAAGGCGAAGGCCGATCACGTCGTGATCGCGGGCCACGACGGCGGCACGGGCGCGTCGCCGCTGTCGTCGGTCAAACATGCGGGCACTCCGTGGGAACTGGGTCTCGCCGAAACGCAGCAAACGCTGGTGCTGAACCATTTGCGCGGCCGTATCCGCGTGCAGGCCGACGGTCAGATGAAGACCGGCCGCGACGTCGTGATCGGCGCGCTGCTCGGCGCGGACGAGTTCGGCTTTGCGACGGCGCCGCTCGTCGTCGAAGGCTGCATCATGATGCGCAAGTGCCACCTGAACACCTGCCCGGTCGGCGTCGCAACGCAAGACCCGGTGCTACGTGCGAAGTTCCAGGGGCAGCCGGAACATGTCGTGAACTTCTTCTTCTTCGTCGCGGAAGAAGCGCGCGAAATCATGGCGCAACTCGGTATCCGCAAGTTCGACGACCTGATCGGTCACGCCGAACTGCTCGACATGAAGAAGGGCATCGAGCACTGGAAGGCGAAGGGTCTCGATTTCTCGCGCGTGTTCTATCTGCCGCAAGTGGCGGCTGAAGTCGCGCGCAAGCACGTCGACGTTCAGGACCACGGTCTGGACCGCGCGCTCGACCACACGCTGATTGAAAAGGCGAAGGCGGCCATCGAGAAGGGCGAGCACGTCTCGTTCATCCAGCCGGTGCGCAACGTGAACCGTACGGTTGGCGCAATGCTCTCGGGCATGATCGCGAAGAAGTACGGCCACGACGGCCTGCCCGACGACGCAATCCATATCCAGTTGAAGGGCACGGCGGGCCAGAGCTTCGGCGCTTTCCTCGCGAAGGGCATCACACTGGATCTGGTAGGCGACGGCAACGACTACGTCGGCAAGGGTTTGTCGGGCGGCCGCATCATCATCCGTCCCACGAACGATTTCCGCGGCAAGTCGGAAGAGAACATCATTTGCGGCAATACGGTGATGTATGGCGCGATCGAAGGCGAAGCGTTCTTCCGCGGCGTGGCGGGCGAGCGTTTCTGCGTGCGTAACTCGGGTGCGACGGCGGTTGTGGAAGGCACGGGGGACCACGGTTGCGAATACATGACGGGCGGCACGGTCGTCGTGCTCGGCGAAACGGGCCGTAACTTCGCGGCCGGCATGTCGGGCGGCGTCGCCTACGTGTACGACCCGGACAACATGTTCGCGGGCAAGTGCAACAAGTCGATGGTCGCGCTCGATCCGGTCCTGCAACAGGCCGAACAGGAGCGCACGGTCGACAAGGGTCTGTGGCACGCCGGCGCTACCGACGAAGCGCTGCTCAAGGGACTCATCGAGCGTCACTTCCAGTTCACGGGCTCGCCGCGTGCAAAAGCGCTGCTCGAAAACTGGGATGCGTCGCGCCGTCAATTCGTGAAGGTGTTCCCGACCGAATACAAGCGCGCGCTGGGCGAAATGGCAGCGAAGAAGGCGAACAAGGAAGTGCTCGCCGCTTGATTGCTGACTGTTCACCGACTGTTCCGCACAGAAGACGTCACCTTTAGCCGTACCCGCCGCCTGCGACCGTTCAACGGTGCGACGCGGCGGGACCAGATCACCCCTAGATACAGATAGAGAAGAGAACCACATGGGCAAGGCAACCGGTTTTCTCGAGTTCGAGCGCCGCCACGAGGCGTACGAAGCTCCGCTCACGCGTGTGAAGCACTACAAGGAATTCGTCGCGGCACTCACCGACGACGAAGCGAAGATTCAAGGCGCACGTTGCATGGATTGCGGCATTCCGTTCTGCAACAACGGCTGCCCGGTGAACAACATCATTCCGGACTTCAACGACCTGGTGTTCCATCAGGACTGGAAGAACGCGATCGAAGTGCTGCACTCCACGAACAACTTCCCGGAGTTCACGGGCCGAATCTGCCCGGCGCCGTGCGAAGCGGCGTGCACGCTCGGCATCAACGACGATCCGGTCGGCATCAAGTCGATCGAACACGCGATTATCGACAAGGCATGGGCCGAAGGCTGGGTTGCGCCGCAGCCGCCGAAGCACAAGACCGGCAAGAAGGTGGCAGTTGTTGGTTCGGGCCCCGCGGGTCTGGCGGTCGCGCAACAGTTAGCGCGCGCGGGGCACGATGTCACCGTGTTCGAAAAGAACGACCGCGTCGGCGGCTTGCTGCGTTACGGCATTCCCGACTTCAAGCTGGAAAAGTGGCTGATCGATCGCCGCATGCGCCAGATGGAAGCCGAAGGCGTGACGTTCCGCGCGAACGTGTTCGTCGGCAAGGCCGATTCGCTGCCGCCGTATATCGGCAACACGGCAAAGGAAAGCATTACGCCGGCTGAACTGAATGAGCAGTTCGACGCGGTCGTGATCGCGGGCGGTTCGGAAACGCCGCGCGATCTGCCGGTGCCCGGCCGTGAGCTCGAAGGTATCCATTACGCGATGGAATTCCTGCCGCAGCAGAACAAGGTCAATGCTGGCGACAAGGTCGCGAACCAGCTGCTCGCGAAGGGCAAGCACGTGATCGTGATCGGCGGCGGCGATACGGGTTCAGACTGCGTGGGCACGTCCAACCGTCACGGCGCGAAGAGCGTGACGCAATTCGAACTGCTGCCCCAACCGCCGGAAGAAGAGAACAAGCCGCTCGTGTGGCCGTACTGGCCGATCAAGCTGCGCACGTCGTCGTCGCATGATGAAGGCTGTTCGCGCGATTGGGCGGTGGCGACCAAGCGTCTGGAAGGCAAGAACGGCAAGGTCGAGAAGCTGATTGCGGCGCGCGTCGAATGGAAGGACGGCAAGATGCAGGAAGTGCCGGGCTCGGAATTCGAAATGAAGGCTGACCTCGTGCTGCTCGCGATGGGCTTCACGCAACCTGTGTCGCCGGTGCTCGAAGCGTTCGGCGTCGACAAGGATGCGCGCGGCAATGTGCGTGCATCGACCGAAGGCGACAAGGCGTACTACACGTCGGTGGACAAGGTGTTCACCGCAGGCGACATGCGCCGTGGCCAGTCGCTCGTGGTATGGGCGATCCGGGAAGGCCGTCAATGCGCGCGTTCGGTCGACGCGTTCCTGATGGGTCATTCGGAACTGCCGCGGTAGACGTCTCTGTCCGGTTTTTGCGGCCGTTTGCAGTGATGCGGAAACCGGCGAATGCTCGCAGGAAGAGGTGGAGACGACGATGTGCCTCGTAAGCGGCGCATCAGGCGGTATATCAAAGCGGTAAAAAACGAAGCCGGGCTCCTGAGAGGGTGACCCGGCTTTTTCATGTCGGTTTTAAACGTCGCCTCGTAATGTCATTTGCGATAGCGCGCCAACGTCAGCCCTTCGAGATCGATCTCCGGTTTGCGCTGTGTGATCAGATCCGCGACCACACGCGCTGACCCCATCGACATCGCCCAGCCGGTCGAACCGTGGCCACGATTCAGCCGCAGATTGCCGATGCCCGAGGGTCCAAGCAACGGCGCGCCGAAAGGGGAAGGTTCCGAAAGCCATTTCTTACCAACTACTACGCGGTAACCCCAAAAATATCGAACACCGTTAAACTGCGCGCGCAGCGCATCGGCTGCACCATCGGCTGCACATTATCTACTCACGCGCGCGCCCGCCATCTCTATACGTCTAATGCCCGTCACCGCGAAAACCTGCCCGGTTCCTCCCCGCCATTTTGCCTTCACGACCGTGCGTGCGAGCCAGCTTGCGGCATGCCCGTCGCGCCGCATGTTCCTCAAGCGCTCCGCCAGCGTTCTGCTCGTGTCCGGCATGAGCAGCTCCCTGCTTTCAGCGTGCGGCGGCGGCAACCTGGGCAATGAGCAGGGTGAGACGCCGCGGCTGGCGTCGGTGGACAATTTCCGCGATATCGCGGGCGCTGCCGCCGGCTATCCGACAGTCGACGGCAAACAGATGCGCCGCGGCGCATTCTTCCGCGCGAACGTGCTGACGCTCAGCGTGGCCGATCAGACAGCCATGGAGATGCTTGGCATTGCCGCTGTCTACGATCTGCGCACGCCCGCCGAGGTAGAGCGAAGCGCCGACATCCTGCCTCGCGGCGCAGTTTCGCAGACGCTGAATGTTCTCGGCGTCCGCGACTTCGTTGCGCCGGTTTTCGATTCCGTCGGCACCGCCGTAGCTTTCATGGAGTCGCAGGCGCGCGGCTACGTGACCGGCGCGGCACAGAGGGAGAGCCTTGGCACACTGCTGCGTCAGCTCGCCGACGGTCCAGCCGCGCAACTCATCCATTCGAACGCAGGTAAGGATCGCGCCGGCTGGGTGGCGGCGCTTCTGCAAAGTATTGCGAACGTCCCGCTCGACGTCATCATGCAGGACTATCTGTTGAGCAACGTCTACCGCGCGCAGACGATCCAGTCGCAGAGGGAAACCTTGCGCGCGCAGGACGGCGACGCGCTGGCCGCGATCCAGGAGCCGTTGCTCGGCGTTCAGGAAAGCTTTCTGCAGGCGGGGTTCGACCAGGTGCAGGCGAGCTACGGCACGATGACGCGCTACCTGACGCAAGGCCTGGGCGTGTCCGAATCGACCATCGACAGCTTGCGCAGCCGTCTCGTGATGTGAATGCGCGCTGGACGCAGCACGGTCCAGAGCGCGGCAAAAAAAACGCGGGCCGAAAAACGCGGCCCAAAAAAGCGGACCAAAAACGCGGGCAAAAAAAATCCGCCCCGGATAAAGCGGGCGGACTGAGAAGGGCGGCATCGAGGTTGCCGGGGCCAACTATAAAGCCGCCGGCCACGCAATAGCCGATTCAGTAAGGCTGGGTAAGCTATGCGCCGCGCCGCGCCGCTCCTTCGCGCTCCGGGAGGCAGCGTTTCATACCGACGCCGGTGCGACCGGCAACTCGATACACACTTCCAGGCCGCCTTGAGCGTGATTGCGCACGTGGCAATGTCCGCCGCGATCGTGGGCGAGCCGCGCGACGATTGCGAGCCCAAGGCCGCAATGGCCTTCGCCGCCGCGCGCCGCATCGAGCCGCACGAAGGGTTTCATCGCAGCGGCGATACGATCGTCCGCAATACCCGCGCCGTGGTCGCGCACGCTGATGACCCAATGCCCGTCGTTGCGCGAGGTCGAGATATCGACGGGCGCCGCGCCATGTTCCAACGCGTTATCGACGAGGTTCGTCACCAGCCGGTCTAGCAGTGTGCGCGGCAATGCGAACGACGGACCCGCGCGCAGATGCAGCGCGAAGAGCGGTGTTTCGTTAGTGCTGTCGGCGCAGTCGGCGATGCTGTCGGTGGCGGAAAACTGTTCGCGCAGGAACTCATCGACTTCGACCGGCGGCCCCGCGTCGGCGGATTGGCCGGCGAATTCCAGAAACTGCTGGACGATGTTGGTCAGGGAGTCCACATCGCGAATCAGGCCGGCTCGCTCGCTTTCCGCGACGAGCACGCTCGCGCGCAACTTCAGCCGCGTGAGCGGCGCTTTCAGGTCGTGCGCGACGCCGGCAAGCATGACGGCCTGGTCGTCGCCGGCTTCGTTCAGGCGCCGCATCATGTCATTGAACGAGCTGATCAGATCGCGTAGCTCGCGCGGACCTTGCACCGTGACGGGCTCCGGCCGTCCGCCCGAACCGAACGCTCGCGCGGCGTCGCCGACACGCGAGAGCGGACGCTGCATCTGCCAGACCGCGAACAGCGAGAGAATCAGCGCGGCGACCAGCATCGAAATGGCTTCGATCAGAAAGCGCGGCGGCGGCGGAAGATCGACCGGCAGCACGACCCAATTCGACTTGCCGGGAAACAGCACCCACAACTGCGGCGGCCGCAGGTCGTCAACGGCGATGCTGGTGCCAGGCGGAAGATTGTCATGCAGATGGCGGGTCAACTCGGCGACGAGATGATCAGTCGGCTCGCGCAGATGGACAGTCGGCGGCATGTTCCAGGTCGGAACGAGATGCACGCGCATGGCGGGCGCGAGCGCGGCGCCCTTGATCGGCTCACCGTTGATGGCCTGCAACACCAGCACAATGCCGCGCGCGAAGCCGTCGATCTCATGACGCGGCGGCTGCATCACCACCAGTACGAACCAGCCGGCCTGAATCGCGAATAGCACCGCCGTCGACAGCAACGCCATTCTGCCGAATAGCGTGTTCAGCGGGTTTCTCATGCGTTCGAGACGGCCTCTTCGGAAAACGGTGTGCCGTCGGCGTCGGGCACGAAGACATAACCCTTGCCGCGCACCGTTTGCACGTAGCAGGGATTGGACGGATCGTCTTCGATCACACGGCGCAGGCGCCAGATCGGCACGTCGAGGCTGCGGTCGCGGAAGGCGAGGTTGTCGCGGTGCACGAGGTCGTGAATCAGCACGCGCGACAACACCTTATAAGGATTGTTGACGAAGATCTTCAGGAGCGCGAACTCACTGTCGCGCAGCGGCAGTCTGGAGTCGGCGCGCGACAGCGAGCGCGTGCCGAAGTCCAGTTCGAACGGGCCGAACTTGTACGGCTTGCGGGCTTCGGGCGCGCTCGTGGTGGATGGGCCGCGACGCCGCAGAACCGTGTGGATGCGCGCGAGCAGTTCGCGTGGATCAAACGGTTTGGTCAGATAGTCGTCCGCCCCGAGCGAGAGCCCGACGATGCGGTCGGCCACCGTGCCGCGCGCGGTCACGAAGATCACCGGAATGTCGTCGCCGGCGGCGCGCAGCGCGGTGAGCGCGCGCAGGCCGTCGGTGTTCGGCATCATGATGTCGAGCACGACGACCGACGGCCGTTCGCGCTCGAGCCGGCGCTGGAGATAGGTGCCGTCATGCAGCACCGACGCGTCAAAGCCGTTCGACTGCAAGAACTTGCAAAGCAGATCGCGTACGACCGGATCGTCGTCGACGATAAGGACCTGTGGATTCATGGCGAAATTCTAGACTGACGCGCGCGACGAGCGGCCGACTGTTTTCTTACCAATGCTTACCCGCGACGCGCGAATTCGGTGCACCTACGCGTAAGGCCCGTCACCCAAGGCTCACAGCATATTTCAGCGCTGCCGTATCTGGCAATGCGGCTGGCATGCGGTCCGGAACGCCGGTCGTGGCGTCGAATTGTTTTCGCATGGAGCGACTATCCGGAAAGAATTCGCGCGCGATGGAAAGTGCTGGAAATCGCTGGCAACTGGTCGTAACAACCGCCGAAAAGCGCGCTTTTCTTCGTGCATAGCCCGGGTCGCGGCGGCGCGATGATTCGTCCTGCAATACGTTGCGCCGCATGCCAACAGAGCCCAATAACCTGAGTTCAACGCAGGCGGCGTGAGACTGAAATCCAGCTAGATCCAGTGCCATGCGAGGCTCACCATGACCGTTCCAAGCAACCTCAATTCCACCCGAGTTTCTTCGGCCGCGCCCACGAAAGCGGCGGAAAAGCCGGCGGCCTCAACCAGCTCGACCTACCCGGGCAGCACCGTGCAAGCTAAGGGCTCCACGACACAGGCGCAGCCGCTGCCATCGATGCCCGCGGGCCTCGTCGGACATCACGTCAACACAACAGCCTGACGTACCGAGGCCCCTGTGTCGACCCCGAGAATCCTTGAGCGTTTTATTCGCGTCGTTGCGTGGCTTGCGCTCGGCGCGGCGCTGCTGCCGCTCGGCGGCTGCGCCGTTGCCGCGCTGCCGTGCAGGCTGACTTCAGCCACGCTGAAAATCATCCCGGTTGTCGGCCATGCCGCGGCCACGCCGTTCGACATGTGTTCATCCGCGATCGACTGAATCATGACACCCAAACGGATTGCCTGTGGGTTGGCGCTGCTTTGCGGCACGTTCGCGCTGACGGTGTTGGCGCAGCCGGTGGCGCGCGAAGCCAGTGCGGCGAACGCCGGCGCCGCATCCAAGGACGCGTTCGCCGACGCGCGCCGGCGTGCGCAGGAGGCGCCGTTCGCATTCCGCGGCATCGCGTTGGGCATCACGCTCGACGAGTTCCGCGCCGGCTCGAAGGTGCGCGCGACACCGGTCGGCAGCGTGCCTGTCTGCGAGACGGACGTGCAGGCCGGGGCGCTCGGCATGCGGTTGAAGTCGCACGAGAGTTTGACCGTCGCGTGCCGCTGGGCGCATCGCGGCGACAACGGTTGGGTGTTGTCGCAAGCGGTAGTCGACGGCACGCCGGCGGCCGAGCACGTACTGCGCTTCGCGCGAATAGAAGGACAAAGCGCGCTGCGTCTTTACGAGATTTCTTTGGTGATCGACGAAGTCACCGCCGAGGATTTGCGCGAGGCGCTCGCAGACCGCTACGGGCCGCCGCGTCACGCGACGCAGAACGTGTCGTCGCCGGGCGCGATGCCGGTGTACGTGTGGGAAAACGCGGTCAGCTCGATCACGCTGTGCTTTTTGCCGGGCACGCGCAACGGCACGCTCACTTATCTGCTGAAGGGTTCGGACGCGTGGGTCAAGTCGGTGGTACGGCAGTGGCAGGCGAGCGATGCCGAAGCGGGTTGATGTGCGGTCGAAGCGGTTGTAGCGGTTGAAGATGAGGCCGATCCGGCCAGGGAGTCACACAATGGCAACGGTACGTTTTTCCGTCGCGCTGTGCGCCGCGGCATGTCTATCGGCTTGCGCCGGCGCACAGAAATCGATCGTCGAGACGCCGATGGCGCCGCCGCTCGTGTCCGCTGCGTTGAACGTCAACACGCAGGGCGCGATCTACCAGTCCGGCACACTGATGGTGCTCTACGAGACGCCGCGCGCCCAGCATATCGGCGACGTGCTGACGATCCGCCTCTCGGAGTCGTATAGCGGCAACAACAGCTCGACCGCGGCGGCAAGCCGCACCAGCAGCATTACCGCCGATGCCGCCGATCATTCGACCGGCGCCGCCGCACGGCTCGCGAGGCTTTTCAACGTGGGCTCGGCGAGTACCGAATTCAAAGGGCAAGGCAACCTCACCGACGTAAGCGGCATGACCGGCACGCTCGCGGTAACGGTGATCGGCACGATGCCCACCGGCAACCTCGTGGTGTCGGGCGAAAAGCTTATTTCGATGAGCGGCAACCGCGACCGCCTGCGCCTGTCGGGCGTGATCAATCCTAAGGATATCGAAGCAGGCAATTTCGTGGCTTCGAGCAAGGTCGCGAATGCGCGCATCGAACAGGCGGGCGTCGGCATGCTTTCCGACGCCACCACCATGGGTTGGCTGCAGCGAATGTTTCTTAGCGTGCTGACTTTTTGACGGCGAAGCGAAGCGACTCATCGCCTTTGGTCGCTTACTATGAAACCGCTGCCGGGCCGCGTTCCGCAGCGCCGATTTCGCCGTCCGGCACGAACACGTAGCCGCGTCCCCAAACCGTTTGCACGTAGCGCGGTTCTGACGGATCGACTTCGATCAGGCGGCGCAAACGCCAGATCGACACGTCGAGACTGCGGTTGCGATGCGCCTCGCTATTGCCATGCAGTTTTTCGAGCAACTGCGCGCGCGTGAGCACGGCCATCGCATGCGCGATGAATACCTTCAGCATCGCGAATTCACTCGAGCGCAACGTGATGCGCTCGCCGTCGCGGCGCAATTCGCGCGCCGGAAAATTCACTTCGAAGCGGCCGAAGCGATACGGCGCACGTTGTTCCGGCGCGCTCGGCGCAATGGAGCCGCGACGCCGCAGCACCGTGCGAATCCGCGCGACGAGTTCGCTCGGTTCGAACGGCTTGCCGAGGTAATCGTCGGCGCCGAGTTCGAGGCCGATCACGCGATCGATCGGATCGGCACGCGCGGTGAGAAGAATGACGGGAATATCGTCGCCCGCGACGCGCAATGCGCGCAGCGCACTGATGCCGTCGAGCTCCGGCATCATGATGTCGAGCACGACCAGCGCGGGACGCTCGTCCTGAAGCTTGCGCTGCAGCGCCATCCCATGCTCGAGGGTGGCGACCTTGAAGCCGCGCCCTTCGAGATACTGGCTGACGAGCTCACGTACGACGGGGTCGTCGTCGACGACCAGAATGGATTGGTTCATTCAGATCATCTTAGTGATCCGTGCGGACGCAGCAAAGCGGCTAACGCTTTCCAATACTTTCCCGCGTAAGAGAAAACAATGAGACGCAGGCCTAATTGACTTGCGAAGTTTGAATCGTCTGCATCGTCTGACGGCTGAAGTCGGCCTGGTCGACCACCATCTTGTCGATCAGTCCGTTGAGCTTGGTCGACGCGGAAGAGAAGCGGTCGGTGTTGAGGCCGCCGGTCTGATAGCGAGCAGTGACGAGAATGCGGCTGTTCTGCAGGAGCGTCAAGTCGATGATCGACAGATACTGGATCGACTCGTCGCTGAACGAGCGGCGGCCGTAGTCGATCGCGGCGTTGTAGACGAGGCGCGCCTCGCAGCCCGTGGGCGAGGTGCCCGGATTGTAGACGTCCGAACGAATGCCGCGGCGCTCGAGCGCGAGTTGCAGCGCGGGCACGAAATCGCCGACCGACACGGCCTGATTCACTTCGATGCAAACGTGATGCACATCCGCGGGACGGCCGTTCACGAAGGTCGGCGACGAATAGTTCGCCGCAATCGCGTAGCCGGCCTGGATCACGGAGCCGGTGGCGTCGGCTGCCTGGATCAGCGTCCACGCGCAGCCGTTGAGTCCGACCGTCAGTGTCGCCGAGGCCGCGAGCCACGCGCAGGGCCGCCGCAACATGACCCACGCCGCCCGTGGGGCTTGCGTGAAAGCGTTAGCGCTTGTGCCAGGCATGAAGGTCATGAAGCAGAGGCAGGTGGCAATGTGGACAAACGGAATGCAAGAACGCGCAAGAAGCGGATGACGGCATCGTCCTCGTGCTTAGCGCGTGACGCGCAGGCGCAATTCGCTTTGCCCTTGCACGCTCGCGGTAACGTTCACGCGACGCTCGGCGGTGGTCACGATGAAGTGCTGGCGCGTCGGCGTATTCACGTCGTGTATGACGTTCGGAAAGCAGGCGGCGATGTCGGCGCCAATTTCTTCGAGCGGATCGTTGACGACTCCGTCGGCTTGCCAATGCGCGCGCCAGTGGCAATCGTACGCATGCGCGTTGGCGCGGCAATCTTCCGCGTTGGCCTGGCCCGGCAGTTGTGCGGCCGGCTGCGTGTGCAATTGCTTGAAGTCGGATGCTTCGACGATGTGCTTGAGCGCCGGACACACGTCCGCCGGCTCGGTCGGCTGGGTGGCTTGCGCTGCGTGCGCGACGCTTGTCAGCAGCGCGGCTGCGCCGAATGCAATCGCGACGCGATGGATTACAGGGGAAGAGCAGCGATGGAGTGACATGTGCGGAGAGTCCGTTAGCGGTGGAGGGCGTGCGGGCCGCTGGGGTTACGACGCGCACGACTATCGTCGCTGTTGCGAGCTCTTTTCAAAGGGCGGAAAAGCTTGCCCGCTTCGCAAATGCTTTCGAACTGTTCTCGCGTGTTTCGGGATCTTGCCGATGTATTCGGAGCGTCAACCCAGCGTCAACCCAGCGTCAGTCCGCCGTCGACGTGAATCACCTGGCCGGTGATGTGACGCGCTTCGTCGGAAAGCAGGAACGCGATCAGCGCGGCGACGTCGGCGGGTTCGGCGATGTGGCCGAGCGGCGTCGATTCGGCGGCGCGCGTCCACACGGCAGCGTTATCGGCGCTCGGGCCGCGATCCTTGCGCGTATAGCCGGGCGCCACGCAGTTGACGGTCACGCCATGCGGCGCGAGTTCCACCGCCGCTGTTTTTGCCAGCGATTCGAGCGCCGCTTTCGCCGCCGCGGTGGCGGCAAACGGGGCGTCGGCGCGATAGCGGTGCGCGACAAACGAACTGAGCGCGACCACGCGGCCGCGCTTCGACGTTTCCAATGCGGGCGTCGCGCGTTTGACGAGCGACATAAACGCGGCGGGCATTGCGGAGAACGCCGCGTTCAACGCGTCGGTATCGAGCGCCTGAAGCGTTTGTCGCTGCGCGTGGCCTGCGTTGGCGACGAGTTGATCGAGTGCACCGAACTTCGCGAGCGTTTGATGCACCACGTGTTCCGCGGCGCCACGCTCGGCGAGGTCGCCGAACACCGTCGCGCATGTTGCGCCGTTCGCGCTGCAATCGGCGGCGACTTGCTTGAGACGCTGGCGCGCTTCACTATCCGCGCCACGCGCATGCAGCATGAGCGCCACCCGTGGCGCGGCGATGCGTCGGGCCAGTGACGCGCCGATGCCCGAGCCCGCCCCCGTGATCAGCACGACGCGGTCGAAACCCGCGCTGCCTGCGCTGTCCACGTCGCTTTCGGAATTCATGCGGCGACTGCTTCGCCGGCGCGCTCGACATCGAGCGTTTCGTCATGGAACGCCGCCAGCGATTCGCGATGCGCGACGCTCACAATCGCCGCCTTCGGCAGCCGTTCGGTGAAGAGGCGATAGAGACGCGCTTCGTTCTCGGCGTCGAGCGCGCTCGTTGCTTCGTCGAGGAACAGGTAGTCTGGCTTGTGCAGTAGCACGCGCGCGGCGGCGAGGCGTTGCTGCTCGCCGGGCGACAGCATGCGCGTCCAGTGCCCCGATTCCTGCAGACGGTCCGCGTATTCCGACAAATGGCAGATGACGAGCGCTTCGCGGCATTCTTCGTCGCTATAGGTGCTGGCCGCGGACGGATACGTGAGCGCCGCCTTCAGCGTGCCGATCGGCATGTAGCTGACCTGCGGAATGAACATCATGCGTGCGTTCACCGGCGCGTCGATCGAGCCGTCGCCGAACGGCCACAAGCCGGCCAGCGCGCGCATCAACGTGCTCTTGCCCGATCCGGACGGGCCGCGTACGAGCCAGCGCGAGCCTGGGTGGATCGCGATATCGCGAATGCGCGAGAGCGGGTTGCCGTTCGGCAGCGCGAGCTTGAGGCCGTCGGTGGAGAGCTTGTCGGCGTCGACGAAATGCAGGTTGATGCCGCCGTGCGCGGTGGCCGGCGACACCGATTCCTTTAGACGCGGCGCATGCACGACGCGCTTGAATTCGCGCAACCGGTTGACCGTCGCGCGCCATTCGACGAGCGTCGAGTAACTGTTGATGAACCACGAGAACGAATCGCTGACGGTGCCGAAGGCGCTGGATATCTGCATCAGCACGCCGAATGTGAAGGCGCCGGCGAAGTAGCGCGGGGCGGCGACGACGAGCGGAAAGATGATCGCGATCTGGCCGTAGAAACTCAGCACGAAGGTGAGCCGCTTCGTGTATTTCATGACTTGCCACCAGTTGTCGCGGATGCGGCCGAACAGCGTGTAGGCGTTGTGCTTCTCGGTGTCCATGCCGTTGTAGAACGCGATCTGCTCTGCGTTTTCACGCATACGGATCAGGCCGAAACGGAAGTCCGCCTCGACTTTCTGCGCCTGGTAATTGATAGGCACGAGCGGATGGCCGACCTTCTGAATGATCAGCGAACCGACCACTGCGTATAGTGCGGCCGCCCACACCATATAGCCGGGAATCTGTAACGGCATGCCGCCGAGCGTGATGGTCAGCGCGCCGGCGAGCGACCACAGGATCGTGATGAACGACACGAGCGTGACGACGGTGGACAGCAGGTCCAGCGTCAGCGAAAGCGTGGTGGTGGCGAATGACTGAAGGTCGTCGCTGATCCGCTGGTCGGGGTTGTCGGCGAGACGGTCGCGCTCGATCCGGTAGAACGCACTGTCATGCAGCCACTCGTTCAGATAGCGCGTGGTGAGCCACTGGCGCCAGCGGAAGCCGAGCATCTGCCGCAAGTAACGCCCATACACCGCGAGGATAATGAAGCCGAACGCGAGTCCCGAAAACACCATCAGCAGATGCGGGAAATCGCGCACGTTCTTGGTTTGCAGCGCGTTATAGAAGTCCGCGCTCCAGCGGTTCAAGCGCACGTTGATCCACACGACCAGCAGGTTCATCACGATGATCGCGATGAGTAGCGCCCAAGCCGTCTTCCGTTCTTCGGAGACCCAGTAGGGTTTGATCAGGCTCCAGGCGGAGACTTTCTCGTCGGGCGGCAGCGCGGGGCTGACAGAAGTATTCGTTCTCATGAGCGTCCTGAAGAAGTGCTGGCCTATCCAGGCCGGCCCACTGGGGCGAGCCCATTGGATGAGCCGGCCTTGACGGGTTGCGCCATCGTAGGTTGACCCGCTCGGGCCGTTCCATGGCGGGTTCGTGATGCGTATGCGGGCGTGGCGCCTGACCACGCCCGCCACGCGAGTGTCGATTCTGGCGCGAAGCCCTTAAGCGAGAATTAATTATCGCTGTATGCGCCGCTGCCGATCTCGCCCCAAGCTTCGCCGATGCCGCGTTCCCGCGGCATCTTCTGCTGGCATTGTGCCAGAGCGTCGCGCCGGTCCGTATCCATCAAACCAAAGGTGGTGCCGGATCAAAGCATGCTCGACGCCGTGAGCCGCTCGTTTGCGAGCGCTGCGCCTTTTATGGTCTAATGACCTTCGACGAAACAGGGGTGCTTTGCACTTGAGCGGCACGATTTTCGCGCTGCGGCAGCGAGGCTGAGAGAGACCCTTTGCACCCGATCCGGGTAATACCGGCGCGGGAAGTTTCCGGAAGCAACCAGTCTTCCATTCCCCGCCGGGCGGCGTTCTTCATTGGAGCGCGCATATCGCCTGGCCGGCCTTACCCGCCGGTTTCGTCCTGGGTACGCGCTTCTTTTTGGCCGTACGGAAAGGACTCGATGACCGCCTATTCTTCAGTTATGTGTTTTGCTCCTTGTCGCGTCGCCCCTGGCGCGCGCTGCTTTGCTTTTGCCGGTCGCATGAAATCGGAGCGCACACAATGAACCGTGCCGCACAACCGGACTTCGCGGTGCTCGGCGGCGGCCTGTGTGGGCGTCTGGTCGCGTGGCGGCTTGCTGGGCAAGGGCATCGAGTGGCGCTTTATGAGCGCGGCGGAGCCGACGGTTCGCAGGCCGCCGCGTGGGTGGCCGCGGCCATGCTCGCACCACTCGCCGAGGCTGCCAGCGCTGAACTCCTGATCACGCGCCTGGGCGCCACTTCACTCGATACCTGGCCGCAACTGCTGGCTGAACTGCCCGAACCAGTGTTTTTTCAGCGCAATGGCACGCTCGTTGTCTGGCATCACGCGGATCGGACTGAGGCGCCGTTGTTCGAAAGGCGTGTGCGTTCCAACGCGCCGGCCGAATTGCTGGACGGCGGGTTCGTGACGCTGGCCGGCGCACAGCTCGGTGCGGCTGAGCCTGCGCTGGCGGGACGCTTTAATCAGGGCTGGCTGCTGCCGCGCGAGGGTCAACTGGATAACCGGCAGGTGCTTCGCGCGCTTGCGGCGGGTCTGGCGCAACGCGGCGTCGAAACGCACTGGAATACACCCGTGAGCGAGAGCGCGCTTCCGCCCGCGCGCGTGACGATCGACTGTCGCGGGCTTGGCGCTAAACCCGTGCTGCCGACGCTGCGCGGCATTCGCGGCGAAGTCGCACGGGTGCATGCGCCCGGCATCGATCTGACGCGGCCGGTGCGGCTGCTGCATCCGCGTTATCCGCTGTATATCGCGCCGAAGCAGGACGATCTCTACGTGATCGGTGCGACGGAAGTGGAAGGCGAGGACATGTCGCCCGTCAGCGTGCGCTCCGCGCTTGAGCTGCTGAGTGCGGCGTTTTCCGTGCATCCGGGTTTCGGCGAGGCGCGCATTCTTGAGCTGAACTCGCAGTGCCGTCCGACTTTGCCGGATCATCGGCCGGCGTTGCTGTGGGACGGCGCGCAGACATTGCGCGTGAACGGGCTTTACCGGCACGGCTACATGATCGTGCCCGAAGTCGCTGACGAAGCCGTGCGCTTCGCGGCGGCGCTGTTGGACGGGCGCATCGGCAACGCCGACGCATTCGCGGACTGGCAGCGCGGCGCGCGCTGGAGTGAGCTTTTCCAACAAGATTGCGCGCGGGAGCCGGCGTAAGCAGCGGACCGTGCCGCGGCGCGGTTAACGCGCTCGCGCCTTAGCCATTGATTGAACCGTATTCGAACACCATGGACATTCATATCAACCAGAAGCCGTTGTCGTTGCCCGAAGGCGCGACTGTCGCCGATGCGCTCGCCGCGTACGGCGCGCGTCCGCCGTTCGCGGTCGCGCTGAACGGCGATTTCGTCGCGCGCGCGCAGCATGCGGCGCGCGCGCTGCAAACGGGCGACAAGCTCGATGTCGTGCAACCCGTGGCCGGCGGCTAGGCCCGCCACGCATTGCAGGAGACCAGGATCATGGAAATGACTACCCCGCAGGCCGCGGACGCGCTCACGCTCTACGGTCAACCCTTCGCGAGCCGCGTGTTGCTCGGCACGTCGCGCTATCCGTCGCTGCAATCGTTGTCCGATTCGATCGACGCGGCGCGTCCCGGCATGGTGACCGTCGCACTGCGCCGGCAGATGAACGAAGGCGGCGCCGAAGCCGGCTTCTTCGATCTATTGAAGCGCCACGGCGTGCCGCTGCTGCCGAACACGGCCGGCTGTCTGAGCGTCGGCGAGGCGGTGGCGACTGCGCACATGGCCCGCGAAATTTTCGAAACGGAGTGGATCAAGCTCGAATTGATCGGCGACGACTACACGTTGCAGCCCGATCCGGTCGGTCTGATCGAAGCGGCTGCGAAGCTCGTCAAGGACGGCTTCAAGGTGCTGCCGTATTGCACCGAAGACCTCGTGATCGGCCGCCGTCTGCTGGATGCCGGTTGCGAGGCGCTGATGCCGTGGGGTGCGCCGATCGGCACCGGCAAGGGCGTGATCAATCCGTACGGGCTGCGCGTGCTGCGCGAGCGACTGCCGGACGTGCCGCTAATCGTCGACGCGGGACTCGGCGTGCCGTCGCATGCCGCGCAGGTGATGGAGTGGGGCTTCGACGGCGTGCTGCTGAACACGGCCGTGTCGCAGGCCACGCACCCCGACGCGATGGCACGCGCGTTTGCGCTCGGCGTCGAAGCGGGCCGCGAGGCATTTCTCGCGGGACCGATGGCCGAGCGCGAAAGCGCGCACGCGAGCACGCCGGTGGTCGGCATGCCGTTCTGGCACCAAGACGGGAGCGCCGCATGACGCAGACATTGGCTTTGAAAGACCGCGACCTGTTCTGGCCGCCGGCCGACGAACTCACCGAGGCGACCGAGCGCATCCGTGCACGCCTGGGCGACTGGCCGCCGACGCACGCGCCGTGGCGCATCTGCCTGACCACGCCGGATGAGCCGAACGGCGGCGACCTGATTATCGTCGCCGACGCCTTGCGGCACGGCGAACAGATGGCGCGCTGGCAGGTGCAGGGCGCGGCGGTGGTCGAAGCCGCCGAGAACAAGGCTACGCTGCACCTTGGCGGCGAAAAGTACCGACTCGAAGGGCATCTCGCGGAAGACTGGATTCCCGCGCTGGCCGCCTTTCTGGATTGCGGTTTCGATCCGCACGACGCGCTCGTACTGGCGCTCGCCTGGCGCGACGGCGACGAAACCCGGACGAACGCCGCCGGTGACTCATTTCCCTGCGATCTCGCGACGTTTCCACGCCTCGCCGGCTTGCCGGAAGCGCCGGCGCAGGCATTCCCGCGCTGCCCGGAGCGGCTCGGACTGTATCCGGTGCTGCCAAGCGCGGATTGGGTGGAGCGGGTGGTCGGATTCGGCGTAAAGACGGTGCAGTTGCGCCGCAAGTCCGCCCATCCCGCCGACGAACTGCGGCGTGAAATCGCCCGCTGCGTGGCGGCCGGGCGGCAGCACGACGCGCAGGTTTTCATCAACGATCACTGGCAAGCCGCGCTGGACGCAGGCGCCTACGGCGTGCATCTGGGCCAGGAAGACGTACATACGGCGGATCTCTCGGCGCTGGCCGCGGCCGGCACCCGGCTCGGTCTGTCGACACACGGTTTCTACGAGATTCTGAAGGCGCTGCACTTCCGGCCGAGCTACATCGCGCTGGGCGCGGTGTTTCCGACCACGACCAAGGTGATGCCGACGGCGCCGCAGGGCCTGCGGCGTCTCGCGCGCTACGTCAGGTTGCTGGACGGCGCCGTGCCGCTGGTAGCGATCGGCGGAATCGATCTGCAGGTGCTGCCCAAGGTTCTGTCAACGGGCGTCGGTTGCGCGGCAGTTGTGCGCGCGGTGACGGAAGCGGCGGATCCCGCTGCCGCCGTTTCCGCACTGCAACAAGCGTTTACGCAATAATCGTCATGATTCGTTAAGGGACAGGGCACCTCACGGCAACTTTTGCATGATGGCCCTATAATTCGGCCTTCCGTGTAAAAGGATTGTCACTCAGTGTCTTCCCCAACCGAGACCTTACTCGAACTGCGCAACGTCGACTTCGGCTACGGCGAGCAACTCGTCCTGTCGAACCTGAACCTGCGCTTCAAGCGCGGCCAGGTGGTCGCGGTCATGGGCGGATCAGGTTGCGGCAAGACCACGGTGCTGCGCCTGATCGGCGGTCTGGTGCGGGCCCAGCGCGGCGAGATTCTGTTCGACGGCGAGAACGTCGGCGGCCAGACGCGAGAGGGCCTGTACGCGCTGCGCCGCAAGATGGGCATGCTGTTCCAGTTCGGCGCGCTGTTCACCGACATGTCGGTGTTCGAGAACGTCGCCTTCGCGCTGCGCGAGCACACCGAGCTTCCCGAAGAACTGATCCGCGACCTCGTGCTGATGAAGCTGAACGCGGTCGGTCTGCGTGGCGCGCGCGACCTGCTGCCGGCGGAGATTTCCGGCGGTATGGCGCGGCGCGTCGCACTGGCGCGCGCCATTGCCCTCGACCCCGAGCTGATGATGTACGACGAGCCGTTCGCCGGCTTGGACCCGATCTCGCTCGGCATCACGGCGAACCTGATCCGCGCACTCAACCAGGCGCTCGGCGCGACATCGATTCTAGTGACGCACGACGTGCCGGAATCGTTCGCCATCGCCGATTACGTCTATTTCCTCGCCAACGGCGGCGTCCACGCCGAGGGCACACCCGCGCAACTGCGTGCGTCCACGGATCCAACTGTTCGGCAGTTCATCGACGGCGCGCCGGACGGCCCGTTCAAATTCCACTATCCGAGCAGGACGCCGCTGGCGGCGGACTTCGGCGTCGGCGGAGGTCAGTCATGATCGGCTCACTGATCAGCTCAGTCGGCCGCTCGGTGCTCGAAGGGCTCGGCACGGCCGGCTATGCGACGCGCTTTTTCTTCCGGCTGCTGTTCGAGTTTTTCCCATTGCTGCGCCGTCCGCGCCTTGTCACGAAGCAGATCCACTTCGTGGGTAATTATTCGCTGGTGATCATTGCGGTATCGGGCCTGTTCGTCGGCTTCGTGCTCGGTCTGCAGGGTTATTACACGCTGAACCGCTACGGTTCGGAGCAGGCGCTCGGGCTACTGGTCGCGTTATCGCTCGTGCGGGAACTGGGACCGGTGGTCACGGCGCTACTGTTCGCCGGCCGCGCGGGCACGTCGCTGACTGCCGAGATCGGCTTGATGAAGGCCGGCGAGCAGTTGACCGCGATGGAAATGATGGCGGTCGACCCGGTCAAGGTCGTGGTAGCGCCGCGCCTCTGGGCCGGCATTATTTCGATGCCAATTCTCGCCGCGATCTTCAGCGCGATCGGCGTGACGGGCGGCTATGTGGTCGGCGTGCTGCTGATCGGCGTCGACGCCGGCGCGTTCTGGTCGCAAATGCAAGGCGGCGTGGATATCTGGCGCGATGTCGGCGCGGGCGTCGTCAAAAGCGTGGTGTTCGGCCTTGCTGTCACGTTCGTGGCGCTGTTCCAGGGCTACGAAGCCAAGCCGACGCCGGAAGGCGTGTCGCGCGCCACGACGAAGACGGTCGTGTACGCGTCGCTCGCGGTGCTCGGCCTCGATTTTCTGCTGACTGCACTGATGTTCAGCTGAGACTGCGTTGGCTGTTTCCCGCTGCGGCGCGTCCCTGGCCGCGCGCGGCGGAGTAGCGGCGGCGTGGCGGATTCACTTTGGGATGACGATGAAAAAGACTGCTCTCGACTTCTGGGTCGGCCTCTTTGTGGTGCTGGGTTTCGTGGCGTTGCTGTTTCTCGCGCTCAAGGCGGGCAACATGAGCTCGCTGTCGTTTCAGGCAACGTATCCGGTCAAGCTGAAGTTCGACAATATCGGCGGATTGAAGGCGCGCGCGCCTGTGAAGAGTGCAGGTGTGACGGTGGGCCGCGTGGGTTCGATCGGCTTCGACAGCAACGCCTATCAAGCGCTTGTCACGATCGACATCGACAAGCAGTACCAGTTTCCGAAAGACAGCTCGGCGAAGATCCTGACTTCGGGTCTGCTGGGCGAGCAATACATTGGGCTCGAGCCGGGCGGCGACTCGGAGATGCTTAAAGCTGGCGACACGATCTCCATGACGCAATCGGCGATCGTGCTGGAAAACCTGATTGGGCAGTTCCTCTATAGCAAAGCGGCTGATTCTGGCGCATCAAAGCCGGGCGCGGGTTCCGCGGCGCCGGCGCCGGCGGCTGTCCCCCCGGCACCGGCCGCCGCGACTCAGCCCGCTTCCGGCTCGGCCGGTCAATAAGGAGAACAATAATGCAGACCTTACGCACCGGAGGCGCGCGCGCCTTCCGGGTGGCCAGAGTGGCCGTCGCCGTGGCGGCGCTCGCCGGCTGTACGACGGTGCAGACGCCGACCGAGGGCGATCCGCTCGAGGGCTTGAACCGCACGATCTTCACCGTCAACGACAAGCTCGACCAGTACGCGCTGAAGCCGGTCGCCAAAGGTTATGTGTTCATCACGCCGCAGCCGGTGCGCGACAGCGTGACGAACTTCTTCTCGAACATCGGCGACGTCTACATCGCGGCGAACAACCTGCTGCAGTTGAAGATCACCGACGGCGTGCAGGACATCATGCGGATCGTGATCAACACGGTGTTCGGTGTCGGCGGGCTGTTCGACGTGGCGACGCTCGCAAAGCTGCCCAAGCACGACAATGACCTCGGACTGACGCTCGGGCACTATGGCGTGCCGGCGGGTCCGTACCTGGTGCTGCCGCTGTTCGGGCCGAGCACCGTGCGCGACGCGGTCGGCTCGCTCGGCAATTACTATGTGAATCCGCTCAGCTACGTCGATCCGCCGGGCCTGAGCTGGGCGCTGTACGGCCTGAACGTCGTGAACACGCGCGCGAATCTGCTGAATGCGGGCGATGTGCTGGAAGGCGCCGCGCTCGACAAGTACTCGTTCGTGCGTAATGCGTATCTGCAGCGGCGTCAGTATCTGCTGTCGGATGGCAAGCAATCGCAGGCGTTGCCGAACTATGGCGACGAAGCGCCGCTGCCGAAGTACGAGGACGTCGACGGCACGGCCGCCGGTGCGCCGGCTGGCGCGGTGACGGGAACAGCGGGTGCTGCGGGAACGGGCGGTGCCGCCGCGAAGGCGTCGGCTGCGCGGGCCGCCTCCGGCGCAAGCGCCGCGACGCCGCCGCAGGCCGCTTCGGGAGCTGGCGAGAGCGCCGGAGCAGCCAGCAACGCCGCCGCGCCTGAAGCCGCTTCCGGCAGCGCGGAATCCCCGCCGATTGATGTAAACGGCGGCCCCGAGACCACGCAGATTCCGGCGGGCCAACTGGTGCCGCCAACGCGGTTTAACTTTCCGTCCTTCAAATTGCGTTGATCGTGCGGCCGTAACAGATCGATACGACTCTCGCAGTTTGCGCATGGATTGCCGCTGAACTCGCGTGTTAATGTCGGCTCAAACCGTTTGCACTATTTTTAACGCAAGGCTCGATATGAAAAAATTCTTCCTGATTCCGTTGTTTGCCGCGCTGTTCTCGTTCATGAGTGTCAGTGCATCGGCACAAACCGTCGATACGAATTCGCCGGACGTTCTGATCAAAACGGTCACCCAGCAAGTGATCGACGCCGTGCGCGCCGACAAGTCGATCCAGCAGGGCGACATTTCGCACATCACGCAGCTCGTCAACCAGAAGATCCTGCCGTACACGGATTTCCGCCGCACCACGCAATTGGCAATGGGCCGCAACTGGCGCACCGCCACGCCTGAGCAGCAGAGCCAGGTCGTCGAGCAGTTCAAGATGCTGCTGATTCGCACGTATTCGGGCGCGCTCGCCCAGGTGCGCGACCAGCAGATCCAGTACAAGCCGTTCCGCATGAACCCGGACGACACCGACACGGTGGTGCGCTCGGTGGTAATGAACAACGGCTCGCCGATCGAACTCGACTACCGTTTGTACAAGACGCCGCAAGGCTGGCGTGTGTATGACATCAACGTGCTCGGCGCATGGCTGATCCAGGCTTACCAGCAGCAGTTCAACGAGCAGATCCAGCAGAAGGGCGTGGACGGGCTGATCCAGTTCCTCACGCAGCGCAACCAGCAACTCGCCGCGGGCAAGCAGTCGTGAGCGAAGTGCTGAGCCCCGTCGCCAATCGCTTCGCGAGCGGCGCGACGCTGACCCACGCGAGCGCGAAGGCCGCGCTCGTTGCGGGTCTGGAGCGGATTGCCGCGGGCGCGGGCGGCGTCGATTGTGCGCCGCTCACGCAATTCGATTCGTCCGCGCTGGCCGTCCTCCTCGCATGGCAGCGGGCCGCCCAGGCTCGCGGCAGTGCCTTCGAGGTCGTCAATCTGCCGGCTGGTCTCGCCAGTCTCGCGCAAGCCTATGGCGTCGATACCCTGCTATCGGCGCGACATTGACGCTCGCTTGACGCGTTCATCGCGTCACTTCCCACTCCCTGCTCGTGAGATGGGGCTGCCGATTTTTGCCCTATAATCAAACGTTTTTTGGGGCGCGGTTCGAGTATTCAAGCGGCCCCAATTTTCGTTCCTTTCCAGCATTTTGTGCGCCCGCCCCGGGCTCCTCCGTGTTCTTAAAGCGCCGCGACGCACGCGGCGCACTGTCATGTCAGCCATAGAAATTCGTAACGTCAAGAAGCGCTACAAAGACTTGCAGGCGCTCAAGGGCGTCAGCCTCACGGTGGAAGAAGGCGAGTTCTTCGGACTGCTCGGTCCGAACGGCGCGGGCAAGACAACGCTCATCAGCATTCTCGCGGGCCTCGCGCGCGCGGACGAAGGCAGCATCGCCGTGCGCGGCCACAACGTGGTCGACGATTTCCGCGCCGCGCGCCGCGCGCTGGGCGTGGTGCCGCAGGAACTCGTGTTCGATCCGTTTTTCACCGTGCGCGAAACCTTGCGCATTCAGTCCGGCTACTACGGGCTGCGCAACAACGACGCGTGGATCGACGAGATCATGGCGAATCTCGATCTCACCGACAAAGCCGACGCCAACATGCGCGCGCTCTCGGGCGGCATGAAGCGCCGCGTGCTGGTTGCTCAGGCGCTGGTGCATCGCCCGCCGGTGATCGTGCTCGACGAGCCGACCGCCGGCGTCGACGTCGAGTTGCGACAAACGCTGTGGAAGTTCATCTCACGTCTGAACAGCGAAGGTCATACGATCGTGCTGACCACGCACTATCTGGAAGAAGCCGAGTTGCTGTGCGACCGCATCGCGATGCTGCGTCGCGGCGAGGTAGTGGCGCTCGATCGCACGAGCACGCTGCTGCAACGCTTCGCGGGCATGCAACTGTTCGTACGTTTCGCGCAAGGCGTGTTGCCGGCGGAACTGCGACCGCTCGAAGTCGAGGGCGGGGCGGGCAACGGCAATGGCCGCCAGCACTTGCTGCGCCTCACGAGCTATGACGACGTCGAGAAAATTCTCGCGCAATGCCGTGCGGCAGGGTGCACATTTGAAGAAATCGAGGTCCGCAAAGCCGACCTCGAAGACGTTTTCGTTCAGGTGATGAACGGTCCGGAAGTGATCGAGGGGCTCGCATGAGCGGCTATAGCGGTTTTGGCACGCTGTTCTATAAGGAAATCCTGCGCTTCTGGAAAGTGTCGTTCC
The DNA here is from genome assembly GCF_002879865.1 of Paraburkholderia rhynchosiae. GTDB lineage: Bacteria > Pseudomonadota > Gammaproteobacteria > Burkholderiales > Burkholderiaceae > Paraburkholderia > Paraburkholderia rhynchosiae. The sequence goes on from NZ_PNXY01000009.1 coordinate 88,514, forward strand.
AGACCGTGCTTGCGCCCATTATCACCGCGCTTCTATATCTGACCATTTTCGGCCATGCGCTGCGTGACCATGTGCAGGTTTATCCGGGCGTCGAATACACGAGTTTCCTGATTCCGGGGCTCGTCATGATGAGCGTGTTGCAGAATGCGTTTGCGAACAGTTCGTCGTCGCTGATCCAGTCGAAAATTACCGGCAATCTGGTGTTCGTGCTGTTGCCGCCGCTGTCCCATTACGAGATGTTCGGCGCCTATGTTCTCGCGGCGGTCGCACGGGGGCTCGCGGTCGGCTTCGGCGTGTTCATCGTGACGATCTGGTTCGTGCCGGTCAGTTTCACGGCGCCGCTCTACATCATTCTGTTCGCGATTTGCGGCGCGGGGATTCTCGGCACGCTCGGTCTGATCGCGGGAATCTGGGCGGAAAAGTTCGACCAGCTCGCCGCGTTCCAGAACTTTCTGATCATGCCGCTCACGTTTCTCTCGGGCGTGTTCTACTCCACACATACGCTGCCGCCGGTATGGCGCGAAGTGTCGCGGCTCAATCCTTTTTTCTACATGATCGACGGCTTTCGCTATGGCTTCTTCGGGATGTCGGATATCAATCCGCTCGCGAGCCTCGCAATTGTCGCCGGTTTCTTCGTGGTGCTGGCCGTGGTGGCGATGCGCATGCTCGCGTCCGGCTACAAACTGCGCCACTGACCAGGAGCTTCTCTCATGTTGCCGACTCCCGAACAGGTCAAGCAATACATCGCGGCTGGGCTCGCTTGCCAGCATCTCGAAGTTGAAGGCGACGGTCAGCATTTCTTTGCGACCATCGTTTCTCCGAGCTTCGAAGGTAAGCGTCTCATTCAGCGTCATCAACTCGTGTACGCGGCCCTCGGCGACCGCATGCGCGAAGAAATCCACGCGCTCAGCATGAAAACGCTGACGCCCGCCGAATGGCAGAACGCGTAATCTGGAAATTTAGTGCGAATTACTCAAGAAGGGCGCGACGCCGGCAGCGGCGCGTCGAACACAATGAAGGCAGGCCCGGCTGAAGTCCGGGTCAATCAGGAACAGACAGGCATGGACAAACTCGTCATTGAAGGTGGCTACCCGCTGTCGGGTGAGGTCGTTGTCTCGGGTGCGAAAAACGCGGCATTGCCGATCCTGTGCGCCGGTCTGCTGAGCGCGGAGCCGGTGCAACTGGAGAACGTGCCCGACCTGCAGGACGTGCGCACGATGCTCAAGCTGCTCGGCCAGATGGGCGTGCGCATCGAAAGCGGCGGCGGACGCGTGTCGCTCGACGCGTCGAAGGTCGACAACCTCGTCGCGCCGTACGAAATGGTGAAGACCATGCGCGCTTCGATTCTCGTGCTCGGCCCGCTGGTCGCGCGGTTCGGCCATGCGCGCGTGTCGCTGCCGGGCGGTTGCGCGATCGGTGCGCGTCCCGTGGATCAGCACATCAAGGGTCTGCAGGCGATGGGCGCCGAGATCACCATCGACCACGGCTTCATCGAAGCGCGCGCAAAGCGTTTGAAGGGCGCGCGCATCATCACGGACATGATCACCGTGACCGGTACCGAAAACCTGCTGATGGCGGCGGTGCTCGCGGAAGGCGAGACGGTCATCGAAAACGCGGCGCGCGAACCGGAAGTGGGCGACCTTGCGCACCTGCTGGTGCAGATGGGCGCGAAGATCGAAGGCATCGGCACGGACCGACTCGTGATTCAGGGCGTGGACAAGCTGCATGGTGCGAAGCACACGGTGATTCCGGACCGGATCGAAGCCGGCACGTTCCTGTGCGCGGTGGCCGCGGCGGGCGGCGATGTCACGCTGCGTAAAGTGCGTCCGCAGATTCTGGAAGCGGTGACCGACAAGCTGCGCGAAGCCGGCGTGGCGATTGAAGAAGGCGACGACTGGATGCGCGTGCGCATGGACAAGCGTCCGAACGCCGTGTCGTTCCGCACGTCCGAATATCCGGCGTTTCCGACCGACATGCAGGCGCAGTTCATGGCGCTGAACACGGTCGCGGACGGTAAGGCGCAGGTCGTCGAAACGATCTTCGAGAACCGCTTCATGCACGTGCAGGAACTCAACCGCCTTGGCGCGAACATCACGATCGACGGCAAGACCGCGCTCGTGACCGGCGTCGACAAGCTCTCCGGCGCGAAGGTGATGGCGACGGACCTGCGCGCGTCTGCGAGTCTCGTGATCGCCGCGTTGCGCGCGGAAGGCGAGACGCTGATCGACCGTATCTACCATCTGGACCGCGGTTACGACCGGATGGAAACCAAGCTCAACGCGATTGGCGCGAAGGTGCGCCGCATTGCCGGGAGCCAGGCATGAGTTCGATGCCGCAAACGTCGACTTCGCTGGCGGCTAGCGCGCCGCTCACGCTGGCTTTGTCGAAGGGGCGTATCTTCGAGGAAACGCTGCCGCTGCTCGCCGCGGCCGGCATCGAAGTGGCCGAAGATCCGGAAAGCTCGCGCAAGCTGATTTTGCCGACAACCGACGCGAACCTGCGCGTGATCATCGTGCGCGCGACCGATGTGCCGACCTACGTCGAATATGGCGCGGCCGACTTCGGCGTGGCGGGCAAGGACGTCTTGCTGGAACATGGCGGCAGCGGGCTGTATCAGCCGGTCGACCTCGACATCGCGCGTTGTCGCATGTCGGTTGCGGTCGCGGCGGGTTTCGATTATGCGAACGCGGTGCGCCAGGGCGCCCGCTTGCGCGTGGCGACCAAATACGTCGAAACCGCACGCGAGCACTTCGCCGCCAAGGGCGTGCACGTCGACCTGATCAAGTTGTACGGTTCGATGGAGTTGGCGCCGCTCGTCGGCCTCGCGGATGCGATCGTCGATCTGGTGAGCTCGGGCAATACCTTGCGCGCCAACAATCTCGTGGAGGTGGAGGAAATCATGCAGATTTCGTCGCGCCTCGTTGTGAACCAGGCGGCACTGAAGCTCAAGCGCGCCGCGTTGCGGCCGATTCTCGACGCGTTCGAACGCGCGACGAAAGCCGGCCTTGCCGCGGCCTGACAGTTGGATCGGGCCAGTCTGACCTCGCTGTAAAGCGCGCCTTACCGAAACGGATACCCGTATGTCTATCAAGATTCGCAAACTCGATTCCCGCGCTCCCGACTTCCAGAAGTCGCTGCACGCGGTGCTCGCGTTCGAGGCGAGCGAAGACGAAGCAATCGAGCGCTCGGTCGCGCAGATTCTCAGCGACGTGAAGGTGCGCGGCGACGCGGCGGTGCTCGAGTACACGAACCGCTTCGACCGTATCGACGCGAAAAGCGTCCAGTCGCTCGAACTGCCGATGTCCGAACTCGAAGCGGCGCTCGAAGGTCTCGAGCCGAAGCGCCGCGCGGCGCTCGAAGCGGCGGCGGCGCGCGTGCGCGGCTACCACGAGAAGCAGAAGATCGAGTGCGGCAGCCATAGCTGGCAATACACGGAAGCCGACGGCACTGTGCTTGGCCAGAAGGTTACGCCGCTCGACCGCGCGGGCATCTATGTGCCGGGCGGCAAGGCGGCGTATCCGTCGTCGGTGCTGATGAATGCGATTCCGGCGCGCGTGGCCGGCGTGCGTGAAATCGTCATGGTCGTGCCCACGCCGGACGGCGTGAAGAACCCGCTCGTGCTGGCGGCCGCGTTACTCGGCGGCGTGGATCGCGTGTTCACGATTGGCGGCGCGCAGGCCGTTGGCGCGCTCGCGTACGGCACGCAAACCGTGCCGGCCGTCGACAAAATCTGCGGCCCCGGCAATGCGTACGTCGCGTCGGCGAAGCGGCGCGTATTCGGCACGGTTGGCATCGACATGATCGCCGGGCCGTCGGAAATCCTCGTGCTGTGCGACGGCACCACCGACCCGCGCTGGGTCGCGATGGACCTGTTCTCGCAAGCCGAGCACGACGAACTCGCGCAATCCATTCTGCTGTGTCCTGATGACGCGTTCATCGGCCGCGTGAAGGATGCGATCAACGAACTTCTGCCCACCATGCCGCGCCGGGACGTGATCCGGGCGTCACTGGAAGGGCGCGGGGCGCTGGTCAAGGTGCGCGACATGGCGGAAGCCTGCGCGATCGCCAACGACATCGCCCCGGAACACCTCGAAATCTCCGCGCTGGAGCCGCATCAGTGGGGACAGTTGATCCGGCACGCGGGCGCGATCTTCCTCGGCCGCTACACGAGCGAGAGTCTCGGCGACTACTGCGCGGGGCCGAACCACGTCCTGCCTACGTCTCGCACCGCACGGTTCTCGTCGCCGTTGGGCGTCTATGATTTCTTCAAGCGTTCGAGCGTGATCGAAGTGAGCGCCGAAGGCGCGCAGACGCTTGGCGAGATCGCCGCCGAACTAGCTTACGGCGAGGGCTTGCAGGCGCATGCTCGCAGCGCCGAGTACCGGATGCGGCAAGGCGGCTGAGCGCGGCTGAGCGGCAGGGCGGCGACCGGCTAACCGGTTAAGCGATCGGAGCGGCCCAGGCAGCTTGAGCGCCTCGCGCCGCGAACCGCCCTCAAGAACCGGCATCAAGCCGATGCATTGATGCCGCACGGTTCGCCCTGCAGCGTGCAACTGCCGTTTTGACGAATCGGCATCCCATAACGACAACGCAGACCAACCTGACGCGGCGAGTCCGAAGCGTTCCATGCGCCACATGCATGCGACGCACGCGGCCGGCCAACTGACCTATGACGACACCACAAGACATCATCCGCCGCGACGTGCTCGCGATGACGAGCTATCCGGTTCCGGACGCCACGGGCTACATCAAGCTCGACGCAATGGAAAACCCGTTTCCGCTGCCGCCCGTACTCGCCGCGCATCTGGGTGAGCATCTGGCCGGCGTCGCGCTGAACCGTTATCCGGCGCCGCGTCCCGAAGCGCTGATCGAGAAAATCAAGCGCGTGATGAGCGTGCCGGCCGGCTGCGACGTGCTGCTCGGCAATGGCTCGGACGAAATCATCAGCATGGTGTCGATCGCATGCGCGAAACCGGGCGCCAAGGTGCTCGCACCGGTACCGGGCTTTGTCATGTATCAGATGTCGGCGAAGCTCGCGAATCTGGAGTTCGTCGGCGTGCCGCTTAGGGCCGATTTCACGCTCGACACGGAAGCGATGCTCGCGGCAATCGCCGAGCACCAACCAGCGGTCATCTATCTCGCATATCCGAACAACCCGACCGGCACGCTGTTCGACGACGCCGACATGGAGCGCATCATCGCCGCAGCGGCGAAGAGTCTCGTCGTGATCGACGAGGCCTATCAGCCGTTCGCGCAGCGAAGCTGGCTGCCGCGCGCCGATGCGTTCGACAACGTCGTCGTGATGCGCACGGTGTCGAAGCTCGGTCTCGCCGGCATCCGTCTCGGCTATCTGGTCGGACAACCCGCGTGGCTTACCGAACTGGACAAGGTGCGGCCGCCATACAACACCAATGTGCTGACGCAAGCGGCTGCGGATTTCCTGCTGGATCACGTCGACGTACTGGACTCCCAGGCCGCGCAATTGCGCTATGAGCGTGCAAAACTCGCGCAGGCCGTGGCTCAGTTGCCGGGCGCCGAAGTGTTTCCGAGCGCCGGCAACTTCCTGCTCGTGCGCGTGCCCGACGCTTCGGTCCTGTTCGAAACGCTGCTCGCGGCGCGGGTTTTGATCAAAAACGTGAGTAAAATGCATCCACTGCTGGCGAATTGCGTGCGCTTGACCGTCGGTTCTCCCGAGGAAAACGCCCAGTTGCTCGCCGCATTGAAACTGGTGCTGCACTGAGCCGGCTGCAATAAGCGGCGGCTCGCCGTTCCCTCCCACACTACTATCGCTTCACAGCTCGATTCGAGGAATTACCATGCGCCTTGCGGAAGTCGTTCGCAATACCAGCGAAACGCAGATCCGTGTCAAGATCGATCTGGACGGCACCGGTCAGCAGAAGCTGGCCACCGGCGTGCCGTTTCTGGACCACATGCTCGACCAGATCGCGCGGCATGGCTTGTTCGATCTCGACATTGAAGCGCATGGCGACCTGCATATCGACGACCACCATACGGTCGAAGACACCGGCATCACGCTCGGCCAGGCGGTCGCGAAAGCAATCGGCGATCGCAAGGGCATTCGCCGCTACGGCCATTCTTATGTGCCGCTCGACGAAGCGCTGTCGCGAGTCGTGATCGACTTTTCCGGCCGTCCGGGCCTCGAATTTCATGTGCCGTTCACGCGTGCGCGCATCGGCACGTTCGACGTCGACCTGTCGATCGAATTTTTCCGCGGCTTCGTGAACCACGCGGGCGTCACGCTGCATGTCGACAATCTGCGCGGCCTGAACGCTCACCATCAAATGGAAACGGTGTTCAAGGCCTTCGGTCGTGCGCTGCGCATGGCCGTCGAACTGGACGAACGCGCGGCGGGGCAGATTCCGTCGACCAAGGGCAGCCTTTAAGCGACGCATTTACCAGGACCGGGACGGCGCCACGCGCGCGCCCGGTGTTCAATGGACATTCTGAAGTCGTTTATTTCGCTGCTCGCGCTGATCAATCCGGTGGGCGCCATTCCGTTTTTCATGAGCCTGACGGCGAACCAGAGCGACGTCGAGCGGCGTAGAACCATCCGGATCGCGGCGATCTCCGTGTTCTGCGTGATTGCGATAACCACGATGCTCGGGCAGCAGATCATCAGCTTCTTCGGCATTTCGGTCGGTTCGCTCGAAGTGGGCGGCGGGATCATCATGCTGCTGATGGCGATCAACATGCTGAATGCGCAGATCGGCAACAGCCGTTCGACGCCTGAAGAGCGCGACGAAGCCGAGCAGAAGGACAACATTGCAGTCGTGCCGCTGGCGATTCCGCTGTTGACCGGCCCCGGCGCAATCAGCACGACGATCATCTACGCGGCCGGCTCGCCGCATTGGTACGACCGGATCAGCCTGATCGTGATCGGCGCGGTGCTGGCGGCGATCTGCTTTTTTTCGCTGCGTCTTGCCGAACCGATTGCCCGCTGGGTCGGTCGCACGGGTATCAACATTGGCACGCGGCTCATGGGTTTGATGTTATCGGCGCTGGCGGTGGAATTCATCGTCGATGGATTGAAGGCTTTGCTGCCTAACTTGAAATGAAAACTTCGATAGCGATTGTGGATTACGGAATGGGCAACCTGCGCTCGGTAGCGCAGGCATTGCGCAAAGCCGCGCCGGAAGCGGACGTGGCGATCGTCGACAAGCCAGAAGCGATCCGCGCGGCTGATCGCGTGGTGCTGCCCGGCCAGGGCGCGATGCCCGATTGCATGCGCAGTCTCGCGGAGTCCGGCCTGCAGGAAGCGGTCGTCGAAGCGTCACGCGTGAAGCCGCTGATGGGCGTGTGCGTCGGCGAACAGATGCTGTTCGACTGGAGCGCCGAGGGCGATACGCCCGGCCTCGGACTGTTGCCGGGCAAGGTGCTGCGTTTCGACCTGGAAGGTCAGATTCAGGACGACGGCTCGCGCTTCAAGGTGCCGCAAATGGGCTGGAACCGCGTGCGTCAGGCGCAGCGGCATCCGCTGTGGGACGGCGTGGCCGACAACGCGTTCTTCTACTTCGTGCATAGCTATTACGTAGTGCCGGACAATGCCGCGCATACATCCGGCGAAACGGTGTACGGTGTGCCCTTTACCTCGGCGGTTGCGCGGGATAACATCTTCGCGACCCAATTTCACCCGGAAAAGAGCGCCGAAGCGGGGCTGCGCGTATATCGCAACTTCGTGCACTGGAACCCGTGAGCGCCGTTTCTCATTCCGTTCGCGTTCGCTGTTGCGTCACCCGTGGGGCGTTCGTCGCGCGCGACAACGGCTGCACCCCGATTTCGGCAGGCCCTGCCGCTGTGCAAGGGCTTCGAAAGAGTTGTACTAAACTAGCGAGACGGCGTTTCGGCGGGCTGGCCAACCAGCCGCTGCCGCCGACCTTCAACCCCTTCCCAGACAACACCCGATTGCTATGCTGCTGATCCCCGCCATCGACCTGAAAGATGGTCAGTGTGTACGCCTCAAACAGGGCGATATGGACCAGGCGACGATATTTTCCGAGGAACCGGCGGCGATGGCCCGACATTGGGTCGAGCGTGGCGCGCGCCGTCTGCACCTCGTCGACCTGAATGGCGCGTTCGCCGGCAAGCCGAGGAATGAAGATGCGATCCGCGCGATTATCGAGGAAGTGGGTGGTGAGATTCCCGTGCAACTCGGCGGCGGCATCCGCGACCTGAACACCATCGAGCGTTATCTCGACGACGGTCTCGAATACGTGATCATCGGCACGGCGGCGGTCAAGAATCCGGGCTTTTTACAGGATGCGTGCACGGCGTTCGGCGGTCATATCATCGTCGGTCTGGATGCGAAAGACGGCAAGGTCGCCACCGACGGCTGGAGCAAGCTGACCGGCCACGAAGTTGCCGATCTCGCGCGCAAGTTCGAGGACTACGGCTGCGAGTCGATCATTTACACCGACATCGGCCGCGACGGCATGCTGCAAGGGATCAACATCGAAGCGACGGTGCGCCTCGCGCGCGCGGTGAAGATTCCGGTGATCGCAAGCGGCGGGCTGTCGAATCTGACCGACATCGAATCGTTGTGCGAAGTCGAGCCCGAAGGCATCGAAGGCGTGATCTGCGGGCGAGCCATCTACTCGGGTGACCTGGACTTTACGGCTGCGCAAACCCTGGCCGACCGGCTGCGCGAATCCGACGACGCCTGACGTCGTCGTTGTCGTTGTTGTCGTCGTTGGTCCTCGTTGCCGGTCCTGTTGGCTCCAAAGGCGCGGCGCGTCGTCGCCGTTCCGGCGCTTCGAGTACGCTCAGCCGTTTTCCGCGCGCCAGGGCTGGCGGGCGTCGGCATCATGCCGTTCGCATCAACCGTGATGTGAACGGCCTCATCAGCGGTATTGGCAGATTTGCACGATCATGGCTCTAGCTAAACGCATCATCCCCTGTCTCGACGTCACCGCTGGCCGCGTGGTCAAGGGCGTCAACTTCGTCGAACTCCGCGACGCGGGCGATCCGGTCGAAATCGCGCGCCGTTACGACGACCAGGGTGCGGACGAACTAACGTTTCTCGACATTACCGCCACCTCGGACCAGCGCGATCTGATCCTGCCGATCATCGAAGCGGTCGCCTCGCAGGTATTCATTCCGTTGACGGTCGGCGGCGGCGTGCGCGCCGTCGAAGACGTGCGGCGCCTGCTGAACGCCGGTGCGGACAAGATCAGCATGAACTCGTCGGCGGTCGCGAATCCGCAGCTCGTGAAAGACGCAACCGACAAATACGGCTCGCAATGCATCGTCGTCGCGATCGACGCCAAGCGCGTGTCCGGGGACGGCGAAACACCGCGCTGGGAAGTCTTCACCCACGGCGGACGCAAGGCTACTGGCCTTGAAGCCGTGGAGTGGGCGCGCAAAATGGCCGAACTCGGCGCTGGCGAAATCCTGCTGACCAGCATGGATCGCGACGGCACGAAAAGCGGCTTCGACCTCGCGCTCACGCGCGCGGTGTCCGACGCCGTGTCGGTTCCGGTAATCGCCTCTGGCGGCGTCGGCAACCTGCAGCATCTCGCTGACGGCATCAAAAGCGGCCACGCGGACGCCGTGCTTGCCGCGAGCATCTTCCACTATGGCGAGCACACGGTGGGCGAGGCCAAGCGCTTCATGGCCGACCAGGGCATTTCGGTGAGGTTGTGACGTGGTGAATCCAACGGCAGTCAATTGGCTCGACAAGGTCAAGTGGGACGCGAATGGCCTTGTGCCGGTCATCGCGCAGGAAGCGTCGACGAACGACGTGCTGATGTTCGCGTGGATGAACCGCGAGGCATTGGCGAAGACCGTCGAACTAGGCCGCGCGGTGTATTTCTCGCGCTCGCGCCAGCGCCTGTGGTTTAAGGGCGAAGAATCCGGCCACGTGCAGCATGTGCATGAAGTGCGGCTCGATTGCGATGAAGACGTCGTGCTGCTCAAAGTGGAGCAGGTGTCCGGCATTGCGTGCCACACCGGCCGCCACTCGTGCTTTTTCCAGAAATTCGAAGGCGCGGTAGAAGATGGTGACTGGGTCGCCGTCGATCCCGTGCTGAAAGACCCCGAACACATCTACAAATGACGCAATCCACGCAAGCGACACCTTCCACGCCGTCCACGACCGACACGCTGATGCGCCTCGCGGCGATCATCGACAGCCGAAAGGGCGGCGATCCCGACGTCTCGTACGTGTCGCGCCTATTCCACAAGGGCGACGATGCCGTGCTCAAGAAGATCGGCGAGGAAGCCACCGAAGTCGTGCTGGCCGCGAAGGATGCACGCCACGGCGGCGCGCCGAAGGCACTGGTCGGTGAGGTCGCGGACCTCTGGTTTCATTGCCTCGTGATGCTGTCGCACTACGATCTAAGTCCCGCGGACGTGCTCGCCGAACTGGAGCGCCGCGAAGGGATGTCGGGCATCGAGGAAAAGGCGCTGCGCAAGACCCGCGAACGCGAACAGAACGGAGACTGATCCTGCGATTCTTGGTTAGTGATTTTTCCTTAGTGTTTGCCCGCCCTGTCTTGAAGTGGCGAGCGCCGGCGCCCACATTGCACTGAACGCATCCAAAACGCATCCTCGGGAGGACGCAAGCATGGAACAGTCGCACGACAGTTATCCGCCGCCGGCCTATCGCCACGCCATGGAGCCGGAGCGGGAACGCAGCCTGCGCACGCTCACGCACGTCCTTTACGCGCTGTATGCGGTTCACTGGCTCACTGGCGGGCTGACGATCCTCGTCGCGATCATCATCAATTATGTGAAGCGTTCCGATGCAGAGGGCACGCCGTACGAAGCGCATTTCGACTGGCAGATCCGCACGTTCTGGATCGGCCTGCTGGGCTACGCGATAGGTGGGCTGCTGCTGTTCGTGGTGATCGGCATTCCGGTGCTTTGGGCCGTGAGCATCTGGATGTTGTACCGTATTATCAAGGGCTGGCTGTATCTGTACGATAACAAGCCGCTCGCGAATCCGCGTGCGTGGTTCTGACTTTCGTCCGATGTTACGGACGTGGGGAGCGAACTCCGCCGCGCCAGATCATGCTTTGCGCTTTAGCGATACCGCGTCAGGAATATGATGAGCCACGACCCGAACTGCCTGTTCTGCAAGATCGCCGCCGGCGAGATCCCGTCCACCAAAGTCCATGAAGACGAAGAGTTTCTCGCCTTCCGCGACATCCGTCCGGCGGCCGAAACGCATGTGCTCGTCATTCCGCGCAAGCACATCCCCACGCTCACCGATTGCACCGAAAGCGATGCACCGCTGCTTGGTAGAATGCTTGTTTTGGCGGCGCGTCTCGCGGACCAGTTGGGCGTGGCGTACACCGGTGGCGAAACCGGCTTCCGCACGGTCATCAATACCGGCCCGGGCGGCGGGCAAGAGGTGTATCACCTGCACGCGCACATTCTCGCGGGGCCGCGTCCGTGGCAGCGCATGGGCTGAGTTCCAACTGCATGCGGGGTTCGGCCAGCGGCCCATCAGGCCCGCGTTGTTTTTTGCCGCATTGTAATTACGGCGACGCGATTGCCTGGTCACAATACACATTGTGTCGTGGCGAATCGGCGGCGATTGCGGTAACGCTGCTGTAACGTATAGATGAAGCGCACGCGCTTCAATTCACGCCGCAAGGCAGACGAATTTTTGCCGCATCAAGTGCGGTGTCGGGGTTAAGGAGAGTAGTCATGGGTTCGTTGAGTATTTGGCATTGGTTGATCGTGTTGTTGATCGTGGCGCTCGTGTTCGGCACGAAGAAGCTGCGGAACATTGGTGGCGATCTGGGTGGCGCCGTGAAGGGCTTCAAGGAAGGCATGAAGGAAACTGAGACGGACGCAGGCGACGCGCAGCAGCAGCGCGAATTGCCGCGCAACGGCGCCGTGGATGTGGAAGCAAAGGAAAAGACGCCGCGTTCGGGCGATTACCGCTAAGCCGCGGGCCAACCGCGTTACTGACGGACATTCCTCTCCATGCTGGACCTCGGTCTAACCAAGATGGCGCTGATCGGCGTGGTCGCGCTGGTCGTGCTCGGCCCTGAGCGCCTGCCGCGCGTCGCCCGTACGGCCGGCGCGCTGTTCGGTCGCGCGCAGCGCTATATCAACGACGTCAAATCGGAAGTCACGCGGGAAATCGAACTCGACGAACTGCGTCGGATGAAAACCGAGTTCGAAACGGCGGCGAGCAATGTCGAGAGCAGCGTTCAGGAAAACCTGCGCAAGCATGAAACCGAACTAAACGACGCGTGGAATAGCGGCACGTCGGTGTCGCCGAGCATCGCCGGCGGCGCGCTCGAAGATGCCGGCAATACTTCGTGGCAGAGCAGCACGCCGGCCGCGGCGCCGAGGCGCAAGAACTGGCGCGTCAAGCAAACGGCAATGCCCACCTGGTACAAGCGCGCAACCACGCGCCGCTCGCGCGTGCAGTCCGGTGCGGCACGCGTCGCGCGGCATACGCCTGCCAGCATGCGTCGTCCGACGCGGTTTTTCTGATGATCAGAACGACAATCTCTAACCGAGGGCCGGCGTGAGCGACCCCCAGAAAAGCCAGAACGAAGGCACTGAAGAGACCTTCATTTCCCACCTCGTTGAATTGCGCGACCGCATCATCCGCGCCGGCCTTGCCGTCATCGTGGTGTTTGTCGGGCTGGTGTATTGGGCTCCGGATATCTTCCGGCTGCTGGCGCGCCCGCTGATGCAGAACCTGCCGAAAGACGGCAAGATGATCGTCACCGACGTCACCGGTTCGTTTTTCGTGCCGATGAAAGTCACCATGCTGGTCGCTTTCGTGATCGCGCTGCCGATCGTGCTGTATCAGATATGGGCGTTCGTCGCGCCGGGTCTTTATCAGCATGAGAAGAAGCTGGTGGGGCCACTGGTGGGCAGCAGCTACACGCTGTTTCTCTGCGGCATGGCGTTTGCCTACTTCGTGGTGTTCCCAACCATCTTCCGCGTAATGGCGCATTACAACGCGCCGTTGGGCGCGGAGATGACCACCGATATCGATAATTACCTGAGCTTCGTGCTCACCATGTTCATTGCGTTCGGCGTGACGTTCGAAGTACCGATCGTCGTCGTGCTGCTGGTTCGCATGAATGTGGTGACGCTCAAGAAGCTCAAGGAAATCCGGCCGTATGTGATTGTCGGCGCGTTCGTGATTTCGGCTGTCGTGACACCGCCAGATGTGTTCTCGCAGCTTATTCTGGCCATTCCGCTGATCGTGCTGTACGAGGCGGGGATCATCGCGGCGCGGTTGATCGTTGGCAAGCAGCCGGCTATCGTCGAAGACGCGAGCCCGCCGGGTTGATCTGTTTGGCGCTTGACGCGTTGCTCGCGTAGAGGCAAAAGCAAAAAGGGCAATCCATGATGGATTGCCCTTTTTGCTTTTCGGCTTTGCCTTTACGTCAGCGCCGCGTTTCCCGCTTCGCCTTTAGCCTTTAACCGCCGTCGTCGTCCTGCTGATCGCTGTCGTCGACGGGCTGTTTCGGCGGCGGCGGACGTTTGCCGATGATCACGTCGAGATCCAGTTCCCGGCTCTTGCGCACCAGATGCACCTTCGCGGCCGTGCCCGGCTTGATCTGCGCGATAACGTTCAGCAAGCGGGTGGTGTCGGTGATTTCCTGACCGTTCACGCTCATCAGAATGTCGCCGGGCTTGATGCCCGCACGGTCGGCGGGACCGTTCTTCAGCACGCCGGCCACGATGGCCCCGGACTTCTGATCGAGCCCGAACGATTCCGCGATTTCCGGCGTCACATCTTGGGGCTCGACGCCGATCCAGCCCCGCGTGACCGTGCCCGTGGTGATGATGCTCTCCAGCACGCTGCGCGCCGTCGATACCGGAATCGCGAAGCCAATGCCGAGCGAGCCACCCGAGCGCGAGTAGATGGCTGTGTTGATGCCAAGCAGATTGCCGTTCACGTCGACGAGAGCACCGCCCGAGTTGCCGGGATTGATCGCCGCGTCGGTCTGGATGAAGTTTTCGAACGTATTGATGCCGAGATGATTGCGCCCGAGCGCGCTGACAATGCCCATGGTCACCGTCTGACCGACGCCGAACGGATTGCCGATCGCCAGCACGACGTCGCCCACGCGCGTCTGGTCCATGCGGCCGAGCGTGATGGTGGGCAGGTTGGTCATGTTGACCTTGAGCACGGCCAGATCCGTTTCCGGATCAATGCCGATCACCTTGGCATTCGTGGTGCGGCCGTCGGCGAGTGCGATTTCGATCTGATCGGCGCCGTCGACCACGTGCTGGTTCGTTAGAATGTAACCTTCCGAACTCACTATCACCCCGGAGCCCAGGTTGGCTGCCGGCTGCTCACGCTGCTTGCGGTTGTTCTTGTCGCCGAAGAAATAGCGGAACAACGGGTCTTTCGCGCGCGGGTCCGGCGGCAGTGAGCCATCTTTGCTGGAAAACACATTGACGACCGCGGGCATGGCCTTTTGCGCGGCGTCTGCATAAGACGCCGTTGCTGGCCCGCTGCCGATGCCTGGCGCCACTTCCCGCAGGGCGACGATTGGTTCGGCAAGTTGCTTGCCGAATTGCCCTTGACGCTGGAGCCACTGCGGTTTGAGGGTCGCGATGATGAACATCAGCGCCAACAGCACAGTCACCGCTTGGGCAAAGAACAGCCAAAAGCGTCTAAGCATCTGAAGACTAGAGGTTTATATGGATCGGATCGAACTTGAATTGTACTTGAACAATCTCCTTGAAACCGCGCGCTTCAAGGACTATTGCCCCAACGGACTGCAAGTCGAAGGGCGTCGCAAGATCAACAAACTCGCGACGGGCGTGACCGCTTCCGTGGCCTTTCTCGAGGCCGCGCTCGATTGGGGCGCGGACGCCGTACTGGTCCATCACGGCTACTTCTGGCGCAACGAGGCGCCGCAGATCACCGGCCGCAAATATGCGCGCCTGAAACTGCTGCTAGGCAACGACCTGAACCTGTTCGCCTACCACCTGCCGCTCGACGACCATCCCGAGTTCGGCAACAACGCGCAGATCGGCGTGAAGATGGGCTGGATCAGCGACGCGCGCTTCGGCGAGAACGATCTCGGCTGGCTCGCGACCTTCCCGATGCCGATCACGCTCGCGCACTTCACCGCGGAGATCGAGCAGACGCTCGGCCGCACGCCGCTCGTATTCGGCGACCCCGATCGCAATCTGAGACGCGTAGCCTGGTGTACGGGCGCCGCGCAAGGCATGTTCGACGCCGCGATTAGCGCCGGCGCCGACGTCTATCTGACGGGCGAGGTGTCGGAGTCGGTCATGCACACGTCGGCGGAAAGCGGCGTCGCGTTTCTCGCGGCCGGGCATCATGCAACGGAGCGCTTCGGCGTGCAGGCGGTGGGCAAGCACCTGTCCGAGCAATTCGATATCGAGCACCTCTTTATCGACATCCCTAATCCCGTTTGAATTGCTGGATTATCAAACACGCATTAGCGAAGAAAAAGGCACGAATAACGGAGGGGGCACTTAAAAGGAGGTGCGAAAAGGTTTGCGATCCGTACGGAGAAACCCTGAGTTATCAAGGGCTTCGCACGGTTTTTGGCAATCGGCCCTTGTAAATGGCGACTCCATTCGCGCAAACTAGCGGCGGTAGAAGCGACGTGAAGGAAAAATCCAACTCAGAAGTGGGGCTTGTGATGCGAGACAAGGAAGATGAACGCGTCGACGGCAGCCGCCGTACCTGGCTGATAGCGACGACCGTAGCAGGTGGCATTGGAGGCGTTGCCACTGTCGTACCCTTTGTTAGTTCGTTTGCACCATCTGAAAAGGCCAAGGCAGCAGGTGCCCCAGTCGAAGTCGACATCAGCAACCTCAAGCCCGGCGACATGATGACCGTTGCATGGCGCGGTAAGCCGGTCTGGATCATCAACCGCACGGAGAAAATGCTCGCCGATGTCCAGAAAGCCGATAACGAAGTAGCCGATCCCCGCAGCAAGAACGTTTTTTCGATGCCGTTGCCGGAGTATTGCAACAACGAATTCCGGGCACGCACCGACCGCAAGAACATATTTGTCGCCGTTGCCGTGTGCACCCACCTGGGCTGCACGCCTACGCCGCGCTTCATGGAGGGCGCGCAGCCCAATCTTCCGGACGACTGGCCAGGCGGCTTTCTGTGCCCGTGCCACGGTTCGACCTATGACATGGCCGGCCGCGTCTTCAAGAACAAACCTGCGCCGCAGAACCTCGACATCCCGCCTTACATGTTCACGGGAGCCAATGGGCTCGTGATCGGCAAGGACGAGAAAGGAGAAGCGTAAATGGCGATCGAACACGAAGTAGAGACGACCGGGCTGGTCGGATGGCTCGACCGGCGCTTTCCGATGACGTCCACCTGGAAAAAGCACGTCTCCGAGTATTACGCGCCGAAGAACTTCAATTTCTGGTACTTCTTCGGTTCCCTCGCGCTGCTGGTGCTGGTCAATCAGATCGTCACCGGCATTTTCCTCACCATGAACTACAAGCCCGACGCGACGCTCGCGTTTGCGTCGGTCGAGTACATCATGCGCGAGGTGCCGTGGGGCTGGCTGATCCGCTACATGCACTCCACGGGCGCGTCGATGTTCTTCGTCGTCGTGTATCTGCATATGTTCCGCGGGCTCATGTACGGTTCGTACCGCAAGCCGCGCGAACTGGTGTGGATTTTCGGCTGCGCGATCTTTCTATCCCTGATGGCCGAGGCGTTCTTCGGTTATCTGCTGCCGTGGGGCCAGATGTCGTTCTGGGGCGCGCAGGTGATCGTGAACCTGTTCTCGGCGATTCCGTTCATCGGGCCGGACCTGTCGTTGTGGATTCGTGGCGACTACGTCGTGTCGGACGTCACGTTGAACCGCTTCTTCGCGTTTCACGTGATCGCGATTCCGCTCGTGCTGCTCGGGCTGGTGGTCGCGCACCTCGTGGCGCTGCATGAAGTCGGCTCGAACAACCCGGACGGCATCGAGATCAAGGCGAAGAAAGATCGTGACGGCATTCCGCTCGACGGCATTCCGTTTCACCCGTACTACTCGGTGCACGATTTCTTTGGCGTGTCGGTGTTCCTGATGATTTTCGCGGCGATCATCTTCTTCGCGCCGGAAATGGGCGGGTATTTCCTCGAGGCCAACAACTTCGTCCCGGCGAATCCGCTGCAAACGCCGCAAGAAATCGCCCCCGTGTGGTACTTCACGGCCTTTTACGCGATGCTGCGCGCCACGACCGATCCGTTCAAGATCGTGCTGATGATCGTGATCGCGCTGCTCGGCCTGCTCGCGCTGGTGCGCGCGCGCGGCAAGTGGAAGATCGGCTTGCCGGTGCTCGCGGTGCTCGTGATTCTCGCAATGGCGTTCACCGAATCCAAGTTCTGGGGCGTGGTGGTGATGGGCGGCGCGGTGATTTCGCTCTTTTTCCTGCCGTGGCTCGACCGCTCGCCGGTGAAGTCGATTCGTTACCGGCCGTTCTTTCACAAGGTGTTCTACGGGATCTTCGTGCTCGCTTTCCTGACGTTGGGCTTCCTCGGCACTAAACCGCCGTCGCCGGCCGCCACGTTGATTGCGCAGGTGTGCGCGCTGATCTACTTCGCGTTTTTCCTCGGCATGCCGTTCTGGACGAGGCTTGGCACGTTCAAGCAGCCGCCGGAGCGGGTGCGATTCAAGTCCCACTAA
The DNA here is from genome assembly GCF_002879865.1 of Paraburkholderia rhynchosiae. GTDB lineage: Bacteria > Pseudomonadota > Gammaproteobacteria > Burkholderiales > Burkholderiaceae > Paraburkholderia > Paraburkholderia rhynchosiae. The sequence goes on from NZ_PNXY01000009.1 coordinate 106,141, forward strand.
CGGCGAGCGAGAAAACGAAGATGAAAAAACTGCTTTCGACGTGCGCGCTGATCGGCGCGACACTGCTCGCGGTGCTGACCGGCCCGGCTTACGCGGACGAGAATGTTCATCTCGACCGCGCGCCGGATAACGCGGACAATTTCGCTTCTTTGCAGCACGGCGCGCAATTGTTTGTAAACTATTGCCTGAATTGCCACAGTGCGAACCTGGTGCGCTACAACCGGCTGACCGATCTCGGCATTACGCCGAATGAAATTCAGTCGAACCTGCTTTTCACCACTGACAAGGTCGGCAACACGATGACCGTGGCGATGCGCCCCGATGACGCGAAAGCGTGGTTCGGCGCAAGTCCGCCGGATTTGTCAGTCGAAGCGCGGGCGCGGGGCAAGGACTGGTTGTACACGTATCTGCGCAGCTTTTATCGCGACAGTACGCGGCCGACGGGCTGGAACAATCTGGTGTATGAAAACGTGAGCATGCCTCACGTGCTGTGGCAGCTTCAGGGGCAACGTACCGCGAAGTTCGGTGACGAAGTCGACGAAAGAACGGGCGAAACGGTGCACAAATTTGTGGGTTTCCAGCAGGTCACGCCGGGGACGATGTCGCCGGTAGATTATGATTCTGCTGTGGCCGACCTTGTGTCGTATCTGTCCTGGATGTCCGAGCCGACTCAGAAAACCCGCAAACAGCTTGGCGTGTGGGTGCTGATGTTCCTCGGTATTCTGAGCTTTTTCGCCTGGCGACTGAACGCCGCGTACTGGAAACATATCAAATAATCACGCCGCTACACGGCGTGGGGCCGGCGCCAGGAGAAACCTGTTGAACGGTTTTTCCGCGCGCTGGCCTTTCAGCTTTTTGAGGAAACGTAAATCATGATGGTTCTGTATTCCGGCACGACTTGCCCGTTCTCCCAGCGCTGCCGGCTGGTGTTGTTCGAAAAGGGCATGGACTTCGAGATCCGCGACGTCGACCTGTTTAACAAGCCGGAAGACATCGCTGTGATGAATCCGTATGGTCAGGTGCCGATTCTCGTCGAACGGGACCTGATTCTGTACGAATCGAACATCATCAACGAGTATATCGACGAACGCTTCCCGCACCCGCAGCTGATGCCGGCCGATCCGGTTCAGCGCGCCCGCGCCCGTCTGTTCCTGCTGAACTTCGAGAAGGAACTGTTCGTCCACGTCGGCACGCTCGAGAACGAGAAGGGCAAGGCTGCTGAGAAGAATCACGAGAAAGCGCGCCTCGCGATCCGCGACCGCCTGACGCAACTCGCGCCGATCTTCCTGAAGAACAAGTACATGCTCGGCGAAGAGTTCTCGATGCTCGACGTCGCGATCGCGCCGCTCTTGTGGCGTCTGGATCACTACGGCATCGAGCTGTCGAAGAACGCGGCGCCGCTGATGAAGTACGCCGAGCGCATTTTCAGCCGTCCGGCTTATATCGAGGCGCTGACGCCGTCGGAAAAGGTGATGCGTCGTTGAGCTTGGCTTTAGGCGCCGGGCGCCGCGCGGCTTGCTGCGCGCGGCCCCGCGCCCGGTAAGAGGACTGTTGATGCAAGAGATTTCCACCAAGCCTTACCTGCTGCGCGCGCTGTATGAATGGTGCACGGATAACGGCTACACGCCGCACATCGCGGTCCGCGTCGATAACCAGACGCGCGTGCCGCGTCAGTTCGTGCGCGACAATGAGATTGTGTTGAACATCAGCTTCGAGGCCACGAGCCAACTGCAGATGGGCAACGAGTGGGTCGAGTTCAGCGCCCGTTTCTCCGGCAAGTCGCACAAGATTGAGGTGCCGGTCGCCAATATTCTCGCGATCTATGCCCGCGAAAACGGCCAGGGCATGGCGTTCCCGGTGGAGTCGACGGGCGGCGAAGCACAAGATTCGGGCGCCGACGCCGAAACGGTCGAGCCGGCCGCAGCGCCCGGCACGCAGGCCTCGCCGACTGCGCCGCGTGCGGTCGAGAGCCCGTCCGCGGCGGATGCTGTCGCCGCGAAGACCGACCGCGCACCGGAAGGCGACCAGCCCGACGACGACGGTTCGAAAGGTGGCGGTAGGGCTCGCCTCAAGATCGTAAAATGAAGTAGAATCACGGCCTCATGCCGGCTTAGCTCATCAGGTAGAGCGCTTGACTTGTAATCATGAGGTGGCGGGTTCGAGTCCTGCAGCCGGCACCAGTTGTACGAAACGGGGTTTCTGTTCAGTCAGGAACCCCGTTTTTTTATTAGGCAGCTTAGGGGTCATTTGTTGGGCCCGCTTACTGGCTAATCACCGCTTCATCTCACGCTCGGTGAGCGCGTTTCAGGCCTCAAATTCGCCATATCTCTTTCACCTTGTCGATTGTGGACAAAAATGTCTAGTTTCAGCGCGTGCGCGGCGACGAATACCATGCCGCGAGCCGAGGCGGCAGAGGTTACTATTCGGGCGTCGGCCCGCATTGCGATCCACGCATACCGCTGCAGCATCCGCGCACAACGCCCCAACGAAGCCACGTCTCACCGCGTCGCTCTTGCAACACGACCCATCTCACCATGACCAGCCCTGCAAGCATCACCTGGCCCGAAGCCGACGGCCCCCGCACCGCGCGTTGGCGCTCTGAAGCGGCGGTGCCGCCGCCCAGGCGCGTGATCGTCGCCGATGACCGGACCACCGCCGACTCGGCCTACCGGCTCGCATGCGAAGGCACCGCGCTACTGTGGAACGGCGATTTCCAGAACGCCCGCCAACTGTTGCAGGCCGTCACGCGACGGCTGGAACGTAAGCCGCGCAAACAGGGCGCAACGCCGCTCGAGGCGTTCAACCTGCACCGGCAGACCCAGTCGCAACGCGCGCGCACGCTCGGCATGATCCTGATTCCGCTCGATGCCGCTTACGTGATTCCGCTGCGCCGCGCGCCCGACGTGCAACAGGCCTGCATAGAAACGTATGGACCGCCGACGGATGAGGCGTCGGTCGTGTCGCTACGCGAACTGCTCGGGTTGATCGGCGCGCACGAGTGGCGGAAGAAGGGCGTAGAGATTCCCGCGCTCGGCGATCGCATTCATCCGTATTACGGCGTCTTTTCGCCGGTGCGCGGTGAATACGTGGACCTGGTCGCACGCACGCCGCTACCTTCTCTGAATAAAGCATTCGACATCGGGACCGGCACCGGCGTGTTGTCCGCGTTGCTCGCGAAGCGCGGCGTGAAGAAGATCGTTGCCACCGACCAGGACCCGCGAGCGCTTTCTTGCGCACGCGAGAACATCGCGCGTCTCGGGTACGAGCAGCAAGTCGACGTCGTGCAAGCCGATCTATTTCCGGAAGGACGTGCGCCGCTGGTCGTGTGCAATCCGCCGTGGGTGCCGGCGCGGCCCGCCTCGCCGATCGAATATGCGATCTACGATCCGGAAAGCCGCATGCTGTTGGGCTTTCTCAATGGCCTGGCGGAACATTTGTCGCCGGGCGGGGAAGGCTGGCTCATTCTGTCGGACTTCGCGGAACATCTCGGTTTGCGCACACGGGAGTGGCTGCTTGCCGCGATCGAGAGCGCCGGGCTGACTGTCGTGGGGCGTGAGGACATTCGTCCGCGCCATCCGAAATCGACCGACGAAACCGACGCGCTGCACGCGGCGCGGGTGGCAGAAATTACGTCACTGTGGCGACTGAAGGCGCGGTCTTAAGACGCGACGTTCACGAAAGAAGGCGCGTTGCTGCTGAAACGTTGCGTTGCTGCGTGGGCGGCCAGCCGGCTGACAAGTCGCCGTTTCCGGTATTGAACCGCGCCGCGCTTCACGGCAACGCGGCGCGCGCTCCCACAAAAGCCGCTGCGCCTCGCCCGGCCACCAGACCACTGGCAAAGCAGGCGGTCAACAGATAGCCGCCTGTCGGCGCCTCCCAATCGAGCATCTCGCCCGCGCAAAAAACGCCGGGCAGATGTTCGATCATCAAATGCTGATTCAGCGCCTCGAACGGAATGCCCCCGGCGCTGCTGATCGCTTCCGCAATCGGGCGGGCGCGCGAGAGCCGCACCGGCAGCGCCTTGATAGCCGGGGCGAGACGGGCGGCATCGGCGAAAACCTCTTTCGGCAAGATTTCGTGCAGCAACGCGAGTTTTACGCCGCTAATTCCGATTCTTCCGTTCAGGTGACTCGACATCGAACGGGAGCCGCGCGGTCTGGTGACTTCCGCGATCACCCGCTCCAAAGTCAAACCTGGCGCCAGATCCAGCGTGACGGTGACGTCGCCGTCAGCCATAATCCGCTCGCGAATCACCGCCGACAACGCATAAATCAGACTGCCTTCAAGGCCCGTTTCGGTCAGAAGTATTTCACCTTGTCGATTGTGGACTTTTTCGTCTATATCCGTGAGTGAAATGGCGATGGATTTCACCGGCTGACCGGCGAACCGCTCGCGCAGATAAGGGCTCCAGTCCGCGTCGAAGCCGCAGTTCGCGGGTTGCAGCGCGCGGACCGGCACGTCGCGCGAAGCCATCAGCGGGACCCAGGCCGCGTCCGATCCTAAGCGCGGCCAGCTTGCGCCGCCGAGCGCGAACACGACGGCGTCATAGGTGAAGATCTGCTCGCCGGCTGGCGTGGCGAACAAAAGCGTGTGCGCGGCGTTGTCCGGCGTGGGCGCACCGGCGTCCGTCGCACCGGCAATCTGCCAACCGGTCCATTTGTGCCGCATGTGAAAGCGCACGCCAGCTTCCCTCAATCGATGCAGCCACGCACGCAGCATCGGCGCGGCTTTCATGTCGGTCGGAAAAACGCGCCCCGAGCTGCCGACAAAGGTCTCGACTCCGAGCCCCCGCAACCACGTGCGCAACGCGTCCGGTCCGAACGTCTCCAGCAGTGGCGAAATCCATTCGCGGCGCGCGCCGTAGCGATCGAGAAACGGCTCGAGCGGTTCGGAATGCGTGATGTTCATGCCGCCTTTGCCCGCCATCAGAAACTTGCGGCCGACGGAGGGCATCGCATCATGGACGTCGACCTGCACGCCTTGCAGGGAAAGCGCCTCCGCGGCCATCAAGCCGGCGGGTCCGCCGCCGATGACGGCGACGCGGGCGGAATCGAACGAAGTTGACATGCGGGCCTGCGGATAAGCGAAAGAGGCGGAGCGCCGTCAAGGCTGACGGCCGGACGTGGCGAAGGTCGCAAACAACGGCGAGGACGGCGCTTGGAAGGCACCGGAACGCACTGGAACTCGCCCTGAAGGCCGCTATTCTCACACCGCAGGCAATGCGGAGCAAACACGCCCGCCACTGGACGGGCGTCAGAACGCTACATTCCGGCGCGCTCGCTCCAACACAGGTCCGGTCCCCAGCTTTGTTATTCAGCATGGCGAACTATAATTTTTGGACACCTTCCATTGGGCGCAATTCGCGTCGTTCCCGCGTCAATACAACTGACCACATTGTTCACCGTACCGCATGTCGCGGCATCGGGAGCGGTGGGTTCGGGTTCGCGCCTTGTGCCTGCGTGGATGTCCAAACATATCGATCAAGGAGACTGCCATGACCCGTAAATACATCGACTGCCGCGAGTTCCCCAGCGAAATGAATTGCACCGTTGCGCTTTCGGCCGACAACGAAGACGAACTGCTCGACGCAGCCGTGCAGCATGCCGTCAGCGTGCACAAACATGATGATTCGCCGGAACTGCGCTCGCAATTGAGATCGCTCTTCCACGAAGGCACGCCGCCGGTGGAAGCGCCGCGCGTCTGATTGCGGCATGTCGCGAAAGAACCGCCGCGCTGACTCGCGGGGGAGGCGAGCGGCGCACGGCCGCTCGCGCGAGTCGGGGCGCGGATTCGATATTGGCTCTAACGCCTCGCCGAACGCTCAGCTCGGGTAAGCCTCGTCCACCTTGAGTCCCGCAAGCTTGAAAATAACCCGCAGCGTCTGCGGCTTGATATCGCGCCGCGAAGCCAGCGTTGTCATCACGAAGTCGAGCACTTTCGCGTACTTGAGCAGCGTCAGGCACGTTTCCATGTCGACGCTGCCATCGCGCATGACTTCCGCGAGACGAAGCATCTCGGTGGAGATGTCGCGAGCCATCTCCAGTTCGAGCTGCTGCTTTTCGGACCAGGCAGGCATCGCGGTGAGCTTCGCCATCATTTCCTGGAATTTCTGTTCGACGTTTCCGTTCGGTACCGTATCCATTGCTGCCTCTTCTATTTGCCGAGCGCGCGTCCAGTTGAGATCGCGGCGCGCTGCCGGTTACGTAACGTTCGGCTCGTGTTACCGAGCCGTCCTCCCCACATGCATCCGGTCCGCATTTTTTTTACCACGACCAACGGCCTGTTCTTATGGGCACCACGGCACACGCCCTTGGGACTGCGGCGGCGGAAACGGTTCTGCGCCGTGCGGGAACAGTCGCATGTCGCCGTCCATTGCAGGAAGTGTTCCAGGAAAGCGGCACTTCTTGCGGGTTTTTGCGCGGCTCTTCGGTGAGCGGGCCGCGGTTTGGGTAAACTGGCAGCAACTTTTCCCTTTTTCCGTCCCCTGACGCACGTTCGCGTTGCAATCGCGGACGGTTCCCCACGATGTCCAGCAAAACCCACGAAATCCGCCCGAATCAGTCCGTCGAATTGTTGAAGGAGCTTCATATCCTCACGCGCGACGGCAAGATGAACCAGGACAGCCGCCGCAAGCTGAAGCAGGTCTACCATCTGTTCCAGTTCATCGAGCCGCTGCTCAAGGACCTGAAGGACCAGCAGGGCGCCGTGACGCTCGTCGATCATGGCGCGGGCAAGTCATATCTAGGTTTTATCCTGTATGACCTGTTCTTCAAGGAATTTCAGGATGCCGCAGGTGGGGCGTCGCACATTTACGGCATTGAAACCCGCGAGGACCTCGTGACGAGGTCGGAAGAACTGGCGGCGCGGCTGGGTTTCACGGGAATGTCGTTTTTGAACCTGTCGGTAGCCGAGTCGATTACGTCCGACCGCTTGCCGGCCCGCATCGATATCGTCACCGCGCTGCACGCCTGCAATACCGCCACCGACGACGCAATCCGCTTTGCCCTCGAAAAGAAGGCGAAGTACATCGTGGTCGTGCCGTGTTGCCAGGCCGAAGTGGCGGGCGTTTTACGTCAAAACAAGAGTAAATCGCTCGGCAATGCGTTGACGGAAATTTGGCGTCATCCATTGCATACGCGCGAATTTGGCAGCCAGATTACCAATGTGCTGCGCTGCTTGCAGCTCGAAGCGCATGGTTATCAGGTCAGCGTGACCGAACTCGTGGGATGGGAGCACTCCATGAAGAACGAGCTGATCATCGCGCAGTTCAAGGATCTGCCGCGGCGGCGGCCGGCCGAGCGGCTCAATGAGGTGATGGAATCGCTCGGTATTGAGGAGCTGAAGGACAGGTTTTTCGTTTCAGCCTGAATTGCGTTTCATCAATTGATTCCAGCCGGCCAGTCCGATTCGCCGAAGCGTTTCCTGATTCCTTTCGTAGATTTCTTCGGCATCGGGAAACGCTTGAACCGCGCGTTCAATACTATCTTCCCTTAATAAATGCAGAATCGGATAGGGCGCCCGATTAGTGTAATTCTCAATGTCGTCCGGTTCGCTGCCTTCAAACTGATATAACGGGTGAAAGCTGGCAATCTGGATAATGCCTTCCAGGCGGAGTTGTTTCAGCATTCTTTCGGCGAAGAAGAGCGCGTCGTTGTAATCGAGAAAATCGCCTGGCGCGTGCGGCAAGATTAACAGCGTCGTATCCACCGCGGCCGGATCGGCCGCGACGAGCGCGTTGAGTTCAATCTCGAGATCCGCCAGGATGCCTTCGAGATCGGTCGCAGCGCTCACCGCATAGCGAATTTGCCCCTTCACGTGTACCGCCTTCGCGAACGGACATAAATTGAGTCCGATGACGGCTTCAGTCAGCCAGTGACGGGTGGCGGCAACGACAGCGTCGTGCGATTCGGCGGACAACGGCATGGCAGGCGGCAAAAGAAGAAAGCGTCATTTTAACGGCGCGTGCGGGCACCGATCCCGGACAGAGTCAAACGGCAGCGACAAAGACTAACCCGCCTTCCCGCCGCATGCCGCGGCGATCAGCTGCGCGGCAACTTTCGGCGCGGCGAGAATCGGTCCGCATTGCGCACCATACGTCTGGCTCGCGGCGTACACGCCCTCGATCATCAACGCGAGGCCGTTGGCGAGCGTCTCGGGATCGTCGGCGCCCGCCGCCGCGGCGAGCTCGGTCAGGCGCGCGAGCAGGCGTTGCTTATTGCGAAACACAAACTGCCGAGCGGGATGCGCACTGTCAGAAAACTCCACCGCGACGTTCACGAACGGACAACCGCGGTAGCCTTCGAGCGACGCGCGCGCAGCCAGGTCGTCGAAATATTGCTGCAACTGCTTTACCGGCTCGCCCGGATGCTTCGCGAAGCTCTTCTCGACATAGCCGAAGAATTGCGCGTCCTTTCGCTCCAGATAGGCCATCATCAGGTCGTCTTTCGACGAAAATTGGCGATACAAGCTCATCTTGTTGACACCTGCGCGCTCGACGACCGCATCCACGCCGACCGCCCGCACGCCCTCGCGGTAGAACAGTTCGTCCGCGGCGCGCAGCAAAAGCTGTTGCGCGTCAGGACCGGCCGTGTGGGCACCGCGCGTGCGCGGCGACGCCGACGGACGTGCGGTTTGCTTCGACTTTTCGCTTTCAGACATGGACTGCCTCTGACTTCAATTGACGCCTTGACATGTTACCGACCGGTAACTAACATCGCAACACTATTGTGACTGATCTGTCACAAGTCCCTTACCGAAACCGTAACAGTGCGAACGGCGCGGCCAGTCGAAGCCGCGCCGATAGGAGAGCCGATGAACTGGGCAGCGAGACTGATAGGCGGGCGCTTTCACTATGGCTGGTTGACCGTCGCCGTGGTGTTTCTGGTGTTGCTCGCGGCGGCCGGCACGCGCGCCACGCCGAGTGTGATGATGGTGCCGCTGGAGCATCAATTCGGGTGGAGCCGCGCGACGATATCGCTCGCCATCTCCGTGAACATCGCGCTGTACGGGCTGATGGGGCCGTTCGCGGCGGCGGCGATGCAGCGTTTCGGCGTGCGCCCCACGCTGCTGTTCGCGCTCGGCACCATGGCGGCGGGCGTGGCGCTGTCTTCGCTGATGACGCATCCGTGGCAGATGATTCTGATCTGGGGCGTGATGGTCGGCGGCTCGACGGGGGTCGCCGCGCTGTCGTTGTCCGCGACGGTGGTGACGCGCTGGTTCACCACGCATCGCGGGCTCGTCATGGGTATTCTCACTGCCAGTTCCGCAACCGGCCAACTCGTGTTTCTCCCGATGCTCGCGGCCATCGCGCAGCACTACGGCTGGCGCCAGGTGGTGTGGGTCGTCGCGGCGGCGGCGGCGATCGTGCTGCCGCTGGTTGCCTTCCTGCTGCCCGAGCGCCCGTCCGACATGAAGCTGCGTCCTTACGGCGAACCGCACGACGCGCCCGCGACGGCCACCGCCACCAGGCAGAATCCGCTCGCCATCGCATTTGGAACGCTCGCAATGGCGAGCAGGACGCGCGACTTCTGGCTGCTTTTCTTCAGCTTCTTTATCTGCGGTGCGAGCACCAACGGCTACGTCGGCACGCACCTGATCGCGATGTGCGGCGACTACGGCATGTCCGAAGTGCAGGGCGCGTCGCTGCTCGCCGCGATGGGCGTCTTCGATCTGTTCGGCACGACGCTCTCTGGCTGGCTGTCGGACCGCTTCAATAGCCGCGTGCTGTTGTTCTGGTATTACGGGCTGCGCGGCTTGTCGCTGATGTATCTGCCGCAGGCTTTCGGTATCGACTTCTTCGGCTTGCCGCTGTTCGCGGTGTTCTACGGACTCGACTGGATCGCCACTGTCCCGCCGACCGTGCGGCTCGCGACGGACGTCTACGGCAAGGAGTCGGCCCCCATCGTATTCGGCTGGGTGGTGGCCGGCCACCAGCTCGGCGCTGCATTCGCGGCGCTCGGCGCGGGCATGCTGCGCGCGAGCCTGGGCACTTACACGGTGGCGTCGATGATTTCGGGCGGACTGTGCCTCGTGGCCGCGGTCATCGTGCTGCGGATCAACCGGCCGGCGAAGGTGCCGCAGGCGCAGGCCGTTTAAAACGGTGGGCCGGCGCGACGTGGGGCACGAATCCGTGCCCCGGCGGACGCCGCCGGGCCATTCCGCGCTACGGGAAAACTAACCATGCGCTTCGTGGAGCGCGCGTGCCGATCCCCGGTTATGCTATGTGGCCTCGGGCAGCCGCCCGCGATCATGAATTTCTACCGAGAGAAGCGCATGACCAAGAAACCCGCCCCTACCGAAGTTGCCATTCACGAGCTGATTGCCGGCCGCTGGAGCCCACGCGCGTATTCGAGCGAGCCGGTAAGCCGCGAACACCTGCGTGCTGTGCTCGAGGCGGCACGCTGGGCGCCCTCGTCGTATAACGGACAACCCTGGCGCTTCCTCGTGTTCGACCGCAGCGTCGATGAAGTCGCATTCAAGCAGGCGTTCACGACGCTCGTGCCGTTCAACCAGGGCTGGAATGCGCCGGCGCCAGTGCTGATCGCCGTGACCACGCAAACGCGCACCGCGAAGGGCGAAGTGAACCGCTGCGCTCAGTACGATGCGGGCGCGGCCGCCATGGCGCTAGTGTTGCAGGCGCATGCGCTCGGTCTTGCCGCGCATCAGATGAGCGGCTTCGATCCCAACGCGTTTCGCACGGCTTTCGAATTGCCGAACGACGTCGAACCTATTGCGATCATTTCGCTCGGTCATTACGGCGAGATCGACAAGCTGGACCCAGTTCTACGCGAACGCGAGAAGTCGGTGCGTCAGCGTCTGCCGCTTGCGGACATCGCGTACGGCGGCGGCTGGAAGAAGGCGTTCTAGGCGAGTTTCGGCGTTCATACGTTGGCAAGGGTTGGCAGGGATGCGCGGCGCCGACCGCGCGGTTTTTATGGTCTGCCTACGGCGCGTCGTCGATCACGCTCGAAAGCGGCGCGGCGACATGCTCCAGCGATTTGCGCTCCGCGTCCACGCCCCAGATCGCCGCGATGACCGCAGCGGCGAGCATCAGCGCCGAACCGACCAGGTAGCCGGAAAATACTTCACTGCGCTGATGCGTGTCGATCAGCCGTCCAAAAAAAGCCGGACCGACGATGCCGCCGAGCGCCGTCCCAAACGCGTAGAACACGGCGATTGCGAGCGCGCGAATTTCCAGCGGAAACGATTCGCTGACCGTCAGATAAGCCGAACTCGCCGCAGCTGACGCGAAGAAGAAAATCACCATCCACGCAACGGTCTGCGTGACCACAGTCAGCATGTGCTGCTCGAACAGGTAGCCGCTCACCGTCAGCAAAATCGCGGAAAGACCGTAAGTCGACGCGATCATCTTGCGCCGCCCGATCACGTCGAAGAACCGGCCAAGGAGCAACGGCCCGAGAAAGTTGCCGAGTGCGAAAGGCAGCAGATACCAGCCGATGTGGTCGCCCGGCACGCCATAGAAATCCGTCAGCACCAGTGCGTAGGTGAAAAAGATCGCGTTATAGAAGAACGCCTGCGCGGTCATCAGCGAGAGGCCGACCAGCGCGCGCCGTCGATGCACGTTGAAAAGCGTGTGGAACACCTCGCGCAGCGGCGTATGTCCGCGCGAGCGCAGGCGCAGCCGCGCGTGGGCGTCCGTGGAAAGCGCATGGCCTTCGCTGCGAAAGCGCGTTTCGATTCCTTCGACGATCGCGCGCGCGTCGCGCTCGTCGCCGTGCGTGAGCAGCCAGCGCGGGCTTTCGGGCACCCAGATGCGCATCGGCAGAACCGTCAACGCGAGCGCCGCGCCGATGAAAAAGCACGCGCGCCAGCCCCAGTCGCCCGGCAGCAGATGCGGATCGAGCAGGATCAGCGAGCCTGCTGCGCCGAGTCCCGCGCCGATCCAGAAGGTGCCGTTGATTGCCAGATCGATCCAGCCTCGCAGGCGGGGCGGCGTGAACTCCTGGATCGTCGAATTGATTGCGGTGTATTCGCCGCCAATGCCCGCGCCCGTCAGAAAACGGAAGAGAAGGAAACTGGCCAGATTCCACGACATTGCCGTCGCGGCGGTCGCGACCAGATAAACCGCTAGCGTGATGAAAAACAGCTTGCGACGGCCCAGCCGGTCCGTGAGCCAGCCGAAGCCCAGCGCGCCCAACACAGCGCCGGCGATGTAAGCGCTGCCGGCGAGGCCCACCTCCGCGTTCGTAAAGTGCAACGACGGGCTCGATTTCAGCGCGCTCGCGACCGCGCCTGCGAGCGTCACCTCGAGGCCGTCGAGCAGCCATGTCACGCCGAGCGCGAGGACAATCAGCGTGTGAAAGCGCCCCCACGGCAGACGGTCGAGCCGCGACGGCAAATCGGTTTCGATGATACCGGCGGTTTTTCGCTCGACGGCGGCAGCAGGCGGCGCGCTCATTGCTCAAAGTCTCCTGAATCGCAAAAATTGACGGCTAATCAGCCAGCGCGAGCAATTTCCGTTCCGTTGCGGGCGCGCGGGCCCTTAGGCGGCGCGGCTCTATTGGCAAGTTGATGCTGATCCGGCTTTCATGATACAAAGCCGCTCCCCCTTCCTGTCCGCGCCAGCCGTGAGCGGCGATTCCTGCCATGAACTATTGCGCGATTGACTTCGGTACTTCCAACTCGGCCGTGGCCGTCCCCGACGGCGCCGCGCTCAAGCTCGCGCCGGTCGAAGGCGCCTATACGACGCTGCCCACGTCGGTTTTCTTCAATACCGACGAAGACACCCGAGAATTCGGGCGTGCGGCGCTGGGAGCGTACATCGACGGTTTCGACGGCCGGCTGATGCGCTCGATGAAAAGCATTCTCGGCTCGCCGCTGGCCGACAATTCGACGGATCTCGGCGACGGCTCCGCAATCAAGTACACGGACGTGATCGCGATTTTCCTCGATCACCTCAAGCGCTCGGCGGAGAAAAGCGCGAGTGCGCCTATCGATCGCGCGGTGCTGGGTCGCCCGGTGTTTTTCGTCGACGACGACCCGCGCGCCGATCAGATGGCGCAGAAGCAGCTCGAAACCGCCGCGCGATCCGTGGGTTTGCGAGAGATTCACTTCCAGTATGAGCCGATCGCCGCTGCATTCGATTACGAATCGCGTCGGACGAACGAGGGGCTCGTACTGGTGGCCGACATCGGCGGCGGTACCTCGGACTTTTCGCTGGTGCGTGTCGGACCGGAGCGTATGAAGCAGGTCGAGCGCAAGGACGATGTGCTGGCTCACCACGGGGTGCACGTCGCGGGAACGGACTTCGACCGCCGCGTGGAACTCGCGACGATTTTGCGCGAGCTTGGCTATCAGGCACTGGATCCGGAAGGCCGCGAGATCCCCAATCGCGTCTATTTCGACCTCGCCACCTGGCATTTGATCAACACGGTCTACGCGCCGAAGCGCGTGAGCGAACTAGGTCTGATGCGCCACCTGTTCACTGAAGTCAAGCATCACGACCGTCTGATGCGCGTGGTGGAACGGCGCCTTGGGCACGCGCTGGCGGCGCACGCCGAAGAAGCGAAGATCGGCGTGGCCGCAGGCGGCGAGACGGTGATCGACCTCGACGAAGTGGAAGACGACTTGCGTCTTGCATTCGACGAGGCCCAGCTTATCGAGGCGGGTCAGGATGAGACGCGGCGTATCGTCCAGGCGGCCCGCGACACCGTTCAGACCGCCGGCGTTTCCATGCGCGACGTGAGCGCCATTTACTTCACGGGCGGCTCGACAGGCTTGGCCTTTCTATCCGGCGCATTAGCGGCGGCATTCCCGGATGCGGAAGCGGTATTCGGCGACCGTCTCGCGAGTGTCGCGACCGGCCTTGGAATTCACGCGCGGCGTGTGTTCGCCTAACCGGGAATCACAGCTCGCATACTGCGAAGATAATCGCCGCGCGCAGTTGCGGCGGATATAAAAAAACCCCGCCGAGGCGGGGTTTTTTGCGTCCAGAAGGAAGCGTAGCGCTTACACCGGCTTGATGTTAGCTGCTTGCTTGCCCTTCGGGCCCGTCTTCACTTCAAACGTAACCTTTTGGTTTTCTTGCAGCGTCTTGAAGCCTTCCGTGCGGATTTCCGAGAAATGCGCGAACAGATCTTCGCCGCCGCCGTCCGGCGTGATGAAGCCAAAGCCCTTTGCGTCATTGAACCACTTGACGGTACCGGTTTCCATATTACTTGTTCCTAAAGATGGTAAATAAGGCCGAAGCCCGTTGGGTGCATGAAAATCAAGGAAGGGGGTAATGGGACCAACCGGAGTACCGTTGATGGGCGAACTACGAAAGACCAATTCACTCGCCGCTTGAAATCCTGCCCGAACGTTATACGGCGATTTCGAGAGAAGGTCAACACTCCTCCGGCAACTTTCCATAAATTCGCGGCAACGTGTAAAAACTTGCTTACAAAGCTTGCTGGTTGGGCGAATTTTTTTGCTAGGGACAACCCTTAGTTTCGCTGCGGGCGGCGGGTGCAACCGTTAAACTACGCGCCCGCGCCGGTTGCAACCCGTCGGATAACCGTCGCGCATACATGCGCGTCACCCGTTTTCAGCGCCACGAGCGCAGGTCACGAGGTGCCGACATGGTTCTGAAAACAGGAGAAGACGTGAAAAGTTCTATACAACGGAACATTGGGCCGTTTGCACTTATGCTGACCGGCCTGGGTTCGATCATCGGATCCGGTTGGCTGTTCGGCGCGTGGAAGGCCGCGAAAATCGCGGGTCCGGCGTCGATCTGCGCATGGATCATCGGCGCTGTCGTGATTCTCGCCATTGCGCTGACCTATGCCGAACTCGGTGCGATGTTCCCGGAGTCCGGCGGCATGGTGCGTTACGCGCGGTATTCGCACGGTGCGCTGGTCGGCTTCATTAGCGCATGGGCCAACTGGATCGCCATTGTGTCGGTGATTCCTATCGAGGCCGAAGCATCCATTCAATACATGAGCACGTGGCCGTACCCGTGGGCGCATGCGTTATTCGTCGACGAATCATTAACTACGACCGGGCTGCTGCTCTCAGCAGCCCTCGTGATCATTTACTTCCTGCTGAATTACTGGGGCGTGAAGCTGTTCGCGCGTGCCAACTCGGCCATTACGATCTTCAAGTTCCTGATTCCGGGCGCGACCA
This sequence comes from Paraburkholderia rhynchosiae, assembly GCF_002879865.1. GTDB lineage: Bacteria > Pseudomonadota > Gammaproteobacteria > Burkholderiales > Burkholderiaceae > Paraburkholderia > Paraburkholderia rhynchosiae. Next base: position 121,264 of record NZ_PNXY01000009.1, read on the forward strand.
TCGCCGGGCTCATGCTCAGCAGTTTTCACCACGAGAACTTCGGCGAAGTGAGCACCTTCGCGCCGTACGGCTGGTCGGCGGTGCTGACCGCGGTCGCGACGAGCGGCATTGTGTTCGCGTTCAACGGTTTCCAGAGCCCGATCAACCTGGCCGGTGAAGCGCGCAATCCCGCGAAGAGCGTGCCGTTCGCAGTGATCGGCTCGATCCTGCTTGCGCTGGTGATCTATGTGCTGCTGCAAGTTGCCTATATCGGCTCGGTGAACCCGGCCGACGTGATGAAAGGCTGGGGCCACTTCAACTTCGCCTCGCCGTTCGCAGAACTGGCGATCGCGCTGAACCTTAACTGGCTGGCTATTCTGCTGTATGTGGACGCATTCGTTAGCCCGAGCGGCACCGGCACGACCTACATGGCAACCACCACGCGCATGATCTACGCGATGGAGCGCAACAACACCATGCCGAAGATCTTCGGCAGCGTGCATCCGTTCTACGGCGTGCCGCGTCCGGCCATGTGGTTCAACCTGCTCGTGTCGTTCATCTTCCTGTTTTTCTTCCGCGGCTGGAGCTCGCTCGCGGCGGTGATTTCGGTCGCGACCGTGATTTCGTACCTGACGGGTCCGATCAGCCTGATGGCGCTGCGCCGCGCGGCGACGGACCTCGAGCGTCCGCTGCACATCCCGGGCATGCAGGTCATCGCGCCGTTCGCGTTCGTGTGCGCGTCGCTCATTCTGTACTGGGCGAAATGGCCGCTGACAGGCGAAATCATTCTACTGATGGTCGTCGCGCTGCCGGTCTACTTCTACTTCCAGGCGAAGTCGGGCTTCGGCGGCTGGGGCCGCGATCTGAAGGCGGCATGGTGGCTGGTCGCGTATCTGCCGATCATGGCGATTCTGTCGCTGATCGGCAGCAAGGAATTCGGCGGCCACGGCATCCTGCCCTACGGCTGGGACATGCTGGTGGTGATCGCATTCTCGCTTGTGTTCTATTACTGGGGTGTGAATAGCGGCTACCGCTCCGAATATCTCGAAGAGCGCGAGGTGCACGACGAAGTTCTCGAAGGGATCAGCGTGCATTAAGACGCTGCACCAAGCCAATCGGCCGGAATGTATTCCGGTGTGATGTGAAAAAAGCCCGCCTGAGATGCTGCTCAGGCGGGCTTTGTTTTGGTGTGGCCTTTTTTCTTGCCGTATGCGTGACCTGGCGTGTGGGACGTTCAAACGCTCAGGCGGTCCGGAAAACGTAATTCGTCATGGCAAGCGAGCGCTGATAAGTGCCGAGCGATTGGATCGTCAGCAAATAATCGTCGTCGGCGGCGCCGAGGGCCGCGAATACCGGCAGCAGATGCTCGTCGGTCGGATGCATCAACACCGCATGTGGCGCCTGGCGTCGGTAGTCGAGCAATGCGTCGATGTCACGCGCGGCGAGCCTGGCCTCGAACCAGTCGGTGAATTCGGCGACGCGCGGGTCCGCGTCCTCCGGCCTCGCGGAAAAATCGGCGGCGCGCAGATTGTGCGTGATCTGGCCGGAGCCGATCACCATCACGCCTTGCTCCCTCAGCGACCGCAACGCCCGGCCGACGCGAAAATGATGTCCCGCATCCAGGTGCGGTTGGATCGACAACTGCGCCACGGGCACATCGGCGTCGGGAAACATCAGCAGCATCGGCACCCATGCGCCGTGATCAAGCCCGTGGGGCTGTGCGTCAGTCCTGATTCCGCTATCGCCGAGCAATACGGCGGCACGTTGCGCGACATCGGGTGCACCCGGAGCGGGATACTGGATTTCATACAACTGGCGCGGAAACCCGTAGAAATCGTGGATGGTGTCCGGTGCAGTGGATGTGCTCACGACCGGCTGGGCGGTACCCCAGTGGGCGGAGAGCATTAGCACCGCCTCCGGGCGCGGCAACTGCGCGCTAAGCGCGCCGAATTCAGCGGACGGCAGCGACGGGTCGATCGGCAGCGTCGGCGCGCCGTGGGAAAGGAAAAGCGAAGGTAAGCGGTTCATGACAGGGACGCGGCCGTAAGGCGCGGTGAGAAGTTCGGTTACTGGCAATATAGAGCCGCACCGCTGTTTGATAAACAGGCCAAAGCGGAATTGATTGTCTTGCAGTTGTTGGCAATCACTGACAGCAAGCGCCATTGCCCGTGGTTTCTGGCAAGCGCGTCTTGCAACGCTGCCCACGACTGGCAAACAACCCTGTGATGTGGCCGCGTCCCTGCCGACGTAGCCGTAGGCGAATCTCTGCGGGGGGACTACTCGTCAGCGCCGCGCAACCCCGTCCATGCAGGCGACAACGCCGGCCCGAGCGCGAACAGATCGAGCACCCGAGCGACCGTGTGATCGACCATCTCGTCGATGGTGGCGGGCTGGTTATAAAACGCAGGCAAGGGCGGGAATATCACGCCGCCCATTTCCGTGACGGCCGTCATATTGCGCAAATGCGCGAGATTGAACGGCGTTTCGCGCACGAGCAGCACGAGCCGGCGGCGCTCCTTGAGCGTGACATCGGCGGCGCGGGTAATCAGGTTGTCGGAAAAACCATGAGCAATGCTCGCGAGCGTTTTCATCGAGCAAGGCGCGACGACCATGCCGTCCGTCGCGAAAGAGCCTGACGCGATGCTCGCGCCGACGTCGCGCACCGAATGGACCACATCCGCGAGCGGATGGACCTCTTCTTTACCGAGCTTGAGTTCGTGCTGAATATTGAGCCAGCCTGCGCTGGAAATCAGCAGATGGCTTTCGACGCCGCCGAGCTTGCGCAGCGTCTCGAGCAACCGGATGCCATAAATAGAGCCGGTCGCGCCGGTTATCGCGACAATCAGCCGGCGTGGCGCCACAGCGGATGTTTCCATGGCTTGCGGCGCCTCTTCAGAGCAGCTTCAGACGTGAGCGTTCAGGCAGCGGCGAACAGTTGCTGCAATTCACCCGATTCGTACATCTCCATCATGATGTCCGAGCCACCGACGAATTCGCCCTTCACGTAGAGCTGCGGAATGGTCGGCCAGTTCGAGAACTGCTTGATGCCCTGGCGGACTTCGTCGTCTTCGAGCACGTTGACCGTCTTGAACTCGCTGACGTTGCATGCCTTCAGGATCTGGATGGCGCGGCCGGAAAAGCCGCACATCGGGAACTGGGCGCTGCCCTTCATGAAGAGCACGACGTTGTTTTCGTCGACGATTTGCTTGATGCGTTGTTGCGTATCCATGACTGACCTTGCGGTTCCGTTATGTGTAGGGAATAGGCTGAAATGATAGCGGATTTCGGTAGTACCGGCCGACAGCTGCTTTGTCCATTCGTCGATTGCGGCTATTTCGACTATTTCGACTATTTCGGCTCCTAATGCCTGGCGCGCTCAGCCTGACAGCCGCCCGCCGCTGATTCGCTCGATGCCCGCCAGATCGCGCTCCGACCTGACGTCTGCGAAACCTTGGGCCGTCAAAAGCGCGCGCACGGCTTCTGCCTGATCGTAGCCGTGTTCCATCCACAGTACGCCATTCGCGGCAAGTCGTGCGGGCGCGCCCGCGACGATCGCGCGGATCGCGCTGAGACCGTCGGCTTCGTCGGTGAGCGCGCCGCGCGGCTCATGGCGCAGATCGCCTTGCGACAGATGCGAGTCGCCGCTCGCGATATACGGCGGATTGCTGACGATCACGTTAAAGCGCAGCGCTGCGTCGAGCGAGTCGTACCAGTCGCTTTGCGTGAACGTCACAGCGCCGCCGGGGCGCTTCGCATCCAGCAGACGGACGGCGTTGCGCCTGGCTACCGCGAGCGCTTCGGCGGAGCGATCGAGCGCGCTGACTTGCGCGTCGGGCCGCATCGACGCAATCGCCACGGCAATTGCGCCCGTACCTGTGCCGAGGTCGAGTACCCGCGGGCGCGAGACGTTTTCCATCGCCGTGAGCGCCGTTTCCACCAGCAATTCGGTCTCGGGACGCGGAATCAGCACGTGCGGCGTGACTTCGAATTCGAGCCCGAAAAACTCCCGGGCGCCGACGAGTTGCGCGACCGGCTCACCCGCCACGCGCCGCGCTTCCAACGTCCGATAGCGCTCGACGTGTGCGCTATCGAGCGCCTCGTCGGCGCGCGTGATCAATTGCGTCTGCCGCCAGCCGAGCACGTGCGTGAGTAGAATCCGCGCTTCGAGCGGCGGCAGCGGCGAGGCGCGCAACAGCATGGCAGGCGTCGCCGCATTGGCCGGATTAGCCGCACTGGCCGCGTTGGTGGGATCGGCTGGATTGCCTGGTGCAGCGGGCATCATCGGCGCTTACTCCGCGTCGCCGAGCGAGGCGAGCAACTCCGCCTGGTGCTCGCTGACGAGCGCCGCGATCAATTCGCCGAGATCGCCGTCCATGATCGCGTCCAGGCGATACAGCGTCAGATTGATCCGGTGATCTGTCAGACGTCCTTGCGGGAAGTTGTAGGTGCGAATCCGCTCCGAGCGATCGCCCGAGCCGATCAGGCTTTTACGCGTCGCGGCTTCCTTCGCCTGCTGTTCGTGCGACTGCTTGTCCTTGATGCGAGCCGCCAGGACTTTCAGCGCGCGGTCCTTGTTCTTGTGCTGCGAACGGTCGTCCTGACATTCGACGACGATCCCCGTCGGCAAGTGCGTGACGCGTACGGCCGAATCGGTTTTGTTGATGTGCTGCCCGCCCGCGCCGGACGCGCGGAACGTGTCGATCCGCAGATCGGCCGGATTGATTTCGACCTCGCCGATTTCGTCCGCTTCCGGCATGACGGCCACGGTGCACGCGGACGTGTGAATGCGGCCCTGCGTCTCGGTTGCCGGCACGCGCTGCACGCGGTGGCCGCCGGATTCGAACTTGAGCTTTGAATACGCGGCTTCGCCGGCGATCCGCACGATCACTTCCTTATAGCCGCCCAGGTCCGATTCACTTGCCGACATCATCTCGACTTGCCAGCGGTTACGCTCGGCAAAGCGCAGATACATGCGCAAGAGATCGCCCGCGAACAGCGCGGACTCGTCGCCGCCCGTCCCAGCGCGGATTTCGAGGAAGATGTTGCGGTCGTCGTTCGGATCCTTCGGCAGCAGCATTTTCTGCAATTCGCCGCCGAGCTGTTCCATCCGCTCGCGGGCCGCGCGAATTTCCTCTTCCGCGAAGTCGCGCATGGAGGCATCCGTCAGCAGCTCCTGTGCGGTGACGGCGTCGTGCATGGCCTGGCGCCATAGCGCGTACTGCTCGACGATGGGCCCAAGCTCCGCGTGTTCGCGCGTGAGTTTGCGATATTGGTCGAGATTCGACGTGATGTCCTCTCGGCTCAACAGGTCGTTCAGTTCGGCCAGCCGGGTAGTCAGCTGGTCGAGCTTGCGTTGCATGCTCGTTTTCATCGGGCGGGTATCGGAGCGAACTCCGGCAGGAACGGCAACTAGGGAAGTGGGCGGATGCCCTGGTCAGAAGCACGTCGCGGACCACTTGCGGGTGGCGCGGACGGGCGGCGTGCGCGCCGCTAACGCTCGGTGGAACCGGAGTGTTTATAGAAGCCGCTCATCAACTCGATGAGCGTGTCACGGTTTTCGCCGCTCGCGCGGTTGAGCGCGTGCGTGGGACCGTGGATCAGCTTGTTGGTGAGCGCTTGGGACAGCGCCTCGAGCACAAGCGCCGGATCGTCGCCACGTGCGAGCATTTTTTGGGCGCGTTCGACTTCGGCGCGACGCAGCACGTCGGCCTGCGTATGCATGTGTCGGATCACCGGCACGATGCTGCGCGCTTCGAGCCACTGCATGAAATTCTGCACACGCGTTTCGATGATCGCTTCGGCCTGCGCAACCGCGGCCTGCCGCGACGCATTGCCTTCGCGGACGATGGCACCGAGGTCGTCGACGGTATAGAGGAACACGTCTTCGAGCTTGCCGACTTCCGGTTCGATGTCGCGCGGAACGGCCAGATCGACCATGAAGATGGGCCGGTGGCGGCGCGCTTTCACCGCGCGCTCGACCGCGCCGAGCCCGATGATCGGCAACGTGGAAGCCGTGCACGACACGATGATGTCGAACTCATGCATGCGCGTGGGCAGTTCCGACAGTGGAATGGCGCGGCCATTGAAGCGCTCGGCCAGCCGAGTGCCGCGCTCGGCGGTGCGGTTCGCGACCACTAGCTCACGCGGCTGCTGCGCGGCGAAGTGCGTCGCGCACAACTCGATCATTTCGCCTGCGCCGATAAACAGCACGCGCTGGTTCGACACCTTGTCGAAGATGCGCTGCGCGAGCCGCACGGCGGCCGCCGCCATGGAAACGGACTGTGCGCCGATTTCGGTCGTGCTGCGCACTTCCTTCGCGACGGCGAACGTGCGCTGGAACAACTGGTTCAGATACGTGCCGAGCGCGCCGGCTTCGGAAGCCGTTCGAACGGCGTCCTTCATTTGTCCGACGATTTGCGTCTCGCCCAGCACCATCGAATCGAGCCCGGACGCGACGCGAAACGCGTGCCGCACGGCTTCGGACTGCGGCAGCGCGTAGACGTGCGGCGCGAGTTCCTCGACGGGCAGGTTGTGATACCTGGACAGCCACTGAATCGCGGCTTCCCGCACGGCCTGGTCGTCGGTCGCGCAATAGAGTTCGGTACGATTGCAGGTAGACAGAATCGCCGCTTCAGGCGCCGTGCGAGTCGTGGTTCCGAGCCAGACGTTTTTGAAAGTGTCCAGCGCAGGCTTGATCTGTTCGAGCGGAAACGCCACGCGTTCGCGCAAGGCGACAGGCGCAGTATGGTGATTGATTCCGATCGTTAGGAGCTGCATTCGGGGGAACTATGGTTTAGCGCAATATTATAGCGTTTTCACGATTCTTACACGGTGCCGCGCGTCGCCCCGACGCGGCAACGGTCTAGGCGGTAGGCTCGGCGTGGAACGCGTCCAGTTGATAGCCGTAGCCGTAGATCGGCGTCAGAGAATAGCCGTGTTCGGGACGCAGCTCCAGCTTGGTTCGCACGCGCGACGCGTGCGTATCGACGGTGCGCGACTTTACGTCGCGGCGGCGCGCCCACACGGTTTCGAGGATGTGCGCGCGCGACACCGGCCGCGACAGATTGCTGAACAGCAGCAGCGCGAAGCGGAATTCCTTCGGCGTGAGCGCGACTGCGCGGTTGCGGAACGTGACGGCGAAGTTGGCCGCATCGAACACATAGCCGCGAATCACGTCGTGCCGGCGGTTGGGCGGCCGGCGCAGGCCCGCGCGCCGCAGTAGCGCGTCGACGCGAGCGAGCATCTCGGGCCCGCGAACCGGCTTGGTCAGGCAGTCGTCGGCACCGGCATGCAGCGCGGCGACGATCTGGCTTTCGCGCGGCTCCGACATCAGCACGATGACCGGCAGGCTTGGCAAAACGGAGCGGGCGTGCGCGATCACGTCTTCGGCGGAATGGTCGCCGGCCCAGCTTTCGGTGATCAGCAAATCGAAGAATTGGTCCGCCGCCTGGCCGAGGAAGGGCGCGCTGGCGGTGAAGTGCTGGCAAACGTGGCCGCCGGCGAAAATCAGCCGTGTGACCAGTTTGGCATGTCCTGTGTCCGGCTCGATAAGGGCGATTCGCATGGGGCGCATTCAGTGTGGCGACGACCGGGAACCAGGCTTTTCCGTAAGGCCGACAGCTTGCCTAACGTCACCCCGGCCCCTAAACTCAACCGCTGTGCGGAAAGCGCCGTGCTGAATTTTTTGAGAAAGAGACAAAAATGCTAGCTGTCGTCGAGCCTCGCGCCTATGAGACAAATCCGAAACTGCGCGAGACCGGCCGCTGATGGGCTGGCCCGGAATCGTAGTACTGGGCGCGGCAATCGGCTTCGCGGGATGGTGGTTGCATCCTTTGCGCCGCATGAGCCGCTCAGGCCGCGCCCGCCTGTGGTTGGCGCTGCTGGCCGGTATGTTGGGTGCGAGCATCGCGCGTATGGCCGGCAATGTGGTTGGCCTTTTCCATGACGGTGAGACGCTCGAATGGCCGGTTTGCACGGCCGTCGCAATGGTCGCCGTTGCCGTGACGGTCGGCTTGCTTTCCCGTCGATGAATATTTGCAGGTGACTCCCATGAATGCCCGACTCCCCGAAACCTCCTCCATCCCCGAACGCCTCGCCAGCTTGCGCAGCGCAATGGCGCGCGAAGGCGTCGCCGCTTACCTCGTGCCGTCAGCGGATCCGCATCTGTCCGAATATCTGCCTGGGCGTTGGCAGGGGCGGGAATGGCTCTCAGGTTTCACTGGCTCGGCGGGCACGCTCGTCGTCACCGCGGATTTTGCGGGCGTATGGACGGACAGCCGCTATTGGGAGCAGGCGAACGCGCAGCTAGCAGGCACCGGCGTTCAGCTCATGAAGATGACGGGCGGCCAGCAGACCGCGCCGCATTTCGATTGGCTCGCAGAAAACGTCGCGCCCGGCGGCACAGTCGGTGTGGACGGCGCCGTGCTCGGCGTCGCGGCGGCGCGGGCTCTGACTCACGCGCTCACGGCGCGCGGCGTGAAGCTGCGCACCGACGTCGATCTGTTCGACGCGATCTGGCCGCAGCGGCCGTCGTTGCCGGTTGCCGCCGTATTCGAGCACGCGGCGCCGCATGCGAGCGTCGCGCGTTCGGAAAAGCTCGCTCAGATTCGCCGGGCGATGGCGGAGAAGGGCGCGCAATGGCACTTCATCTCCACGCTCGACGACCTCGCGTGGCTGCTGAATCTGCGTGGCGCCGACGTCAGCTATAACCCGGTCTTCGTGGCCCATGCGCTGATCGGCGAGCACCGCGCGTCGCTGTTCACCGCACACGGCAAAGTGCCCCAAGCGCTCGCCGACGCACTTGCACGCGACGGCGTCAGCGTCGAACCATATGCGAAAGCGGCCGACGCGCTCGCCGCGCTGCCCGCCGGCACCACGCTGCTCATCGACCCGCGCCGCATTACCTATGGCTCGCTGCAATCGGTACCGTCGACGGTGAAGGTGGTCGAGGCAGTGAATCCGTCCACGTTCTTCAAGTCGCGCAAGACCGAGGCCGAGGCGAAGCACGTGCGCGAGACGATGGAACAGGACGGCGCGGCGCTCGCGGAATTTTTCGCGTGGTTCGAAGGTGCGTTGGGCCGCGAGACGATCACCGAACTGACTATCGACGAACGTCTGACGGCAGCGCGCGCGCGTCGTCCGGGGTTCGTGTCGTTGAGCTTTGCGACCATTGCCGGCTTCAACGCGAACGGCGCCATGCCGCACTATCGCGCCACCGACGAGTCGCATTCCGTGATCGAGGGCAACGGCCTGTTGCTGATCGACTCTGGCGCGCAGTATCTGAGCGGCACGACCGACATCACGCGCGTCGTGCCGATCGGCACCATCAGCGACGAACAGCGGCGCGATTTCACGATCGTGCTCAAGGGCACCATGGCCTTGTCGCGCGCGAGGTTTCCGCGAGGCATCCGTTCGCCGATGCTTGATGCAATCGCCCGCGCGCCAATCTGGGAAGCGGGCGCCGACTACGGTCACGGCACCGGACATGGAGTCGGCTATTTCCTGAACGTGCACGAAGGGCCGCAGGTGATCTCCCACTACGCGCCGGCCGAACCGTGGACGGCGATGGAAGAAGGCATGATCACGTCGGTCGAACCGGGCATCTACCGGCCGGGCAAGTGGGGCGTGCGCATTGAGAACCTGGTGCTGAACGTGCCGGCCGGCAAGACGGAATTCGGCGACTTCCTGAAGTTCGAGACGCTGACGCTGTGCCCGATCGACACGCGTTGCCTCGACCTGTCGCTGCTGCGCGACGACGAACGCGCGTGGCTCAACGACTATCACCAGACGGTGCGCGCGCGTCTGTCGCCGCATGTTTCCGGCGACGCGAAGGCGTGGCTGGAACTGCGCACGCAGCCTGTCTGAGCGCCGCAACCCCAACCGCGTCCGCGAGCAACCGCATAGCTACGGAGAGCGCATGGCCATCAAGGCAGTCGTGTTCGATTTCGGCGGCGTGCTGATCGACTGGAGTCCCGAATACCTTTACCGGCAATTGATTTCGGATGAAAGCGAGCGCCGCTGGTTCTTGACTCACGTCTGCTCGATGGACTGGGTGGTTCGTCAGGACGGCGGCCAGCCGATCGTCGAGGCAACGGAAGAACTCGTCGCGCAGTTTCCCGATCACGAAGCACTGATCCGCGCATTCTATGAGCGCTGGCACGAGATGGTGGCGGGCGTGCTCGACGAGGGCGTGGCGATCATGGAAAAGCTGGAAGCCGCGGACGTGCCGCTCTTCGGGCTGACGAACTGGTCGGCGGAGACGTTTCCGTATGCGTGGGAGCATTACCCGGTGCTGCGGCGCTTCAGGGATATCGTCGTGTCGGGGCGCGTGGGTCTGGTGAAACCCGATCCGGCGATTTTCGCGGCAATGCGCGATCGGATCGACGCGCAAATGCCGGGCGTCGATCCGGGCGAACTCGTCTTTATCGACGACAACCCGAAGAACGCCGCAGCCGCAACAGCGCTCGGCTGGCACGGCGTGCATCACACGAGCGCCGCGCAAACAGAAGCGAAGCTGCGCGAACTGGGCTTGCCGGTTTGACGAAGCGGGCGCCGCGCACGCTGCAAGCAAAGGGCGATTTGCGTTAGCCGGTTCTCACCGCCGGTCTCGGCCTCAACCCGCTTCTCATCCCGCGAAGCCTACTGCCCGAGTAAATTCTTCAAAGCATTACCCAAGCCTTTAACGGTTTCCCCCGCGCCTTTCGCGACGCCTTCGACACTCACGCCCAGCGCTTTCGCAAAGCCCGCGGCGATACGCGTCGTCAAGCCTTCCTGCACCGAGAACTTCGGGTCGCGCAAGTTGCCGTCGAGTACAAAGTGCAGCGTGATGTCGCCGTCGTGCGTCTTGAGCGCGGCAACCGCTGCTTTCGTGGGAATGGACATGAACGTGTCGAGCGGATTGCCGGTGTCGGCGAGTTGCAGCTTGTGGACCGTGATCGTGCCGGGCGCGTGCAACTGATAGTTGCGCACCGACGACTCGATGCTCATATCGACTGTGCCGCTGGTCACTTGCGCCTGCGCGCCGGCTTTCTTTACGAGATACGGATCGAGCATCACCACGTCGACTCCGCGCAGCGTGCTCGTCGTCTGCGAATCCTTGCTGGCTATCTTGATCCATCCGCCGAAGGTCACCTTGCCGGTGTGCGACGGGCCTTTAATCGTGCCGCTGACGCTGACGTTGGTGGGTTCAGTCAGCGCGGGCAGATGGATGTTATCCACGCTCGCGTTGGCATTGCTCACCGTCACCTTGTAGGCGGGCGGCCCGACGGTCATGTCGTAGAAATGGAACCGGCCCTGCTCGAAGCTGATGTGGTCGACCTGCTTTTCACTCGGCGCAGAGTTCGCCGCGGCGCCGCTCGCTTCGTCGTTGGTGCGGTTCACCGACCGGCGCAGATTCGGCAGCAGACGGATCGTGCCGTTTTGAGTGCGCAGCACGGCCATGTCGAAACCGCGTACTACGACGTTGCGGACGTGGATGCGCCGCTCGAGCACATCGCGGATGTCCGGCGTGAGAATGATTTCGTCGGCTCTCAATGGATCGCCGGCCGGCCAGCCGGGCGGCGCTTTCAACAGCACATTGGTGAGATGGACCGAGGTCAGGCCGACGTCGATGGTTTGCGCGCTGCCCAATGGACCGAGCGCCGCGATCACGCGCTCTTTGACTTCGCGCTGCGCGTACTGAAGCGCGCCGAGCGCAATGACCGCCAGCACGATCAGCACGCCGCCCACGGCAACGATCCAGCGTTGGCCCTTCGACATTGCCATGCTTTGCCTCCTCGTCGTCGCGCATTGAGCGGCGCGGCGGTGACCGATGCGTGTCATCTCGAGGCGGCGTTCCGCATGGACGACACGTAGCACGCCGGGGCGAGCAATGCGTGTGCCCTGTCGCGAGGCTGCCGACGCCTCGCGAATCACCGAGCGCAACCTGCTCGTCTCCCGACGAGCAGGTTGTCGCTTCGGATATACCGCTTGAACTACCGCTTGATCTAGCGCGTGATCGGCTTATAACGCAGGCGCTTCGGACGCGCCGCTTCTTCGCCCAGACGTGCGCGCTTGTCCGCCTCGTACTCCTGGTAATTGCCGTCGAAGAACGTGATTTGCGAATCGCCTTCGAACGCAAGGATATGCGTCGCAATCCGGTCGAGGAACCAGCGGTCGTGTGAGATCACCATCACCGAACCGGCGAACTCGAGCAATGCGTCTTCGAGCGCGCGGAGCGTTTCCACGTCGAGGTCGTTCGACGGTTCGTCCAGCAGCAGCACGTTGCCGCCCGCGATCAGCGTCTTGGCCAGATGCAAGCGGCCGCGTTCGCCACCGGACAGATTGCCGACGATCTTCTGCTGATCGCCGCCCTTGAAGTTGAAGCGGCCGATGTACGCGCGCGACGGCGTCTCGTACTTGCCGACCGTCAGCACATCCGCACCGCCGGAGATCTCTTCGAACACGGTCTTCGAAGAATCCAGCGCGTCGCGGCTCTGATCGACGTAAGCGAGGTTCACGGTCGGGCCCTTCACGATCTCGCCCGAATCCGGTTCTTCGCGGCCGGTCAGCATGCGGAACAGCGTGGACTTACCCGCGCCATTCGGACCGATGATGCCGACAATCGCGCCCGCCGGAATCTTGAAGCTGACGTTATCGAGCAGCAAACGGTCGCCATACGACTTGCTGACGTTCTTGAACTCGATCACTTCATTGCCGAGGCGGTCGCCGACCGGAATGAAGATTTCCTGCGTTTCGTTGCGCTTCTGGTAGTCCTGGCTGTTGAGTTCCTCGAAGCGGGCGATACGCGCCTTCGACTTAGCCTGACGACCCTTCGGGTTCTGGCGCACCCACTCCAGTTCCTTCTTGATCGCCTTCTGACGCGCCGATTCCGACGACTCTTCCTGCTTCAGACGCTCTTCTTTCTGATCGAGCCAGCTGCTGTAGTTGCCCTTCCACGGAATGCCGTGGCCGCGGTCGAGTTCAAGAATCCACTCGGCGGCGTTATCCAGGAAGTAGCGATCGTGCGTGACCGCGACGACGGTGCCCGGGAAGCGCGTGAGGAACTGTTCGAGCCAGTCGACCGATTCGGCATCGAGGTGGTTGGTCGGCTCGTCGAGCAGCAGCATGTCGGGCTTTTCGAGCAGCAGCTTGCACAGCGCGACGCGGCGTTTTTCACCGCCCGACAGATGTTCGATCTTCGCTTCCCACGCCGGCAGGCGCAGTGCGTCGGCGGCGATCTCGATCTGCTGTTCTGCGCTGCCGCCGTCGGTTGTCGCGAGAATCGCTTCGTACTTTGCCTGTTCGGCGGCGAGCGCGTCGAAGTCCGCGTCCGGCTCTGCGTAGGCCGCATAGATTTCGTCGAGCTTCTTTTGCGCGTTGAACACGTCGCCGAGCCCTTCTTCAACGGTTTCGCGCACCGTCTTGTTCGGGTCGAGCTGCGGTTCCTGCGGCAGATAGCCGATGTTCAGGTTGGGCATCGGCGTGGCTTCGCCTTCGATGTCCTTGTCCACACCGGCCATGATGCGGATCAGCGTCGACTTGCCCGAGCCGTTCAGGCCGAGCAGGCCGATCTTCGCGCCGGGAAAAAACGACAGCGAGATATCTTTCAGGATTTGACGCTTGGGCGGCACGATCTTGCCGACCCGATTCATGGTGAAGACGTATTGGGCCATTTACTTGCGAGACGTTGGCGACGCCGGCCGCGAGGGGGCGGCAGTCGTGGGTGGATGGGTAACCGGTACAACCGCGGTGTTACCGCGGTGTCATGGCCGGGCGGAGTGCCCGGCGCCGGCCGGCGCGGCGTCGAGCGCGATGTCCAACTCGACGACGCCCGCGCGCGGGCGGGTTGTGCAGATGGCATTGTACTTCGGCATGAGGGCGCGGCGGCAGTGGCGGCGCTCGCTGGCGTCAGTTCGCCGCCGGTGCTGCGGAATTCACAGCCAGCTGGGCACGCCGCCGTGTCGCGAACACGTGCCGCTGTGATGCCGGCTGAAACTGTAGGTGCCGTCGCGGCAGCGCGCCGTCGCACCTTCAGGCGCCTTGCCCGACAGCGAGCGGGCCGGTGCATGGACCGTGTTGCCGTCGCGATTGGTGTACGTGTTGTGATTGCTGAGGTCGGCCTCGTTGGGCGTCGTGCCCGGCGCCACATACGCAAATGCCGAGGACATGCCGACGAACAGCGCTGCTACGACAGCGACGCTGCAGCGAGCGGTTTTCAAGCCAATGCCTTGCATGGTTTTTATAGATCGTTGTTATTAGTTGTGGCCGCGCGTGTCAGTTCGCCCGCCGCCCACTCGCCGGATCGAAGAAATGCAGATGCCGCGCGGGCAGCGCGACTTGCAGCGCTTCGCCGGCCGCAGGCCGATGCGCGTGCGGCAAACGCACCGTCACGTCATGCTTGCCCCAGCGCCCGTGCGCCAGATTGTCCGCGCCGAGCAGCTCGCACGAATCGACGGTCAGCGTTGCATGCGGCGCATCCGCTTGCCTAGGGCTCATGTGCTCCGGACGAATACCCAGCGTCCATTCGCGTCCTTTGGCGACTTCGCGGCCGATCGACGCCAGGCCCGGGAGCGACAGTTGCGGGCCGTTGCCCGCCACGTCGAAAGTGGAACCGTCATCGGATACGCGGCCTTCGAGCAGATTCATGCCCGGCGAACCGATGAACCCCGCGACGAACACGGTCGCCGGACGCTCGTACACTTCGGTCGGCGCGCCAATCTGCTCGACGTGTCCCTTGTTCATCACGATCACGCGTTGCGCCAATGTCATTGCTTCGATCTGATCGTGCGTCACGTACAGGCTCGTGGTCGCGAGCCGCGCGTGCAGACGTTGGATTTCGAGCCGCATCTGAACCCGCAGACGCGCGTCGAGATTCGACAGCGGTTCGTCGAATAAAAACACGGTCGGTTCGCGCACGATCGCGCGGCCCATCGCGACACGCTGACGTTGACCGCCCGACAGCTCGCGCGGCTTGCGTTGCAACAGCGCTTCGAGTTCGAGAATCTGTGCGGCGGCGTTCACGCGTTGTGCGATCTGCGCCCGTTCGACGCCCGCGATCTTCAGCGCGTAGCCCATGTTCTCGGCCACGCTCATATGCGGATAGAGCGCGTAATTCTGGAACACCATCGCGATGTTGCGGTCTTTCGGCTCCAGTTCGTTCACCACTTTGCCGGCGATCGAAATGCTGCCTTCGGAGATACGTTCGAGCCCCGCGACCATCCGCAGCAACGTGGATTTGCCACAACCCGATGGGCCGACCATCACGACGAACTCGCCGTCGTTCACGTCGACGTCGATGCCGTGCAACACGAACTGTTTGCCGTCGTAGGTCTTTTTAACGCCTTGCAGTGTCAGTGCAGCCATGCCGTTTTAGCCCTTCGTTTGCGTGTTGTTTGCGTGTCGTTGGTGTGTTGCATGTGCGCACAGCGCGGCAAGGATCATTTCTCCGCATCCACGAGACCGCGCACGAACCAGCGCTGCATGGTGAGCACCACGGCGAGCGGCGGCAGCATGGCGAGCAGCGTCGCCGTCATCACCAGATGCCATTCGGTTGCGGTGTCGCCCGAGGCGATCATGGTTTTGATGCCGACCACGGCCGTCGTCAGCGACTGTTGGCTCGTGATCAGAATCGGCCACAAATATTGATTCCAGCCGTAGATGAACGTGATCACAAAAAGCGCCGCCATGTTGGTCTTCGAGAGCGGCAGCACCACGTCCCAGAAGAAACGCATTGCACCGGCGCCGTCGATGCGCGCGGCCTCCATCAATTCGTCCGGCAGCGTCATGAAGAACTGGCGGAACAGAAACGTGGCGGTGGCCGACGCGATCAGCGGCAGCGTCAAACCGCTATACGTATTGCTTAGATGCATCGACGAGACGACTTGCACGGTCGGGAAGATGCGCACTTCGACCGGCAGCATCAACGTGATGAAGATCAGCCAGAACGACAGATTGCGGAACGGAAAGCGGAAGAACACGATCGCAAAAGCGGAGATCATCGAGACGGCGATCTTGCCGATGGCAATGGCCAGCGCCATCACCAGGCTGTTGAACAACATGCGGCCGAACGGCGCCGCCGCATTGCCGCTGCCGTGCGCCCAGACCGTCGCGATGTTCTCGAACAGATGCGAACTCGGCACGAGCGAGAGCGGCACGCTGAATACTTCCTGCTCGCTCATGGTTGCCGCGCAGAACGCGACGTACACCGGAAACACCACCAGCGCGACGCCGAGAATCAGCACCGCGTGGCAGAACAGGTCGAAACCACGGCGGTTTTCGATCATGAATATTGAACCCTGCGTTCGATGAAGCGGTATTGCACGACCGTCAACGCGACGACGATCACCATCAGGATCACGGACTGCGCGCCCGAGCTGCCGATGTCGAGTCCCTGGAAACCTTCGGCGAAAATCTTGTAGATCAGCGTGCGGGTCGATTGCGCGGGGCCGCCGCCGGTCGCGGCATCGATCACGGGGAAGGTATCGAAGAACGCGTAGGTGATGTTGATCACCAGCAGGAAGAAGCTCGTCGGCGACAGCAGCGGCAGCGCGATGCCGAAGAAGCGCCGCACGGGACCGGCGCCGTCGATGGCCGCGGCTTCGATCAGTGAGCGTGGAATCGCCTGCAAGCCTGCATAGAAGAACAGGAAGTTATAGCTCACCTGTTTCCACACCGACGCGAGCACGACGAGAAACATTGCCTGGCCCGCATTCAGCGCATGGTTCCACACGATGCCGTACTTTGCGAGCGCAAACGTGACGAGGCCGATGCTCGGATTGAACAGAAACGACCACAACACGGCGGCAATTGCGGGCGCAACCGCATACGGCCAGATCAGCAGCGTCTGATAAGCCTTCGCGCCGCGCGTCACGCGGTCGGCGCAGACGGCCAGCAGCAGCGAGATCACGAGGCCCGACACGGTGACGAGCGCGCAGAAAATCAGCGTCGTATTGAACGACGACAGATAGAGCGGATCGGCAAATAGCTGCCTGAAATTCGCGAGCCCGACAAATTTGCTCGACGTCCCGAACGCGTCCTGATTTTGCGTGGATTGCCAAAGCGCTTCACCGGCCGGCCACAGAAAGAACAGCGCCGTGATCGCCAGTTGCGGCGCGACGAGCAAATAGGGCAGCAAGCTGGTGCCGAAGCGGGAGCGCTTTTCCATCGAAGAATCCCAAGGTTTTTGCGGCAAGCGGGTTCCGACGCGAGTGCGCCGAAACTCCGCCGGCTTCGCGCTTGCCTGCGCGTATCTGGGTGTATTTAGGGCGTTTGAGTTTTAGCTGCCGGCCTTTTCGAAGCGCCGCAGTAACTCGTCGCCGCGCGAGACGGCCGAGTCGAGCGCCTGTTGCGGCGTCTTCTTTTCAGACCACACCTGTTCGAGTTCTTCGTCGATGATCGTGCGGATCTGCGGCATGTTGCCCAGACGCAAGCCCTTTGTGTACGGCAGAGGCGGCTTGTTGAGCATCTGCTTGATGGCGGTGTCGCTGCCCGGGTTCTTCTCGTAGAAGCCTTGCTGCTGCGTCAACTGATATGCGGCGGTCGTGACCGGGAGATAACCCGTGTCCTGATGCCACTTCGCGGCGACCGGCGGCGACGACAGATACGACAGGAACTTCGCCACGCCCTTGTAGACAGCCGGGTCCTTGCCCGACAGCACCCACAAGCTGGCACCGCCAATGATCGCGTTCTGCGGCGCGCCTTTCACATTTGCGTCGTAAGGCATCATGCCGGTGCCGAAGTTGAACTTGGCGAACTTCCTGATGGTGGCAAGCGAGCCCGACGAGTTCGTGATGATTCCGCAGTCGCCGCTATAGAACTTCGAGATCGGTTCGTCCTTGCGGCCGGCATAGGTGAACGTGCCTTCCTTCTGCATGTTCTGCAGGAACTGGATATGCGCGACCTGTTGCGGCTTGTTGAATTCGAGTTGGGCGTCGGCGCCGTCGAAACCATTGTTCTTCGACGCAAACGGCAAGCCGTGCCACGCGCTGTAGTTCTCCAACTGAATCCAGCTCTGCCAGCCCGACGAATAGCCGCACGCCATGCCCGACGCTTTGAGCTTCTGCGCGTCGACCTGCAATTCGGCCCACGTCCTCGGCGGCTGGTTGGGATCGAGGCCGGCTTTCTTGAAGGCGTCCTTGTTGTAATAGAGCACCGGCGTCGAGCTGTTGAATGGCATCGAGATCAACTGATTGGTTTTCGCGTCGCTGTAATAGCCGGCGATGGTCGGCACGAACGCTTTCTCATCGAGCGGCACACCAGCTTGCTTGAACACTTCCGATACGGGAACGACGGCCTTCTTCGCCTGCATCATCGTCGCGGTGCCGACTTCGTAGACCTGCAGAATGGCCGGCGCATTGCCGCTGCGGTAAGCGGCGATGCCGGCGGCAAGGGTCTGGTCGTACGTGCCCTTGAACACCGGCACGATCTTGTAATCGGATTGCGACGCGTTGAACGCGTTGGCAATGTCATTCAGGCGTTCGCCGAGCGCGGCTTCCATCGCGTGCCAGAACTGGATTTCAGTGGCGGCCTGGGCCGTCTGACTAACGCCGACAATGCCCGCACTCAGCACGGTAGCAACGGAAAGCGAACGGAACAGCGGCTTCAAACTCATCGATTTGTCTCCTGTGTCGATCGGAGTTAGCGCTTTAGCGCTTACTCCGATCCCATGCAAAGCGGTCGATCGGAGTTAGCGCTTTAGCGCTTACTCCGATCCCATGCAAAGCAGTCGATCGGAGTTAGCGCTTTAGCTGTCGATCAGAGTTGACGCTTTAGCGTCTTACTCTGATCCCATGCAAAGCACTTACTCCGATCCCATGCAAAGCACTGACTCCGGTCCCATGAAGATGGTACGGAAGGTGCGCCAATGCGAATCGCGCGATTCTAGTTGTGTTCGATGACAGTCCGGCGTCGGCCGCAGGGCCGCAAGCTTTCCACGGGGCGCCGAATGCCGCAATTTAACATCGCCTGTCACGAAACTGAAATAGGGGCTTGGGGCCGTCGCGGCGGACATTGCGGATACGCAATCCATTGGATCGACACGGTGGACACTCACCGGCTGGCGTCGGCATGATGGTGGCCTGGGTGAAGCGTTGGTGTTGATTAGGACCAGCCGTTGATCGGGAGGGATTTCAGATGTGGGGTAGGTTGCGTTCGGCAGTGTGCGTTTCGCTGCTTGGTGCCGCGCTCGCCGGTTGCGCGCTGCCGCCTGTGACGAGCGGTGAGGGTCCGTCGAGCGTCGCTTCATTGCCGCAGATCATCGCGCACCGCGGCGGTACCGGCGACGCGCCGGAAAATACGCTAGAAGCAATTCGCCAGTCGATCGATCATCATGCCGATTCCATATGGCTCACGGTGCAGATCAGCCAGGACGGCGTGCCGGTGCTGTATCGGCCGGCTGATCTATCGTCGTTGACCGATGCGAAAGGACCTGTGTCCGGCCGTACGGCTGCTGAACTCGCTGGACTGAACGCCGGCTGGAGCTTTCGGCGCGGCGACGCGTACCTGTACCGCGATCATCCGCTGGGCATTCCGACACTGCGCGAAGCTTTGCGCGCGATTCCTCCGGCTATGCCGGTCATCCTCGATATGAAGGCGCTGCCTGCTGCGCCGCAAGCGCGAGCAGTGGCGCGCGTGCTTGACGAAGAACACGCGTGGTCCCGCGTGTCGATCTATTCAACGGAAGCGGACTACCAACAGAGTTTCGCGGCGTATCCGCAAGCGAGGCTGTTCGAATCACGCGACGCAACCCGCGGACGGCTCGTGCGTGTATTGCTGAATCAAGGCTGTGTGGACGCGCCGCCCGAACACTCGATGACCGCGTTCGAGCTGCATCGCGCGCTGACCGTGGTCGAGAAGTTTACGTTGGGCGAAGGACGTTCCGATGTGCAGGCAACGATGTGGACGCCGGCGACGGTCGCGTGTTTCCGACAGAAGCCCGACGTGCGAATCGTCGCGATTGCCGTGAACGATGCCGATGATTATCGGAGGGCGGCGTGCCTCGGAATCGACGCGGTGCTTGTCGATTCGCCGCTAAAAATGGCGGGCGTGAAAAGCGCGATCACGATGCCGTTGCAATGCGGGCGCGTCGGCGGGGTAGGCCGCTAGCAGGGCGCTGCCAACAAGAAAGCCCGCACGAGGCGGGCCTTGAACTGGGCTTTGAAGCCGATTTTTTGAAGGCGGCCAAGCCAGGCACAGGCTAGGCAGAAGCCAAAAAACGAGCGAGGCGCAAGCCGTGCATGGAGCCAGACACAAGCCGCCCGCGGCGGCGCGGCGTATGCCCCCGGCCACGCCGACAGGCGCTCTCCACGAGCGCCCGACTTAGACGTTGAGCAACCACCCCCGAGTACCTAGGGTATGGACATGTGCGTAAGTTGTTGTTTTTATTTGGTAATTATCTGCTTTGCAAATGTCCATACCCTTCTCGACTTTTTGCCTGCTGTTCGAGTCCGATGTCCATAGCGGCTTTTTCATCATTTCAATCGGCTTGGTGGCGGTCTTAGTTCATCAATCTTGGCTTGAAGGATTGCATTCTTCTGGAGGAGTTCGAGCACCAGGCGATGTGCGCTGGTGAGTTGAGACTGCGCGTCGTCGCGCGCTTTCACAAGTCGAGAATTCTGCTCCGTCAAGTCCTCGCGGCTCTTTTTTTTACGCTCTCGACGCGCTCGCTCCAACGTCTGCTGCTGACTATGGATTTCTACCCAAGCTTGTATCTCGCGAACTAGCGCAGGGAAGCGAGTTTTGCGAAGGGCGGTCGGGTCAGTGCCAGCCTCTTTTGCAACGTTGTTCTGACTAACAGGAGTGCCGCGTGGAAGTATCCTGGGCCTGTCGTCCTTCAGCCGGTCGAAAGCGTCCCGGAAACGCTGCTCTGCAGTTTTTGGCTCGCCCGCCGCCGAGATAGCTCCGTTCATTGTGTTCACCTTGGGTTGTAGATGTATCAATGCCGCCGGTTTCCGCACCGAGGCAGCTAGTGCGTCCGGTCCGATGCGTTGTCCACGTCACTCTATGACGACTGCTGCCAAAGCCTACGTATCGCGAACTATCGGGCAATGGAACTCCTTCCCGACGGCCGTTCCGGGAATACTTTAGTTTTTTGTGACGTCGAGGTAGTTCTCGAATCCTTGTATCTCGGCCTTAAGTGCCCGAGCGCGGGGACTGTCCGGCGAAGCTTTTCCGACTTGGATTTCGGTGCTCTCAAGTTGGCGTTGAACCACTGGCCTTTTTCTCGTGTCGTACAACGCGTCGCGACAAGGCTTCTCGCCGTCGCCGCCCGAGCAACGAGCTACCGACTCAATCCCACCATAATCGCAATGGCCTCTTCTGGCGCACCCGCCCAACCTTGTTTCCCGGAAAGGGACCTCCCCATTCTTAGCGGCCTTAACAAGTGCTTGGAAATCTTTGGTTCCAATGAGGGAAACTACTATCTCATCCTTCCGGTCCTCACCGTACGGTGAGACGTAATTCTCGCCCACAAGGGCTTGCATCTGTCTGCCCATGACCTCGTATCGAGCTGACACAACTTGATTTCCGAATTCTTCATTAAAGCGGAGCCGGCTAAAGTTCCGACCGTAGTATCGAGTTTGTAGTAACGTGAGATGCTTCAAGATTACCTGGATTGAGCTTTCGCTCAACAGCCCACTGGCAAACATGTTGATTGCCCCCGTCCGTCGGAGTTCGTGGTAAGCCAAAGGCCAGGTCTTGCCCACGTCGAACCTTCCATCCTTGCTTAGATTAGGTGTGAATTTGCGAGCGATGGCCAAGTCCTCCTCGGTTATCTTTAAGACATCGAGGTCAAATAGACGAGGGTATCTCTGCAGCAGATACCAGTATGATTGGAGCTTCGGTCTCGTCGAATACGCCTTCCATTTTCTGGGAACTCCGGCCCATGGCTCGAAAGCATTGTGGAAGAGATAAGGGTTATCTTGGTCGTATTTGCTGCAGTTGACAGTGGGATTTTGGGCGGCGCAACGAATCCGTAATTTGGCGACCGCGGTCATAGCGTCCACTGCAACTTCGACGCTGGGGCTGGTAGGCCACCGCGCATCGCTGTCGGGGTCGGTCTTAATGGTCTCACCGCAGAGTATCGGAATGCGGCCTAGCACGGGGTCTTCTTCCCAGATTAGGCAATCAGCCCTAAACGCGGCGACCTCCTCTTTTCGCTGAAACGTGAAGTTTGCGATGTAGGTCGCTCCGGCGGTCTGGACAAGCGTCAGATAGGCCGTTAGCGAAGTCAGTTCAATGGTGCCTCGTTGAGGCGGTAGCACCCACTTTGCCAGAACCTCGTAGATGCCGAACCGTTGAGCGATAAGTTCGAAAGGACCGTAGAACTGCCGTCCGGTTAGCATGCCGCTATTTTCGGGTTGTTTGGCAAATGGAAGAAAGCGGCTACGGTCTCCCTCATGAAGAAATGCCAACTCAAGCGACCCGAAATTGTGTCTATAGGCCTCGACACAGAACTTAAAACAATCTTCAATTTGCTGCCTATGTTCAAGGAAGTCATCAAGGCACTCTCTCAATCGACGTACTTGATACACCCAAATTCGCGGTGGGATATAAGAAGTTTGCTCGCCAGCGTACTCGTCAAAATGTTTGTCTGCTTTGCGCGATTTGGGCTTCTTCGTCGCACTCGATAAAACAAAGATGCCTGCTTCGTCCAACAAGATGAACCCTATCTTGCTGGCAGAGCGGAGAAGTCGGTCCAAGACGCGGACAACGGTTTTGGCTTCTTCATCGTTTGGGTACAACGCGGCTAGCCGTCCAACCAAAATTGGATGGCGAATGAGGTTGCTGGCAACAACGCCTTCGACGTCGCAAAGGACAGCAATGCGGCGCAAAAGGTCAAAATGCTTTTTAAGGTTCGACCAACTCCTAGCACCCATAGGACCCCACAGAATCCACGTGGCCAACATTCTCATGACATGTTGGTTCTTGGGACCTAGCTTGGGGGCGCTCCGATTGTGCCATCCTCCAGCAAAATCAAATCTGAGCGTCCTGCCGACCCATGCAGAAAAATCCCAATATGGGTCTCCCCATCGCGACTTGGGATTGCCGTGTTCATCTACGCTGACGACCCAGTCTGCTGGGGGTGGCCAGCTCGGCGGTCGATAGCAAGCATGCTTCGGCTCAATTGGACTCTCCGCCAAGTTCAACCCCATTTCTGAGATAACGGTCATAGTGAACCTTCCTGTTCTGCAAGTTCGACTTCGAAGTCAGGGTGATACCAACCTTCAGCGATACGTGCCCGCGCTTCTGCAACCCATTCCCGATGAACCTCGGTAGATTGTTCAAACCATTCCAACTTCTCCTGGATACGGTCGACGACCAACTGAGCTGGAGGAACGTCTTCGCCAAGTGCGCGCAAATCCACTTTGGTGAGCTCGTAGAGCTTCAACTGAGCAAAACTAGCAAGCGCCCAAACATACTCGAATGAGTCGATGTCGCGATGGTCGTCGCACCACAAGCATCCAGATTTTCTTGCGCAGTCGGGCTTTGGGGCCTTCTTTGCAATTTCCGGTTCCTCTTTGGGAGTGCCGGCACATTCTCCAGGTGCGACTGACTCTGTCTTTGTCAAATGTGGGTCTACCACGGCCCAGAATCGAGCGGACTGAACCATCGCACGCTGAAGGCTCGGTCGGTGATAGATATGGAGAAGAGTCCGCTTAGCATGTTGATTCGTCTCGGCGGTTGTCTCGGGGTCACCCGTCCTGCGCAGTAGCCAATTCACTCTCGTATTTCGCAATTGGCGTGGCCCTACAAAACGACGATTCAATTTGCAGCAAATCACTCGAAGCCTAGCTGCGTCGAACCGAACGTCCTGCCTGCTGTCAAATCGGATGAAAGGAAATAACAAGACGTTTGACTCGGGGAACAGAGTCCTCCGCCACTCGAGGTAACGCTCGAAATGGGACTTGTATTCCTTGAATATTTCGAACAGCACCTTGCGATTAGCTCGACGCTTGTACTCACTGACTTCGTAGCCGTCGTTATGACTTGTATAGGAAAAGCGTCGTAGCGTGAGGCAACTAGCCTGTGCCGCATTCATGCCTGTTTGCCCTATGAACATCATGAGCTCGGCTTCAATCCGTAGATTCACCAGAAAATGCCGACCTCCAACGTTCGCATCGACGTCTGTTCCTGGCGGTAGTGGTCGCGTACTGCTAGGAGTGAAGCTCTCTCCGTTTCTTAGTTTAATCTCAAAAGGAAGCTGTGCACTGAGGACGACGCTCCTTGGAAGCCTATCGCATATATCCTGCAGCATATGCCCGAAGGCAAATGTGTCTTCCAAGTTCTGCTTTTCCGCTTGGACACCGACTGCCGATTTCCGCCTGCTTTTCCACCGGAGGCGGGTCAACTCGATAATTCGGGTGTGTCGTTGTAGTACGCGGTCCAACAGTGTTCCAACTACTGCTGCGTAGTTGTACGCTGACCGCATCGTGAGAGGACGATTACTGAGAGAAGCCTTCTTTGACGGCTTCCTCTTCAACCGCGTGCGATGCAGGAGGAAATCGCTCCATGCGCAATAAGTCTCAGTGACAGCCGCGAGAGTCAGTGGAAGAGATGCATCGTCTGCAAAGCTGAAGAGCATTCTCAGTATTTTTATCTGGTCAGCTGCAGTGTCTCGCGAATTGCCGCCTGCGAGCGCGGTGTTGATTTCCGCATGCAACTCTGAGACCAATTCCAATCGCTCGAAATCGGGGGCGCCCAATGCGCTGCTAGTTATTAGCGTTTCGACGCTGTCCGCTCGCGCAGCAGCCCCTCCGCGATACAGCAGGATGGCCAAGTCCCATGGTGTCTCGTTCGTCCCGAATTCGACATCTGGAAACGTCAAGTCGGGAACTCGGAGTCTGTCAAGCATCTTCGCTGTCCCAGTCACGGCTTCGGAAGCCAGTGAAGGCTTCATTGAACGCTATCGCGGCCTTTTGCTTGGCACGGGTGGTTGTCCGGAACTTGACGTAGCCCATGGTCGTGGTTTCGTCCTTGTGAAGCATGGCTTCTCGCACGATTCCGAGCGCGTCGGTTGGGCTGGCTCCGCTTGTGAGCAAGACGTCCAGGAGCCACGTGCCGAATGTCGCGCGCGACTGATGGAACTTGAAGTTCGCCATAAAACGCATCCCAGCCTTCACTGCTCGCCGTCTCAGGTCTTGAACGAGCCGGTCGACAGTCCCGACGGCATAAGGTCGACCTGTTCGCGTTAGAAACAGCAAATCTTTGTGTTCGGGACGGGCCTTCGCTTCTCTGAGCAGACGCTCCGTCGACAACGAATATTTTTTTAGGTCGTCTAGTACCGCCTTTGGCACCATCAAATCGCCTTTGACCGAAAACTTTGTGCATATACCCGTCCCGGGCCCGACCGGGAGCAGAAACAAGCCAGGCGTACGAGGGTCTTCTCTTGCGGTCTGAAGACTGGTAACAGTCAAAGTCGTTACCGTGCCCACACGTGCGCCGGTGAAGAAGCCGGTGCAGAGCATGAGATGTAGTTCCTCGGTAGCATGCTTAGCCGTGTATGCGACCAGTTGGTTCATGTGGTCAGCATGAAGAGGCAGGAGACCGTCCTCGAGCCTGACTCCGATTGTTTTTCGATTCGGGATGGAGAGGTCGCTACTGAGCCGGACTGCGGTCCGCTTGAAGCCCGCAGTATCATGAAAGGGAATAACTGCAAGACGGTCCTTCCACATCGGAGCGCTATTGCCGATTAGGTTATGCAAATCTGCAAAGCGATAGAACTGGATGACCGTGCTCATGCAATTTGACACAGTGCTACTGGCTAGAGTCCCTTCATCGCGCTGTTTGATGAGGTGCTTTCGAAACCTCCGAAGCACCTGCTGTTCGCGGCGTATAGGAAAGTGTCGCCAGTCTATCTGCTCGCCTTCGATGAAATCGGCGTACTGGTACAAGTATTTCATCGAGCGCTTTACTGTCTCATCATCAACTGTGTCAGACGCAGCCCTATCCAAGGCCCAAGCGTTCACCTCATCCCATCCGCTGTGGTTCGCCCAATAGATTTGCGGCAAGCGTTCGATAGGGGCCTTGTCCGTCTGTTTTGTCCAAACCAGTTCGCCGTTCTCGCCGAGAGAAGCGTCATGGAAGTCGTAATGGATGTAGTCGAGCCGCGCCATGGTCAACTCCGTGCCCGATAGATTGTGAGAAATCGCCCGAAGATGTGCTGCGCCCGTGCGCGCCGGAAGTGCGCGGGCGAGGTGATTACGTTGGAGGAGGTCGAGGCCGGACGGTTCGCGCGTGCCCCTAGACGGAGGTCTGTCAAATCGACAAGGGGTTCTGGTCCGGACGGAAAGCGTCGAGCGACGTTTCGAGCCTAGTGGGCTTGGTCTGGGATAGACATAGATGCAAGCCGCAACGCGGCGACGTCGGCGCGCTCGAGTGGCGGCCCAACGGAAATCAGGGTTCAATGTGCCCCTATTTTTAAGGCCGCATTGCACCAGCAATCGGGTCGAGCCACATCCCGACCGGCAAATCTGTTCACATCTGTACGGCATCGCAACCTCGCTAACGTACCCTCTCATAAAAAGCGAGGTGTCCGGCGCTCTTCGGCCAGTTACGTAGGTTGCGATTTCAGTCTATGGGCGTTGCGCCCGGAGGTCAATGTAGCTCAAGTATGGACATCAATCAAGTTAACGCGACAGCTAGGATTTGATGTTTAGAGCGCTAAGCCGCGAAGAACCCGCACGCTCGATTCGCCATCTCCCAAACCGAGTCGTGAATAGTGAAATTGCGAGATATACGGTTGTGTGAGCAACGTTATTGGTCAAGTGACTGGCTCATATAGCACAAAAAAAAGCGATGTCCTTCTTGATGGATTGTGTATTGGCTTTCCGAGGTATCGAAGTTTCATAACGCATACTATGAAATAGTCAGCACCGCAAAGTGTGCAGTAGGCAAATCGCTCTCCAAGAAGAGCTAGTAGCAGCGGCGAGAATCTACCGCGCGCCGCTCCATGAGTCGGCATACGGTCCCAGAGCTATCAAGAGCGCGCTGAGGAACTGGCTTGCGGCCCTTGCGTTCTCTGTGAGGGACCGCGTGGTTGGAGGGGGATGCTCCTTCGGTCGCAGATTGGCGGCGGACACCAAGCGACCGATGACGCCCAGCACGTTTTCTCACAGAACGCCGACTGCTGGATGAGGCGTATGTCAAACGCATAAATGTAGGCGTCTACGATGCGGCGAACGGTTGCCAGTCAGCCTGAGCCGTTTCGGCTGCGCTTGGCGCGACTAATATGGTCTAATACGTACGTTCCGGGGACAAAAATGCCAAACTTTAAACAATATAAACAAGAAGTTGAGGCTGACATAGCGAAGACCTTGAAAGACCTGCAATGTCAGCCAATCATTTTCGTAGGTTCAGGCTTCTCGCGACGGTACGCATTGACGCCGTCGTGGGAGGAATTGCTTGGCGAGCTAGCCGCTAGGTGTCCGAGCATCGAAAATGAGCTTGCCTACTACAAACAGAAGTACGAAAACGACCTTCCGGCGGTCGGTTCAGTTTTCGCGCAGCATTACTTCGAGTGGGCATGGTCGAAAGACGGCAAGTCTCATTTTCCACCCGAGCTCTATAAAGGAAATGTTCCTAAAGACGCGTACATAAAGCACATGGTCGTCAAGGTGCTTGAGCAGTACAGTACAGCAGGAGCAACACAAGAACTCCAAGACGAGCTCGTCGCACTAAAGCATCTCGCTCCACACGCGGTAATCACCACCAACTACGATAACCTGCTTGAGCCGATTTTCCCCAACTACGAAGTTGTGGTGGGCCAGCAGGTGTTCCGTCAATCGGCGCTCGTAGTTGGCGAAGTGTTCAAGATTCATGGCTCGTTGTCAGAGCCAGAGTCGATGGTACTCACGAAAGAGGACTACGAGGACTTCAACCGAAACAAGAAGTATCTGAGCGCCAAACTTCTCACGTACTTCGCTGAACACCCATTGCTTTTCATTGGCTACAGGGCGGGCGACCCGAACATAAAAAGCGTGCTCTACGACATGAGTCGCATGTTTTCCCCGACAACCGTGCTCATACCGAACATCTATATCCTGCAGTGGGACGAAGGCGTCAATGAAGACAGCTATCCCGCGCACGAGCATGTGCTCGACGTCGGAGAGGGAATTACAGTAAGAATCAAAAGCATATCCTCTTGTTCGTTCCGGTGGGTGTACGACGCGTTTAGCGTTGGCGGAACAATGGAGAAGGTCAACCTCAAAGCGTTGAGAGCATTGGCTCATCGTATGATGAACCTCATCCGAACCGACATTCCTACAAAAAACGTTCAGGTCAATTACGAGGCGCTCGAACGTGCCATCTCGAATGAGGCGGCTTTCGCGAATTTGTTCGGAGTAACGAACCTCGATGACCCTGCCGCTGCGAACGCCAATCACCCATATACATCGGAGATGTTGGCCGCCGAGCTGGGCCTGGAGCACTGGACTGCGACGAACAGGCTTATCGCGCAGATAAAAGCTGATACCGGCTTCGACATGAAAGCGTCTGACAACGTCTATCACATCCACGTCAAAATCGGGAAGGCGGAACGTAGTCGAACGCGAAAATACTCCGCGGCTGCGGTTGCACTGCTAGCTAAGGTTCGGGACGGAGAGCCACATGACATTCCCGCGCACCTCATGCCGGCAAAGCCGGCAGCTTGAATGAGTTGCTCGCTACAAAGACGAAATTTGTCGCGCGCGATTTTTTGGAAGGAGGCCGATTCGGCGCTTTGTGTAGCCAGCGAAACGAGCGTCACTGGGATAAGTCGGACGGGCAGCCGGTAGATTTCGGCGGCCGGATTAGCGAATCGCACAAGTAGGTGCTGTCTTTGATGAACTGCGGGAGCAACTTTATTTATGCTTAAGCGTTATGTCGCGCAGGAAATGGTTCTTGCGACCACGGGGAGTGGCGTCACCGCAATTCGGGATGGGTATCGAACGGTCCTGGCTGACGACTTCAAAAGCTACTCCTTGGGTAGGTACCTGACAGGGCAACTTACTCAGCACTATCGAACCCTCGATGGTATCGCCTCTGATTTCAAGTCTGGCAATTCCCACTTAGAAGCGTTGCTAGGAATGATTGCCCCGATTCCGACGGTGGCTTCGTTCCAAAATAGCCATTGTGGAGAAATTGCGGCGGCACAGTTTGTCGAAGATGTGCTTGGCTACCGGCGACTTTATTCGAAGCTCACGCTGATATCGTCCGAAAACACGAATGCGCACAAAATGGATGGTCTTTTCGTTAAGACCGACTGCGCGCCGTATGAATATTTGTTCGTTGAAGCAAAGAGTAGCATTCTGCCGACAGAAGCCACGAAGTCGAAGACGCATCGGTCAGGCATACTGACGCAGATGGTCAATTCGCTGCACAAATACCATGACGAGGACCCGCGATTCGAATTTTCGAGAATTAGGGACAATTTGCAGTCATCGTTTGACGGAAACGAAGCCAAGGTTATCAACACCGATTTGACGCCTCCGGGCCCGGACAATCTGAAGTTTATCGGCGTTTCCGTAACGAACGCATCCACGGTTAACACCGGAGACGACGACTTCATACTATCAAAGCACTGCAATACAAACTTTAACTACTATGCGCTCGTAGTCACTGATTTGGCTGAGCTGGCGAAAGACGCATATGGCCGATGGTTCAAGATTAAAGCTGCGGCGGCATAATGTTCACAATCGAGCAACTTTCGGGGTGTCTGTCGCAGCCTTGGTTCGCTGAGGGCTATCACTCTCTTGAGCGGAACTTGTTCCTTACACGCTTGGGTCAGCCCCATGAGTCGCTAGACCGGGCCGTTCGAAAGCAGTTGAAGCGGTTTTCACAGGCCGTGATTTCAAGCGCTGCAGATTGGGAGAATCCCCGGGCGGGTGACGCGCGGCTGCTTTGCCAATATGCTGCGGACATCGAAGCGAGCCTGTCAATGGACGGTGACGGAGATGCGCAGGAGATTCATCTCTCTCACCTGAAGGCAATTTTTCTTTACGAACTCGCGGGCCTGCCAGGCGCAAGCTCGTCCCATGCCGCCCGGAACGGTTTTGACCCCGGTCTTCGAACCTTCTTCACTCGCGAAACCAACTCCATTTGGCGCAACGCGACCGGCGATTGGAAGACATTTCCGACTCAGAGTGTTGCTTCGTCCGACGATACGGACGAAGCAGCTCCTGATTTGCTCGAACATAGTCTCAGTGAAATCCTGACGGCTGCTGGTCGCGGGATTCAGGAGACTGGGGTGAGCGGGATGGAAGAGGGCGACTTGAAGTTGCTGGGCAATCTCGCTGGTGACTTTGCGTTAGGCTTGACTGGGGACGATGTTCTGGCGTTGAGGAAATTGCTCGCGTTGCGCGCGGCGAACAGCTCACTTTCAGTTGTTCCCAAGCAGAGCTCGCTTTCAATTGAAGACCTCCGTGCGATTTCCGCACCGGTGGAGCTTTGGCCTGCTCAGGCTGTCGCGTTGAAAGCGGGACTGCTCGACTCGGACATGCGAAGTTTCGGGTTCGCCGCTCCAACCGGAACGGGTAAGACCGCGCTGACACGAATTCTCATAGCCAACGCGCTACGAGCTAACCCGGGAAGCAAGATTTTTTATATATGTCCTAGCAGGGCGCTAGTGCATGAAGTTTGGTCCGACCTCTCCGTCTCATTGAGTGGAATCGGGGCAAATGTTTTCGAAGCAGGTGGGCATCTAACTGCTCACGAAAGTCTTGGCGCCACGGCGGGGTCGCCAGACGTCATCGTTTTCACTCCGGAGCGCGCGGACTTGCTGCTGCGGGTCGACCCAGAATTCCTGGAGTCGACTTCTCTTGTGATTGTGGATGAAGCCCACCACATTGAACAAGGAAGTCGTGGCGTCTTGCTCGAGTTCTATCTATGGCGCTTGCGAAGGTTAATTCCCGCGTCAGCAAGAATCGTCCAGCTGTCCGCTGTTGCGCCGAACATTTCGGAGTTGACGTCTTGGCTTTCGGCAAAGGAGGCCACGCGCGCGATTATGGTCGACTCACGAACCGGCAGGCTTCGTGTCGGACTTTTGAATCGAACAGCATCCGGAGCAGCTCATCTTCGGTTCCAGCAGGGTGAGCCCTACACGGTGCTCCCCGATGGGGCATTGCCTGGGGACGAAATCGAAGGCCTAGCAATGCTTGCCAACAGTATGGCTAAGAACAGCATTGTTCTGGTTCTCTGCATGAGTCCGGGCTCGGCAGAACGAGTTGCGAAAGCCGTAGCTGACCTCCGTGATGAAGTGCAAGTCGTCAATGACGACATCTCGGAGCGGCTTGATGCTTGGGTCGAACGTGAGCTGCATCCTGAATCTGAACTCCGGACTCACTACAAGAAGCGTGTCTTGTTTCACCATGCCCAAATGCCGCCGCGAGTCCGGCTCGGAATCGAAGAGGCTGTGCGGGCAAAAAAGGTCGACGTCATCTGTGCGACTACGACATTGGCCGAAGGGGTGAACTTCCCGTTCTCTACCGTCATCGTTGAGTCTTTGGTTGGCCACGGCTATCAATTATCGCCGCGCGCTCTATGGAACATCGCCGGCCGCGCAGGACGCTTCGGAGTTGATACCGAAGGGCTTTGCATCCTTTATCGTCCGGAGCTTTGGGCGAGGCGGTTGCGAGACAACAAAATCGAGGACTATCTCCAGACAGCGCTGCCAGACATTCCTCCAGTCAAGTCAGCGCTCGCGCAAGGAATAGCAAAACTCAACGAGTTAGTTGAGAGCGGGAAATTGTCGATGAATGCCCTGAATAGTGTCTCGCTATCCGAAATCAAGGTCGACGGTAAAGCGACAGCGGACGCGAAGAGCGTGCGCGCGCTCCTCAACATTATGCGAGTAGGATATGCGCATGCTAGTTCCACCGGCATTGTTGACATCAACGCTGATGATGCGCCGGAATACGAAAGCCAACTCCTAGCGTCGCTCCAACTAAGCAAATCCGAACGAGCCTTCGCTGAAGATGTCGGAAAGCGACAGCGGAGGGTCGTTAAAAAGGCGACAGACGAAAATCCGGCTCTGATTGAAATTGCAGCGAGAGTAGGCTGGTCTCTGGAAGCCCAATCGAACATCTACACGTGGTTGAAGACTAGGGAAGACTGGCAACTGGAACAGTTCGGCAATCTTGTCTTAGGCGGGTACGTCTTAAATGTGTCGAGCGTTAGCTACCTGATTGGGCCAGTCGCAAAACATTTGCTTGCCTTTGATGGCGAAGCGCTCGGTGGCGCGTACTCATATCTCGCAGAGAAGTGGTTAACGGGAACGCCGCTTTCAAGGTTTGAAGTGAAGCACGGCACGTTCGGCCAGATGATTGCGAAAATCTACGGTCGGATGCAGTACCTGTTGCCCTGGGGGCTTTTTGGAATGCACGAACTGCTGGAATATGAGGCGAAACGTCGGGGTATGGTTGTCGGAGACGGGGTCAGTGCGCTGTCGGTGCTTTCTGCTGAGGGCGTACCGAACTTTGACGCGCTGACGCTGACTCTATCGCTCGCCATTGAGCGTGCCGATGCAACTCGGCTGTCGCAGGCGTACAAACCATTCCGCTCTAAAGCGACGCCTATCGTGGGCTGGCTTGCTGCGTTGCCGTGGAATCGCGCAGAAGAAATCGTTCGAGGCATCGACCAACGTCGTGTCGACCCGACGTTTCGGGCCTTGCATCGCCGTTTGGTGAGAGAGCGTACGCAGCAGGAAACGAAAGGGTAGGCTGCCTGAGGCATACGGCGGGCGCGCAGTAGCGTCCGCAATGACAACCTTGTCTTTCTCAAGCACGGCGCTGCCGTGAGCAGGCTCAGGTGACCACTTCGGTCTGAAGACCTCGAGCGGCAACTTCGGCAGATGAACGGCGAGAAAGACGCGCATGTCGGGAAAGCAGAACAGGGGTGGGTTGAAGGGGAATCGACAGGGGCTCTGCGCGGGAGGGCCCTCGTCGTTTCACGATGTCGACGGTCAGCCCGTCGGCGGATGGTCTGAGCGCGAGCCTCAATAACGCCGGTGATGCGTCCTGTGCGGCGGCGAGCGGCCGCACCATGATGAAAAGCGTCTCCGATGACTGGGCAGCCAGGTGCAGACGTCGAAGCGATGAAGCCTGCGCGTACTGGGTCCAGAAAATTAGCGCGCCGCAACTGCCGGCACGAAGAATCTGCTCGGCCGACCATAGCGCATCCGCGGTTTTCGGCGTCTTCACTCGAAGCACCTGGTCCAGAGACAGCCCGATGTAACTCAACCCCGGTCCGTCAGGGGTATGAGGCGGCTGCACGAACGCGACCGGTCGATGTCCCGCGGCGCTGAGCGCCGGACGCAGCAGCCGGAGTTCACCTACGCCGGCCTGCTGGACGAGCAGGTCGACTAGCGCGCCAACTGGCCATCCACCACCCGGCAGTTCCGCTGACAGCGCCGGATACCCAGTCTCGACGACCCTGCCGCGACTACGGGCGAGCTGCGACGCCCGCCAAAGCGACGGGTGTATCTCCTCAGCAAGGCCGGTAGCGGTAGACATTGGCAGTCCAAAAACCTGTATATTTATACAGTATCGTACACGCAAATCCGCAAGAGTGAACTGACACTTTTTAACGAGGGCTGAATCATGGATGCACGCGTTCGGCAGGTCGACCATCCGATGCCGGAGATGGCTACGTTCGTCGCAAAACTGCGTTCGGCCTTCGGAGACGAGGCGATTGACGAGGCGGTTAGGCGCGGAAAAGCTGGTGAGCCTGTCTTTTACGCATGCGAAAATGGCCGCGCCGTTGGGACCGCAAGTCCGGTGAGCGAAAACGTCTGGCGTGCTAACTCTGACATATGGGACCGGCAATATTGTCCCGGCTGTGACGGCGAATGCGTCGGACAGGGTGTTGGTTGCAAGGAGTGGCTGAAACGAGCAGCCGGCAAGGAGAAACTGTGAAAAGAATTGGACTGGCGTTATTGATGGCCACGCTCGCACCCGCTACGTTCGCAGCTGGCACATACTCTGAGGTGTGGAATCCGCCAGAAGCACGTGGGACCATGCCGAAACACGTGAGGGCTACGCGAAAGGTTTCGTCTCATCGGCGTGTGATTACGCATACGGTGAAGGTGCACGCGCGGCGCGCGCCGACACCTGCGCCAAAACTCATGGCAAAGCAACGCAACATGCAGGAACCCGTTCCGGCGACCGAACCAGACATCTCGGATATTCCGCGCCAGATAACCCCCGAGGGCAACGTGCTTCGCGTGACTGCTCACGGAGCGGAAGCTAAGGTGGCCCGCTGATGGAGTCGCAGTCCTATCATTGCTACAGTATCTGGGGGCACGCAATTCTGCAGCAGGAGGAAATCCTTCAGCCAGACCGTTTTGCGGCAAGTGGAACGATAACCGTGAACGGCAAACTGGTCGAAGCCTCAGGCATCCTCGCTTACTTCGACACAGAAGAGGAAGCGCAACACGCCGGCCTGGCTTGGGCACGTGCCTGGATTGATTACCACGGGTAGTCGAAACAGAATCGCGCAGTGCATCAACATCTTTTGCTGAGTGAGTAAGGTTTACAGTCACTAACACCGGCCCCCGCCGCGATGCGGACATAGGGTCATGCGCAGTCCAGTCGTCACCGCCTGTGTGTTCGATTATCTGATTGCCAAGCCAGTCAGTCCGGCGCCAGTAGACAGGGAAGTCAATGTGGTAGCCCTCCGCGTACCAGACCGTCACGGCGTTCTTCCGTGCCTCAGGCTCTTTCGTGAAGTTGCTGCACTTTTCGAGGAGCGCGTCGCAAACTCGAGCGCGCGCATCGGCCGCCTTCTCCGGGAGGTCACTCGCTTCGAAGATGACGGCGACGTCGATGGCCGCCGAAACGCTTGCCCGTCATGTGGCTGCTCACATCCAATGACAGGGCCGGCAGGTCACTGTTCCCAGCGGCGTCGCAGTGTTGCAATCCTCGCGTCCGTCCGAAGCGCCTTGCCATCTGGACCACATAGCGCAACAGACCCCTCTGGTAGACCGAAGACACGTTCGATTCGCCTCTTGATGCTTCCCACACGGGCATCTGCACGCGCGGCGCGGAATCGTCCTGGAACTTGCGCCCTAACCTGCGGCAGTCGCGGCTCACTGCTTCCGTGGACCAGCTCGCGCTCTACGGGCTTCTTGCCAAACAGGCACGTTACGTCCTGCAGAATTGACTTTTCGACATCGGAGCTGGTCAGCTTATTCCAGTGGTACTGGGCGCGAATCAAGAAATGATACGTTTCATATCCGACTTCTCGCACCGCTCCGACGACGGACTCGACCTCGTGGTCGAGTCGCTCCTCATCTTCGTCGCTTGCGTCGAATACAATAGACGCTGCCGGAGAATCATCGAGTGCCGTTTCGAGGCTCTCAGCTACAACCTGCATTAGGTCCGCCAAGTCCGACAACTGTACTTCGTCAATCTCGCGAGCATCGTCCTCCCCTTCCTGCTCAGGAGAGTCATCGCTCGATTCCGAGGAGGCGGAATATCGCGCGAGATACTCGAAACCTTCGCTTACGCGCTGCGATAGCTCGTCCAACCAGTCGACAAATTCCCCGTAGCCCAGACGCTCGCCGAACACATCATTCGCGCTCTCGATACACAGTTGCAGCATGCGCAATCCGTATGCAAAATCGATGGCATAGGTGTCGTATTCAGCCGACAACAGTGCAAATTCATCCGCCCCTAGGCAGTATTTGGTCATCTTGAAGTTACCTCTTAGAAAGAGCTATCTGCAGCGGTACCACGTAACAGGCGACACACATTTTTGCGCGATGGATGACGAATCCGGCGCATGTCGTTTTCGTTTCTGAGCAGTCGCCGCCAACAAGTGGAGTAGTGATGTGCCATGTTTTCTAATACGTCTCTGCTTCTACGGCCACAAGCTTAGATTCTTTAGTGATGACCACCGACACGTCTTAAGTCAGAACAGCCCGAAAGCAGCTCACGGATAGCCGCCCGGCAAGTCATCGGAATCAGGTTGTTGAGTCATCTGTCAACCGCGCAAGTCACCACCGCGGGTCGCAAGCAATACTTTTAATCTGAATGATGAACCATGTTGCATAGCGAGTTTCGAAATCGAGTGCAGCCGCTACACTCCTCACAAAGCACGCACCGGACTCGGAATACACGTCGCCAGAGACCAGCAGGTTCAGTGAAAGTTGCTCCAATCCTGTATCGCTTGCCCGACTGTCAACCTGCTCAAAAGCTGACTGTGCAAGTAGAGCAATCTTTCTCGCAAGGTCTTGGCCGAGCGCGATGCACCTGTAACGCGCCTCAAGCCAGACCTCCTGAACGCCAATCTCGACGCTGCCGTCGCAACGGATGCACAGCGAAAACGTGCAATAGCCAATGGGCTCCAACCTGTTGGTGACGATTAGGCGATAGCCAAGGTAGGATGCCACGTCCTGCGTATCGGAGTTGTGAGTACTCTCGCTCTCAAGCCAGGCGGAAGTTCCTCCCTTGCGGGACAGGCCGTGCCCGGCAAGCGCAGAATATCGAGAAGAAGCACGACTCGGCTTCATGTCAGCGTGAACCTTCTTTCTCAGAGCGGGCAATATCTCGTTCAACCCTCGCGCTGATGGAGGTTCGACATAAATTGCAAACGACGCTGCCTTGATGCTAGACGGCAGCCTTGCACGTTGCGTTGGGAATGCGGGCGAGAGGTCTAGCGCCAGTGGTCGGTGCAAAATGTTCTGCAAGCGCGCCTTTCGTTTCATTTCGATGTTCCTGTAGCCGCAGCGTCGCGGTGATGCGCTCGTTCAGGCATTGATGCCCCGGAAGCTTTAGCATTTAACAAAGTGGCCGCTCCGTCGGAATGACTTTCCGCGATACTCTCGGCAGGACGCTGCGACAGTGCGAAAATCATGGGTTGATTGAGGCTCCAACCGTTATACGCGAGAAGGTAGCTTATCCATTGCTTTCGGGACCACAGTCGGGTGCGGCGCCATTTTCTGCACGTCGGAAAGGTATCCGAAGAGTTTTTGGGGACGCTGACGTCCCCAACTGTCAAAAATGCAAGTCCTCAAAGTCCGCCGGCCGAACGCAGCTCGAATTCGCGTGTTATGACGACGCGGTTGCCGAGCGGGCATTGCGTACGCTACCGAACCACCTTTCAGTCCGTTCGGCTCTATAATCCATCCCGCGAATTGCCTTTGAAAGACCGCATACTTCGCCGATTTGAATTCCGTTCGCTAATGCAAGAATAAGAAAACCCACCTTTGACGTGTGGGAAAACGAGAGACCAGACACCGGACGCCCGTGCATAAAGCGTAATCAAACGCTCTGCACCCGCCAATGCCGCCGCGCGGCATCCGGGTCAAACCTACGGGTATCAAATGACCGACCGGCTTGTAAATTTCCTGGCCACCATCAATCCGGCTCTGCGCGAGCTGTCCGGCTTCCCTCTAGCCGTTTTCGGCCTCGTTCTGCTGCTTACCTTTTTATTCGTTGCCGGGTACGCATGGAAAGGCTCGCAGGTATGGTTGCAACTCCGCGCGGTAATCCGCGGTGTCAAGCAGGCCGGCGTGCGCCCAGACCCGGACGAAATCGGCAAACACTTCAACCGTGCACCGCTGAAGCACCTTTGGCTTGAATATAGGGACACCCTTCATGCGCTGCGTCGCACCGCCAACGGAACTCCTGAGACCCGGGCGACGCTTCCCGCAGAGACCTATTTCACCCGAGATGTGCTGGTGGATGCGCGACTGTTTGATGATTTCACACGGCACCTGCCGGGCATCCTGACAGGGCTCGGCATCATCGGAACATTCGCGGGTCTCCTTCAGGGCTTGAGTGGGTTTGACCCGTCCAACCCGACCAAAGCGGTCTCCGGTCTCACACCGCTTCTCGCCGGGGTTTCCCACGCGTTCATTGCCTCGGCAGTCGCGATTTGCTGCGCGATGGGCGTCACCTTTCTAAGTCGCCTGACACTCGCCTACCTGTATGGCCTGGTCGAGAAACTGAATCACGCGATTGACGCGCTCTATAACACTGGAGCGGGCGAGGAATATCTCGCACGACTCGTTCACGCTTCCGAGAAGAGTGAGGCGCACGCGGCCCAACTCAAGGACGCAATGGTGGAAGACCTGAGCCGCATGATGACGAATCTGGTCGAACGTCAGATTGAAGCACAGGCGAAAGCCTCCGTGATGCTCGGCGAACACATCGGGCAGACCATCAACAGTTCACTCGCTGCGCCGCTCCAACGGATGACCGATGCGATGGAGCAAACGAGCCGCGGAAACGGTGAGGCTGTCAATGGGATGCTTGAATCGATGCTGACGAGCTTTATGGCCAAGCTCGAAGACACCTTTGGCGGCCAGATGCGCGGGGCGAACGAACAGATTGAGCGCTCGCTGGGTGCCATGCAAGCGGTTCAGGATTCCATGCAACAGCTGCTGGGTGACATTTCCAGAACCAATGAGCACGCGTCGACCCAGGTCACCGGGAAGCTCGAAGAGGCCCTCGCGCACGCATCTGCGAATCAGGAGCTGATGACCACGCAGATGCGGGACTTCGTAAATGAGTTCCGGCAACTGGTCGCCGACGAGCATAGCAAGTCCAGGCAGGTGATGGACGACACCGTTGGTCAGGTGATGGCGCGTGTCAACGACACGCTTCAGAGTCTCGCGGACAGCAGGAGCCAGTCGGCGCAGCAGGAACAGCAGCGCAATGAATCGCTGGGCCGCCGAACCGAAGAAATCATCAGCGGCCTTTCGGGCCACCAGGAAATGATGGCTACGCAGATGCGCCAGTTTGCAGCGGAACTGGGCACCGGTGCCGCAAAACAGCAGGACTTAAATAGCCAGGCAATGAGCGATGTGGTCGGCCGGGTTCTGCAAGAAGTATCCGCGTCCGTCGCCCAGTTGCAGGCAACACGAGACGCGGCGGCAACACAGGACCAGGCACGGAACGAGGCACTCACGCGTCGCACCGAAGAAGTTGTCAGCAACCTTTCCGCACAACTGAAAGCCATGGTCGAAGCGGTCACTGGCCAGATTGCGCGCACACAGGCCAATATTGATGCGCTTCAGGCCGTCAGCATCCGGGCAATCGACGGGATGAATAACGGTGCGGCGACCATGAATACGGCGGCGAACCGGTTTGAAACCGCAGGCGCTTCCGTCACTACCGTGTTCGAGAAATCAGTGGCCGTCGCGGCCGACTTGCAGCGCGCCACTTCGGCGCTTCAGTCGGCGTCGACTACCGTCACACAGGCATTCCAGCAGTATGACCGCACCCGTGAGACCGTCCAGGAATATGTTGGCATCCTGAAGGGTCTCGTCGAGTCCGCGGGAAAAGAAGTCGGACTGACACAATCCATGCTCACCGACCTTGAAGGGATTGTGCAAACGCTACGCGAGGCAGAACGACAGGCTGCCGAGTATCTGAACGGTGTCAATCAGACGCTCGCCGAGTCTTTCGAGCAGTTTGGCAACGCCATGACCAACCAACTGCGTCAGACCATCGGAGAGACGGACCGCCATCTCGGTCATGGCGTCCAGCAACTGACCGGCGTCGTCCAGGAGCTCGGCATCGCCCTTCAGCGCATGAAGCGCGCGGCGTAACGCCATGTTTCCGCGAATCGTAGTCAAACGTCCCGGCAAGTCCGAAGGTGAAAGTCCCTTCTGGATTTCCTTTTCGGACCTGATGTCCGCATTGATGACCCTGTTCCTGGTCGTGATGGCCGCGACGCTTATCACTGTCACCAAGAGCGTCTCGACCGTTGAGGAAAGGAAGATACAGCGCGAAACGGACATCCGGGAACTGATGGCGCAAATCAAGGAAGTGTCGCGGCAGTTTCCAGAGGTAAAGGTCAACGAAACCACTTATCGCATCGACCTCGGTGACATTGTCCGGTTCGATAGCGGACGGTCAGACATCTCGACCAGCGGGGCAACATTCCTTCGCAACTACGTACCGGTTCTTCTCAAGGCGCAACAGACAGATATTGGCCGGAAATGGATTCGCCGCATCGTCGTGGAAGGGTTTACCGACCAGGACGGCAGCTATCTATACAACCTGGGGCTGAGCCTCGACCGCAGCCGGCGTGTGGTTTGTTCACTTTTCGCACTACAAAGCCGAGACGAGACGCCTTTGAGCGTTGGTCAAAAAACGCAGATTCGTGACCTGTTCCTTGTCGGC
This sequence comes from Paraburkholderia rhynchosiae, assembly GCF_002879865.1. Taxonomy (GTDB): domain Bacteria; phylum Pseudomonadota; class Gammaproteobacteria; order Burkholderiales; family Burkholderiaceae; genus Paraburkholderia; species Paraburkholderia rhynchosiae. Next base: position 161,325 of record NZ_PNXY01000009.1, read on the forward strand.
GGATACTCGTTCAACTCTACGAAGGAGTCCAAGGAAGCGAGTCGCCGGGTCGAACTGAAGGTCGAGTTCTGGGCGCTTGACGAGCAATCCTCCGCACCGCCAGCACCCGTCTCGAAGGAGTTTGGGCAATGCAGCTAGGTACCGACGCACTCTCCCTTCTGAAGTCGGCGCTCGACCGAAAGCTTTTCGCTTTCAGTTCGGACTGGAAGGAACTGGGACAGCCGGCACTGGTAGAAAAAGCGAGTGAGCAGGCGAAGCGGGCTTTTCAGGAATACGCGAGTGCGCGCCCCTCGGCGCGCGATGCCTACGCATCTGCGCTCGCCTTCCTACGCGGACACGAACTCGACGAATCACAGAAGGATACAGTTGCCAGCGCGCTAAACCAGGCGGTTTCAGAGCGTCAGGGAGCGAGGCCGATAGGCAGCGACAGGCTGACGGCACTTTTCAGATACTACGAGGACGAAGCAGTTGCCGGAACATTGTGGCGTCTGACCTGGTTCGGCCTGCTGGTGTCGTATTTCTCGTACGACCCGCTCTCTGCTCGGGGGATTGAACACGATGGCTGGCTGTTGCTGAGGAAGCTTCTTGCTACGACCTGGCCTCATATCGACAGCGCCAGTGGCAACGCGACGGTCCCCGATTGGCTGGCCGCATTACGACGACACCCCGCACTTATCAGCGAAAGAGCTGCCGACGAATTTGCGGACCATTATCTTGCCGGTGACCGGACTACCCTTGATTTGATTGTTGAGAACGTCGGTATTCCGGAGAGCAGCTGGTTCTGGCACTCACTGGTCCTCAGTGCGGCGAAGACTTGCGCCGGCTATGGGGACGAACGGTTCGTGGCCCAAATACCGCGCCTGATTGCCCTTATCAAATCTCGTACTGTGTTTCGTGATGAGGCACTCGAAATCCTTCTCGCGCGATACCACCGCATTCCTGGGCATCCCGTTCACCACGAACTGCGAGATTACGTTGTCGGCAAGGACGTGTGGCGCAATCCAAAACTGAAAGCGGCAGGCATTGCGACGGCTTGGAATCGCGTGTCCGTCGCCGTTTGGCGAATGGTCTTGCAATGGGTGAACGAAGGCAACCTGCGGGACTTTTTCGACGTACTGGCTGCCCGGAATAGTGCCGACGAGGGTCGGCTTGCGTTTTGGAGCCGCTACATGCGGCAGATTTCGTGGACCCGGTTGATTTTTAGTAACGAAACGGTGTTACTCGCGCGAGGCAACCGGGAAATCCGGGAGCTTATCGCCCGGGAGGCTGGAGCGTACGCGACCCTGTACGGGAACAAGAACATCGATGCGTTCATCATGCAGATTGGCGAGTACATCATTGTCGAGTTCAGCACCACGGGCAACGCGGCGTACGTCTATGACTCGGCAACACTCCAGTTCGACAGGTACTCGTCGACCTATCACGGCGGAACCGAGGATTTGCGCTACGGATTTCGCGCTGGAGCCCGCTGCAGAATCATCCATAACACGGGCTGGCAGTCCAGCGCAGCGTACGAACTTGGTCGGCTTGGCATACGACCCGACGACGATACCCAGCAGGAACGACTGCCCCGTCGCGCCCCGATTGAAACACGACAAATCAATACGCCGCCCCAATCGGGGCTGGCAGGACCGGCATGGGTTCCGCCCACCACCCCTTCCCGAGTCGCCACTCAAACGCAGTTTTCCATGGCGGCGCTGGAAAACTACGTCGAGCAATACATTGATGCCTACGTCGATGACAGGCGCCAAGCCGCCGGCGGGCGACTGTGGGTTGAAGACCCGCGACAGGACATGGCGCTTGGCAGACAGCTGAAGGTGTGGGGCTTCAAGTGGGCTAACTCACGTTCGGCGTGGTATTACGCGGAGTAAGGATGGCTTTCTTCAACCTGTTCAAACGCGGCGCTTCGACAAATACGGCGCGCCCGAGCTTCCAGCCGGAGTGGACCGAGCGCGGCATCGCGTTCAGGCTGGCCGTTCCATTGCCGGCACCGACAATCGATGAGCTCCAGGCAAGGGCGTATGCCGTTGAGCGGCACGAATTCGTCCTTGCTCACTACCTCCTTCAACTGGTGCAGGAAGGTGCCGCGTCGGTTGACGCCGACAGCCTTCTCCTGCCCTGGTCGGAGTTTTTCCGACTGAGGGAGATGCCCGAACATCAGTCGTCGCTCGCGAGCTTCGTCGTTCCACCCGAGCGACCGTTCCAGCCGGTACTGGACCATCAGGCCACGCTATCAGATTCATCCTTCGACATATTCGTCGAAAGCTGGGAGCTGAACGGGTTGAGCATTCGCACGGCTCGACGGATAGGTGCCGTGCTGATTGTCGATGATGAGGAAGCGCTCCTCCCCGCGGCGACATGGGAAACGGTCGAGACCATCAACCAGTTCCAGCATCGCCCCGTCGAGCAGCGCACTCAACATTTCAATGAACTAGGTTGGGGAAAGATTCGCTCCCAAGCGGATATTGCCAGCGCTCTTTATAAATCCCAGTACCTGGCAACGACACACGTTCTGACACCGGACAAGCTCCGTCTTCCTCAGACGAGGGAAGAGACTCCTTTCGGCCGTGTTCACACTGTTATGCCCACGTTCGACGGCGCGCCTGACGGATGGTTACGTGCCTTTGACCAGTTTGGGACTGTCCAGCCTCACTATGACCTCGCGAGCAGCGACGGCGGCCGGGTCCGCATTGTGTTGTCCGAGCCCGTGCTCAAGGTCCTCCAGGTCATCAAACGCGACATGCCGGGACGCCGTGTCGCGGGCGCACGTGCCGAAAAGTTCATCCACAACCCGTGGGCTTTTCTTGGTGACAGTGCTGCTGAAGTGCTCAATGAGGAAGACTTCCTGCTGGACAAAGCTTCTGCTGGTCCGCTCACGACCATCTTCTCGGTCGCGACCCGGATGAGCGACGGTCGCATCGACACCGTTGGACTCGTCGTGACCGAACACTACGCCGATGGCACGGCGCGAACGTCTGATTGCAGGTTTGATGGTACGGCATCGCTCGCGGAATTTGTGATTACGCTAGAGGGCGCCCTGTGCGAGGAGCGAGAGCTTTTTCCGTGGAACGAGTTCGACCTTACCGTCGATGCCGAATCTGCCTCCCAGCTTGAGACCGCCCGACAGGTTTTGTTTTTGTGGCGTAGTCAGCCCGCAGGGCGGATTGATTTCACGGACGTATACACGCTGGACGGGTACAGCGACCGGATTCACGGAATCGGCGTAGCCAAGCCTATGTATGTACCAGTCATGCAGAACGCTTCCTCCGACGCGGATGATGAAGGCGGCTGGCTGCCCGACGAACTCACTCCGATGGTCTCAGTCACATTGTCCGGACACGACGGTCACGTGCTCATTCCGCTCACCGCAGAATGGGTTGGAAACTTCGAGCAGACAGTTCAGCAGGCGGAAAAGGAAGGAGTTGGCGAGGTGTGCGACCCCGAACTGCCAACGGCCATCGATACCGCCCAGGCGCGGCAGCTCGCCGACGCATTCGGTTCGATGATTGCCGCCAGTGAAAAGGTCAAGGCGGAAAAGGCCGGCGGAGAGACGAAGTCGCGCAGAACGAAGGAAAGCCTGCTCGTCAAGACTAACTTCAACGAGGTTGACTATCAGGAGGCGAGGCGAGCCGTCCTGACACCGCCTGAGGAGGCGAAGGCAATCCTACCAGCGTCCCTGCGGCCATCCGTTTCGCTGAAAATGCATCAGCGACAGGGCATTGCTTGGTTTCAGCATCTCGTCGCATTGAGCCCTTCGGAGTGCCGGGGAGCGCTCCTCGCGGACGACATGGGCCTGGGGAAGACGCTTCAATTGCTTACCCTGCTTGGCTGGTTTTACGAACAGCGGCCCGAAGGAAAACCCTCATTGGTCGTCGCACCGAAAAGCCTGCTTGAAAACTGGGCCCAGGAAATTGAGCGATTTTTCACTCCTGCTTATCCCGACCATCTTGTGTTGCATGGCGACGAATTGCGAGCGAGAAAACAGCCCATAGACCTCATCGACGAACAACTGCAGACGCGCGGTATCACCGACCTGCTCAAACCAGACTGGCTCGGGAACCGCAAGGTCATCATCACGACCTACGAGGTACTGACGAATTATGAATTCTCGTTCGCCCGCAAGGAATTCGCGTTTGTCATCTGCGATGAAGCGCAACGCATCAAGACCCCTGGAACGCGGGTCACGCTTGCCGCAAAAAAGCTGAAAGCGGACTTTCGTATCTCCTGCACGGGTACGCCAGTAGAAAACTCCCTAGCCGACCTATGGTGCCTTTTTGACTTTGTGCAGCCGGGTCTGCTGGGTGCGCTGGAGACCTTCGGCCGAACTTACCGCCGGCCGATTGAGTGCAACACCGAGGAGCACCACGACAGTCTGAACCGGCTCCAGTTGCTCATCGCACCGCAAACCTTGCGTCGAACCAAGGAAGACATTGCCGGCGAACTGAAGAAAAAATACTTCGTCCTGCAAGGGCTAACGCAAGCAGCAACCTCGCTCAGCGTCAATCCATTAGACGGTGAGCGGCTAGAGGTTGCCATTTCAGGCCACCAGTTGGTGCTCTACAAAGGCGGTCTCAAAAAGCTGCAGGATGCCGCCGCGGAGCGGGATGCCCGGCAGCGCGCGAGACTTTCGTTCGGCGCTTTGCATCTCATGAAGGCTGTTTGTGCCGAGCCATACTGTTTGCCGGGAAGCCGGTTCGCGCCCGACAAGCGCGGTCTTGATGCGCATCTCGAAAATTCGCCGAAGATGCGGTGGCTGCTCGAACAACTTGGGGCGGTTGCAGGCCGCGCGGAGAAAGCGATTGTCTTCACAGAGTTGCGTGAGGTGCAGGCGGCGCTCGCCTACTTCATCCATCAGCGCTTCGGCCTGAAACCGTCGGTGGTGAATGGCGACACGCAGGGCCGGCAGGGTTTCATCGACCGTTTCTCTGGTGCCGGTGGCTTCAACGTCATCATTCTTTCCACCCTGGCTGCAGGCGCCGGACTCAACGTGACGGCGGCAAACCACGTTTTCCACTACACCCGCGCGTGGAACGCCGCGAAGGAAAATCAAGCCACGGACCGGGCGTATCGCATTGGCCAAGAAAGGGATGTGTTCGTCTACTGTCCAACCGTTGTCGCCGACTTTCCTACGTTCGAGGTACGTCTTGACGAAATGCTGAAACGCAAAGGAAAACTTGCGGGTGCAACCATGAGCAATTCGTCAATGGAGGCCATGCTGAACGGCAACATCGAAGACGTGCGGATGTCTGAACTATTGGGGGACGTGCCTGGTTCCGCGCAGATTGAACTCAGGTACCTCGCGATGGATGATGTCGACCGTCTTGATGGCGCCAGCTTCGAATACCTTTGCAGGCTGTTGTGGGAAAAGCGCGGATACGTGGCGTCTGTGACGACAAAGATGCGCGGCGACGGTGGCATTGATGTGATTGCACTGCAGGGCAAGGAAGGTGTGTTACTCCAGTGCAAGTCGTCTGCGAATGCCGAACTCGGATGGGATGCGGTAAAGGAAGTAGCCGCTGGTGCCGCGAGGTACCAAGGCACGTATTCGGGGACTCGATTCAGGCGTATATGCGTGACGAACCGGCGTTTCAATACTGGCGCGCACGCCCAAGCTGACGCGAACCGTGTTCAATTGATTGAAAGAGACGGGTTGGAGCAACTGCTCAAACAATATCCTCTAACGGTTGTAGAGTTAGACGATGAATTGATGAGAAAATTGTCGCTCTCGAGTGCAGCGTAGCAATTTGTTTTCCAGCTTGTTCAAGCAGAATACCCGATGTGAGACCGGCGGCTGGGGATGCAAACTCGCTCGATAATTGGCGAGATAAATAGTCGACAAACCTCCACTCGCCTGTAACGGGAGCACCGCCAGCGTTGTACCGTAATCCAACCGACACGCGCTTTACTTCCTAACCACAGCTATCCTTAAACACTACCTCTATTACTATGGCCAGGTCCGCGTTTCAAACGAATCCAATCGCCCTGCGAGAGCTGCTTGACGATTGCGACAGAGGTGCTCTTCAACTGCCCGACTTCCAGCGCAGTTGGGTATGGGACGAAGACCGCATTAAAAGCCTAATCGCGTCCATTTCTCGAGCGTTTCCTGTTGGCGCATTGATGACGTTGGAGACGGGGGGCGATGTTGAGTTCAAGCCCAGGCCAGTTGAGGGTGCCCCGCGCTCAGCTCAGTCGGCTGTGCCGCGGGCGTTGTTGCTTGACGGTCAACAGCGAATGACGTCGCTCTACCAAGTAACACTCCGCGGAAAAGTCGTGGAGACCGTTACACCGAAGAACAAGAAGGTTAAGCGCTGGTTTTACATCGATATTAGAAAGGCGATGGACCCCTCGTGTGACCGGGAGGATGCCATTGTTGGTGTGCCGGAAGACCGGGTCATACGTACGGATTTTGGGCGTTCCGAGGTTCTTGACCTGACGACTCCGGAACGCGAGTACGAAACGCTGATGTATCCCGTTTCACAAGTGTTCGACTGGGATTCATGGCAGGATGGCTTCCAGGAACATTGGCGCGGAGATGAGCACTCAGACGCGCGGAAGTTGTTCAAAGCATTCAAGCAGGCGATTCTGGAGAATTTCAAGGATTACCGGGTCCCGGTTATCGCGCTGGACAGGTCCACATCGAAGGAAGCAGTGTGCGTTGTGTTTGAAAAGGTCAATACTGGTGGCAAGCCGCTTGACGCATTCGAACTCGTTACCGCGATGTACGCCGCCGAAGGGCATGAACTTCGAAAGGACTGGTTCGGCAGCGAAAAAGCGAAGGGTCGGCTGAGCCGCTTCGTAGAGACGTTGCGTCCCGCAGATGCTACTTCGGGCATCATCGCGAACGTTACCAATACCGATTTCTTGCAAGCAGTTTCGCTCTTCTACACTCGTGAGAAACGCCGGGAGGCGGAGCAAGCCAATAAATCTGGAAAGGATTTGCCATCGGTCAGTGGAAATCGTCAGGCGCTTCTTAATCTTCCGTTGGCTGCTTATAAGAAGTATGAGGCGCAAGTCGAAACGGGGTTCATCCATGCAGCTAAGTTTCTTCACATGCTGCACATATACCGAGTGTTCGACTTACCCTATCAGTCACAAATCGTTCCGCTTGCGGCGATTCTTGCCGACATCGGAACCGCGTGGGAGCACGATACGGTTCGCACAAAACTGGTCCAGTGGTATTGGAATGGCGTCTTTGGTGAGTTATATGGTTCGGCGGTTGACTCGCGCTTCGCGCGAGACTTCTTGGAAGTGCCGGCTTGGCTGAACGGCGGACCGGAACCGACGACAATCAGCGAAACCATCTTTCGCGCCGACCGGCTAAAGACGATGCGGATGCGCCTATCGGCCGCGTACAAGGGTGTGAACGCCCTGCTCATGAGAGACGGTGCCCGCGATTTTCGTTCCGGGCAGAAATTCGACCATACCGTGTTCTTTGGTGAGAATGTCGACATCCACCATATCTTTCCGCAAGACTGGTGTAAAACCAACGGCATCAAACCCGCCATATACGATTCGATAATCAACAAGACCCCTTTGTCCTATCGAACGAACAGGATTATCGGTGGAGTGGCACCGTCCGAGTATCTCGCGAAGCTTGAGGGCGGTAATTCGGCAACCCCACCTATCAAACGGGAACGACTGGACGAGCATCTTGAGTCGCACTTCATCAATCCGGATTTGCTTCGAAGCGATTCGTTCGAAGCCTTTATGTCAGACAGACAAAAGCAGTTGTTGGCTCTGATTGAAGATGCGATGGGTAAGCGCGCGTACACCGGGGAGATTCGTGAGGAGGGTGAGGACTATGAGTCGGACGAGGCGACATTGGAAGCCGATTTGACGATGGATGCCGCATAGCTGCGACCGCAGTTGTAGCGCAAAAACAGGGTTTGGTGGAGACGAGAGCTAAGCTGCGCGGGAAGCGGCCGCTGAAGTTGAGGTTGGCTAGCGCCACGCTTCACCGAGCGCCTGTGCCTGCTGCAGGACCAGCTCCACCGCGCCGTCTTGCTGGTCCGGCGGGTACTTGTATTTACGGAGGATGCGCTTGACCATCAGCCGGAGTCTGGCTCGCACGCTTTCTCGTTCTGACCAGTCCACTGTTATGTTCTGGCGCAGGTTTTCGGTGAGCTCGTGCGCAATCTTCTTAAGCGTCTCGTCGCTCAGCTCGCGGACGGCTGACTCATTATTGGCGAGCGCGTCGTAAAAGCGGATTTCGTCTTCCGTCAGGCCCAGTTCCTCGCCCCGGGTCGCGGCAGCGCGGAATTTCTTGGCCATGTCGATGAGTTCTTCGATGACTTGGGCAGTTTCAATCGCCCGGTTCTGGTAACGAGTCACGACGTTGGCGAGCATCTCCGAGAACTTCTTCTCCTGCACTACATTGCTTGCAAAGCGGCTCTTGATTTCGCCTTCCAGCAGCCGCTCCAGCAGTTCCACGGCGAGGTTGCGTTCGGGCAGGTTACGGACTTCAGCAAGGAAGGCTTCATCGAGAATACCAATGTTCGGTTTTTCGAGCCCGACCGCCTCGAACACATCGACAACCTTCTCAGACACCACGGCCGAACTGATGATTTGCCTGATGGCGAGTTCGCGCTCTTCGTTGGTTTTCTTCTTGTCGCTCAGTTCGCGCTTGGTGAGGATAACCTTCACAGCCTGCATGAAGGCCACTTCCTCGCGCACATCCTTGGCTTCGTCGAGCGTGCAGCACAGCGTAAAGGCCTTGCTCATGGCGAGCGCCGTGTCGGCAAATCGTTTCTTGCCATCTTCAATGCCCAATACGTGATTGGCTGCACCAGCAAGGCACTTATGACCGCCGGTTAGAAACCCGCTGTAGTCGTAACCGTGAAGCATTCCGCGCAGGATGTCGAGCTTTTCTGCCAGCAAGGAATATGCCTCGGCCGCGTCGACCGTCGGACGACCTCGCCCATTGCTGGCGGTGTACTCCTTCAGCGCGCTCTTCAGCTCGTTGGCAATGCCAATGTAGTCGACTACGAGGCCGCCTTGCTTGTCCTTGAAGACGCGGTTCACCCGGGCGATTGCCTGCATCAGGTTGTGACCTTTCATGGGCTTGTCCACGTACAACGTGTGCACGCAAGGCGCGTCAAACCCCGTTAGCCACATGTCGCGCACGATGACGATGCGCAGCGGGTCAGCGGGGTCCTTGAAACGCTTTCCGAGCCGCTTCTTGACCTGGCCGCTGTAAATGTGTGGCCGCAGGAGCGCTTTATCGCTCGCTGAGCCGGTCATGACAATTTTGATGGCGCCCTTCTCAGGGTCCGGGTCGTGCCAGTCGGGGCGCTGTTTGATGATTTCGTCGTAGAGGTGGACGCAAATCTCGCGGCTCATCGCCACGACCATGGCCTTGCCCGTCTGCGCCTTGTTACGTTCCTCGAAGTGCATCACGAGGTCGGCTGCTACAGCGGCCACACGTGGTTCTGCACCGACGACCTTTTCGAGCGCGGCCCAGCGGCTCTTGAGCTTGGCCTGCTGGCTTTCCTCTTCGTCCTCGGCGAGTTCGTCCACCTCCGCGTCGATGTGCGGCAGGTCCTCCGCCTTAAGCGACAGCTTGGCCAGGCGCGACTCGAAGTAGATGGCGACTGTGGCCCCATCCTCCTTGGCCTGCTGCATGTCGTAGACGTGGATGTATTCCCCGAACACGGCGCGCGTGTCACGGTCCTCGCTCGATACCGGCGTGCCGGTGAAGGCCACGAACGTGGCATTGGGGAGTGCGTCGCGCAGGTGCTGCGCATAGCCCACCTGGTACTTTTCCTGGCCCGGTTTGCCCTTCAGTTGTGCCTCAAACCCGTACTGGGTACGGTGCGCTTCGTCAGCGATGACCACGATGTTGGTTCGGTCCGAGAGCACCGGGAACGTGTCTTCGTCCTCGCCGGGCATGAACTTCTGGATGGTGGCAAACACGATGCCGCCGGAAGGCCGGTTGGCGAGCTTGGCGCGCAAATCCTGGCGGGTTCCGGCCTGCACCGGCTGCTCTCGCAAGAGGTCCTGCGCCAGCGAGAACACGCCGAACAACTGCCCGTCAAGGTCGTTGCGGTCGGTGATGACGACGATGGTCGGGTTCTCCATCGCCGATTCCTGCATCACGCGGGCTGCGAAGCAGGTCATGGTGATGCTCTTGCCGCTGCCCTGCGTATGCCAGACCACGCCGCCCTTGTGGCTCGCGCCTGGGCGCGATGCCGTCACTACCTGCTGGATAGCAGCGCGCACCGCGTGGAACTGATGGTAGCCAGCAATCTTCTTGACCAGTGCGCCGTCGTCCTCGAACAGCACAAAGAAGCGCAGGTAGTCCAGCAGGTAGGTCGGTGCCAGCACACCGCGAATCGATGTTTGCAGTTCGTTGAACTGGCCGAGCGGGTCAAGCGTGACGCCCTCGATGGTGCGCCATTGCATGAAGCGTTCTGCATCGGCTGAAAGCGAACCCATGCGCGCCTGCGACCCATCCGAAATCACGAGGACCTCGTTGTACTGGAAAACGTCCGGAATCTGCGCCTTGTAAGTCTGAATTTGGTCATAGGCCTTCCAGATGTCGGCATTCTGGTCGGCAGGGTTCTTCAGCTCCAGCAGTACCAGCGGCAGGCCATTGACGAACAGCATCACGTCGGGGCGCCGTGTGTGGTGCGGGCCTTTGATGGCAAATTGATTGACCGCCAGCCACTCATTGCCTGCCGGCTTGGCCCAGTCGATGAGCCGCACGCAATCGCCGCGTGTCTCACCGTCGCGTTGATATTCCACCGGTACGCCACCGACCAGCAATTGATGGAAGCGTCGGTTGGCCGAGAGCAGCGCAGGAGTGCCCAAGTCCTGCACCCGTTGCACAGCATCCTCCCGCGCCTGAAGCGGAATTCCGGGGTTGAGCCGCGCAATAGCACTGCGCAGACGTTCGACCAACAATACCTGGCGATAGTCGGCACGTTCGGCACTAACGCCGTCAGGCGCAAGGTCCGGCCCGAAAACGCGGGTGTAGCCCACATCGGCCAGCCAGCCCAGTGTTTCCTGTTCGAGTTGGTCTTCTGTCATGGTCGTTCTCAGGCGACGAGCGCTGCGGCTTCGGACAGACTGAGTTCCCCAGAATTCAGGCGGAGCAGGAGCATGTCGCGAATGGAACTGAGTGTGGTTTCCAGCTTAGAGTTCGCCGTCAACTGTGCTTCCGTCGCGGAAACCGTATCTTCAAATATCTCTAAGACCTTGGTGTCGGGGACTAGCACCGGCACGGACCCGAGGATGGAAGTGTTCAAATTTGGCATCGTTGCACCAATCGCATGACGGACAAGCCATTGCCGTGCGCGCGGAGCGTCTAGCGTCATAGAGAGAAACGACGATGACAGAAACGACGGGCCAGAACGAACAAGCAAGCAGCCGGTGCCGCACAACCAACCAACTTCACGTTCGCTAATTAAGGCGTGTCGCTCGACATCACCGCGACGACTGAACACAATATCGCCCGACTTGAGTTTATGTTTTTGGAGTCGGTCCGCATCCTCGGGGCAAATACGCGCGGCTGTGGCAGCATCGACTCTTCGCCCCTGAATATCCTTCGGCATTACTACAGGAATTCCATGTTCTACATAGTCAGAAGCATGCAGTTGGCTACCGAAAGGCCCCGTTTGAATCGTGCCGTCGCAATCCTTCATTAAGTCCCCTAAGGTTGATGCGCGCCAACCCGTCGGCACCAGCCCCAGTTTCGACTCCTCGAACTCGTCGGGAAATAGCGCGGCGACGGTTTCGACCATCCTCTCGGGCGCACGCCCTTCCTGCTTGGCGCGGATAGGCTCGAAATCGACAAACCAGGACTTGAACAACGCCCGGCCGATGGCCTCCAGCGTCGCGCTGTTTTCCCGAAGCACTCGGCATCTACGCTCTATCTCTTCGAGCAAATCGACAAGATGCGCTCGAGGAGCGGTACACGGTGGGACGGGGTATGAAAGAAAATCCTCGCGACTTAGCGCGACGACCGCACTACCCATCGCTCGCCCCGCACAATACTCGCGGTATTGTGGTGTGCGAAGCAACCAATAAATATACGTTCTTGTGGCTTCGTGGGATTCAATAAACTCTAGCTTTACGGTGTCTTGGGTCAGGCGGCCGAACGGCACATGGTCCGGCACTCTTGCCACGGAGCCAATCATCTTGCCGTCCTTGGTAGCCCCCTTGAGTGCGGCAAATAAATCGCCGGGAAATAGCATTAGCTTTTCAGGACACTCTCCGCCGTATGTCTTAAATTCCGTTTCGCGAAATCCACCACCCGGCTCGATTGCTCCAAGGCCTAACAATGCAGGCCCTGGCGCACCTACGAGACTGCCTTTATACGTTGTGCCACGTACCAAGGTTACATAGTGGCCAAGGCAACGTGATGTCTCAGAATTCATACCCCAGCCTCCCCAGCTTCTGTCGGATTCGCTGGTCCAGTTCCACGCCCGTCGCTATCTGTTCGCTTAGTTGCTCGGTAAGCTTCTGCATCTTCGCGCTAAAGGCTTCATCGTCTTCCACGACTTCGTCGGCACCCACATAGCGTCCCGGCGTCAGCACATGACCATGCTTAGCAATTTCGGCGAGCGTCACGCTACGGCAATAGCCTGGAATGTCGGCGTATTCTCCGATACCTTCTTCCGCCTCATTGCGCCAGGCAGCAACGGTCTTTGCAATTCGCTCGATTGTTTCGTCGGTCAGTTCTGCTTGGACCCGGCTAATCATGGTGCCGAGCTTGCGAGCGTCGATGAACAGCACTTCGCCTTGGCGATTAGTCTTCTGCTTGGCAAGAAACCACAGACAGGCAGGAATCTGGGTGTTGAAGAAGAGCTGCCCTGGCAGAGCCACCATGACGTCGACCACGTCGGCGTCGACCATTGCACGGCGGATGTCCCCCTCCGAGTTCTGGCTGGAACTCATCGAGCCATTGGCCAGTACGATACCCGCGCGGCCATTCGACTTTAGGTGATACAGCATGTGCTGGAGCCATGCGTAGTTGGCGTTGCCCTGCGGCGGCGTGCCATACACCCAGCGCGGGTCACCCTCGAGGCTGCCATGCCACCAGTCGCTGATATTGAAGGGTGGATTGGCCAGCACAAAGTCGGCGCGCAGGTCTGGGTGCTGGTTGCGTACGAAAGTGTCGGCCGGTTCGCGCCCGAGGTTGTAGTCGATACCCCGAATGGCGAGGTTCATCGCCGCCAACCTCCAGGTGGTAGGGTTGGACTCCTGCCCGTAGATGGACACGTCCCCCAGCTTTCCTCCGTGGGCTTCGATGAATTTCTCGGACTGCACGAACATGCCACCGGAGCCGCAGCAAGGGTCGTAGACTTTGCCGTGGTGAGGTGCGAGCACAGCCACGAGCGTCTTGACGATGGAGGCCGGCGTGTAGAACTGCCCACCCTTCTTGCCTTCGGCACTGGCGAACTGACCGAGAAAGTATTCGTACACCCGCCCGAGCACATCGCGCGCGTGGCTGGCGTCCTCGCCAAAGCCGATGGTCGAAATCAGGTCGACCAGTTCGCCCAGCTTGCCATCCGGCAACTGCGAGCGGGCGTAGCGCTTGTCCAAGATGCCCTTGAGCTTGGGGTTTTCGGCTTCGATTTCCGCCAGCGCTTCGTCAATGCGCTTGCCGATGTCGGTCTGCTTGGCCGCGCTGCGCAGGCTCTCCCAACGCGCGGTTTCCGGCACCCAGAATACGTTGACCTCGCGATAGTAGTCACGGTCTTCAAGTTCGTCGGCGAGCAGTTCGTCGTCACAGCCGTGCAGGAAGTATTCGTCGCCTTCGTCCGAGAAGCGGCGGGTCAGTTCGGCGCGCCGGGCGGCAAATGTATCGGAGATGTACTTGAGGAAAATGAGGCCGAGCACGATGTGTTTGTACTCGGCAGCGTCCATATTGGCGCGTTGCTTGTCGGCGGTTGCCCAGAGGGTCTTTTTTAAGTCATCAAGCATCAGAACTGGTTCGTCCGGTCATAGTCAGGTGTATTTCCAGGCATAAAACCCGGGCATTTCGCCACCAAGAAATTGATAGCGATTCTATCTTGAATGACATTTGGACTCGCCAACGGGCTTAAGTATGGCACCACGGGGTGTCCAGACGTACGGTGAACGCTGGATTACGCCCGTAACCATGCCTGCCCATCCTCCTCCCGAATTGCAACGTGCACCATGTACGCGGCTCCAGCTTCTCAGTGTCCGGCGTGTCGAGCAATGGCAGCGTGGCGTTGCGGAGGCCCGACGACATCAGCGAACGCTTCGGCTATCGGCATCGATTAAGCGTTCGCCGTCTTCCTTCGTGAACTCACCCGATTGCGGATTGGGCAGAATGTCGAGAACCACTTCGGATGGCCTGCACAACCGAACGCCGAGCGGCGTGACCACCACAAACGGCCGGTTGATGAGCTGTTCACGGGTTGGGGGAAACGACGCCTTATTGTGCCTGCGCTGCCTGACGGTGCGCAGCTTGCTGTTGAGCGTGCTTTTTCGCAAGGTAACCGGGCACCTGACAACTACGTTTAAGTCGTCAACTCCGGACCAGACTCGACTGTGGCCACCGGAGCGGGCACGGCCACGCTCTTGCGTGGCGCTTTTTTCGCCAGCGCTTTCTTGGCCGGCACCTTCGCGCTCACGGCCTTCTTGGCAACAGGTTTCTTCGCCGTCGGGGCTTTCTTCGCAACAGCCTTCGTGACCACCGGTTTCGCATCGGCCGCCGCGCTGACGCCAATCAAAAACTTCGTCCGGTCTTTCGCACCGGCTAGCCACGCCGGAGCCGGACCGCGTCCGCTCCAGGTCGCGCCGGACTTCGGGTCGCGATACTTAGCCAGCTGGGGACCTTTCGGCTGACCCTTGCTAGAAGTCGCACCAACTTCCTTCGGGGCCTTCGTCACCGCAACCTTCGTCTTGCTCACCACAGCTGCGTTCGTCGCAACAGTTGCTTCAACACCGCCTGCAATCAGGAACTTACTCCTGTCTTTGGCTTCGGCAATCCATGCCGGCGCACGGCCGCGTCCGCTCCACGTCGCGCCCGACTTTGGGTCCCGGTACATCGCCGGCTGCGGCCCACGGACATAGTTGCCAGCCGCCTTCGCTTTGCTGGCAGGAGCCGGCTTCGCCGTCGCTGTACTTCCGTCAATCAAGAATTTGTCTCGGTTCTTCGCGGCGGCAATCCAACTTGGTGCCCGGCCGTGTCCGGTCCAGGTTGCACCACTCTTCGGGTCGCGATACTTGACCACAGCAACACTGCCTTTGCTCATGGTCTTAACAACTGCCTTCGTGGCGCGCCGCTTGCTGCCAACGCGCGCGTCAATGTCAGCGGTCGTCAGGCCGTGCTTCGCCATCAACTCGCGAATCTTTTCGATGACGCCGGACGATTGCTTTGCAATCAGCGCATCGGCTTGGGCCTGCAATTTTTTAATCTTCGCCTGCATTGCTTCCAAAGTCGTTGCCATCTAGTGGCCTCCTCATAAATGTGGTCGCAATATGCCACGGTCGCGCTAGAAAAGGCTAGTGCATTGACTAAAGCGGTGTATCACCAAAAATCACAACACCGCGTCGCCGCCCTCCCGGCTCTTCAATGGGGCCCGCTCACGGCTTGTCCTTGCCGCGAACATTCCCTGGTGGTTCTCCGGTACTTCCACCGCTCCTCCTTCGGCGTTGGAAGAGAGCGCCGAATCCAACCGCGACAAGCAAGGCCGTCATCAGGCCGGTGCTCATGCTGGTCGCGCTATGGGATTGACTTGCGCTAGAAGAGGCAGAAGCTAATGTTGTCGTCAAGAATCCCGATGTCTCCATTCTCAGGAAGATGTGGCAAGTCGCCCAGAAACTGGGCGCTCGGGTGCAGGGCGATGATTGCTAGATTTACGGTTCTGGCGGCAGCGTCGTCGCATAATGAGCCGCGATTCCTGACTTGGGCACTACAAGACGTCTGCCGGCATTACGCGATGAGATACGTTGATGAGGTAAGCGCATCGTTAGTGCTCACACCATCAAAAACGAACAACGAATCGATGTCTTTCGCGGTTAGCCCCAAACGGGTTGCCAGTGTTTTTCACTTCGGTATTGAGATTGTATTCCGCACGCACGGCCTTGAGCACGCCCTCGATGTCGCGCTCGAAGCCGACTGCATTACCGAAGTGAGTCATGTTCCAGTTGCAGCCGGTCTTTGTCAGCCTCTTGCAACTGCGGCCGCGGCACACGAATCTTCACGCCATCTTCGACGATTTCCTGCAGTCGATGGATTCGCCGGTTGACCTCCTGCTGAAGCTGCGAGGCATTGAGCGTCTTGCGTATCATCCAGGTCTCCTTCCAGGTGCTCAATCCAGTCTAACGCAGGTGAGGCGTTCTGTGACCTTGCGCTGAAATGCAAAATGTCTGAGAGGGGCAGGCGCCTTGGTTAGCCGGGGTACGATGTCTGCGTAGCCAATCGCTATGCCGCAAGTCGGTGCTCGTAGAATGGCCGGTCCCGGTCATCAAGAATTCCGTACATCGCCACCAGGTCCTTCGGGTCTGGGTTGAGCCATGCATCTATGTTTTCCGGCTTGATAGGAATGATGCACCGGTCATGTCCTGCGGCGGCTACCTCTGGAGGAGGTTCATCCGTGATGGCGGCAAATGAAAGCAGGTCCGGCTGCCCCGGCACGCTCCATCGTGACCACAGACACGCGACATGCATCAGCTCGCCGTTGCTCGGACGAAACTCGAGAACGACATTTTCATCGCGCTCGTGAGTCTCCAGTAACGTGCCTTCGAACTTCGCCTTGCTCACATTTTCGTAGAACACTTCAACGAGAAGGACAGCATGCGTGCGTCCAAAGCAAGGCGCCCAGAAGCCTTCGAGGCTATCCCGCCGCGCGTTGTACGTGCCTGGGTATTTGACATCATAAGACGCGGGCTTTCCAGCGATGCGGCACTGGTAACGCATCGGCTTGACCACCCGCCGTCCGTTTTCCATCACCATCACCGGAGCATAGTTGCCAGGAAAGATGCGTGAGTCGCGCGGTTGGGGCTCGGTTCGCCGCAGGTCCTCGAGCTTGCCCTTCGCCCAGGCGATTTTGTCGGTGGCGATTCGCTGGCTTTCCGTTGCGGCTTTGGTGACCTTCGTTTGCAACGTGCGCTCGGCGTCGGCCAGCCGTTTCCGTTGTTTGAACAGCTCCTGCTCGAGTTTGGTAGCCTGCACTGAAGCGTACTTGGCGATGAGAGCATTGATTTCGCGCTCTGCGTCATCTTGCGGTTCAGCAAACGCGTCTTCCATGGCTTTGGGTATCTTGGATTTGCTAATGCCCTCCGCTCGCTCAAAGAACAGACGCGCGAACTCGTGGATGTCCATAATGGCGCCAAACGTGCGCACAAATTTCCTATAGTCTGCGACGACTTGAGCCGAGTAGCACATAACTGCCTCCGTTCTTTGCGAGCATGATAAGCACTTACTGGGCCGCGGCCCTGCAACGCAACGTTAATGCACGACACTACCGTAATGAGTTCAGGCAAGCACTTCTTTCCGCTGACTTCCAGTCGCAACTTCGGCAGGCGACCCGCGCGAGACACGCGCATGCCGCGACAGCAGAACGGGGGTAGGTTGAAGGGCAACAGCCAAGGGTTCCGCGCATGAGGGCCCTCGTCGTTTCACAATGTCGACGGTCAGACCATCGGCAGACGGTTTGAGCGCCAGCCGCAATAGTGCTGGCGACGCGTCCTGTGCTGCGGCGAGCGGCCGGACCATCACGAAGAAAGTTTCCGATGACTGCGCAGCAAGGTGCAGGCGTCGAAGCGATGAAGACTGCGCGTACTGGGTCCAAAAAACGAGCGCCCCGCAACTTCCTGCCCGCAGTATCTGTTCTACCGACCAAAGCGCGTCCGCTGTCTTCGGTGCCTTGACTCGAAGCATCCGGTCCAGCGACAGGCCGATGTAGCTAAGTCCCAGCCCGTCTGGAGTGTGTGGCGGCTGCACCAATGCAATGGGCCTGTCGCCTGCGGCACTCAGCGCCGGCCTCAGCAGCCTAAGTTCACCGACGCCCGGGTGCTGCACCAGCAGGTCCACCAATGCGCCCACCGGCCACCCACCGCCCGGCAGTTCTGCCGACAAGGCCGGGTAGCCAGTCTCGATTACCCGACCTCGCCCATGGGCGAGCTGAGACGCCCGCCACAGGGACGGATGTATCGCTTCAGGAGACGCCGCCGCGTTGGTCATTGCTTGAAATACCTGTATGGATGTACAGTATCCTACAGGCGAAAACGGTATGTGTGAACCGCAGATTCCTCGCGCCGTCAGCCCGGCCATTGGCCGGCCCCAGGTGTGGAGTCGCAGGCTTGTTAAAGGAGGTGCAGGATGAGAGCGGATAATTGGGTCCGGGAGGCCCAGCGAGAATCGAGGCTTGTCGATGCGCTGTTTAAAGCGCGCAATCTGATTTCCATGCACAACGGCATCACTGTGCGGTGCGACGGCGAGGAATGGGCGCTGGACTTCGGTCAGGAGCTTGAGGCGATTGACGCAGCTTTAAAGACGGCCGGAATCGACGTCACACGCCTTCGGCAGTAAGAAACACCGCATGTAGAGGTCAAGTGATGCAAGCCGATGAGTTTCGTGGATACGCGCTATGGGGGCATGCGATAGAAGCGCATGAAAACGGCCGTCACTCCACTCGGTTCGCAGCGAGCGGCACCATCACGCGCGACAAAAAGTTCGTCGAAGCGTCGGGAGTTCTTGGTCTGTTTGATGCCGCGCAGGACGCAGAAGAAGCTGGGCTAGCATGGGCGCGCGCCTGGATTGACAGCCACGGATAGCGATGCGCGAGCAAGACCGATTTAGCCGACGAGCCGACGATAAGCGCTGAGATGCCGGACGAAGCCTTGCTTGTCCGACGCACACTGCGCGGACGGCTCTGTACCCATCTTGCCTCTCTCGAAGAGACGGGCCTTGAACATCTCTTCCATTTCCTGAACGAGCTTAGTCGGGCCAGGTTGCGTCATGTTTCCGGAACAGCCGGATGCGTCGAGTGCGGCAACTACTCTTCTGCCCCGTCCTGTAAGCCCTTCATCGCATCCGGGACTATGCCGAGCATGCGAAGCGTGTCTTGTATGACGTCGACCTCAGCCAGCATGCGCTCCATGGAGCCAATCGGAAGGTCCTCCGGCATCATCTTTCCTTGCGCTTTCCGAATGGCATCGACGGTCACGCACAATGCGAAGGCCGCTAGATAATCGTTGTCCTCCACGTCTTCTCTCTGTCGATAACTACAACAAGCTAAATATCGACCGAATTTCACGTTTCTTGATGGCACCGGAACGTTTACTCAAAGAGGTTCGGGCAATCCCCGTTCGTCGGGCAATGGGCGCTTGATTTCGGCCAGGAGCTCGAGGCGATTGCTCTGAAGACGGCCGCAGTCGACGTCGCGCGCATTGGGGACATGCAATAACGCAGCGGGAGGACATCCGCCACTCCGCTCGATTCGCAGCGGACGGCGCAATCAAGCGCGACAAATGGTCGTCGAAGCGTCGGGAGTTGCCGGTCTATTTGAGGCCGTGCATGACGCAGAAGAAGCTGGACTTAGCATGGGTGCGCGCCTCGATTGACAGCCGCGGATAGCGATGCGCGAGCAAGGCCGATTTAGCCGGCGAGCCGACGATAAGCGCTGAGATGCCGGACGAGGCCTTGCTTGTCGCCACGAATCTCGCTCAGTCTCGCGAGGTTGAAATGAGCGTCGGCATGCGTCGGGTCAAGCTCTATGCACCGCAGATAGGCCCCTTCCGCAGCTTCATAGCGCTTCAGTTCTTCGAGAACGACCGCCCGGTTGAAGTGCAGTAGCGCGTCATCGGGGAAGTGCTGCAAAGCCCCGTCGAAAATGGACAACGCCTCGTCGCAGCGCGTCTCTGCCTCGCATAGCAATACGCCCAAGTTGGTGTATGCGTCGTAGTGCGGTGCTGGCGAGAGTTCAAGCACTTTCCGGTAGGCCTGCTCCGCACCGACAGCGTCGGTTTCGGTCAGCTGTTCGGCCAGTGCGAACCATTCTTCCGCCTGTTCTTCGCGGCTCTCCTGGTTTCGCGGTACCGAGTCGAGAAACGCCACGTCGCCCCGGATAGGCGCGACCTCGAAGTCAAGCAGATGCTGGCCCGAATCAGCGTCCCAGTGCGCCTGTCCCGACCTCACGGCCACGGTCTCACCCACAGACGTAATTCGAATCCCGGACAGTGGAAGCTCGTCAGGGAGTTCGGCTTTCAGCTTGGCAAGCGCCCTCAGAATTTTACGTGCGGAGACTCTGGCCGATTGCAGCTGGAACGCAGTGCGCAGCAGCACAACATCCTGGAAGGAAAATCGAAGCTCGTTCCGTCGACCTCGCGACGGGTGGACGAATCCGGCGTCAATCAGCCCGGAAAGGACCCGACGCGACACGCCCAGCAGCGATTGAAGGCTGCGCAACGAGTAATCGTTTGACTGGCTCCGTCTTGTCACTTGCGTGCTCGGACCTTTGCTGGTGGCGCCTCTTTGACGTCCGGCTTCGGCGTCGCGCGCTTGACAGGCCGGCGAGGCTTGGCGGCAAGCACTTCGACATCGGCGGGCGAAGTCTTTTTCGTCACTGGCGCCTTGGCCGCTGCTGTCTTCACAGGTGCCTCACGTTTGTCCTTGTTGGCGCTGAGACTAGCCCGAAGGGCTTCCATCAGGTCAATCACCTGTCCGCCAGACTCTTCGGCTGGCGTCTCCGGCGACACAATCTGTTTGCCCGCAATCTTCCGGTCGATGGCTTCCAGAATCCGCTTCTTTTCTTCGTCTTCGTAAGCGGTCGGGTCATAGGCGTCTTCCGACACCTGGTCGATGATTTGCAGTGCGAGTTTCAGTTCCGTATCGCTGACGGTCACCTGTTCGATATGCAAATCGCTCAACGCGCGCACCTCATCGGCGAATAGCAGTTGCTGGAACACCATCCCGTCTTCAGCAGGCCGTATCTGGACGATTCGCGTTTTCCCCTTGTACGACCATTTTGCCAGCGCGCAGCGTTCGCTTTCTCGCATGGCCCGCTGAAGCAGGCTGTAGGGTTTGCCGCCGCGTTTGTCTGGAGCGATGAAGTACGCCTTGTCGTAGTACAGCGGGTCTACCGACTTTTCGGGGACGAACGAGACAATTTCCACGACGTGGCTCGCGCCTTCTTCGAGCGCTTTCAGTTCTTCGGGGGCAAAGACGACGAACTGCCCCTTCTCGAACTCGTATCCCTTCTTCATGTCCGCGCGGGCCACGACTGCGCCGGTGGCCTCGGATATGTACTGCTGCTTCACGCGGCCACCCTCCGGCGTCAGAAGGTTAAATCCGACTCCGGCAGCGCTATCCGTCGCCGAATACAGTTTCACCGGTATGGACACCAGTCCGAAGGACAGTGTCAGCGATGCGATGGACCGTGCCGCCATGTGAGCCTCCTGTGCGCGAGTGCAAGGCTTTACTTGCGCTGCCTGATACCAGTATCTGCGGCCAACGTTAGCGAACGCGCATCTCGTGTGCCGGTGAATCGGCTCGCTTTCGGCCATGTGGGCGCTCTGCCGCGCTCCAACGCTTATCACTTGTGGTCGCTACATCTGCCAGCGCCGGCCGTCTCTCACCGGAGCCGCCTGATTGCCGACGCCAACGACTGTTTTGCAAGCCAGTACGCTTCCCAAGGGTCCTGCGTCTGGAAGCTAAGATACTCTCTCGCCGTTTGCACCGTCCACTGCGCACCGCTTTTAAGGTCAGACAGTTGCTCCCATGACACGGGCATCGAGACGCCCATTCCCGGACGGGCCCTCACGGAGAAGGCGGCAGCCGTGGTCTGCGCCTTGCCATTGCGCAGATAGTCGACATAAATTTTGCCGATTCTGTTGGCGGCCCCTGATGTTGCTGAAAAGCGGTCCGGGATGGTTTTTGCGAGATGCCGGACGAACGCCTGCGAGAACACCTTTACAGGTTTGTAGTCCAGTCTTGGCGCAAGCGGAACAACGACGTGCAGCCCTTTGCCGCCGCTGGTTTTCAACCACGCTTGCAGGTCAAGCTCTTCAAGCAACGCCCGGACAAGAAGCGCGGCCTCCCGAATTTGCTGCCATTTCACTCCGTCGCCGGGGTCCAGGTCAAAAATGACCCTGTCCGGTTTATCGATGCGCTGTATTGTTGAGTTCCACGTGTGGAACTCAACAACATTCATCTGGGCTGCAGACATAAGCGCGTCTGCCGTGTCGACGGTGAGCAGCGGCGGATGATTCATCCACAGATTGCGGTCGTGCGCCGTCAAACCGGGCATCCCGGTCTTCTCCGCGTGCTTCTGGAAGAACGTCTGACCGGCTATACCGGCCGGCGCGCGAACCAGGGCAACAGGCCGGTCCACCAGGTGCGGCAGCATCCACTGGACAACGCTTTCGTAGTACCGGACGAGTTCCAGCTTGCTAACGCCGCTCGACGGGTCAACGACACGCTCGGGGTGCGTGACCTTGACCTGCGAGACAGGAGTTGGCTTCAGCGTTTCTCCGGACTCACGGACGACGCGTCGCGCGGGTTTGTCGACCCGCAAGCCTTTCAACGACGCCTGCCGGACAACACCTTCTCCGGTCCACTCCGCGAACTCGACCTCGGCAACCAGCTCCGGGTGTACCCAACGTTCGGCGCCGGCGGCCCGCCTTGACCAGCGGCTCGGCTTCGATACCGCAACGGCGAACGGACTCGTATCGCGTTCGAGCGGCTGCAGGCGTTCCCAGAGGTCCTGGCCCCTCCGAGCGTCCCAGCCGGTGCCCACGCTACCTGCATCGTGAAGCTTGCTGCCCACGTAGTAGCCGAGCAGCAAACTGCCGACTTCGCCGTCCTTGCCGCCCCTGGCGGTGAAGCCACAGATAACGAACTCCTGCCGCAGCCTGGACTTCGCCTTCAGCCACGTCTGCGTCCTTCCAGACTCGTAGCGAGCGTCGCGATTTTTCAGCATGAGCCCTTCGAGTCCCAGGCCCGCAGCGGCTTCAAATATCTGCGCGATAGGTGCGTCGAAGTCCTGGCTGAAACGTACCCGGTCGCCATCGTTTTCAAGCAGCTGCGCCAGTCGCGCGCGCCTCGCCCATAAAGGGACGCTCGTCAGGTCATCGCCGTCGCAGTATGGAAGGTCGAACAGGAAATAGACAATGTCGTCATTCGCGGCGCCGTCTATCGCGGCTTGTAGAGCGCCGAAATCCGGTAGTCCGTCCCTGAGGACCACTATCTCACCATCAAGCCATCCACTCGTGAGGGGGAGCTTCGCGACCTCAGTGGCCAGCGTCGCGAGTTTCTTCGTCCAGTCGTGGCCACCGCTCGTGAACAGCCGTACGCGCCCCTTGTCGACCCGAGCCAGCATCCGGTAACCGTCCAGCTTCGATTCGACTATCCAGTCGCCGGTTGTCGGTAACGACGAGGCCGTGGTCGCGCGCTGCGGCTCAAGCTTTGCGGGCAGCGGCGCGCTGACTGCGGCCGACAGGTCTATCGCTGCCACAGCGTCACGCGCGGGCCGGGCGACTTTCGGCTCACGCGCTTCGATGGGACCCAGTGGCTTTGCCGTGACGCTGTCAGGAAGCGCCTTGATAACGTCGTACTCGGCTAGCGGCTGCGCCCACTCGTCGCGCTTCTTGAAAAGCATCCACTGGTCCTGCTTGTCGTCTGGCTTCGAAATTCTGACGAGCTCCCACAGACCAGCGAGCTTCTCGCCGTGCAGATGAAAGACCAGCTTGCCAGCCTTCATTGCCTTACGGGGGTCCCCAACGGGCTCCCACGTTCCGCGGTCCCACACAATGACCGTCCCCGCCCCGTACTGCTTCGGTGGAATCGTTCCTT
Organism: Paraburkholderia rhynchosiae; assembly: GCF_002879865.1. Lineage (GTDB taxonomy): Bacteria > Pseudomonadota > Gammaproteobacteria > Burkholderiales > Burkholderiaceae > Paraburkholderia > Paraburkholderia rhynchosiae. The sequence goes on from NZ_PNXY01000009.1 coordinate 185,095, forward strand.
CGAACGTCGAATATTCCACCGGATGGTCTTCCACGTGGACGGCCATCCTCTTTTCCTTCGGGTCATAGCAAGGCCCCTTCGGAACCGCCCAAGAGACCAGCACACAATCGAGTTCCAGACGAAAGTCGTAATGCAGGCGGCTAGCCCAATGTTTTTGAACGACGAAGCTCAGAGGCGCGGGCTCGCGTGTGACTGGCTTGGCGGGCGTCGGTTCAGGCGTGACAGTAAAGTCCCGCTTTCTCTGATAGCGGCCAGGAGATGGAGTCGAAGATTCACGGGCGGTTACCATAGTTCCAGCCGGCAAAGAACGGTGTAATGGCGGACGATGGCGCCGGCACTGCTGTGCAAAGTCCAGCTCCGACGCCAACTACCTGCAAGCGGCCCGATTCCTGTAGCCGCAGGCGCGAATGAGGCAGGTTGTAGGTCCGCCCCAAGGTTGCCTTCGGATTATGCCGGTACCGGACAGCGAACTAGCTTCTGGCTTCTGTACCTTTAAGCTCGCCGTGTTTGTGCGAATGGGTCGCGGCATACTTAAGCTCGAAATGCGCGCCCTTGCCGCTACGCGTTGGCGGGAAGTGTTCGCCCTCGACGCATGTCACCTCGAACGTGTCTTTGCCATCGTCATGCACGACCGAGTAGATGCCGGACACGTTGACGATTTCGCCCGGCTTGTAAGAGTTGTCGCCTGCCATTTTATCTCTCCCTCTCTTTCGCTTTGTGAATGCAACGTCGGAGCAAGACGCATACCGCTTCGTGACAAGGCTGTGCGGTTCGAATTCCTCAGCGAAGAACACGACTTCAGAATTTTTTCGTGCGCAAATCTTCCACGCACGTGGCCAGATTCCTGCACGCAGTGTGTCCCATGCAAAATCATCACCCATGTTGCACGGTATACATACTGCTGCCCGCTTTGCGGTGCAGCCGCGCGACTGGTCGGACATCAACGGCAGCGGTCGCGGGAAAACCGGTACTGTGGGATAGCCTTGAGATACCGGACAGGGTGGCGAAGTTAGCGCCCTGAGGCGAACGGCTGACGGGCGACGCTGGCTCCGAGGGGCATCTCATGATGCTTGGAACGTGTCTGAAGGCCTCGCTCAGGATAAGTCGGGGCTCAACTTCACCAAGGGGCATTCTCAAAAGCAAGAGATGCATGCTAGAGAGAATGCACAAACATAGAAAGATAGAAAGGTGTAACCAAGGGGCTTACGGGGAAGGCGCGCTTGCGGCGCGACGTTCCGCCGTGAAAGCTGAAGAGTTAGTTTTGAACCACGATGGACGCCAGAAAACGAACTTCCTTGTCGGCGACAAAGTTCTTCGTTGCATCGTTGTAGGTGGCTCGGTACGGTTTCTGAGGCTGCTCGCTGAGCCACTCTTCCTGGGAGCCGTTCCATACTTCGAACAAGACCAATTCGTCTGCGTCCGCACAGTCTTCGCTGAGCACGGCGCTCACGAAAGTCGGCTCCTCCGCCATCGTCTTCATGAGCTCTGCGAGGTGTGGTACGAACAGCGCCTTGGTCGACGGAAACAGCTTGAAGCGCACGTAGAGAGATAGCATTGGACTGCCCTGGAATTGTTGCTTCGGAAGCGTGTCAGACGACTGCGCATCTCCAGTGAGAAGCGTTTCACGAATGACCGGCGCGTCGAAGTCTCAAAAGCAAGCGGCTGCAAGCATCGAGCCGCGGCCGTTCGGCTATTTATTTCAAGCGTCGCGCTTAATTCTCGAACTGGCGAATTGTCGCGTTATACGCACGTGTGGCCATCTCCTCGAGCGGAAGTTTGCGCTCGACTTCGGACAGGATTTCTACGCCCCACGGACCGTCAAAACCAGTCGCCTGGACTGCCTTGATGAAGCCCTGCACGTCGAGTACGCCTTCACCCGGTAGGCGGCGTTTGTGGCAGGTATCCATCCACAGCGGCTCGATTGCGTATCGGTCTGCGTCGTCGAGTTCGATGCCCTTGATGAATTCGGGCTTAATCGTCGCGATTTCCTTGAAGTCGACGTTGCCACGGCTCAGGTGCCAGATGTCGAGCAAAAGGCCGGCGTTCTTCCTGTTCGCTCCTTCGACGATGGCCTTACCGGTCTCAATCGTGCGCACGTTGCTGAACGGCATGATTTCCAGCATGACTTGCGTACCACGCTTCTCGGCATCATCAGCCAGCTTGCCGAATTCTTCGACCATGAGCGGGATATTTGCGGTTTCTTCGCCAATGCCAGGGCCGACCTTCACAATGCGCGCGCGGAGTTCTTCTGCAGCTTTGAGGTAGTAGTACCGCATGCTGTCGGACGTACGGCGGCGCTCACCGGTTTGATACCAGTCGACGAGGAATTCGAACTCAACGTGCTTGATGCCATTAGCTTCGAGGATTCGGCGCATCTCGGGGAAGCCAATCTTGTCGGCGGTAGCGTAGATGTCCGAGTGAATCATACCGATACCATCCCAGCCTGCTTTGGCTGCCGCTTCGACACGGTCCTTGAAGCTGAAGGGGCTGATTTCGGTCGGGCCAAACGGAAAGACGTCGCCAGACAGAGTGAAGTAAGCAGCAACAAGTTCGACTTTAGATTTGGACATGTAAACCCTCGTGAAGGAAGTAGCGACCAGCCCGACGCGGGTGTCGCATGAAGACCATGTCCCAAACTATTACGTAGAAGTGACGGCGGATAAACAGCCCTGAAATCAACTTACCGTAGAGTAAAAATCTACAATCTAGGCCAATGCAGGTCGGCCAATGTGTCGAAGGCAGCCAAAACGACGCGCAGCATGATTGTTCGAGGGCTGCGGGCCTATCGCAGTCCCGATGGTGCAATTTTTCCGGTGAGCGGAAATAACTTTTCGTTCTGTCGCATTTTTCTTTCTCATATCAAGCCTTACTGTGCCTCCTCGAGAACACTAAATTCCGGCTCAACCATCTCAGGGCCCTTCAGGAGACACAGCATGAGCATCCGTAAATCCGCTATTTCTTGCCTCGTTGTCAGCGCTATCACCAGCGCCTTCAGCAATGGCGCTCAAGCAGCAGACAAGCCGCGTGTCGCGTTACTTATGCCGACGCAGAGCGTTGAATACTGGGCGCTATATGCGAAGGGCTTCGGGAAGGAAGCGGCCGCTCAGGGCTTGAAGCTCGACGTGAAAGTGAGCAACTACGACGCAAACGAACAGGCCACTGTGGTCGACCAGACGCTTGCTCAGAAGCCCGATGTCATCGTTCTCATCCCTGTGGACTCGAGCGCCATGGTCCCCTCGATTCGCAAGATTGACCAAGCCAAGATTCCGCTGGTCATCTCGAACTCGATGCCCGACCAGAAGTATTCCCGCTACTGGAAGGTCTTCACGGGCCCGAACGACATTAGCAATGGCGAAGTCGCCGCGAAGACCATGATTCAGGGGTTCAAGGAAAAGGGATACGGCGACAAGGGCAAGGTCATCGTCATCAACGGGCCGATGGGCACGCCGCCTCAGGTCCAGCGCTACCAAGGGTTCGTGGACGGCCTTAAGAAGAATGCGCCAGGCATCGAAGTAGTTGGCTCGCAGCCGGCCGACTGGGATGCGGTGAAGGCGGAAGCCGCAGCGTCGGCACTCTTCACGCAGTTCAAGGACGTGAAGGGCGTCTACACCGAGAACGACTCGCAACTTCGCGGTGTTGTGACTGCCGCGCAGCGGCTCGGCCTCGACCCTTCGAAGCTCGTGATTGTTGGACACGGTTGTGACTCCGGCGCGGTGGAAGCTATCTCGGCCGGCAAGGCATACGCCACGGTCGAGCAATCTCCGTTCGACGATGGAGCTTATGCCGCGAAGGCCGCGAAGGAACTCGCCTCCGGCAAGGCTCCGCAAGCTGTGCAGTACCTGCCGAACCCGGCGGCTACCAAAGCCACTCTCAATGTTTGCTATTCCCAGAAGAAGTAAATCACGCGGCGGCTACTCAGTTACTGCGTAGCTGACTCGACGTAACTGCGACCCCACGGGGTCGCTTTCGCTTTGAAACGGAGACAAGGATGAGGCGCGAAATTGGCGTTGCGGTGATTGGAACTGGCTTCATGGGCAAAGCGCACGCGCTTGCGTACCGAGCCGTGCCAAGTGCTTTTCCGAATTCGCTGAGGCCGAGACTGGTTGCAGTTGCCGACGTGAGCGAGGCCGGTGCTCATCAAGCAGCTGAGCATTTCGGCTTCGAACGCGCGACGACCGACTGGCGAACGTTGCTCGATGACCCCGACATTCACGTTGTCTCAATTACGACGCCGTGCAGTCTGCATCGGGAGATGGCCCTGGCTGCGATTGCCGCCGGGAAGCACGTCCACTGCGAAAAGCCGATTGCGCCATCGGCCGCCGACGCGTTCGATATGATGAAAGCGGCCGAGGCCGCGAAGGTCATCACGCAAGTTGGCTACAACTACATCAAAAACCCCGTTCTCAAGCTGGCGCGGGAGATGATTGCCTCTGGTGAACTGGGGGAAATTACGAGTTTTCGCGGCGTCCACGCGGAAGACTACATGGCCGACCCTGAGATTCCGTATGGCTGGCGTGTTGACCCTCGGAACGGCGCCGGCGCACTTGCCGAAATCGGCAACCACATCGTCGGGACGTCTCGATTCCTCCTCGGGCCCGTCACTCAAGTGACCGCCCAGCTCGAGACAGTCAACAAGACTCGTCCAGTGGCGCCAAGTTCTTCAGAGCGGCGTGAAGTCAAAGTCGACGACATCGCCCGACTGATGGTGACATTTGAGCGGGGATGCTCAGGCTCCATAGAAGCGAATTGGGCGGCAACCGGCCGCAAGATGCAGCTTGAGTTCGAGGTCTACGGAACCAAGGGTGCGCTGTGCTTTTCCCAGGAGCGCTTCAATGAACTCCAATATTTCAAGGCCGGCGGCGACCCTCGGACATCGGGATTCACTCGAATTGAAGCTGGACCGGCTCATCCGCCGTACGAAAACTTCACGGTGGCTGGGGGGCATCAGCTGGGTTTCAACGATTTGAAAACCATCGAGATGGCTGAGTTCATCGCGGCAATCGAACATGGGACGCCTACTTTCCCGGACTTCCGGGAAGCGTGGGAAATTCAACGGATTGTCGACGCCGCCATCCGGTCTTCGGCCGAGGCACAGCGAGTCTCCTTGTAAGAGACCACCAGGCTCCAAGGTTGACGCGCGGTTTGGCAGGCATCACGTCCTGACACCCGCGCGTTTTTTACGACTCCAGCCGGACGCAGATATTTCCGGTGACTGGAAATATCATTTCGCGGCCACGCATTTTTCTTTTCCAGGCGAACGAATAACCTTTGTCTCAACGATAACGAAGCCGCTGAAGCGAGTTTCTGCTGGAGACGACCTGCATTCCTGCGCACGCAGCGATTCTTTGCGAATTCCTCTCCTCATAGACCAAGTTACCGCGTCAGCCTTGATGCAAGGTCTCGTTATTCGAAATGTATGCGTCGCCCAGTGCGAGCAATCGCGCGGATGAGCCAGGTGACGGTGACGGGCATCAACCCGTGGTAGCGGATGACCGAAGAGTGTCCGCGTATGGAGGAAGACAATGTCGCAAGACGCTAAAACAGTCGGCGAGACGCTCGCCGCTCAGAGTCTGCTCTGCGCTCGCAATCTAACCAAGCACTATGGTGGCGTGAAGGCGCTTACCGGCGTCAGCCTCGAACTGGCACCGGGTGAGATTCACGCACTGTGTGGCGAGAACGGTGCGGGCAAAAGCACGTTTATCAAGATTCTCGGTGGCCTCGTGCAGCCGGACGACGGTGAAATTATCGTCAACGGGCATCAACTGAAACTGGGACATCGGACCGACCCCCGACTCATCTCCATCGTTCACCAGGAGCTAGCTATCGTCCCCACGCTGTCGGTGCTCGACAACATTCTTCTCGGTGGCGCGGACCAAAGCGAAATCTACCGTCGTAGCCAATATCGGGATTCCGTTCGCGAAAATCTGGATTCAGTCGGACTGTCGCATGTCAAGCTCGACGCGCCGGCCTCGCGACTGAGCCTCGCCGAATGCCAGCTCGTCGAAATCGCTCGGGGCATGTCGCGCCACGCGAAAGTCCTGCTTCTGGACGAACCTACGGCGACCTTGTCGGATGCCGAGATTATTCGGGTCTTCGACGTCGCGCGCAAGCTACGTGACCAGGGGACCGCGATGATTTTCGTCAGTCACCGACTCGATGAAGTGTTTGCACTCACGGACCGGGTAACAGTCTTCCGCAATGGACAGCATGTGCTCACGCAGCGGACTGCAGATATGACGACCGCAGAAGTGGTCAAGGCAATGATTGGCCGCGAACTGGTCCATAGCAAGGTCATGCCGCCTGAGAACCGCACCAACGTGACGCCGCGTCTCTCGATTTCCAACCTGACGGTCGCGGACAAGGTCAAGGAACTGTCAGTCGACGTCGCGCCGGGGGAAATTCTCGCCGTGGTCGGTCAGTTGGGTTCGGGAGCGGAAGTCGTTGTTGAGGCTCTTGCCGGCCTTCGCGGTGACATTTCCAATGCTGTGAAAGTGGATGGTCAAACCGTCAAGCTCGACGGCATTCGGAACTCGCTGCGAGCCGGTATCGCTTACGTGGCGGAAGACCGTGCAGACAAAGGCGTGTTCCTGGATGCGCCGATTGCCATCAACATCACCGCGTCCGTGATGGCGAAGTTCACCCGAGCGGGAATCATGCGACGAGCCGGTGAACGGGACGAGGCACGACGTTTAGCCTCAATGTTCACCATCGACCCGAAGCGCCTTCCGCACGAAGTATCCACACTAAGCGGCGGCAACCAGCAGAAGGTTTCTCTCGCGAAGGCAGTAGCACTGGCTCCTCGTTTGCTGCTCCTGAACGAACCCACGCGGGGCGTTGACATAGGTGCCCGCAGCGAAATCTACACGACGCTGCGGAAGATGGCAGATGAAGGCCTGGCGATTGTCTTCTACTCGACGGACCTCGAAGAAATCCTGGAGCTCGCGGATACGGTTCTGACGGTGTTCAGAGGCCGGATGGTCCGTCATAAGCCGCGGTTCGAGATAAGTGGCGACACGCTTCTGCATGACATCGTGGCAGGCGACGGCGATGCATCTCATGCTCACGTCTCTTTCCGAAACCAGCCTGTGGAGGTGGGTAATGCATAAGACAGCTCTTGAGCCTACCGTGCAGGTATCAACGACTGCGCTACGACGTTGGGTCGCAGCATTGTTTGGGACGACAAGCATTCACGCTGCGTCAATTCGTATCGCAACCTTTGCTCTCATCGTGGTCGCTACAGCCGTCGTTCCGCACTTCACTGAGTTCGGAAACGTGCAGTCCCTGATGTACTCAGTGGCCGCAGTCGGGATTGGCGCTATCGGGATGGCGCTCGTAACCCTCAGTGGAAATCTGTTCATGCTTTCGATGGGCGCGACAGCGGCCGTTTCCACTGTGATGTTCGCTGCGCTCATTCACCTCGGTCTCGGCGCAACGCTGCTGATTGTCGTATTGAGTGGCCTTCTGATGGGGGCTGTCCAGGGTGGAATCATCGCATTCGGTAAAGCGAATCCCATCATCACCACGATTGCCACTTCGTCAATCATCATTGGCGCTGGAGTTATCTACACCGGAGGGCTGACAGTCATCGGAAAGGGTGACGCGACGTGGCTCGGTCAAGGAAGATTGTTTGGTTGGCTGCCCAATCAAATCCTGGTGCTGGCTATCTTTGCCGCCATTGCAAGCTTCATCCTGCAGAAGTCTCGTATCGGACGGGAGATTCGACTGATTGGTATGCGAGCTGAAGTCGCACGCATCGCGGGACTCCGGTTGATGGCAGCAACGCTCGTTTGCTATGGATTCGCGGGTGCCGCAGCTGCGCTTGCCGGTTCATTGATTGCTTCGTCGTCGGCTCAAGGAAACCTGACGTACGGTATTGACCTGGACTTCAACGCAATCGCTGCCGTGCTCGTCGGTGGAATCTCGATTCGTGGCGGACGCGGACAAATCTCGGACGCGGTCACGGGCGCAATCTTCCTTGCCGTCATCAGCAACATCCTCCTGGTCAGCGGTGTGAGTTACGAGTACCAGTTGGTAGCGAAGGGCATCGTCGTTCTCGCGGCCGTCGTGTTTGGAGCGTTGCTCGCTCGACTCGGCCCGGGACGGAAATAACAGGAGCTTTGAAAATGGAACAGTCTCAACGACTTCTCAATCTGGCCATCCGCCTCGTACTGCTCGTGGGAATGCCTGTTATCTTCGGTCTCTGCGTCGACCACTATTTCTCGCAGGCGAATCTCTACGCAATTTTCCAGGCGTTTGCGTTCCTCGGCATCATCGCGCTCGGTCTTTCAGTCACGATGATTGCGGGCGAGTTCGACCTAAGCATCGCTGCAATTTCGACAGTTGCCGGCCTTATCACGGTGAAGTTCGGTGGCGATAGTGCGATGCTTGGCATACTGTATGCAATCATCTTTGGCGTGGTGGTCGGCATCGCTAACGCAGCGCTGCTTCCGTGGCTTGGCGTCTCCTCGCTGGTGACGACAGTCGGCTCCATGATGTTCCTTACCGGCGTTGGCTACTGGATTGCTGGTGGTCGCGTATTGAGTTACGCCAACCTCGATGTAAGCGACTTCCTTGACCAGAATGTCGGTGCAATCTTTTCACCTCGTAGCCTCATCACAATCGTCTGCTTCGTCGTCGTATCACTTTTCCTGCGCTATACCACTCTCGGGCGAGACATCTACGCATCGGGTGGCCATCGGAAGGCGGCAATTCAGAGCGGCGCGCGCGTGGGTAAGGCGCTGACAGTCGGCTTCGTCGTCTCCGGCGGCTTGTCTGCACTCGGTGGAGGCTTGCTCTCGCTGAGCCTGGCGACTGCATCCGCAACGATGGGAAGCAATATCCTGCTTCAGGCGGCTTCGGCGGCGATTGTTGGGGGTGTCGCGTTGGGTGGGGGTATCGGCTCGCCGCTCGGCGTAGCAATGGGCGTTCTGATTCTAACGGTGCTGAACAATGGGCTCGGCCTGTTGAATGCAACGTCTACCCAGATTCTTCTCGTCAACGGCCTGTTGCTTCTGATTGTAGTTCTGCTTGATGGGCGCCTGGGTGCAGTCTTGGCGTCGCCGCTCGAGCGACTCGTTCGGCGAAAGACGGCAACGGCGGCTTAACGAAACAATACGGTTGCAGAGCAGACGCGTGAAAAGCATCGGCCGTCTTTGGAGAGCCTCTCTGGGCAAACACGCCATCATGTGCCGCGAACCTTCACGCGACACCACCCGTAGTTGCAGAGGCTTGTTCCAAGGTCAAAAACGCTGAAGGCCTATCAACAAGACGGGGCGTCCAGTGGTTACCGTCGACGGCGCGCATCGCTAGTTCAACTGTCATCCCGGGCTCGATAGTCGCCGGGCCAACCACGTGAATACCGACTGCAGGGCATGACACCTCCAAGTCAAAGGGACCATAGCTACTGCCATAAATCTCTAGGTCGATGCGGTGCTTGAGCGTCATTGCCTCCGGCGCCTGATTTGCGAGGACCGTTTTCAACGGCATGTCCTGGTCGGACAACGCCGCGAAAAACTTTATTTCGGTTTCTCCGGAGGCGTCGAGATTAATCAAACCGAGCAGCCAAGCCACGTCGCATTGGAGGAACACTACGTCGCTGATGTCGGCAGGCAGTTCGAGGTTTAGGTCGAAGAAGTCATCAATTCGACGAATAATCGCGATTTCATCGAAAAGCGCGCTCAGTGACCGAAACGTTTCATGCCCGTCGAACAAACCCGTCCCGAATTCAGATTCGAGACCTCCGTGCATGCACAGGATTTGAACGTGAACTTTCTTCGGTGCGGCGAGAAGCTCCACAAGCTGCTGTAGGCGAGAAAAATGAGGTAGTCGGCGGACCGGCTTGCTCGCCCACTGCTGCATATCGATGTTAAATATGAATTCCGTCAAAGCGCCCGAGAAGTCGGCGGTCAGGGTTGCCGTGAGCATTCCATTGAACGCTGTGCCTTGAAGCCTGACACCTTTGTTGCCTTGGGACCCGTTGCCGACGAATTCGACATACAGCGGCGGCATTGAACTCTCCGCTAGCACAACTGTCATCGAAACCGGACGTGGGGCTGATGATAACTGCCAGCGGATGGCGCCTACCTCTTCCGTCCGAAATAGGGGGGAGCCTTCCATTCGAAGGTCCGAGCCCTCCAGCACCAACTTGCCGCCATAGTTGAAGAATTCGCGTAATGCCTGAACTTTGCGCTCTTTGTCCTTTGCGGTCACTACGAGCCGGGCTTCAACTGCCTCCTTTGCGGTAACCTCGTATGTGGGGCCATGCTCGCCCATGCGCACACCGACCTTGAAACGCGGGTCGACGCGCTCTTGACGCGCCGACTCCCGACTGCAAAACACGTCGACCGCTCGCTTGATTGCGGTGGGGTTTGACAACGATGACAACTCGCTGCCTGGTGGCTTGCCTGCTCTTATGTTTGCGACCCACTCAGCATCCGCTTTGATGCGGAGCAAGTCCACCACCGAATACGCATCTTTGTCGCGGTCGATGATGTCCGCGCAGGTGGAGCAGGCCCACAAACCATTTTCGATGGATTTGCGCTCGGCTGGCGTCTGGTATTTGTCGTAACGCGGGCCGTTCTTCGCGGCAGCTTTGATGTGTGCCGCCTTGCCGACAAAAAACCGTTTGTCCGCTGTCCCAGTTTGTGGACCGAGAGTCGGCGCGTCGCAGACCGAGCAGTGGAAGTTGACTCGCTCGGCGAGCATCTGCTTCACCGGCTTACTGAAATCGTCTCTAGCGCTGGTTCCCATCTGGCTTACGCGGCCTTTTTCGTCCATGAATATGGCAGCATTCTAGCGCTGCATGTGAGGCAATCGTTGTTGTCCCGTAGATGGTTACCGCCAGGAAGATAATGTCGGTGTCGGGTTGGTGCTTGCAAAAATTTAGAGAAGCGGAAAGCGCTTGGTTCGTGGATGGCTTAGCATTCGAATTGCCGCCTAACTTCGACGTCGATTCCACGCCGAAGCGGCTCCAAATTCAGAGGATAAAACCTGCCGATATGCTAACCGACATCTTTGCGTATAGATATTTGAGGTATCCGGTTTGGTCTCAATATACCGAAGCAGAGCGTCGCCTGCTCAATCAAACAATCGGATTAGCCAAAGAAATATATCCGGTGTTTGACAACTCGGGGAACAAGATAGAGGCGAACGAAGCCAAGTGGAAAGAAGCTCACAATCGCCTTGCTCGAGAGTTAGGTGTGAACGAACTGGCTCAGCGCTACTACTCGTTCGCAACGAAAGGACCGATGGCGCAGGACTGGCATCAGTCTGGATATTGGACGTACGACTACGTCTGCGAGCAATTCGTAAACGCGATGCCGCAGGTTGGTCTTCAAGACGCCGACGGCTACATCAAGGAGCGGGTGAGCTTCGTTGAGCTGCTTATGCGTTTGCGCCACGAGGAGGTGTCAAAGGCGAACGCGGGCCTCCCTCAGGCTCTGCTCGCAGCGAAGCTCCACCCGACTTCGCAACGGGCCCTTCGCGTCCCCGGGCTGGCAGAGGACGGAGTTCGGGCGCTGAATGCATCGCTGAATCAGACGTTCCAGAGGCAGGTCGAAGAGCTGAATGAGCGGTTCCGCAGAGCGGGCGCTCCGTTGACGTTTCACAACGGATTCATCCAGGTGGCTACTGACGAGGTCATTGAGCGTGAGATAGCTTCTCCCTTCTGGCGTCTTGTCGCGCCTGCTATGTGGGAAAACGTGAGCATCGACATGGCTGAAGCACTTGACCGTCGCGACTCCAACGACAAGGACCCGGCATTCTTCGCTGGAAAGGCGCTCGAGAGTGCCATCAAAATTGTGTCGGATAGCAAAGGCTGGAGTCGCGGCAACGAAAATGGCGCGAGTGCCTACATCGACAATCTCGTGAGCAAGGACAATGGTGCCTTTTTGACTGTGTGGGAGGGGGAAATGCTCAGAGATTACTTCCGAAAGGTAAGGAATACGGTCGGGCATGGCCCCGGCTCTGAGCCGATGCCCTCGCTTACCCCTGTTCAAACCGACTGGGCGATTGAGACAGCCATGTCGTGGGTTCGCACCTTACTGCGTCGCATGCCGTAAAAACGAACGCAAGTTGTTGGCACGCTAAACCGAACTTGGCTAACGCATCTCCAAATTATTAGGCATCGGAACCTCAGAACCGAGGCTAGGCTCTTCAATAATCGTTGAGCCGCGTATTCCAGCTATTGCGGGACTCGACGAACCAGAGTTCGGTGAGCACTTCGTAGCGCTGGGATACGCGTGCCAGTTGAACCTATGGTTCGAGACGGTTAGCGCCGCCGGTGGCTACTGAGCTAGGTACCCGCCGTCGATGACGAGTTCGCTGCCCGTCACGAACGAAGACTCATCGCTCGCAAGGAACACGCATCCCGCGGCAACTTCCTCGGGCGTGCCCATCCTGCCCATCGGCGTGCTCTTGATGATTGCGCCATTCATGTCGTCCGACTGAGCTTCAACGAGTGGCGTCCGAATAAGGCCGGGATGAACTGAGTTCACACGGATATTTTCCGGCGCATACGTCACCGCCGCGTTTTTCGACATATTTCGCACACCGCCCTTCGCTGCGTTATACGCAGCCGCGCCGGGTACACCCACATTTCCCCAGATAGACGAGAAATTGAGAATCGAGCCACGCTTTGCTGCTCGCATCGACGGCAAGACGGCTTGCATGCCCAGGAAGCTCCCAGTGAGATTCACCGCAAGGACGCGGTCCCAGCTTTCCCTGTCGGTTCCATGAACAGGCTCGTAGCACGCCACGATGCCAGCGTTATTGACGAGGACGTCAATGCGTCCGTGCTTCGCAAGAATCCCATCAACGACGCGAACCCAGTCATCGTTCAACGAGACGTCGAGCTTCAGGTGCTCAATCCCCTCCGCCTCCGCGCCGAATTTGACGTCTCCTGCGATTACCGTCGCCCCTTCACGCGAAAATACCTGTGCCACCGCCAGGCCGATACCTTGTGCGGCACCCGTGACGAGCGCTACCTTGCCTTTAAGTCTGTCCATCTTCATCTCCGATTAAGCGTCGACGGTTTCTTGTGCTGACGATGGAGGCGTCAAGCGCATTCAGTTACTGTGCTAGCGACCCCTGCGACGCATCTGGTCAAGGAACACGATGACGATAATGAGGATGCCAGTCACGATTCGTTGCCAGAACGGGTCGATGTTCAGAAGGTTCGCGCCCTGCGCCAGCGTAGTGAGAAGGGCTGCTCCGATAATTGGGCCTTGGATGTTTCCGACTGCGCCGAAGAGACTTGCCCCACCGATGACGGCCGAAGCAATCGACTGCAGTTCCCAACCCTCACCGGTGGTCGCCATGCCGATGCTGAGTCGGCTCGCTACGAGGATGCCTACGAGTGCAGCGCATACGGCGGAGACAATGTAGGCGACGTAGATGACGAGGGAGACGTTTACACCAGACAGTCGAACCGCCTCTTTATTCGAGCCGACCGCAAACAGATAGCGGCCCCACTTCGACCGATGCAGCAGGAAGTATCCTGGTACCGCAACGACCAGGACCGTCCAGAAAAGCGTTGGTACGCCTAGGAATGCGCCGCGTGCGAATGATGTGAACGCCATCGGAAGACCCGCCACCGGTTCTCCACGCGTAATCAGGAGGGTGAAGCCGCGCAGCGAAGTGAGAGTCGCAAGCGTCGTGATGAAAGGCGGGAGTCCGAGTCTGGTTGTGCAGAATCCGTGAAAGGCACCAATCACGACTCCAATCAGGAGGGTCAGGAAAATTGCGACGCTGATTGGCAAGCCACTCTTAATGAGCATCGCCACAACGACTGACGATAGCCCTACGACGGCACCGACCGAAAGGTCGATGCCAGCCGTAATCATGACGAACGTCTGGCCAATCGCGATGATGGCCCAGAACGAGACTTGCCTCATCAGATTCGTGATGTTCTCTTCCGTCAGGAAGTTCGGTGTCGATAAGGACAACGCTATCCATAGCAGAATGAGGACAAGAAATAGGGTGAGGTCGAGCAGCCAGGTCATCCGACCGAGCCTTGACACTGTTGAGTGAGATTGAAGGGTCGACATTTTCATCCTCGATTGAATCCAGAAAATCGGCTGCGAAGCCGTTATGCGCCGATTGCAGCCGCGAGAATCGCCTCGTGGGAAGTTGAACTGGGGGCCGCACTGGCCGCCACCTTTCCCTTGCGGAAGACGTGTAAGTTGTCTGCCAGGTCGTAGACTTCCGGCAGATAGGAAGAAATCAGGATGATTCCTGCGCCTTCTTCCAGCAGCTTGGCGAAGAGCTTGTAGATTTCGCTCTTTGCCCCGACATCGACGCCTACGGTCGGCTCGTCCACGATGAAAAGGTCGGCGCCCGGAATCAGCCACTTGCCGAGGACGAGCTTCTGCTGGTTTCCACCGGAAAGTGACGATGCGTTGACTTCGATACCAGTCGTACGAATTGATAGCGCCTTGACCTGGCTCCTTGCGTTCTTATGCTCGTCAGCTCGACGAAGCAGACCGCCAAACGAAATCGATGAATAGCTGGCCAGATTGAGGTTCAATCGAACCGGCAGATTGAGGCACAGTCCTTGGTCCCGGCGGCTTTCGGGTAGCAGCGCGATGCCTGCCCTGACCGCGTCTCGCTCCGACCGGATACTCAACGATTCTCCGCGCCACGTGACCGTACCCGCCGTTCGCTTGCGACGGCCGAAAAGAGTCTCGACGAATTCGCTGCGACCGGAGCCAATCAGTCCGTAGAGTCCAACGATTTCGCCACGTCGAACCGACAAAGATATGTTCTCGAATCCTTCTCCGGAAAGCCCGTCTACCTTGATGAGCTCTTCGCCAATTGGCACGTCCGCCTTGTAGTGAACGTCGGCGACCTCACGAGCGACCATGTCTTTCACCAGGCGACCCGTGAGTTGCTGAGCATCAACTCCCTTGACGTCGTGGGTCGATATAAGGCTGCCGTCTCGCATAACGCTGGCACGGTCCCCAAGCTCGAGAATCTCCTCCATCCGATGGCTGATGTACACGACGGTGACGCCGCGCCCGTTCAGCTGCCGAATGAGCTTGAAGAGTTGGTCGGTTTCGCTTCGTGTCAGATACGCAGTCGGCTCGTCGAAGATGATGAGTCGCGTGTCGCCAGCAGCAGCTCGCGCCGTCGCGACGAGTTGCTGCTGTCCTATCGTCAAATCTCCCAGCCGGCGCGAAGCGTCAATATCGAAGCCGACGCGTTTGAGCAACGCTCGGCCATCGGCAAGCATCTTTCGCCGGCGCATCATGCCGAACGTCGTTTCCTCATGGCCGAGATACAAATTTGCAGCAACGCTCAGATGTGGGCAAAGCACGACCTCTTGGTGGATGGCCGCGATACCAAGACGCAACGCGTCTAGCGGGCCGGCGAACTCGACCGGCGTACCTTCCCAGACGAGCGAGCCGGTCGTCTTCTGCACGGCACCAGTAAGTATCTTGATAAGTGTCGATTTTCCGGCTCCGTTCTCACCTACGATTGCATGAATTTCGCCTTTGCGGAGTTCAAGGTCTATAGACTTCAATGCCGTCGTACCTGGATAGACCTTGCTCAACCCGTGTAGCGTGAACAGAGGTTCGTTCATGGCGCCTCTCCTTTTTTTCCCATGGGCCTCAACGACAGCTGAGGTCCGGATTGAGTAGGCGCTTTCCTTCAGGCGTATCGAGGTCAGTCGTTCGAATGACATGCGCTCCGGTGTCGATGAACGTGTTAACCTTCTCGCCCTTGACCTTCTTGACGGCAGCTTCGATGGACAGGTAGCCCATCTGGAAAGGGTCTTGCACAATCAAGGCCTTCATGTCGCCGCTGCGGACAAGCTTGATGAGCTCGTCGGTCGAATCAACTGTGACACCCATCACTCGGTCCTTCGCCTTTGTCTCTGCGATACCTTGACCGACACCAAGCCCGCTGTAGAACGTGTCGCCGAAAATTCCGCGAAGCTGCGGAAACGTTGAGAGCACATCGAGAGTGGTGTTGAGTGCACCGGTCACAGAGCCATCGCCGATGCGTGTGGTGACCACCTTGATGCCCGGATATTTCTTGGCCATCTGGTCCTTGAAGCCGTCAACACGGTCTTGAACTGACTTCACGCCTGGTAGAAACTGGAGCACCGCAACCTGTCCCTCAGCCTTGCCGTACTTCTTCTGAATTTCTTGCGCGAGGGCGTCCGCGCCCAACCGACCTGCTGCAACGTTGTCAGTCATCACGGTTGCCGCGACTTGCTTTGAATTGGATGGCGTGTCAGCGACAACAACCGGAATCTTGGTGGCCGCTTCGTCGATGGCAGGTCCCAGTGCTTCAGCTGAGACGGGCGTGATGACGATTGCCGCTGGCTTCCCGGAAACGGCGTTTTCGAAAATGCCGATTTGACCGGACATATCGGCCTCGCTGCTGGCACCGAGTCTGGGCACCGTCACGCCATATTTCTTTCCAGCGGTGCACGCGCCGGCGAAGACGGCCTGCCAGAACGGAACGCTGGTGTTCTTCACAATGACCGGGATAGTGATGGCTGGCGCCGCTGCCAGGTTCGATGACGCGAACACCGTGGTTACAACGGCTACGCCTGCGATGAATGCTTTCATGTTTTGTCTCCTTCAGTAATAAGTCTTTTGCGACTACTTTCAGCAACAGCGTCAATCAGCGGCTTATGCTGACGAGGACCTTCAGTTTTGCGCTTCCTGGCGCAAGCAACGCGTCAAACCCTTGCTCCTTAACTTCCTGCATATCGACTTCGGCGTCGACCACTTTCTCGACCGGAAAGAGTCCGCTGCGCATCATCGAGAAGATGCGTGGCCAGATAGTGATGGGATAGTTCAGCGAACCCCTGATGGTGAGGTCCTTGACCGTCCAGCGAAACGGGTCGGCTTCAATCTTTCCAGGCATCAGGCCGACTTGAACGACCACGCCTTGCGCGCGGACGGCATCAACACAAGTGCTGAAGGCTTGACCGTTGCCGGAACATTCGATAGCCGCATCCACCCCGACGCCTTCGAGAGTCATACTGCGAACATGCGCCCCGATGTCAGTTGATAGAGGGTCAAGAACGGTGACCCCGATGTCCATACGGTGCAATCGTTCGCGCCGATTTGCGTTGGGCTCACTCACAAAGATATTCGTGACACCCGATGCGCGTGCAGCGAGCGCTGCCATTGCACCGATGGTTCCCGCCCCTGTGATTAAGATAGAGTCGCCAGGCTTGATGCCTGCACGGTCGACTGCATGCACGCCCACGGCAGCTGGTTCGACAAGTGCGCCCTGCCGGTCGGTGATGTCCGATGGCAGCACAATCGCGTTCGATTCCTGGGTGACTGCTTTTTCTGCCATCCCACCCCACGGCCAACTCAGACCGACGACTGAGGCGTTTGGGCCAAGGAAAGGCAGATTGCAGCGCCCGAAATAGTCTTGGCGAGGACCAATCTGCGGTTGTATAGAAACTCGGTCACCCGGTGCGACGCTCGTCACAGCGTTGCCGACCGCGAGGACCTCGCCAGAGAATTCATGGCCGAGAATTTGCGGAAGCGCGGCGCCGCTGTAGGGATTCGATTCCGCGGATGTCCAGGTTGGTCCGTGGTCGTACTCATGAAGGTCCGTGCCGCAGATTCCACAGAACGTTGGACCTACAAGGACCTGGTCCGGACTGAGTTCGCCTGGCTCTTCAATGTCATCAATGCGAAGGTCGTGCTTGCCATGGAATCGGACGGCTTTCATATCTATCCTCAAAATGAAGACAACAACTCACCAGACGGACAAGACCGAAATGGTCTTCCGCAACAAAAGCGTGCGCTGTAGATTTGCTACCCGACCGACTATGAGCGAAGGGGGCAGAGGGAGCGCTCGGTGCGCGAGGCGAGAAAGATTAGATAGTTCAAGGGTGTCTCCTGGGCATCATTGGCTTCGGTTCCCTGAGCGGGATTTTGTTTTTATAGGGTATGGCCGCCTTCTATCGGGAAACATGCCTGATGCCGAAATCATATTTCCACCAGGCGGAAATATCGGCACGCGTTAATGGGCTCCAAGGCGGCGAAGCCCTGAGGTCCCGGCCTGCTTCAAGTCGCAAAGGTCATCCAGCGTTCCTCGAGATTGAGATTCTTCACGCGCTCCATTAGGAAATCAGTGAAAACTCTGATTTTCGCCGGCTGGTAACGCCTGCTTTGATAAGCCAGGTTGATGGTCAGACGTGGTAGCTGCCAGTCTTCGAGTACCGGAACGAGGCGCCCCGACACGATGTCATCGTGGATGATGTAAAGGGGCTGCACGACAATTCCGAGTCCCGCACGTCCGGCCGCCACGATGACCTGGCCTTCGTTTGAGTCCAGGGCACTGGTGATGGCGATATTGCGCTCTTCCTTTCCGCGACGGAGGTGAAGCAAACAGGGGTCAACAGCAAGGTTGTAGACGAGCATGTTGTGCTGCTCCAGGTCCTCCGGGTTCTGAGGACGACCGTGAGCCGCGAGGTAAGCTGGTGACGCGGCCAGCACTCGCCGGGTCTCAGCAAGACGTCGAATGGTGATGCCCGAGTCTCCCTCGTGCTCCTTGGTGCGAATGGCGATGTCTATCCCGGCTTCGATGAAGTTCTGGTACTGATTCGCCGCGACGATTTGCACCGACAGGTTGGGATAGCGCTTGAGGAACTCGGGAAGCGATGGAGCGATGTGCATCATTGCGAATGACACGGAACCCGTCACGCGAAGAACGCCCTTCGGACTGACCGCCTCTTCGGAAGCAATCGAGTCAGCCTCGGACAGTTCAGAGATAACTGCGGTGCAGCGACGATGATATTCACGACCGGCGTCAGTGAGCCACATGCGCCGCGTCGTCCGTTCTATCAACCGGGCGCCGAGGCGCTCTTCCAACGAGCTCAGCGTTCGGCTCGCCGCAGCGTTTGACATGTCAAGTTGCTCGGCCGCCTTCGACAGGCTGCCCAAATCGGCAGTGAGCACAAACAACTGCAATTGCGTCCAGCGGTCCATCGTCTACCTCGTCACATCCTGGTGGAAAAATCGGAAGGGATTCTTCCAGCCCTTCCGAGCCAAATATGCCGTAGACGAGAGGATTGATAAACCGCCTCTGGGTATTCGATTTGTAGACTGAATTTCTACAATCGAAGGGCGCTGACGGATGCGCTCGTATGCCGTCGCCCGCTGAAATGCGCGTTTACAACTCGATTCTTCCGGAGGAAGGAAATGTCATTTCACTTCGAGGCATTTTATTTACCCGGATGACCCATTACCTTTCGTTTTCAGACGCCTTGAGCGCACAACGGAGACACGCACGATGCGCAACATCAACGAAGACACCATCACTCAAGCCGTTATCGCCTCGCTCGCAGACTGCAAGAACGCGAGACTGAGGACCGTAATGACGAGCCTGGTTCAACATCTCCACGCGTTTGCCCGCGACGTTCATCTCACTGAGGACGAGTGGTTCAAAGCAATCAAATTTCTGACGGAAGTAGGACACATCACCGATGACAAACGGCAGGAATTCATTCTGCTGTCTGACACGCTTGGCCTTTCGATGCTGGTCATGTCGCAGAACAATCGGAAGCCATCAAATTGCACCGAAGCGACCGTGTTTGGGCCGTTTTATGTGAAGGGGGCGCCTCTCTACAACAACGGTGACGACATTTCAAATGGTGCGAAAGGTGCGCCTTGTTATGTGAGTGGGCAGGTTCGCGGCGCCGGAGGTGAAAGCATCGCAAACGCGCAAATTGACGTTTGGCAATCGGACGAAGATGGTTTCTACGATGTCCAGAACCTCGACGAGGCAGGCAACGCCATCCATCGTGGTCGCGGCCGATTGAAGGCAGATGCTGAAGGGTTCTTCAACTTCCGCTCGATTCTTGCCGAGGCATATCCCATCCCGCACGACGGGCCCGTTGGACGCATGCTGGCCGCTGTCGGTCGTCATCCGTGGCGGCCAGCCCACCTGCACTTCATGATTGAAGCGCCAGGTTACGAGACGCTCATCACGCATGTGTTCCGTGACGGAGACCAGTATCTGGACTCGGACGTCGTGTTTGGAGTGCGCTCATCGCTGATTTCCGAGTGGAAACGACATGAGCCGGGTGTGGCGCCGGACGGCCGCGAAATGACGGTCCCGTGGTACTCGCTTGAATACGACTTCGTGCTTAACCCTTCGGAGGTCCACGCATGATTCGGCATATCGTTATGTGGCGTGTCAGAGGCGACTCGCCTGCGGAGCGGCTAGCCGCTTCGAACCTTGTTAAGACCAGTTTCGAAGGTTTGCGTGGCTGTATCCCCGGCATGCGGCACCTCGAGGTAGGCCTTGACTACAGCCAGGTCGATTACGCGTGCGACGCCGTTCTCATCACCGAGTTCGACTCGCAGGAAGCGTTGGAAGCATATGCGTCTCATCCCGAACATCTGCGCGTTCGTAACGAGCTCAGCGACCTTCGCACCGCGCGGTTCCAGGTCGACTACCAGTTGGAAACGGAGTTGAGTTTCGAGCGTACAACGGAGCTACTTAATGCAAAAGCGTGAGTTTGTTTATCAGGCGCGTGCCGGTCGGGTTGTCTTTGGCCCGGGCAGTTTGCAGCATCTCGAGCGCGAAGTGCTTCAACTGAATTCGGAACGAGCGCTCATTCTGTGCAGCCCAGAACAGAAAGAGACAGGCGAATCCGTCGCTGGGCGCTTGGGGTCGCGAGCCGCTGCTGTCTTCGACCGCGCGGTTATGCACGTGCCACTCGAATTGGCCAAAGAAGCTCGCGCACTGGCAAGAGAGCTGAAGGCCGATTGCGCCATTGCTGTTGGAGGTGGCTCGACAATCGGTTTGGGCAAGGCAATCGCGCTCGAATCGGACCTGCCGATTCTCGCAGTTCCGACAACTTATGCGGGCAGCGAGATGACGCCTATCTATGGCATTACCGATGCGGGCCTGAAGAAGACAGGAACGGACCTGCGCGTGTTGCCGAAGACAGTGATTTACGATGCCGACCTGACGATGTCACTTCCCGTCGCGCTATCGGTCACGAGCGGCATTAACGCAATCGCCCATGCCGCTGAGGCGCTTTACTCGCGTGACGAGAATCCCGTAACAAGCCTGATGGCGGAAGAAGGTATTGCCGCTCTGGCGCGTGCTTTACCAGTCATCGTGGCCGACGCTCAAAACGTGGAGGCTCGGGCTGAGGCCCAGTACGGTGCCTGGCTCTGCGGAACGGTGTTGGGTAGCGTGGGCATGGCGCTTCATCATAAGTTGTGTCATACGCTCGGCGGAAGTTTCAACCTCCCGCACGCTCAGACACACACCATCGTTCTGCCACACGCGCTTGCGTATAACCGACAGGCCGCTCCGAAGGCCATGCAACGGATAGCCCGTGCTCTGGGTTCGGAAGACGCGGCATCGGGTGTGTATGAGCTCGCTAAACGTTGCGGCGCCCCCCTTGCGTTGAAAGACATCGGGATGACCGCTGAAGACGTCTCAAAGGCCGCCGACATAGCCAGCTCGAACCCCTACTGGAATCCTCGTCAAATTGAGCGTGATGCTTTGCTTGGGCTTCTGCAGGATGCCTTCAATGGCGTCGCACCGCGCGCCGCAATGTCCTGATACTCAGAAGAAAAGAAACGTGGTTCAAACACCTGAATCGAAGTAAGGAGACGAAAATGAACTTCACTGTCTACTGTCTTGACCACCCGAATATGGTCGAGCGCCGTCTTGAAAACTATGACGCACACAAGGCCTATCTGCAAACTGCACCTGTGAAGACGCTTATCTCCGGGCCGCTGACGAAGGCAGATGGTCAGACGATGATTGGCAGCTTCTTTCTCTACGAAGCCGATGGCATCGAAGAAATTAAGAGTTTCGTAGAAGCTGACCCGTTCAACAAAGCCGGAATTTGGGACACGGTCGACATCAGGCCTTTCATTAAGCGGGTCGACAACCGCTGAACTGTCGTTTCACAGCGTCGTTTATTTTCTACCTCGCAACCGCGAGGTGCGGGTCGCGCTTGTTCTCGAAAAACAGACGACATTGAACGCTCGCAAAATACAGAACATCGAACGGAGACATCATGGAGACAGGCCTGGAAGGGAAGATTGTGCTCATCACGGGCGGGGCACAAGGAATCGGACGCGCAACAGCATTAGGTTTCGCACGTGAGGGCGCACGTCTTTGCGTCATCGACATCGACGCGAATGCGCTCGAGGAAACCAAGTCGGAATTGCGCTCGCTCGGCACGAACGTCACGATTGCTCAGGCAGATTTGTCCACGGCCGATGGCGTGAAAAGCGGCATCGACGCGGCCCTCAAGTCACACAACGGGCAGGTGGACATTCTCGTGAACAACGTGGGCGCGGGAAAGGTCCGCACGTTCGAAGAACTCTCGGACGAGGAATGGGATTTCACGATGAATCTCAACTTCATGAGCTACGTCCGGACGTGTCGATACCTGCTGCCTGTGCTGCGCGCTCGCGAGAAGTCGGTGATTATCAACAACGCGTCTGACCTGGCGCGCCAGCCTGAGCCTGTTCCGATTGACTATTCCGCGTCCAAGGCTGCTGTCCTCGCGTTGACAAAGGGGCTGGCCCGAGCGGAAGCGCCCAAGATTCGCGTGAACGCGGTCGCGCCGGGTCCAGTGTGGACGCCGTTCTGGACGAAGGACGGGGGATTCGCCGACACGATGGGCAAATTTCACGGCATGGCTCCGAAAGATGCCGTCGAGCACGAACTGTCTCTGCGCCAGTTGCCGCTGAAGCGGTTGGGCCAGCCGGACGAAGTGGCCAACGTGATTGTTTTCATGGCTTCCGACCTCGCGTCGTTTGTCACGTCTGCCGTCTGGGGTGTCGACGGCGGCAGTATCCGCAGCCTGATTTGACGGCGACCGGACCGAGTTGCCGCTTCGTTTCCATGAGGGACGATAGCTCGGACCGATAGACCGCGTGGGGCGTCTTTTGGCGGTCGCATTGTTCTGGGGACCAGCGTATGTCTTCTTACGACCAAGTGATTGGAGCGCATGTATCGCAGAGGGAGCGCGCTTTTCTAGTCGAAGCACTCGACCTGTTGATGCGTGAGCGCTCAAACGCGCTTCGCATCGCGACGGACGTAGCGAAAGCGCGCGGAGAGCGGGTGCCGGAAGTCCAGGAGTTTGGTCTGGACGACATCTTGCGGCTCAGCCGACAGATTTCCGAGGTACCTTCTGCTGAACCAAGCGAGAGCAATGGGACGTCTCTCCACCTGAGACGCAAATAGTCAGTGTTGGCCGACGAAATCCGTATCGACGCTTACCGAATCAAGAGTGAATAGTCGGCTCGCCAAATGGCGCGCTGACGAGAAATAGGAGACTCATATGTTGCGTATCGCTGTTCTCGGTGCCGGGCGCATCGGAAAAATCCACGCGGCCAACGTTGCCGCTGACCGTCGGGTGAAACTCGTCGCCGTGGCGGACCCCAACAAGGAAGGTGTCGAAGCGCTCGCGGCAGAGCTGGCTTGCGACTCGTCAGTCGATTGCAAGTCGGTTGTCGACCGAGAAGATGTTGACGCAGTCATTGTAGGCACGCCGACGGACACACATATCGACCTGACGCTGCAGGCTGTCCGGTTGGGCAAGCCGGTACTCTGCGAGAAGCCCATCGACTTGGACATAAACCGCGCACTCGCCGCAGTCGAAGAAATCGAGCGTCTTAACGGGCGCGTGATGCTTGCCTTCAATCGACGCTTCGACCCGGACGCCATGCGGCTTAAGCAGGCTATCGAAGACGGTGAGGTCGGCGATGTTCGCCAGGTCGTCATCACGAGTCGCGACCCGGGCCTCGCGCCCCGCGAGTATCTACGGCACTCGGGCGGAATCTTCCGTGACATGACCATCCACGATTTCGATACTGCTCGCTGGTTGCTCGGCGAGGAGCCTGTAGAAGTGATGGCGATGGGAAGCCGGCTGGTCGACCCGGGTCTGGAAGAGCTTCCAGACTACGACAGCGTGATGGTGTTGTTGCGCACGGCGTCCGGCAAGCAATGTCATATCAACGGTTCGCGCCACGCGGTCTACGGCTTCGACCAACGTGTCGAAGTCTTCGGTTCGAAGGGAATGGTGCTGAATGACAACCATCGACCGTCCAGCCTGCGCCGGTGGACGAGCGAAAGGACGGAGGCGCGTGAGCCGCTGCTTAACTTCTTCCTTGAACGACATGCTGACTCGTACAAGGTCGAGCTGGACCGCTTCCTCACGGCGCTCGAAAACAGCGCACCGATGCCCGCGACGCCTCGGGACGGCATTCGCGCTCTGCGAATCGCGAACTGTGCCCTCGAGGCGGCAAACACGGGCTGCGCAGTCAAAATTTAATCGGGGCGTTCGTCCCGTTGACCTTTGCGCTTAAGGTTGACAATGCTCGTGGCCATGCCCTATATGTAGAACAAAAGTCTTCATCGGGGCATGACATGGCGCAGGTCGACACTTTCAGCGGAATCTTGATTTTCGTGACCGCCGCGAAGTCACGCAGCTTCACAGACGCGGCCGAAGAACTTGGGCTGACCAAGTCGGCCGTCGGGAAAGCAATCGCGAAACTGGAGGACCGCCTCGGCGCGCAACTGTTCCATCGCACCACGAGAAGCATCTCGCTCACGGCCGACGGCGATGCATATTTCGCAGCGTGCGCGTCCGCACTCGATGAAATCTCTACCGCGGAAACAGCTCTAGGCCCAGGCAACCAGCGACCCGTCGGTCGCTTGCGGATTGACATGCCTGCAGCCTTCGGTCGACGTATCCTTGTTCCGATATTGCTCGACATCGCTCGAAAGCACCCCGACCTGCAGTTCACGATGACCTTCTCGGACCATCTCATTGACCCGATTGAGGAAGGCGTTGACCTCGTTATTCGCTTTGGCGAACTTGAAAGCTCAAGTGGTCTGGTGGCCCGTCGCCTGACTAGCCAGCGCATGGTGATTGCGGCATCGCCCGACTATTTGGCGCAGCGCGGCACCCCGACCCGGCTTGAAGACCTGAAAAATCATTCATGCATTCTCGGCTATCGCCGTGGCCAGCCGCTTTCATGGCGAGTCAATGTCAATGGTGAACCCCACCGGATTTCGCCGCCTGCGACCTACCAGATTAGCGACGGTGACTCGATAGTTGAGGCCGCTCTGGCGGGGCTAGGACTTTGCCAGATGCCTATGTCACTCCTACGACCCCATCTGGAGTCGGGAGCACTACTGTCAGCTCTCGAAGATATTTCGAGTGACTTCATAGATGTGCACGCCGTCTGGCCGAAGGTGGCTCACCTTCGACCCAAGGTACGTCATGTGGTCGACACTTTTATAGAACTGGCCGAACAGGGCAAGCTGGATTGAACCTGCCGGTTTGCTAACCGCGAGAGAGCCTCGAAGCTATGAAACAGCTCCTCTCTTGTCACCGAAGGCAAACGCCTACGACGAGGTGAAGCATGTTCGTAACTTCGCCGAAGCTCACGGGGTTTCGGAAAGAGGAACACGAACCATGGCGCGAGCCGCATTGCTACGGTCCTTTTCTCGAAACTGTGCAGAGCGCAACCAAGGAGTGCGTTGAAGCACTGGCGACTTCCTGTCGCATGGCCGCGAATGTGGAATGTACGGGCGGCCGACTTCAATGGGGGAGGTAACTCGCGCGCTAATCCTTCGTCCTGGTTGCCCAATCTCCGCGTTTTGAAGTGAACAGCGATTGAAGCAATCGCACGAGAGATTTGGCAGGAGCGCTATCAATTGCAAGTAGCAAGAGACGCATCGCGCAAAGATAGCGAGTTACACAGATTAACGATTATAAGATTACCGGAGCGCTCGACCGCGAAAACGCCTTGCCTGCAGCGCAGTTTTCAGATGTGGATACCCATTTTCTGTGTGTGAAGTACAAGTAAAACGTGGGTGGAGGACAAGTTGCGCGTGGGTGGGGGACAAGTAAAACGTGGGTGGAGGACAAGTCCCGTCGATGAACTTCGACAGAACAGTTGCGTCACGGGAACGATGCCTGCCGAACGCAGCATCTGCAGCTTTGTACATTCTTGCATCAGGCCGTGGCCGGACATGCCGCAGTTTCAGCGTCCTCACGTACGAGTTGATTGGTCGAACGCCGTGCTCTGAAACACACGAAGCCGAACGGGAATCAAAGCCAGTAGATGCGTTGCACGCGGCACGCAACCTGATTTCGTTGCACAACGGCATGACCGTGCGCTGCAATGGGGAAGAGTGGCCGCTCGATTTCGGTCAGGAACTGAAGGTAATCGATGCTACCTTGAAGATGGCTGGCATCGACAACGGCGCCTCAAGCTGTAGTACTTGTCGAGCGGCCCGAACTCAGGCAATCATGGATGCGAGCGGTACACAGAACCGCCAGAGGTCGACTAATGCAAACCGAGAAGTATCATGGATATACACTGTGGGGCCATGCCATTCTGCAGCAAGAAGACATCATGCGACCGGAGCGCTTCGCCGGCAGCGGCACAATCATGCGCGACTCGAAGGTTGTAGTAGCGTCTGGAGTGCTCGGCGCGTTCGATACTGATGAAGAGGCAGAATCAGCAGGCCTTTCGTGGTGTCGCGCGTGGGTCGATGGCCACGGCTAGTGGGAACCGCGGCAAATAAATCGACTGCGGCATCGCGCTGCGGAATTCCGTTGACGAATCCATTTTCTGGTGACCGTCGACGCGCCTGCAGTTGCACGGACCTTTGCGCTGCTCATCAATTGGTCCTGCGCTCTCAGTCAAACCACGAGTGGCACGCAGCAGTATGTTAAGGGGCCGCCACTTCAGAAACAGGGTTCCAAGCTTCGCGCCGACGGCAACCCTGCTACATGAGCATGTCCAACGACCTCGAATACCTCCCGATTCCTTTTTCAAAGGACAACTACGCCTGGGTAATTGCAGACGGTATTTCCGCCGTCGTTGTCGACCCTGGCGTCGCGGAGCCAGTGGTCGCCTACATTCATTCGCGCAAGCTCATCGTCACCGCAATTCTGCTGACACACCATCACGGCGACCACGTCGGCGGCGTTGAAGAATTGCTTCGTTTCTGCGGCAAGAAAGAGACGCCAGTATTTGGACCTGCGCGCGAACGCATCGCATCTGTCACCTGCAAGGTTGGCGACGGGTTCGAAGTCACGCTTCAAGAGCCGGCATTCTCGGCGAAGGTCATCGCGACTCCGGGACACACGAACGGGCACGTCACTTACTATCAGCAAGGGGTCGCTGGCCTTCCGGGCCATCTATTTTCTGGCGACACGCTGTTTGCAAGTGGATGCGGGCGCTTGTTGGAGGGCACTGCCGCGGAGATGCTCGGGTCTCTGGATACGTTGGCGTCGTTGCCGCCAGCAACGCTAGTGCATTGCGCTCACGAATATACGCTTTCCAATCTGGAGTTTGCGCGGGTCTGCGAGCCAGGAAACAAACATGTACAAGGCTGGCAGGACGTGGCTGTCAAATTGCGGGAGCGCGGCCGTCCAACGCTACCGACAACAATTGCGCATGAACTATCGGTAAATCCTTTTCTAAGGGTCCATGAGCCTGCGATTCACGATGTGCTCGTTGAACGGTTTAACGTCCCCGTGCCTCACCGCCTTGCTGCCTTCATACTCCTACGCGCATGGAAAGACCTCTTTCAAGGCGAGTTTCGGGAACTGACGGAAAAGTGGGTTGAACTAGCTGGAGCTGGAAAACCCACAATATCCGCGCAAATAGGGCCATAAGGGTACGTCCTCTTGTTGAAAGCCACCTTGCGCGGTAGTGTAAATAGTCCAAAAGTGTGTCCTAACCCAGACAGGCGAGACACCAAGCAGGAGACAAGCGGTGCTGAAACCTTCGACAGACTGGAAAAGCAGCGAAGTGGCCGGCGACGATAGAACGGACGCCTGGCAAGAAATCCTAAGCGGGAGCTATCGTGAGTGGCAGGTCCCACAGCGCCTCCCCGCGACCTTCTATGCTCACCTGAGACGGCACGATTTCGCCGGCGCTGAAATCGTCGACACGACGTGCGACCCTTGTGTCGGGCGGCGCACACGCAGTCACGTTCGGCGTGACGACGACCTTTTCATTGGCGTTCAGCTGACCACCAGCGGGCGTGAACGCTTCAAGATTGGAGACAGCGGCGTGGAAGTGTCGTCAGGCGATTTGGTCGTCTGGACAAGCGAGCAGGAAGTTCAGTTTGAAGTGATGGAGCGCCTACACAAGGTAACCCTCATGATTCCATGGTCGCTCATGCGGGAGCGGCTTCCCGAGCGTAAGCAGCCGCCTTCCGGTGGCAGGATTGAAAGCAGAACCGGCGTCGGGTCGCTGTTGGCCGTCCATCTGCTCGCGTTATCTAACGAAATATCGACGCTGGACCCTACAGTCCAAGGGTCGGTCAGCCGGTCTACGCTCGAGTTGTTGGGGATTGCATTGTCCGGTCAGCAACACGCGGCCACGTTCGATGCCAGCGCGGCGATGTTCCGGAAGGTCCAGGATTTTATACTTCTGCACCTCCACGAAGACGACCTGACGCCGGCCCGCATTGCGGAAGCAAGCGGCATCTCCTTGCGCTACCTGCATATGCTTTTTCAGCGCAGTGACATGACAGTCTCGGAGTACATCCTGCACAGCCGGTTGCAGGCCTGCAGACGAGCATTGGCGGACCCGGCGTATCAACGCTTCCAGATTGGTGAGATTGCTTATCGGTGGGGCTTTAATTCGACCAGCCACTTTTGCCGCGCATTCAAGGAAAAATTTGGCGAATCGCCAAGCGATGCCCGACGCGCGGCAGTATCAGCATAATCAGGGCGACTCGCGTAGCGGCCAACCAGCAGTTCCTTCTAGCCTAAACCTGCAGACAACGCCTCGCCCCTCAACGGCGGGGCGTTTTGCTTGGCACCCTCTCAATGTTTCGCGGCGGCTTTGCGCCAACCCAGTTCGGCATACGCTGCTAGGCAACTGCGATTGCACGCTTGTTCAAATCGGGATGCGCCACGTAAGGTACTTTGACGATATGTTGCCTTCGCGCAATGCCGAATGAGCACAGCCTACTTATTTTTCGGGCTGTTCGACCGCTGTTCACTGCCATCACTTGCGAGCAATGATGTCAGTATCCTATCGACTGAAATCCAACATGCAACCGATAACTCACCTCGTGGACGATTCGGCCGCGTCGTCGAATTTGCACGTTCACGGCGACCGTGAACTCATCCGCACCCTCGAACAGGTCGTGGGCAGGCATCACGTCCTGACCGGATACCGAGCGACGAAACGCTATCGGACCGGAATGCGGTTTGGGGAAGGTAAAGCCCTTGCTGTTGTGCGTCCCGGCTCGCTTGTTGAGCAGTGGAGAGTGCTGAAGGCCTGCGTACAAGCGTGCGCCATCGTAATTCCTCAAGCATCGAACACGGGGCTCACCGGAGGCTCTACACCCGATGGAAGTTCCTACGACCGGCCAGTTGTGATTGTCAGCACAAAGCGGATTCGAGGCATCCATTTGATTGACGGCGGAGACCAGGCGGTCTGTCTTCCCGGCTCGACGCTTAACGAACTGGAGCAGCGCCTCCGACCACTTGGTCGCGAACCCCAC
This sequence comes from Paraburkholderia rhynchosiae, assembly GCF_002879865.1. Lineage (GTDB taxonomy): Bacteria > Pseudomonadota > Gammaproteobacteria > Burkholderiales > Burkholderiaceae > Paraburkholderia > Paraburkholderia rhynchosiae. The sequence goes on from NZ_PNXY01000009.1 coordinate 214,600, forward strand.
TCGGTCATTGGTTCTTCATGCATCGGCGCTTCGATTTTCGGCGGCGTCTGCAACAACTCAGGTGGCGCGTTGGTGCATCGCGGACCGGCATATACCGAGCTGTCTGTCTTTGCATCGGTCAGTCAGACGGGACAACTCTCGCTCCATAACAAACTGGGCATCGACCTTGGCAACGAGCCCGAAGAAATCCTGCGGCGCTTAGAAGAAGCAAACTTTCCAGAAGACACCATTCATCGTGACGCCGGCGCGGCGTCCGATGGCGAGTATGCGCGCCACGTTCGTGATGTTGATGCGACCACTCCCGCCAGATACAACGCAGACCCAAGACGACTTCACGATGCGTCTGGTTCAGCCGGCAAGGTGATGGTATTCGGACTGCGACTCGACACGTTTCCCGCTGAAGCTGGAGCGAAAGTCTTCTACATTGGGACATCGGACGCGGCCGTGCTGGAGAAGCTGAGAAGGGATTTGCTCCGCAACCTGGTCGACCTGCCCATCGCCGGTGAATACCTGCACCGGGACGCGTTCGATGTGTCCGAAAAATACGGGAAGGACATGTTCCTTCTTATCAAGAGGTTCGGAACCGACCGGCTACCGATGTTCTTCGCGGCAAAGTCATGGCTCGATGGATTATCGTCGCGCAGCAGATTGATTCCACGACATCTCCCGGACCGTTTCCTGCAATTGGTCAGTAAATGCCTGCCTGGGCATCTTCCACCGCGGTTGGTCGAGTACCGAAATCGATATGAACATCATCTCATGCTGAAGGTCAAAGCGTGTAGCGTTCAGGAAACACGTGCATTAATCGAGCGCCAGTTAGACGGAACCCGCGACAGCTATTTTTTATGCTCCGAGGAGGAAGCGAAAGACGCTTTCCTAAACCGGTTTGTGACCGCGGGGGCAGCAATCAGGTATCGAACGCTGCACACGGACACAGTCGAAGACATTGTTGCGCTGGACCTAGCTCTGCGCCGGAACGAGCTGGAGTGGCTGGAAAAGCTGCCCGATGAACTCGACCGCGCCTTCACGATGAAGCTTTACTATGGTCACTTCCTTTGTCATGTGATGCATCAGGACTACATGGTACGAAAAGGCGGCGACTGCTTAGCGCTCGAGCATGAGTTGCTGGCGCTGCAGGACTCGAGAGGCGCCGAATATCCAGCGGAACACAACGTCGGTCATCTGTACGCGGCGAAGCACGCACTGCAAGCGTTCTATAGGCAACTCGACCCGTGCAACTGCTTCAATCCTGGAATCGGCAAAACGTCGAGAAACTGGATGTATCGCGACGACGAAGAGAACCAGTGAGAAAACTTGCGGGTGAGTCTGGCGGTCGGGTCCAGCTTGACCGTCCTCTTGGTTGCCACCCAGTGACTTGAAGTCGACCGACTTCTCGCGGCCGCAACAACAGCGTCATTTTGACCTTGCAACGCGCAAAAAAGCCCGCCTTGCTGGGCGGGCTTGAATCCATGCCTGGAAACACGGAGGAGACAACCATAATTTGGTTTGCGTCGGGGCAATCGTTAAGGGGAGCCCTCGCTAGGCGCCCAGGCAGCTACATAGACGTCGCTCAGACGTAGTGCCCGGCGCTTTCGAGCACTTCAATCTTGTAGCCGTCAGGGTCCCGAATGAAAAAGAAACGAGCGAGCATTTCATCGTCACGCTTGAATTCTTTGATTGCCATCGGATTGATGCCGAGGTTGGACAAGCGAGCGTGCTCTTCTTCTAGATTCGGTACCGCAACTGCTATGTGACCGTAGCCGTCGCCATGCGTGTAAGCCGGTTCCCGGCCCTTGTTCCAGGTCAGTTCTATTTCGACGTCGTTTTCGCCGTTCTTCAAATAGACCAGCGAGAAGTCAGGGAAGTCCAGTCGATGACTGGGCGTTAACTCCAACGCGTCCTCGTAAAACTTCAGGGATTTCTCGAGGTCGTGAACTCGAATCATTGAATGAATAATCTTGGGCAATTTCACACCTCTACGTCTAAATGCAAAGCGGCGGCCCGAAAACTCCGGGCCGCCAGCAACTAGGAACTAAACTGAGAACCGACAGAGCGTCTCGCCACCATCGATTCGGATGAGGTCGCCATGGATGTAGCTCGACTCGTCCGACGCGAGGAAGATGGCCAGATTGGCGATGTCTTCGACTTCACCCCAACGCTTCAACGGAATAACGTCAGTGAACGCCTTGTCGAAGTCCTTGTCGTCGAAGAGGGCGCGCGTCAACGACGTCTTAGCATAGGTCGGGCAGATGCCGTTGACGCGAATTTTTTCGTGACCATATTCAATGGCTAGACAACGCGTCAGATTGGCTGCTGCTCCTTTCGAAATGTTATAGACCGACTGCTTCGGGTGACCTTGCAGGCCGGCCGTCGAGACGATGTTGACGATGTTGCCGCCGCGCCCCTGCTTCAGGAATTGCTTGATGGCTTCCTGGCAACCGAACCACGTACCGCGCACATTGACGTCGAAACATGCGTCAAGGTCTTCGATACCAAATTCGTGAGCGAGCTTGCCCGCACGGTAGATACCGGCATTGTTAACGATGACGTCGAGTCCGCCGTACACACGGACCGTTTCCTGAATGAGGTTGGCAACTTCGCTCTGCTTTGTGACATTGCACGACACGTAGGTCGCTTCGCCGCCGGCTTCTCTGATGGCCGCGACGGTGGTGAGCTTCGCGTCACCTTCGAAGCCACCTTGATTCGGCTCTTCGTGAATGTCGCTCACGACGACTTTCGCCCCCTCCGCTGCATACGACATGGCGATGCCACGACCGAACCCCGAGCTCGCACCAGTAACGATGGCGACTCTGCCTTTCAGCCTGTCCATTTGATGCTCTCCTTTGAGTAGGTGAAGCCGACACTTCCGCGGACTACTTACCGGGCAGTGAAGGCACCGTCAACGGTGAGCATGGACCCAGTCATCCACTCCGCATCATCGGACGCAAGGAATACGGCGGCCTTGGCGACATCTTCCGCCGCGCCGACTCGCGGCCATGGCGTAAGGTCGTGCAGCAGCTTGTTGGTGTCATCGTTCTCAAGGAACGAGCGCACCATGGCCGTTGCGAGAAAGCCCGGACAAATCGCGTTGACGTTGATGCGCTCCGGAGCGAAATCCAGGGCAAGTTCACGCGTGAGATTGACCACGGCGCCCTTCGACGCACAGTAAGCCGGTTCGAGCGCGAGGCCGACCAGGCCGCCGATTGATGCGATGTTCACGATGCGGCCGCGGAGTTGCGCGCCGCTCGAAGTGGTAATCGGCTCCTGCTTCATAAACTGCGTGATAGCGTACTTGCAGCCAAGCCAGACGCCCTTTGCATTCACATTCATCGTGAAGTCGTACTGCTCTTCGGTTTCATCAATGATGTTGTGCAGCCCCGTAAAGACACCGGCATTGTTCACGATGATGTCGATTCGGCCGAACGTACTGACCGCATGGTCGATAACATTCTGGACATCGGCGGCCTTGCTGGCATCAGCGGAAAAGAAGGTGGCTTTGCCGCCTGCTTTCGTGATGACAACATCGGTGTCTAGCTCGATGTCTTTTTCGTATCCGCCGGCCAGTGCGCTCTTTTTCAAGTCCGAACAAACCAGGCGTGCTCCCTCGTTTGCGAGCGCGATAGCAATCGCGCGACCATTACCAGAGCTGGAGCCCGTAACGACTGCAACGCGACCTTCAAGTTTTCGTGCCATGACTGTCTCCATCAATATAAGAACTTGGTCGCCAGAATCCTCTAGCGATTGCTTGTGAGAATTGACCTGTGATGAGTGATTACGCTGAGAATGCCGTGAACGTCTGGACGACAATCTTTCGGTCCTTCACCAGAAGCGTGTCGGTGGCCATCGAGACGAAAGGTTTGGCCTCCCAAGCCAGATAACCGATTTCACCTTCTGTGCTCTTGCTTGTCACCTTGAACGCTTCCCAGAACGCGGGCTTTGCGCCGTCGAGAAATGCCTTGAAGAATCCGCGAATCTCGTCCTGTCCGCGAAAGGTCTTGTCCGGCGTGACGATGACGGATTTTTCGTCATAGTCCTTCATCAGTTCGTCAAGACCCTTTGCAAATGCGCCGAGATGATGGTCGAAGACTTCATTGGTGGCATCTGCCAGAACCGCTGCTGCTGTCATGTTGTGACCCCTTCGCTTAGTAGACGCGACCGCTGCCAAGGATGTAAGCGGTCCGCTGCATTTGCACGTTCAGGCGGCGTAAGCGCGCTGGGCTTCGTCCCACGAGACGTTGACGATGGGCGAACCGTCTTCGTTAATGAAGGCGAGCGGCCCGAGGAACGTCATGTAAAACTCGGAGTCGACTGGGAAAAAGGTCTTGTCATGACGAGCATTCGCCGACTCATACCCGTATGCCGGCGCGACAACCGTGTCACCACCGTTTTCTTTGCCGCCACGCACATCCATGCGACCCTTGGTCAACAGGTATTCGCCGGGGCCGACGTGAAAGTGTGCGTTGAACGAGGAGCCTGCAGGGCACTCGAAGATGGCTGCCCAAGCGCCCATCTCTGGCGAGGCGTGAAGCATCTTCCAGCGGATGCCACCCTGCGACAACGCGTCGGGGAAGGCCTTCCACGGAATCTCGTTAATCTGAACTGCTTCTTCATGAACCTTCGGTTTGATTTCCATCTTCGTCTCCTGAAATCTGCCCGGCTCCAACTGTCGGGCTGGGTTTGTGGGTGATTCAAGAATATGCGGATGACACTGACGACGGTTGAATGGCAGCGCAGGGCGAATTGAACGAAAGTGCAGTCGAAGCGCTTTCTACTTCCGGGATGAAACGGTTCCCGCTCCCCGCGTAGCTCGTGTCCAGCTTCACGGTTTGCGTAAAGGTGTAAACCCGAACGAAGGTGGCGAAACTAGACGCTCAAAAAAAGCCAACGCGACCTTGGGCTCACGTTGGCTCAAAACGCTCTCGCGCTATTGACGATGTGTTCCGACTGCAGCCCTGCGAACATCGGTAGGACTACAGTGGTCAAGGGGCTTCGCTAACGTAGACAGCTACAGGACGGACCAGCCTCCGCTAATCAGAAGCGATATTGAACTGACGTATCTACTTTCGTCGGACGCGAGATAAACCGCGCCCATCGCGATTTCGTAGGGCGAGCCCAATTGTCCAAGCGGAATAAGCGCATTGAAGGTCGTTCGCGCCGTGTCTGTGTCTGCGTCCGCCATTTCGCCACGTCGCTCAACGCCCTTGAAAATGGAATCCATCATGGCGCCGTCACCGGTCTCGATTCGTCCAGGCATGATGGAGTTGCAGCGAATTTTGTAGGGTGCGCCGTGCGCCGCATCCGACCAACTGAGATGCCGTACCGCCGCTTTGCTGATTCCGTAGCCGACTTTGAAAGGTGTCGCGATGGCAGCCGCAATCGACGAGATATTGATAATGGAGCCGGCACCTGCGCGCTTCATCGCCGGAATCGCGGCGCGGCAGCCAAGCATGACAGACTCGACATTCACCAATTGCAGCCGCCTGAAGTCTTCCATCTGCGTCGTTTCAGGATTCACGTTGCCGCTGGAATCCAAATTTTCCGGGTTGTTCACCAGCACATCGAGCCGGCCGTGCTGCTTCTCAATTCCATCAATCACATCAGCCCACTGCGCCTCGTTTGTAACGTCCTGCAGCACGGCCTGGCACCCAATCTCCTGCTCAGACGCATCTAGCAATCGTTTGTTGATGTCCGAAATTACGACAATCGCGCCCTCGTCCTTGAAAGCCTGTGCGGTCGCACGGCCGATGGCTCCCCCAGCACCGGTAATGAGGCAAACCTTATTCGCTAATCTGTTCATGCACCTCTCCTGTAAGCACCCAGGTACAGTGAGCGATTGCCGCAAATCAGTCCGCGCTTGCGAGACTGGCTTCGTTTCCTTCCCATGTTCCTGCCGACTTTTGCCCTGCCCACAGATACGGTCGACTAGAACCAAGCCCGAAAACCAGACACAGACCGATTGACCAGTTCACCCCCATGTAGGCGAAGCTCAGTGCCTCGTTCATGCTCGAAAACACCGGTCCCACCATCCGCGAGAGGACCACCGCAATCACGGCACCCAGAGCGATGTAAAAGACACAGCCGAGCAGGCCACCCCACGGCATCGCGATATATCGGAAGGGCCAGTTTTGGGTCAGTACCGGAAGCCCGAAGTTGATGGAGCAACCGACCATGAAGAACAGCAGCCAGACGTTGTCACTGGTGTAAGTGCCTGACGCCCAGAAGCGCGAGATTGGCGAGGCGCTGAATTCCCATACGCCGAGGATGTGCGAAACGCAGGTGCATGCAAGGATGACCAGCCAGAGCAGGCACATCTGTGCAACCGATTTTCCTGGCTGCTTCATGTCCCGCGTGAGATAAGGGAGGAGCCCTGTCGATACACCGATTTGAAGAAACGGGAACCACCATGCCGGCACCCAGCGGATGGAAGACGACGTTACAGCGTATGTAAGACCAGCGATAAGTATGAGGAGAACGCCAAACTTCCGGCGTGGCGGCATTCCCGCAACTATCCAGTTCTCACCAGTGAAGCTGAAGAACGCAAGGAAGAAGTAGATGGTCCCGATGATGGGAAACAGCCAGCCTGCGCCGAGACCGCCTACGTACACGGCCTTTGCTGTCAGCCACCCCAATATCCAACCGGTTGCAATGACAGCAATTCCTCGCGTCATTCCGGAGCGTATGCCAGCGAAAGGCCAAAAGTCGCTGACTGCGATGAGAATAATCCACCATAGTGCGAACAGCTGCCAGGCTATGTTATCAAGCCAGAAGAACTGCTCAATCTGCGGACCGACCCACGGTCCAATAGGAGCTGTGCGTACAATCCAGTTGACTACAATCGCAGAAAGAATCGTTACCCCATAAACCAGAACGATGTCACGTAATACACGGGGTAGGACCGGTGCTCTCGGTGTCGCGTTGACGCTTGCCATGATGTCTCCTCCTTGTTGAACAAGTTTCGGCGCCCGAGTTTTGAATTTAATATTTTGGGACGCGCGGACTCCCGCAACTGTGCAGCGTCGCGCTACAACTATCGGTAGCGGGACCGCACACAGTTACGTTGAGTCGTCTCCAAGACTGACAAATTGGCGGTGACTTAGTCGTCGCCGCCTTTGATGTTGGGGCGATGATAGACCCTGACCTGCGCGATGCTATTGCCTCACAGCGCAGCGTGCGTTGAACTCAAGTGCAGGTGCATTGCACAATCGGAAGGAAGGTGGAAGTCTCGCAACGGCTCGGAGCGCTTTCCGAAACATACGCGGACGCCAGCCGAGAGTCGCGGCAGCGCTCAGCAATCTTGAGATGCCCCTAGGCCTCGCAAACTGCATGTCACTAGCATTTGGGCAAGCTGTTGCTTTGATGGCCTATGGGCTACGCCCGCAAATGCCACTCGCCTACGCGGTAAATCCTGTTCTGAGTAACAATGTCGCGCTTGTAGCCGAGTTCCCCCACAAAGCCCAGCGACCGCAGAACTTCACGGATTCGCAAGAGCTCCCGTGTGTCTGTCCAGTCTCGCGTGTACACGCAAATAGCGTGACCATCACGCCCCTTGCTGCGCAGAGCCGTGGATACCTTGGCAGACAAGAGCTTATTGGCCTCCACGGCACCTTTAATTTTCGCCCATGCCTGGTCGACATCGGATGAAGCCGCGAAAACGCACACCACCTTGCCTGTGGTAGCCCCGAGAAAATGATGCCGCAGCTAGGGGGATTTCCTAGTCTGCCAGCTTCGACTGAAGTCTTCGAACGGCCTCTGTCCTTCCCGAGATAGTTGCTCGCCGATGGGCCGTTCAATTGGTGTGGTCATATGCTGTTCCGCCCATCGCCGAAATTCAGCCTCGCTATATACGCGTCCGGCTTTCGCATCTTGTAGGCCAGACAAGACGTCCGCGAGTACCAACTTTTTTCGCGCTGCCGACTCAGCTCGCGTCTTGGAAACCGTTGCGCCGTGAGAGATTTGACACGGAAACGCACCTTCATGAGCTTGGCCCGCGTTTGTCCGGCGTCCACTTTGACAGATATGCTGCCGGCACAACCAGAGTGAGCCACACTCCGTTATCCGAACGAGTGAAAGCATAGCCATCTGCATGCATCTGCGCGGCATCCACGACGAGTACCAATGGCGGACCGTGGCGAGTACCGACCCGCGTTGCCGTATCGGCGTCCGTGCTCAGATGAACTGCGTGCCGAGTTTGAGCCGTCAACCCTTCCACGGCGATATGCGTCCAGTTACTCCAGGCGGTGCCGTGATAGAGAACAGCTGGCGGTTCCTTTGCGGCATATCCAAGGTCCACGCCTATCGAGTGACCCTGTGCCGCGCGTATCCGCAGGCCATCCGGTGAGAGCGAAAAGCGCTGTTTGTCGTTTGTGGCCACGACCGCCAGGATGACATCTCGCGTGATTGCTGGCAAGGTCCTCAGTCGCTTCGACGCACCCGCCTTACGTGCGGTACGTTCTATTGCGCGTATCAGCTCATCGACAGATACCCAGCCCTGACGGTCGAGACGTATGCCAACCATCTCGGGCTCGTGGCGCAGAACTTTGGAAAGAAGTCTGCTAACTGCGACATAGTTTTCCGGTGACCGCGAATCGTTGTCCATGTTTATAGAGGTTACACGCCTGCAGGGCATCCAAGATGTACGGCGAAGCTAGCTCACAGCGGCCGCGGCATTGCGTTCGTTTCAATCCGGTCTCGGCCGCGTGGCGCGCAACTGCTCCAGCTCCTTGCTGAGTGCGTCTATTTGTGCTTGCATGCCGGCCGCTCGTTTCAATAGCTGTCCGACTGCATGCCAGTAGGCATATCCTAAGTCCCCGTCCTCTAGGCCCAATTCGTGAAGCTTGCGAAGCGCAATCTCAAGGTCAATATGGTTGTCCGAGTTCATCTCTTTTTCCGCTGATTTTGAGGCGTCGTGGTCGCGCTCTGTCGCAGGCTTGCGCCTGAACAAAATCCCTTCGTTCACGTATCTCCTTTTGATGCGCACCACGAACAGGCTGAGTACGAACCCGACTGCTGGCACGACCAGAAGTGCGGGGTTATTAAGCGCGAAGGTCAGGAGTTCTTTCATGGCGAGCAGACGTAAGAAACTGCGGTCTAGTGCCTACGTGAACAGCCGCGCGTATTGCTCTGCAAAGGTCGCGGCTTCCTCAACCACCGGCTCAACATTTTGGAGCCGATGCAGTAGCGGTAAGTTTCGGAGAACGAATTCCAGAATTTCTTCCACGGCCTCGAAAGGAGCTGTGCTCAGCGCTTCGTAAATTCTTCAGCGGCTTTCAGCACAGGCTTGACCTTTTTTATCGCGAGAAATTGGAGCGGCGTGGCGCCACCAAGAGCCTCTGTCGGAGTTGTGAAAAAATCCCATCTGCTCCAACCGGATGTATCGCCCAAGCTACGTAAGACCTTCGCGAAGTCGTTGTGATGAATCATGGGGGAGAGAAAAAATCCAGGGATGTACACCTCTCCTTCGAGCTCAACGCTAAAGACTTTCCCTGAAGCGAGAGATTTGCTCAGTTTCTTCTCTGTGACTCCTGCCGCTCCAATGTAGTCTTCCATACGTAGCAACTTTCCATGGTCCACGAGAGCGTGGCGCTCGGCATTTGCCGACTCACTCTGTATCGCATCCTCGTGTGTACGCAGTTTCGATTGCCGACGAATGCGCTTGCGTAAATTCTCGCCCTCTTGATGCAACGCGGGGAGGTCTAGGTTGAGTATCGTAGACACGCCGATGACTCTCCACAGCTGATTCTTAAACATACGCCCGAGCTCCTCATCGGGGAGCTCGAGAAGTGCGTTCCAGCCTATGGGGTCACATAGGAGGGCAGCGACAACTGCACGATGAATCGCATGGTCTATCAGTGCCAGCCGTGCTTCTTCAGGCGAAAGAGCTTCTCGTTTTTGACGAGAGTGCCGCAGTACTCCATTGGTTGCAATTGGATTCATGGCGGTAGGTGTTAGTCGGAGACCGGCGTCGTTCTTGTGATACTAGAAAACGTCGCACTTAGTGCTTTGAAATCTGAAGCTGCAGCTAGTGCTCGCTCCACTTCCTCGCCCATTAGAAGCCTCAGTGGCGTGAGCCCTCCTAGAGACTCTGATGGCGTCGTAAAGAATTTCCATTTGCCCCAACCGGTTGAGTCACCCAAGCGCCGTACGACCCTCGCGAAATCCTTAGGGCTAACTAAATTCGATAAGGCGAACGTTGGGTAATACTGCGTGAACTCGAATTCCACAGCAAACACTCTGCACGACGCAACTTCTTCGCTTAGCTTCTGCTCAGTGATGCCTGCGGCTTTGCAAAAGTCCTCAGCGGGAAGCAGCCTTCCTTGTAGAACAAGGGAGTACCGCTCTATGTTCGCCGCAGAGACATTGGTCAACCCCGGAAGTTCTGAAGCTCGGCGGTTGGTCAGCCGCCCTTGCTTCTCGTCTTCCTCACGAGTTGAACTTAAATCCAAGTTCGACAACGTAGCGGTGCCGATGACTTGGATGAGGTGTGCTTTGAAGAGGCGCCCGACTTCCGCATCGGATAGGAAAAGACTTGCTTCAGCGCCTGTTGGGTCCGACAGCATCGCCGCAACGGCTGCATTTCGCATGACTTGTCGCACATCAGTGCTCGTATTACTTCCGGACCGCGGCATATCCATCCCTTTGTATTGCTACTTCAAACCTGCCGGTGCAGGACAAAGTCGAACGTCCGCGCCTAACGAATGGCGGGCCTTCTCGGATGACCTCGTTCTGGTGCTCGACGCAGATTTCGAGTCTCGCTCGTACTCAGCCGTTTTCGAAGCTCAATACTTTCACTAACCGCGGTCTCTTAACACGCCTACCGGATGCCGCAGGCGAACACCGTCTTGTCTCTCCGTCGGTGGTCGAATACCAGTAGTGCACGACGTCCGAATCTTCGGCTTGAACCTCCTGCCACAGCCCACTCACTCGACAGAGCGTGACGGAAGCGTCAGCGTCACCGCGAGCCAACAGGTGAACCGAAAAGCTGACGTCGCCAAGCTGCAGTACCAGTTCAATCAGCGCCTCGGCACCGTCCACCACCCAACCGTCCGGGCTCGCGCAGTCCTCACCGCCAGCTGAGGCAACGACAAAGAAGTTAACCGTGAGGTCCGACCATCCAACGCAGCGCCACGGAAGAAGTGGTTGCATGAGCCTCTTCTTCATGGGATGTGGCTCTTCCCAACTGCTGTCAGTAAATAGCATCACACCCACCGACGAAATGTTTAAGATTGCAACGAGTCAACCGCGAGAGTTGCTATTAGGAGCCTAGTCGATTGCCGACTGCCGACTGCCGGGGCATCCACGCCTCGCCCGTTGACCGTGTTCACGTAGAAACTGTGATATGCGATGTTCGAATATGCGATGTTGGCATATACGAATTTGGACTGCAAGCTGTTCGCCTTGTGCCAGCTCGGTCCAACCGTGGAAAAATCTATTTACACACAACAGTACGGTCTCTTTCTTGCCACTCTCCGAGCGGCAAGGGAGTCCGCAGGCATCCTGCAAAGCGAGCTAGCCGCGAGGCTTAACGTCGACCAACCGTTCGTTAGCAAATGCGAGAGCGGGCAGCGCCGGCTCGACTTTATTGAAGTTCGAGAGTGGTGCGCCGCACTAGGAATCACGCTGAACGAGCTCACCGTGAGCTTCGAGGAAACTATCGCTCGCGTACAAAAGAAGTGAGAGGGGCTTCGGCGGGCATATGTCAGCCGCGATTGACGGGGGGACGCTGGATTCGTGCGCTCGTTAGTTCTTGGGTAACGCCACCGATATGGCGGGATAATTCCTCAGCGTATTGACCAAAAAACACGTGGCCCGCCACGGCCGTAGCAACCGTTTGGTCGCGTCGAGCGAAGTGCCATGCCCCGTGTGCACAACTTCGCTGCCCACACCACGAGGGCGTGGACAGCCGCCCTACGGGCGGTTCCGAAGTTGCACACACTTGAGGCTGACGCGCCGGCAGAGCCGGCTTGCCTTGATTTTATTTATGAGAGGAAGCCGCAACGGCCGGCGGAGTTCGACGTCGCGTTGAGAAGCCTGATGTCCATAGTCATCAGGTTCTGGGGTGGGTGTCCATACCCCCTTATGTGCGGGTGAACAGAAAGTTCATCACGTCGCCGTCGTGCACGACGTACTCCTTGCCTTCCGCGCGCATCTTGCCGGCTTCCTTCGCGCCTTGCTCACCCTTGTAGGTGATGAAGTCGTTGAAGGAAATTGTCTGCGCGCGAATGAAGCCGCGCTCGAAGTCGGTATGGATCGCGCCGGCGGCTTGCGGCGCCGTGTCGCCAACATGAATCGTCCATGCGCGCACTTCCTTCACGCCGGCCGTGAAGTACGTTTGCAGGCCCAAGAGCTTGAAGCCCGCGCGAATCACGCGGTTCAGGCCCGGTTCTTCCATGCCCATGTCGGCGAGGAACACTTCCATGTCCGCTTCTTCGAGGTCGGCGATTTCCGCTTCGATTGCCGCGCACACGGCGACCACCGGCGCGTTTTCCGACGCCGCGAACTTCGCGACCGCGTCCAGATGCGGATTGTTCGCGAAGCCGTCTTCCTTCACGTTCGCGACGTACATGGTCGGCTTGGCCGTAATCAGGCAGAACGGCTTGAGCGTCGCCTTTTCTTCGTCCGACAGATCGAGCGCGCGGACCGGTTTGGCCTGGTCCAGTTGAGCGCGCACTTTTTCCAGCACAGCCGCGTTCTTGATGGCTTCCTTGTCGTTGCCCGACTTGGCGGCCTTCGAATAACGCGCGAGCGCCTTTTCGACCGTTGCGAGGTCGGCCAGCGCCAGCTCCGTATTGATCACTTCGATGTCTGACAGCGGATCGATCTTGTTCGCGACGTGAATCACGTTCTCGTCCTCGAAGCAGCGCACCACGTGCGTGATCGCGTCAGTTTCGCGGATGTTCGCGAGGAACTGGTTGCCGAGGCCTTCGCCCTTGCTCGCGCCCGCCACCAGGCCGGCGATGTCGACGAATTCCACGACCGCCGGCAAAATACGCTCGGGCTTGACGATTTCGGCGAGCGCCTTCAGGCGCGCGTCCGGCACTTCGACAATGCCGACGTTCGGCTCGATCGTGCAGAACGGATAGTTTTCGGCGGCAATGCCCGCCTTGGTCAGCGCGTTGAACAGAGTGGACTTGCCGACGTTAGGCAAGCCGACGATGCCGCATTTGAGGCTCATGGAAATCCTTCAGTGATTCAGTAAATTGCGTGATGCGCTCGACGCTGCGTGCAGGATTCGGGAAGCCTTCGCGTTTGGCGGGCGGAGGAAACGCAGCGGAGCGGGACACGGCCAGATCGGGCGTAGCTCGACGATTCTGGGCGAGTTTTGTCACGGAAACCGTAATTGTAACCCGTTCCAATCGGCTTCTTGACGTGGCTTCAGAAAGCTGTACGCCCGGTCCGTCCCCGCGAACCCCCACGGCTATAATGCGCGGATGAACGCACACCATCAGACTTTTGATGCCGCCGTGATCGGCGGCGGGCTCGTCGGCAAGACCGCGGCGCTCGCGCTGACGCAAGGCGGACTGCGCGTGGCGCTGCTCGCGCAAGCTTGCGCGCCGCTGCCCGCCGGCGCTTCGTTCGACTCGCGGGTGTATGCGTTGTCGTCGAGTTCGCAGGCGCTGCTCGAGCGCTTGCGCGTCTGGCAGGCGCTCGATCTGTCGCGGCTCGGGCCGGTGTACGACATGCGCGTCTATGGCGACGCTCACGCCGAGCTGCATTTCTCCGCGTTTCAGGCTTCGGTGCCGCAACTGGCGTGGATCGTGGAGTCGTCGGTGATCGAAGGCGCGCTCGATGCAGCGCTGCGCTTTCAGCCGAATCTCACGTGGATCGACAGCCGCGCCCAGGCGCTCGATTTCACCGTCGATAGCGCCAGCGTCGGTCTCGCGAACGGCAACGTGCTCGCGGTTGATCTCGTCGTCGGCGCGGACGGCGCGCATTCCTGGGTACGCGCGCAGATCGGCTCGAAGATGAACCGGCGCGATTACCGGCAGACCGGCGTGGTCGCGAACTTCAAGGCGGAAAAGCCGCACGGCGAGACCGCTTGTCAATGGTTCAAGGACGGCGAAATCATCGCGCTATTGCCGATGCCCGATGGCCACGTGTCGCTGGTCTGGTCGGCCCGCACCGAGCACGCCGAGCAACTAATTGCGCTCGATCCAGCCCAACTCGCCGCTGAAGTGGAACGCGTCACCGGCGGCCAGCTCGGCGGCCTCGACTGCGTGACGCCCGCGCAGGGTTTTCCGCTCGCGCTCCAAACCGTCGACCGGCTGGTCGCGCCGCGCGTCGCGCTGGTCGGCGACGCCGCCCATCTGATTCACCCGCTCGCGGGGCAGGGCATGAACCTCGGTTTGCGTGATGTCGCGGCGCTCGCCGATACGGTGGCAGGCAAGGAATCGTTCCGCGACCTCGGCGACATGGTGCTGCTGCGGCGCTATGAACGCGCGCGTCGCGAAGATATCCGCGCGCTGATGATCGCCACCGACGGCCTGCAAAAACTGTTCTCCGTGCCTGGCCCGCTGGCAAAGATCGTGCGTAATACCGGCATGGCTTTCGTCGGCGCGCAGCCGTTCATCAAGCGCTGGCTCGTCTCGGCAGCGCTGGGCTAACAGCGGGCTGACGGGGGGCTCACAAGCGGCGCCGCATGCCGAAGCCGGTGAGACAGGTATCATGAACGTACGGATACCGTTCCCTTCTAACCGGAAACGTCACCACAATGCCCAATACGCGCTCAACGCGCGATTGAACCAGGAATTCAGCATGACAAAAATCTTCCGCATGGCGGCCGCCGTGCTCGCGATCGCCGCCGTCACGATCGGCTGCTCCGCGCAGGCCGACCAGACCACCGACAAACTCAAGGCCACACTGCAAACGCGGCTCGCCGACGTGACGATCAAGAGCGTGACGAAATCGCCGATCGCCGGGCTTTACGAGGTGAACCTCGGCAGCCAGATCGTTTATAGCGACGCGAACGGCGACTATCTGCTGCTCGGCGACATGGTCGACGCGAAAAGCCGCAAGAATCTGACCGAAGCGCGTCTGTCGGAAACGAATCGTATCGATTTCGCGAGCCTGCCGTTTGCGAACGCGGTCAAGGTCGTGAAGGGCAACGGCTCGCGCAAGATTGCAGTGTTCTCCGATCCGAACTGCCCGTATTGCAAGCAACTCGAAACCTCGCTGAAGTCGATCGACAACGTGACGGTTTACACCTTCCTGTACCCGGTTTTGTCGCCGGACTCGACCGCCAAGTCGAAGTCGATCTGGTGCTCGACGGATCGCGCAAAAGCCTGGGAGTCGTGGATGCAGGACCATCAGGCGCCCACCGCCGCCGGCACCTGCGACACCGCCGCAATCGACAGGAATCTCGCGCTCGGCCACGCAATGAACGTCGAGGGCACGCCGACCGTGTTCCTCGCCGACGGCCGCCGCCTGCCGGGCGCCGTGCCGGCTGATCGGCTCGACAAGGAAATGGCCGCGGTGCACTGAGCGCACGCTGAACATCCGAAAAAGGAGGCGCGAAAGGCGCCTCCTTTCGCATCAAGCTCCCACACATCCACGCCTGAAAAAATCCAAATCGCCGCCGATGAAGCCGATCCGCTACACCATCGTTCCAAAGCAACCCGCCGCCCATCTGTTCGAAGTCACCGTAACCGTCGCCGATCCGGATCCGGCCGGCCAGCGTTTCATGCTGCCGGTGTGGATTCCGGGCAGCTACATGGTGCGCGAGTTCGCGCGCAACATCGTCACGCTGCGCGCCTTCAACGATGCGGGCCGCAAGGTGCGTGTCGAGAAAACCGACAAGCACACGTGGCACGCGGCACCGGTGAAAGGCGCGCTGACGCTGCGCTACGAGGTGTATGCGTGGGATCTGTCGGTGCGCGCGGCGCATCTGGACGACACCACGGGCTTTTTCAACGGCACTAGCGTGTTCCTGTCGCCGCTCGGTCATGAGAAAGCTCAATGCTTGGTCGATATCCAGAAGCCGGAGGGCGCGGCCTATCGCAACTGGCGTGTCGCGACTGCGCTGCCGGAAGCGCGCGGCGCGAAGCGCTACAGCTTCGGCGAATACAACGCGCAGAACTACGATGACCTGATCGATCATCCGGTGACGCTCGGCCAATTTGAATTGGCGACGTTTAACGCGCACGGCGTGCCGCACGACGTCGTGATCGCGGGGCGCGTGATTGGGCTGGACATGGCGCGGCTTTGCGCGGACCTGAAGCGCATCTGCGAAGCGCAGATCGCGCTGTTCGAGCCGAAGTCGAAAAAAGCGCCCGTGGATCGCTACGTGTTCATGACGCAAGCCGTCGCAGATGGTTATGGCGGCCTTGAGCATCGCGCTTCGACGGCGCTGATCTGCAATCGCGGCGATCTACCGGTGCAGGGCCGCGACGCGCTCACCGAAGGCTATCGGACCTATCTCGGCCTATGCAGTCACGAATACTTCCACACCTGGAACGTGAAGCGCATCAAGCCGGCGGTGTTCGCGCCGTATGACCTCCGCGTCGAAAACTACACGTCGCTGCTGTGGCTGTTCGAAGGCTTCACTTCCTACTACGACGACCTGATTCTCGTGCGCAGCGGCCTGATTTCCACCGACGATTATCTCGGCATGCTCGGCAAGGTGATCGGCGGCGTGAAGCGCGGCAGCGGCCGTCTGAAACAGACCGTCGCCGAAAGCTCGTTCGACGCGTGGGTCAAATATTATCGGCAGGACGAGAATGCGCCGAACGCGATCGTCAGCTACTACACGAAAGGCTCGCTCGTCGCACTCACGTTCGACCTGGCCATTCGCGCGCAAACCGGCAACCGCAAATCGCTCGATGATGTGATGCGTCTGCTGTGGCAGCGCTTTGGCCGCGACTTCTATCGCGGCAAGCCGGTCGGCGTCGATGAGAGCGAGATCGAGGCACTGTTTGAGCAGGCGACCGGCGTGCAACTGGGCGAACTGTTCGCGCAAGCGGTGCACGGCACGCGCGACCTGCCGCTCGAAACGCTGCTCGAACCGTTTGGCGTGTCAATCGCGCCGGAGCTCGACAAGAACGGCAAACCGTCGCTCGGCGCGCGCGTGCGCGGCGGCGCGGAGTGCACGCTCGCGGCGGTCCACGAGGGCAGCGCCGCGCAGAAAGCCGGGCTCTCGGCCGGCGACGTGCTGATTGCGCTCGACGGCCTGCGCGTGACGGGCTCGAATCTCGACGCGCTGCTCGCGCGCTATCAGCCGGGCGCCAAGGCGGAAGTCCACGCATTCCGCCGGGACGAACTGCGCACCGCGCAAATCAAGCTGGACGGGCCCGAGGTGTCGCGCTACAAGCTCACCATCGACGACAAGCGGCCGGCCGCGCGCAAGGCGCGCGAGCGCTGGCTGACAAGCTGATCGTAATCCCGGCTGACGTCAATTGACGTTGCGAAGCGGCGGATTGTTCTACCAGTGCAACAATCCGTCGCTGCGGGATGGCTTTTTCCCGGCTCGGTAAAAAACCACAATGGCTCCACTCGCGCAACACAGCGCGCCCCTACTGGAGTCAACCATGACCACGATCCTGCAAATCAACTCGGCAGCCCGCTCGCAAGGCGCGAACTCGACGCTGCTCGTCAACGAGCTGACCGAAAAGCTGCAACAGTCGAATCCGGGCGCGCAAGTCGTCGTCCGTAACCTGCAAGCCGAACCGCTGCCGCACCTGGACGACGCCGTTCTCGGCGCCTTCTTCACGCCGGCTGACCAGCGCACCGCCGAGCAAGCTGCGATTGCCGCACGCAGCGAAGCGCTGATCGCCGAACTGCAAGCCGCCGACATCATCGTGATCGGCGCGCCGATGTACAACTTCGGCATCTCGTCGCAGCTCAAGACGTATTTCGACTTCCTCGCGCGCGCCGGCATCACGTTCCGCTACACGGCGAATGGTCCGGAAGGTCTCGTGACGGGCAAGAAGGTCTACGTCGTGTCAGCACGCGGCGGCAAGTATCTCGGCACGCCGAACGACAGCCAGACGCCGTATCTGAAGAGCTTCCTGGGCTTCCTCGGCATGACCGATGTGAGCTTCATCTACGCCGAAGGCCTGAATATGGGCCCGGACGCGGCAAGCGCCGCGCTGGCCGCCGCGCGCGAAGCGATCGCGGCTGCTTGATTTGGCTGTACCGCTTGCATGGCGCGTCTTCCTGCGAGTTGCCGTGTAAAGCGTTGGACGCAGTGACGAATGGTGCGGGGAAGCATCGCAAGCGCTGCATATTGAAAACGCCACGGGCTTTGAGCCGCGTGGCGTTTTTATCTTGTGCGACTGCGATTGCGACTGCGAATGCGACTGCGAATGCGAATGCGACTGCGACTGCGACTGCGACTGCGACTGCGACTGCGACTGCGACTGCGATTGCGATTGCGATTGCTTTGCGCTTACTCAGGTGCGCGGATATGACCGCCGTTACGCAAGCATTTGCGCGTCGTCAGGCAGACGCCAGTCGATCGGTTCGCGACCGTGCTTCACCAGATACTCGTTCGCCTTCGCAAAATGCCCGCAGCCGAGAAAGCCGCGATGCGCCGACAACGGTGACGGATGCGGCGCCTCCAGAACGTAATGTGACTTGCCACCGAGCAGCGCGCGCTTCGCTTGCGCATGCGCGCCCCACAGCATGAACACGAGACCGTCGTGGCGCATCGCCAGTTCGTGGATCAGCGTGTCCGTGCACTTTTCCCAGCCGCGTTTGGCGTGACTGGCCGCTGAATCGCGCTCGACGGTCAGCACCGTGTTCAACAGCAGCACGCCTTGCTTCGCCCATGTGTCGAGGCAGCCGTGACGTGGCGGCTCGTAGCCGAGACTCGCCGCGATTTCCTTGAAGATGTTGCGCAGCGACGGCGGAGTGCGGACATTCGGCGCCACGGAAAACGCGAGTCCGTGAGCTTGCGGCGTGCCGCGGTCTTCGCCGTGATAAGGGTCCTGGCCGAGGATCACGACCTTCACGTCGTCGGGACTCGTAAGCCGCAGCGCCCGGAATACATCGGTGGGATAGACCGTTTTACCGGCCGCGCGCTCCCCGTCGACAAAACGGCAGAGCGGCGCGTACGCGTCGCTTTCAATGAAAGGCTTCAGGTGCGCACGCCATGCTGCGGGCAACGCAGCGAACTGCGCTTCGAGCGTGGGTGGCGTGCCGTTGGTTTCTGGCTGCGGCTGGGCGGACGTGGCGCTGGCAGGCGCGGCGGCGTCGCCGAATAACGATGCCTGGGACGGCGCGGAGCGGGTACGAGATGCAGAAGTCATGGCGCAGAAGTGTCGCAGCAAATGCGGTGTTACTCAAGGTGAGGCGGCGGCAGGTCCGCATGGAACGCGTGGATGCCAAGCTCCGTCAGCCGACCCGCAATTGATACCCGCGTTGCGCTTTGCTGATGTTCTCCGGAGCAAGGCCGGCGATCTGCTTGCCGAGTTCGGTCGATAGCGCGTGCAGCGCCGCTTCGTCGCCGGACTTCAGTTCGAGCTCGATCTCCGAAATTGGCGCACGGCGCAGTTCGCTGTTCACCTCGGCGAGCACATTGCCCTGGTCGATCGCCGCTTCGACTTCCGAACCGTCGACATTCACATGCCACAGCGTGCGCCTGAAGTCGGTGCGAAACAGTTCGATTAATCGCGGCGCCGCTTCACGCAGTGCTTGGGCGGCCGTGGGCTCGTCGCATTCGCGCAGCAACGCGTCAATTTCGAGTGCCTCTCCCGCGACGGGCATTTCCCATTCGTGACGGCTGTGCAAACCATTGGTCGCGCTGCCCACTGTCTTGAACGTTTGCAGCCAGCCATCCGGCGTATGACGCAAACGCAGCGCGCTTTTTGAAGCTGCCAGCGAAAGTTGCGGCGTATCGAAGTAGATGTTCGACAGCTTGATCGCGCGGCCGGCGTCGCCGGTGCGCGCAGCGAACCACTGCGTAGCTGCCTTCACTTGCGTGGCCGGCAGCAGCAACTTGATCTCGCGTTCCATGCCCATGATGTGTTCCCGCTATCTGTTCCAATACGCGCGACGACGCGTCTTCACGCCGCGCCAGGAAAAAACATGCGTGCAAGTTCCACACCTGGCTCTTCGGCGCGCATGAACGCCTCGCCGACGAGGAACGTATGCACGCCCATCTCGCGCAGCCGCTCGACGTCGGCGCGGGAAAGAATGCCCGATTCCGTCACGACGATGCGGTCGTCGGGAATCGATTCGAGCATGCCGATGGTCGTCTCGATCGACGTCTCGAACGTGCGCAGATTGCGATTGTTGATGCCAATCAGCGGCGTCTTCAGCGTGAGCGCCTGCATCAGTTCGTCGCTGTCGTGCACTTCAACCAGCACCGCGAGACCGAGCGAGTGCGCAAGCGCTTCGAGGTCCTGCATCTGCGAGGTTTCAAGCGCGGCGGCTATCAGCAGGATCGCGTCGGCGCCCATCGCGCGGGCTTCGACAATCTGATACGGATCGACAATGAAGTCCTTGCGCAGTACCGGCAGCTCGCACGCGGCGCGCGCCTGTTCGAGATACGCGACGCTGCCCTGGAAGAACTGCACGTCAGTGAGCACGGACAGGCAAGCCGCGCCGTGCTTTTCGTACGAACGCGCGATCTCGTCGGGAACGAAGTTTTCGCGCAGCACGCCTTTCGACGGACTCGCTTTCTTCACTTCGGCGATCACCGCGGCGAGACCCGCCACGTGTTTCGCGCGCAATGCGCCGACGAAATCGCGAATGTCGCGCGACGACGCTTCGAGACGCAGCTCTTCGAGCGGCGCGCTTTGTTCGGCGGCGCGGACTTCTTCGCGTTTGACCGCGATGATACGGTCGAGGATGTCGCTCATGGGTGTCTCGCTACGTTGGATTGCTACTGATCACTGCTTGAATTGCTGCTTGAATTGCTGCGTGAAGCGAATGAGCTCGTCGACTTTCGCGCGAGCCTTGCCGCTTGCGATCGCTTCGCGTGCAAGCTGAATGCCGTCCGCAATCGACGACGCGACGTTCGCCGAATACAACGCCGTGCCCGCGTTCAGCGTGACGATCTCGCGGGCGACGCCCGGCTTGTTGTCGAGCGCTTCGAGCAGCATCGCTTTCGACTCCGTGGCGTTCGCCACTTTCAACGTGCGGTTCGAAACCATCTGCATGCCGAAATCTTCCGGATGAATCTCGTACTCGTGGACCTCGCCGTCGCGCAGTTCGCCCACTTGCGTGGCCGCGCCGAGCGAGACCTCGTCCATGCCGTCCATACCGTACACCACGAGCACGTGCTTTGCGCCAAGGCGCTGCATCACGCGAACCTGAATGCCGACCAGGTCCGCATGGAACACGCCCATCAGTTGATTGGGCGCGCCGGCGGGGTTCGTCAACGGCCCGAGAATGTTGAAGATGGTTCGCACGCCGAGTTCGCGGCGCACCGGCGCAATGTTCTTCATGGCCGGATGATGATTCGGCGCGAACATGAAACCCATGCCGGTTTCGGCAATCGACGCCGCGACTTGTTCCGGCTGCAAGTCGATATTTACGCCGAGCGCTTCGAGCACGTCTGCGCTACCCGACTTGCTCGACACGCCACGATTGCCGTGCTTCGCGACTTTCGCGCCGGCCGCGGCCGACGCGAACATCGTCGCGGTGGAGATGTTGAAGGTGTGGGAACCGTCGCCGCCGGTGCCGACGATATCGACGAAGTTCGAGTTGTCCTGCACCTCGACGTGCCGGGCAAATTCACGCATCACCGTGGCGGCGGCGGTGATTTCGCCGATCGTCTCTTTCTTGACGCGCAAGCCTGTGATGATCGCGGCCGACATGACGGGCGACAGTTCGCCGCGCATGATGAGTCGCATCAGATGCAACATTTCGTCGTGGAAAATCTCGCGGTGCTCAATGGTCCGTTGCAGCGCTTCCTGCGGCGTGATTGTCATGATGTTGTCTCGCTTCATCAGGCGGTGCGTTGGGCCGTCTTCGCTTTCGACTGCTTCACGAAGTTTTCGAGCAGCGCATGGCCGTGTTCGGAAAGAATCGATTCCGGATGGAACTGCACGCCTTCGACGGCCAGCTCTTTATGACGCACGCCCATGATTTCACCGTCGTCAGTCCATGCGGATACTTCGAGGCAATCCGGCAGCGATTCGCGTTCGATCGCGAGCGAGTGGTAGCGAGTCACGACGAAATGCTTCGGCAGGTCAGCGAACACGCCTTTGCAATCGGTTTCGATCGTGCTTACCTTGCCGTGCATGATGGTTTGCGCGCGCACCACACGGCCGCCGAACGCTTCGCCGATCGCCTGATGACCCAGGCACACGCCGAGAATCGGCGTCTTGCCGGAAAACTCGCGCAGCACGTCGAGCGTAATGCCGGCGTGTTGCGGATTGCTCGGGCCGGGCGACAGGCAGATGCGCTCGGGATTGAGCTTCGCGATTTCGTCGAGCGTGATTTCGTCGTTCCGGTAGGTGCGCACATCTTCGCCGAGTTCGCCGAAGTACTGCACCAGGTTGTAGGTGAACGAGTCGTAGTTGTCGATCATGAGCAGCATGGTGTGTCTCCGGTCAGAAGTCGCTATCGAGGCCGTCTTGAACCTGCTCGGCCGCACGCAACACGGCGCGCGCCTTGTTCTCGGTCTCTTGCCATTCGGATTCCGGCACTGAATCCGCGACGACACCTGCCGCCGCCTGCACATACAGATTGCCGTTCGCGATCACGCCGGTGCGGATCGTGATCGCCAGATCCATCTCGCCGGTGAACGACAGATAGCCGACTGCGCCGCCGTACAGGCCGCGTTTGACGGGTTCGAGTTCGTCGATCAGCTCCATCGCGCGAACCTTCGGCGCGCCCGACAGCGTGCCGGCCGGGAACGTGGCGCGCAGCACGTCGAAATTGGTCGTGCCGGGCTTGAGCTTGCCTTCGACCGAACTCACTATGTGTTGCACGTGCGAGTATTTTTCGATCACCATTTTGTCGGTCACGACCACCGAGCCGATCTGCGCGATACGGCCCACGTCGTTGCGCGCGAGGTCGATCAGCATCACGTGTTCGGCGACTTCTTTCGGATCATTCAGCAGTTCAGTCGCGAGTTCCGCGTCGCGTTCCGGCGTGTTGCCGCGCGGACGCGTGCCGGCGAGCGGACGAATCGTAACGATGCGATCCTCGCCGCGCTTTTCCTGACGCACCAGAATTTCCGGCGATGCGCCGACCACGTGGAATTCGCCGAAGTTGTAGTAATACATATACGGCGACGGATTCAGTGAGCGCAACGCGCGATACAGCGACAGCGGATTGTCGCGGTACGGCTTCGTCAGACGCTGGCCGACCTGCACCTGCATCAGTTCGCCCGCGGCGATGTATTCCTTCGCCTTGCGCACGGCGGCCAGATAGTCGTCTTTCCCAAACTCGCGGTACGTCTCGGTGCGCACGCTCGCCGACGTCACCGGCGGTTCGACCGTCGCACGCAAACGCTGACGCAGTTCGCGCAGACGCTGCTTCGCCTTCGTATAGGCCTCCGGCTGCGTGGCATCGGCGTAGATCACCAGGTACAGCTTGCCCGCGAGGTTATCGATCACAGCGACCTCTTCGGTCAGCAGCAACTGGATGTCCGGCAGATTCAGATCATCTTTCGGCGCGGTGTGCGCGAGCTTTTTCTCGATGTAGCGCACCGCGTCATAACCGAAATAACCGGCAAGGCCGCCAGCGAAACGCGGCAAGCCCGGACGTTGCGCGACCTTGAAACGGCTCTGGAATTGCTGGATGAATTCGAGCGGATCGCCCTCGTGCGTCTCGACAACCTTGCCGTCGCGCACCACTTCCGAGACGCCGTTGCGAGTACGCAGCAACGTGCGCGCCGGCAGTCCGATGAACGAATAGCGGCCAAAGCGCTCGCCACCCACCACCGACTCCAGCAGGAACGAGTTGGCGCCGTTGCGCTCGGTCTGCGCGAGCTTCAGGTACAGGGAGAGCGGCGTTTCCAGGTCGGCGAGCGCTTCGGCGATCAGCGGAATACGGTTGAAACCCTCGTTGGCGAGGGACTGGAATTCGAGTTCGGTCATGTTCCGATCCTGTTCGTAGGTCCGACGGCAGCGTGCGTCGGACAAAGCGGGGCATTGCGCGGCCGGTCAGCCGTTCGTTCGATTTTTTCGATGATGAACCGACCGGCGCGATTTTCCCATCGACGCAAGCACGGAGTGTCAACGCACCAGTGTACTTTGCGGGTACACGCAGGCGGAATCAACCGATGCAGCGAAACATGACGATGGAAAACGCGTAAGCGCAGCGAAGTAAAAAACGGTTGCCGAAGACGAGCTTCAGCGTACCTCAGGCGAGGTTAGCGCGACCAGCGACGCCAGGGCCAGGCTCCCCGGTCGATGCTAATCAGACTCCGTTTTTTATTCAGAAACATGAGGATGAGGGACTTTTCAAGTCGTGGAATGGTGCGCTGCGATCGCCTTGGCGGCATCGAACAGCGAGGCAACTATACCATCGGATTTTATTGTTTGTATAGCTTGGCCATGGTTGTAGCCGTACGGCACAGTCAGCGTCGACATGCCCGCCGCGCGGCCCGCCAGTGCGTCGTTTTCCGAATCGCCGATGGCGACCGTGGCGCGCGGTTCGACGCCCAGTTGCGCCGCGGCCGTGAGCATGGGCAGCGGGTCCGGCTTCTTTTTCGGCAGACTGTCGCCGCCGAGCACGACGCTGAAATACTGCGCGAGCCCGTACTGCTCGAGCAGTTCGACCGCAAAGCGATGCGGCTTGTTGGTCACGCACGCGAGCTTCAGGCCGGCGTCGCGCATCGCGGCGAGGCCGGCTTCCACATCGGGATAAAGGCGCGTGTGCAGGCCGTTGATCTTCGCGTACTCGGCCTGATAGATGGCGAGCGCTTCGTCGAAACGGTCTTGCGCGTGTTCCGCTTCGAAGCGCGGTGCGAGCACGCTGCGGATCAGATGCTCAGAGCCTTTGCCGACATAGCCGACCACTTCTTCGCGCGACGTTTCCATCGCATCGAGTTGCGCGAGCATGCCGTTCAGGCCGGCGGTGAAATCGTCGGCGGTATCGATCATCGTGCCGTCGAGGTCGATGATCGCGGCTTGCAGGCGTGGGCTGGCGAAAGTCGGGGCAGGGAACGAAGCGGTCATCTGGTGCGCGGCTCTCAGTGCTGAATGTTGGCGAGCGCCGCGCGCATCTTGTCGATCACGACCTTGTGGTCCGGCTGGCCGAAGATCGCCGAACCGGCGACGAAGGTGTCCGCGCCAGCCGCGGCAATTTCCGCGATGTTGTCGACCTTCACGCCGCCGTCCACTTCGAGATGAATCTCGCGGCCGGTGCGCTCCGTGTAGGCGTCGATCCGCTTGCGCGCTTCACGCAGCTTGTTGAGCGCTTCAGGAATGAACGACTGGCCACCGAAGCCCGGATTCACCGACATGATCAGCACGAGGTCGAGCTTGTCCATCACGTGATCGAGGTAATTCAGTGAAGTGGCCGGGTTAAATACGAGGCCCGCCTTGCAGCCGTGATCGCGAATCAGCGACAGCGTACGGTCGATGTGATCCGAGCCTTCCGGGTGAAAGCTGATCAGATTTGCGCCGGCCTTCGCGAAGTCCGGCACGATGCGGTCGACGGGGCGCACCATCAGATGCACGTCGATGGGCACGTCCACATGCGGACGCAGGGCCTCACACACGAGCGGACCGATGGTCAGGTTCGGCACGTAGTGGTTGTCCATCACGTCGAAATGGATCCAGTCGGCGCCGGCGGCGACGACATTGCGCACTTCTTCGCCGAGGCGGGCGAAGTCGGCGGACAGAATGCTGGGAGCGATGCGGAATTGCGTCATGGCGGCGGACGGATGCAAGCGGGAAAGCGCCATTTTACCGTTTTGCGCGCGCGGCAAGCGGCTCGTCGGCGGCTGACCGAGGCGAATGGAGGCCGGGCACAGCGTCGCGTTCCGGCCGCCAGGGTGACGAAACATCCGAACCGCCCTTGGCCAAAGGATTTGTCCGGTTGCGGGCGGGTCTCGCATGACGCAGAATGCCAAACCATGGCGCCGCGTTGGCAATGGGCTTGCAAACCATTGGCATGCGGCCCTTCCAGCGATTTGTCACACCGCGTTTCACCAGATTGGAATCAGGATGAGCCAGTACGAATTCAGCGTGTCGGCGCAGGTGCAATTTCTGCCCGAAGAGTCGGACCCGGAGCGCCGCCAGTATGCGTTCGCCTATACGCTGACCATCCGGAACACCGGTCAGGTGCCCGCGCAATTGATTGCGCGGCATTGGGTGATCACGGATAGCGACAAGACCGTGCAGGAAGTAAAAGGTTTGGGCGTGGTCGGACACCAGCCGCTGCTCAAGCCCGGCGAGCAGTTCGAATATACGAGCTGGGCGGTGATCGCCACGCCGGTCGGCACGATGCGCGGGGAGTATTTCTGCGTGGCCGAGGACGGCGAGCGTTTCGATGCGCCAGTGCCGGAGTTTATTCTGCGCATGCCGCGTACGTTGCATTGAACCGTGAGCGCGTTCCGCGGTCTTTAACGGTTCAATGCCGGTTCAGTGCGGGCTAAATGCAGATTCAATGCGCGGCCGGGGAGTGGGTGAATCGGCGCGCCGTCAGTGCGGTTTTTGCGGCTTCTGCGCTTCATTGCTGCTGGC
Organism: Paraburkholderia rhynchosiae; assembly: GCF_002879865.1. Taxonomy (GTDB): domain Bacteria; phylum Pseudomonadota; class Gammaproteobacteria; order Burkholderiales; family Burkholderiaceae; genus Paraburkholderia; species Paraburkholderia rhynchosiae. The sequence continues at coordinate 241,182 of NZ_PNXY01000009.1, forward strand.
GCGCGCCGCTTTCTTTTTACCGGACGACGTCCACACGACGATGAAGACGAGCAGGAACAGCGCGAGAAGCGATTCCAGCGCGAAGATGAGCATTGGGTATTCGTCGAACAGATCAGACATGGCGGTTTCCATCAAGAACGAACATTGTAGGCGTTTTGTCCGCGCGGCCGGAGCCTGGCTCGGAGCGCTTTCCGTTGCGGTGATGCTGGCTTCCTGCGGTGGCGGCGGCGCGGTCCGGCCGGTGGTTTCTCCGCCCACGGGCGCTGCGATCATACCCGGCCAGATTGCCGCGACGCGGCTCACGGCGGTCGCATGGCAGCAGGTCCCCGGCTGGCAGGACGACTCGCTGATCGGCGCAACGGCCGCCTTGCGGCAAAACTGTATGAGGCTCGCGCGTCAACCGAACTGGGCGCGGGCATGTGCGGCAGCGGCGCAACTCGACGATCTCGACGTCACCAGTGCGCGTGCTTTCTTTGAGGCGTATTTCACGCCTTTCCAGTTAGCCAACACCGACGGCACGCTCGACGGTCTCGTCACCGGTTACTACGAGCCGTTGCTGCGCGGTTCGCGGACACGGCACGGCGTGTATCAAACGGCGTTGTATCGCTGGCCGTCGAGTTATCGTGCGGGCGCGGCGCTTCCGCCGCGAGCGCAACTGGAACGCATGGGTGTGCTCAACGGCAATGAACTCGTCTGGGTCGACGACCCGATCGAAGCATTCTTCCTGCAGGTGCAGGGCTCCGGGCGCATCGTGATGGAAGACGGCAGCGTGATGCGCCTCGGCTTTGGCGGCACCAACAACCAGCCGTACAAATCCATCGGACGGTGGCTGCTGGATCGCGGCGAACTCACGCCCGCGCAGGCGACCATGCAAGGCATCAAGGCATGGGCGCGCGCGAACCCGGCCCGCGTGGATACGCTGCTCGATACGAATCCGCGCTTCGTGTTTTTCCGCGAGATGCCGTCTGCCGAAAGTGTCCCGAGCGGCGGAGCGGACGGTCCTATCGGCGCGTTAGGCGTGCCGTTGACGCCGGAGCGCTCGATCGCCGTCGATCCGACTTCCATTCCGCTCGGCACGCCTGTGTTTTTGCAGACCACACGTCCCCTGACGAACTCGCCGATGAACCGTCTCGTATTCGCACAAGACACGGGTTCGGCGATCAAGGGTGGAGTGCGCGCCGATTACTTCTGGGGTCTCGGCGACGACGCCGGCGATCTTGCCGGCAAGATGAAGCAGGGCGGCCGGATGTGGTTGCTGCTGCCCAATTCGTGACGCTGCCGATGAGGCAGTTGTACCCGCCGGCGGCGTTCAGGCCGAAAACGCCGCCGCCGCCACGCGGCTCTCGCCGCGGGCGCCGTCCGAGTTACTGCGCCGACTTACGCTTGTCGACCACTCGCCGGGCCTTTCCCACCGAACGTTCGATCCCGTTCACCGGCAGCACGTTCACGACAGCACTCACGCCAATCAGCGCCTTGATGTCATAGGCCAGCGCCTGCTTGGCCGTGCTGAGCGCGGCAGTGTCCGGAGCAGTTTCCGGACAAGGTTCGACGTTCAACGTCATTACGTCGAGCGGGCCTTCCTTGGTCAATACGATCTGATAGTGAGGCGCGAGCGCCTGTTGCTTCAGGAGCAATTCCTCGATTTGCGTGGGGAATACGTTGACGCCCCGCACAATCATCATGTCGTCGGAGCGGCCGGTGATTTTTTCCATGCGGCGCATGGTGCGGGCGCTGCCCGGCAAGAGACGCGTGAGGTCGCGAGTCCGGTAACGGATGATCGGCAACGCTTCCTTGGTCAGCGACGTGAACACCAGTTCGCCCAGTTCGCCATCAGGAAGAACTTCACCCGTTTCGGGATCGATGATCTCGGGATAGAAATGATCTTCCCAGATGGTCGGGCCGTCTTTCGTTTCGACGCATTCCGACGCCACGCCCGGCCCCATCACTTCCGATAGACCGTAGATGTCGACAGCGTCGATGCCCATGCGCTTTTCAATCGCCTGACGCATGTCGTTGGTCCACGGTTCCGCACCGAAGATGCCGAGGCGCAGCGAGCAATTCGCCGGATCGACGCCTTGCCGTTCAAGTTCGTCGGCGATCGAGAGCATGTAGCTCGGCGTCACCATGATGATGTCCGGCCGGAAGTCCTGGATCAGTTGCACCTGCTTTTCTGTCTGACCGCCACCGAACGGGATGACGGTGAGCCCGGCGCGTTCCGCACCGTAGTGGGCGCCGAGGCCGCCGGTAAAGAGGCCATAACCGTAGCTAACATGAACCTTTTCGCCGGGCTTCGCCCCAGCGGCGCGGATCGAGCGCGCGACGAGATTCGCCCACGTGTCGATATCGCGAGCGGTGTAGCCCACCACGGTCGGCTTGCCGGTCGTACCCGATGAAGCGTGAATGCGCGAGATCCGGTCTTGCGGCACGGCAAACATTCCGAACGGATAGCTGTCGCGTAAATCCTTCTTCGTCGTGAACGGGAAGCGCGCGAGGTCCGAAAGCGTTTTGAGTTCGCTCGGATGGATGCTGGCTTCGTCGAACTTGCGCCGATAGACCGGCGAATTTTCATAAGCGTGGTTCAGCGACCATTTGAGCCGTTCAAGTTGGAGCGCGGCGAGTTCGTCGCGGCTGGCGGTCTCGATCGGATCGAGCGGAAGGGCGGTGGTCATCGAATGTCTCCTTGCTGCCTCAATGCTTGGGTCTGATGTATGTTGCGCTCGCGCGCAAAATTCGGAAGGGCGGTGCGAGCGCCGCATATACGGGCTGCCGCTAAGGTGAATCTGTTGCCGGTTCACCGCTTATATATGCTGCGGACTCGCGACTGTCTTGTGGTGTGCTTGCTGTGCGTCTCTCTATCAACCGCAAGTGTCGATCAGAGTCGTGCTTTAGCGCGTTACTCTGGTGCCGTGCAGAGCAGTCGACCGAAGTTCACGCTTTGGCACTTACTCAGATCCGACTCCAGACGGTTGCTGCGGGATCACGCTACCCCTGATTTGCGCGGATTTGCCGCGAAACATTGCAACCGTTTCCCCGGTGCGATTGGTGACGCGAATATCGTAAATGCCGGTGCGGCCGTTCAACGTCTGCTCGATGGCCTCTGCGGTTAGCACGTCGCCGCCGTGCACCGCGCGCAGGAACTCAATCGAGCAGCCGGACGCGACGGTGTTCACGTTGTAAGAGTTGCACGCGAACGCGAAGCTCGAATCGGCAAGCGTGAAGATCAGGCCGCCATGACAGATCTGATGGCCGTTCAGGAAGTCGTCGCGCACGGCCATGCGAAGAAGCGCATAGCCGGCGCGCACGTCGAGGATTTCCAGGCCGAGCGCGCGGCTGCACGCATCGTTTTCATACATGGCGGCGGCGGTCGCGCGGGCGAGCTCGTCCGGCGTCATCTCAGCGGAGTATTCCGGTTGCGTCGACATATCAGCGGCCCTCGAAGCGTGGTGCGCGCTTGTCGACAAAGGCTTGCACGCCTTCCGCGTAATCATGCGATGCGCCCAGCTCACGTTGCAGGTCGCGTTCGAGATCGAGTTGCTGATCGAGCGTTTGCGTTGCGCCTGCACGCATCGCCTGCTTGATCGCGGCGATGGCGCGCGTGGGCTGCTGCGCGAGTTGTGCCGCGAATCTGGCCGCCGTGGCTGCGAGTTCCTGATCGTCGACCGCTTGCCAGATGAGTCCCCAGCTTTCGGCTTTCTCCGCGCTGAGTTTGTCGCCTGTCATGGCAAGCCCCATCGCGCGCGCCATGCCGATGCGCTGCGGCAAGAACCACGTGCCGCCCGAATCCGGCACCAGACCGATCTTCACGAAAGCCTGGATAAAGTTGGCCGAGCGAGCCGCAAGCACAATGTCGCAAGCGAGCGCGAGGTTGGCGCCCGCACCTGCAGCGGTACCGTTTACCGCGGCTATCACCGGCAACCGTAGCGCTTGCAAACGGCGGATCAGCGGGTTGAAATACCCGTCGATCAATCCGCCAAGGTCGGTCATCGCGCCGGGCGTGAAGTCGAGGTCCGCGAGATCCTGTCCGGCGCAAAATCCGCGTCCCGCGCCGGTCAGAACCAGCGCGCGGGCGCCGGACGTTTCCACCTCACCGAGTGCCGTCGCCAATTCCTCATGCATCGCGCGCGTAAAGCTGTTGAGCTTGTCCGGGCGGTTCAGGGTGATAGTTGCTACTCGGCTCGATGTGTCGATGTCGAGGCGAATCGCTTCATATGACATTGGGTGTCTCCTGAAAGTCTTTCGGGGGACTGCAGCGTTTGCATCGGAGCGGCGCTTACAGTCGCTCGATGACCAGCGCAATACCTTGCCCCACACCGATGCACATGGTGCACAGCGCAAAGCGGCCGTTGCTGCGCTCCAGTTGATACAGTGCGGTCGTGACAAGGCGCGCGCCCGACGCACCGAGCGGATGGCCGAGCGCAATTGCTCCGCCGTTCGGATTGACGCGCGGATCGTCGTCGCGCAGACCGAGCGTGCGCAGAACCGCAAGCCCTTGCGATGCAAATGCTTCGTTCAACTCGATGACGTCGAACTGTTCCAGTGTCATGCCGAGCTGCTTCAGCAACTTTTGTGAAGCCGGCGCCGGACCAACGCCCATGATGCGCGGCTCGACGCCCGCGGTTGCCATACCCACCACCCGTGCGCGGCGGCGCAGGCCGTATTGATCGGCCGCCTGCTGATTCGCGAGCAGGAGCGCGCAGGCGCCGTCGTTCACGCCCGATGCATTGCCGGCAGTTACACTGCCGTCCGGACGAACGACGCCCTTGAGCCTGGCCAGGCTTTCGAGAGAGGTTTCACGCGGATGTTCGTCGAGCGTCACGTGAATCGGATCGCCTTTTTTCTGCGCGATTTCGACGCCGACGATTTCTTGCGCCAGCGTGCCGTCACGCTGCGCACGGGCTGCCTTTTGCTGACTGGCCAGAGCGAATGCGTCCTGGTCGGCGCGGCTGATTCCAAACTCGACAGCGACGTTTTCCGCCGTTTCGGGCATTGAATCGACGCCGTACTGACGTTTCATCAGCGGATTGATGAAGCGCCAGCCAATGGTCGTGTCGTAGACGTCGGCTTGCCGCGAGAACGCGCTAGTTGCCTTGCCCATGACGAACGGCGCGCGTGTCATGCTTTCGACTCCGCCAGCGATCATCAGTCGCGCTTCACCGGCCTTGATGGCGCGTGCGGCCGTGCCGACCGCGTCCATGCCCGAGCCGCACAGACGGTTGATGGTCGAACCGGGTGCGTTCGTAGGCAGTCCCGCTAGCAATGCCGACATGCGGGCGACGTTGCGATTGTCTTCGCCCGCCTGATTCGCGCATCCGTAAATCACGTCGTCCACGGCGCGCCAGTCGACGCCGGGATTGCGCTCGATTAACGCCTTGATCGGTACGGCGCCGAGGTCGTCGGCCCGGACGTCTTTCAGGGTGCCGCCGTAGCGGCCAATGGGGGTGCGAATCGCGTCGCAGATAAAGGCGTCGTTCATATCGGGTTCCTACTGATGCGGATCGGCGTGCGATGCCGATCCGATGTCTCATGTTAGTTGGCGCGCACAGCGTGGTCCATTCGGCCAAACGGCATAGGACGAAAGCCGTGCGTTTGTCTTATGACGTTCAGCCAGCTACCGCCGGCGCCGCTTTCGGTTCAACATGGACCCGACTTTGAACTACGCGGAAGCGATTGGCGACGAAGGCCGCATCGGCGAGTGCGGCGTTTGCTGCCGGGTTTGCACCTGTGCCGTGGAAATCCGAAAAGGCTGCCGACTGGTTGACGAACACACTGCCCGTCAGGTTGATCGACAGCGCTACGCCGCCGCGGACCGATGCCTCGTGCGCCTGTTCGAGCACGGCTTCGTCCGTGCTGTAGACCGACAGCGTGAGCGCGCCGTGCTCGGCGGCGATAGCACCGGCGAGGTCGAGAGACTGGGCGGTCGAGTCGGTCGCGATAACGAACGAGACAGGACCGAACCATTCTTTGGTGAACTGCGCGCGGTCGGTCGAGGCGTTGAGTTGGAGCACTAGCGGAGTCCGAACGCGAGCGCCGGTAAAAGCCGGATGCTCGAGCGCCTGGCTCTCCACTAGAACGCGGCCGGATTTGGCGGCTTCGTCGATGCGTTGGATGACGCCTTCGTTCTGAATGGCTCCTAGCAGTTCCACGGCACGGGCTGGGTCGGCAACAAGTTTTTGCACAGCGCCAGCAATGGCTTGAGCCACTTCGTCGAAAGTCAGTGCGCCGTCTGCGGTCTGGATGCCGCCGCGCGGCACGTAGATGTTTTGCGGCGCGGTGCACATCTGGCCGGAGTACAGCGCGAGTGAGAAGGCGATGTTGCGAGCGACGGCTTTGATGTCGTCGGTCGAGTCGATCACGATCTGATTCACGCCGGCTTTCTCGGTGTAGACCTGCGCCTGGTGCGCATTGCGTTCGAGCCACGTACCGTTTTGTGTGCTGCCCGTGAAGTCGATGAGTTTGATCTCCGGGCGCAAGGCCAGGCTCTGGACGATGGCGCCGTCGTTCGGTTCAGTGGCCAGTAGCGTGACCACGTTCGGATCGAAACCGGCTTCACGCAGTACGTCACGCGCAATTCGCACTGTGACTGCGAGCGGCAGGATTGCGCCCGGATGCGGTTTGATGATCACCGTGTTGCCGGTCGCAAGGTCGGCGAAAAGGCCGGGATAGCCGTTCCACGTCGGGAACGTGCAGCAGCCGAGGACGAGACCAGTGCCTCGCGGCACAATGGTGTAGCGCTTGTGCATGGCGAGCGGCGGGTTCTTGCCTTGGGGCTTTTCCCAGTGAGACTCGGCCGGGATGCGGCGCAGTTGGTCCCATGCGTACACGACGGCTTCGAGCGCCCGGTCTTGCGCGTGCGGGCCGCCCGCCTGGAAAGCCATCATGAAGGCCTGGCCGGTCGTATGCATCACGCTATAGCCGATTTCGAAGCTGGCGCGATTCAGCCGCGCGAGGATTTCGAGCGATACGCCGACCCAGGCCTGCGGCCCTGCGGCGAGCCAGTCGCGTTGCGCGGTCGTGGCGGCGGCGATCAGCGCGTCAGGATCAGACTTGGGGTAACGGATACCTAGCGGGAATCCAAATGGCGACGCTTCCGCGCCAACAGTTTCTCCGGTAGACGGTTGGTCCAGTTCGAACGTCGCATTCAGATGCGCTTTAAAGGCGGCTTCGCCTTCCGTGTTGGCTGTTTCCCCGTACACTTTCGGACTGGGCATTTCGACGAACGGGCTCCAGTAACCGCGCGTTTCAACCGCGGCGAGCGCCTTTTGCAGCGTGTCTTCGTGCTTGGTGAATAACGGATGTGTCATGGCAGAGGGCTTGGCTGTACGTTGGGAAAGAGCCTGTCTAATAATTGACCGACCGGTTGGTTGGTGAATGTTAGCATTATTAAGATGGCCGCGCGAAGCGTTTTTCGCGCTCGATTAACCATTTGGAGGCGGCATGGCTTACGAGAACATTCTGGTTGAAACGCGGGGACGGGTCGGCTTGGTTACCTTGAATCGTCCCAAGGCGTTGAACGCTTTGAACGATGCTCTGATGGACGAACTAGGCGCTGCTCTACGCGAGTTCGAGGCAGACGACGCCGTCGGTGCGATCGTGGTGACGGGCAGCGAGAAAGCGTTCGCCGCCGGAGCCGACATAGGCATGATGTCGACGTATACCTACATGGACGTCTACAAAGGCGACTACATTACGCGCAACTGGGAGACGGTTCGCTCCATTCGCAAGCCGATCATTGCGGCGGTGGCGGGCTTCGCGCTGGGTGGAGGGTGCGAGTTGGCGATGATGTGCGACATGATCTTTGCCGCCGACACCGCAAAGTTTGGCCAGCCGGAAATCAAACTCGGCATCATGCCGGGCGCCGGCGGCACACAGCGGCTGCCGCGAGCGGTGTCGAAGGCTAAGGCAATGGACCTTTGCCTGACTGCGCGTTTCATGGATGCCGCCGAGGCGGAGCGTGCCGGATTGGTGTCGCGTGTTATTCCGGCTGCGTCTCTAATAGACGAATCGATTGCCGCGGCAGCGACGATCGCAGAGTTCCCGCTGCCGGCGGTCATGATGGTGAAGGAATCGGTCAATAGGGCCTACGAAACGACGCTCGCAGAGGGCGTGAATTTCGAACGCCGTCTTTTCCATTCGCTCTTCGCTACAGAAGATCAAAAGGAGGGGATGGCAGCATTCGTGGAGAAGCGCAAACCGGTTTTCAAACATCGTTAATACGCTTGTCAAAATAACGCTTGCAAGGCGCGGGCCGGCTCGCTAGAATCTCGCTCTTTCGTGCTCCGGACGCCGGGGCACGGGAAGCGGGAGAGCCAGCAGTGGCAAGGCTTCCAGCGGTGGCGGCAGGTTCGGTCAGTAAGAAAAACCTGTTGACGGCGCAGCGGAAGTTCTTCATAATCCCGCTTCTCTGCTGCAGATGCAGCGACGCAGAACGAAGTGGTGCCGGACAGGGTGGTAGCGGGCAGCGCGGGGAATGCGGACCGATCTTTAAAAATTAACAGCCGATAAGTGTGGGCGCTTGATGCACGACGCGAGGTGGATCCTTCGGGGTCTGCCGTAAAGCGGAAGTATCAAGTCTCACACAGTAATGAAAGGAAGGTCAGGCCGTTGAAAGATGGCTGGACACTTCGTCAGTACGTTGAGTGAGCGACCG